>NZ_CM173543.1:5062500-5561554 GCF_057787725.1 Shinella sp. OV683
TGCTGATGCCGGCCTGGCTGCCGGGCCGGTATTTCGGCGTCAAGATGGTCTCGGTGTTTCCCGACAACGGCAAGCGCGGGCTACCGGCGATCTTCGGCTCTTATCTGTTGTCCTCAGGATCGACCGGCGAGCTGCTGACCATACTGGATGGTGGCGAGTTGACGGCGCGGCGCACGGCGGCGGCATCGGCGCTTGCCTCACGCTATCTATCCCACAAGGACAGCTCCACTCTGCTGGTGGTGGGAACAGGAAGGCTTTCCGCCAATCTTATAGAAGCGCATGCAGCGGTGCGGCCGATCACCAAAGTGCTGGTCTGGGGCCGCGACACGGCAAAGGCTGAGCAGATCGCCGATCGGGCGGCATCACTCGGCCTTTCGATCTCGGTCACCGACGATCTGGCTTCGGCAGCGGCCAGCGCCGACATCATTTCCTGCTGCACTCTATCCGAACGTCCTCTTATAGAGGGAGAGTGGCTCAAGCCCGGCACCCATCTCGATCTGATTGGCGCCTTCAAGCCAACGATGCGCGAGAGCGACGACGAGGCCGTGCGGCGTTCGCGTATCTATGTCGATACGCGCGCGGGCGCGCTTGCGGAAGGCGGCGACCTGATCCAACCGATCCGCGCGGGCATCATATCAGCAGACGACATTGTCGCGGATCTCGCCGATCTTGCGGGTGGGATAGCCAAGGGACGGGAAAGCGAATCGGAGATTACGCTGTTCAAGTCGGTCGGCGCCAGTATCGAGGATCTGGCCGGGGCGATCTTCGCCCTGGAGAGAGTGACCTACAAAGCTTCCGAGGAGCTTTGAAACAGACATGCCGGTCAGCCTGCCTCATTTTCCCGTCTCCGAGGTCCTCGGATCTATAGCAGCGGCGCTCGAATCGGGCACGCGTGCCATTCTTTCCGCTCCGCCCGGCGCGGGCAAGACGACGATCGTGCCCCTCTACCTGCTCGACGCGCCCTGGCGTGGCGAGCGCAAGATCATCCTGCTCGAACCGAGACGGCTTGCGGCGCGCGCCGCAGCCAACCGCATGGCGTCGCTGCTGGGCGAAAAGACCGGCGAAACGGTGGGCTACCGAATGCGGCTGGATTCGAAGATCTCCGCGCGCACGCGCATAGAGGTAGTGACCGAGGGCGTGTTTGCCAGGATGATCCTCGATGATCCCGAACTCAAGGGAGTATCGCTGGTTATCTTCGACGAATTCCATGAGCGTTCGCTCGATGCGGATTTTGGCCTGGCGCTGGCGCTCGACGCGCAGGCGGGGCTTCGTGACGATCTGCGGATCCTGGTGATGTCGGCGACCCTTGATATAGAGGGTATCGCTTCTCTTATGGAGAATGCGCCGGTGATCGAAAGCATGGGGCGGACGTTTCCCATCGACATCCGCTATCAGGATCGTGATTCCAGCCAGAAGATCGAGGATGTGATGGCGCGCGCCATCATCGCTGCCCATCATGATGAAAGCGGCTCGATTCTGGCATTCCTGCCCGGGCAGCGAGAAATCACCCGCACCGCCGAACGGCTTGAAGGCCGATTCGGACCGGAGACGGTGATTGCGCCGCTGTTCGGCAATCTTTCCCAAGCCGAACAGGACCAGGCGATCAAGCCCGCACCGGATGGCAGGCGCAAGATCGTGCTCGCCACCTCGATCGCCGAGACATCGATCACCATCGATGGCGTCCGCATCGTCATCGACAGCGGATTGCAGCGGCGACCCGTCTATGAAGCGGCAACCGGAATCACGCGGCTGGAGACCCGCCGCGTATCTCGCGCTTCCGCCGACCAGCGGGCAGGCCGCGCCGGGCGTACCGAGCCCGGCATCGCGCTGAGGCTATGGCACCAGGGGCAGACGGCGGCGCTCGAAGCCTTTACGCCGGCCGAAATCCTGTCCACCGACCTCTCCGGCCTGCTTCTCGATCTCTCTTATTGGGGCGTGAGTGGCCCGGGCGACCTGAAATTTCTCGACCAGCCGCCGGCGACCGCCATTCAGGAGGCGCGGACCCTTCTGGTTTCGCTGGGCGCGTTCGACGCCAAGGGCGCAATCACGGAAGAAGGGCGGCTGATCCGCAACCTAGCTTTGCCGCCTCGACTGGCGGCCATGGCGACCGCGGCGAACCGGGAAGGTCACGGGCTGGAGGCCTGCGAGGTGGCTATTCTTCTGACCGAGCAAGGATTGGGCGGCAATTCCATCGACCTTGAAGAGCGGCTCAGCCGCTTTCAGAGTGATCGCGGCGAGCGGGCCGAATCGTCGCGACGGCTTGCAAAGCGGCTGGCCGAATCGCTTCCCAGGCATGAACGGGCGGGATTTCGGGCTCCGATCGGACAATTGCTGCTGCATGCCTTTCCGGACCGGATCGCCTTCCAGCGCGGCGGACGTGGTCGCTATGTGATGGCCAATGGCCGCGGCGGCGAAGTTGCCGATACCGAGCGGCTCGCCAAATCCGAGATGCTTGTCATCGCCGACCTCACGGGGCGAGCAGGCGCGCAACGCATTCTCGCGGCGGCCGAGACGTCGCGGGCGGAAATCGAGGCGGAACTGCCGGGCGCGATTAAGCGCGAGGAGGAGTGTTTCTTCGACATCGACAAGAAGCAGGTGCGGGCGCGGCGCGTCACCCGACTTGGGGCGATCATCTTCGAGGAGGCGCCGCTTGCCCGACCGACGGGTGAACGGGCGGCCAAGGCACTTGTCGACGGCATCCGCATGCTGGGGATTTCGGCGCTGCCATTTTCGAAGGCGGCGCAGCAACTGCGCGAGCGATTGGGATTCCTGCACCGGACGATCGGCGATCCATGGCCAGAAGTCAGCGACGAGGGGCTGATGGCAACGGTGGAAGACTGGCTGCTGCCGTTTCTCGACGATGCACGGGGAATCGATTCGATTCGCGCCGACAGCCTGTCGCAGGGACTGTTGAGCTTGGTGCCGCATTCGCTGCGCCGCGATCTCGACCGGCTGGCGCCAACGCATTTCGAATCGCCGGCCGGCAACCGCCATCCCGTCGACTATAGCGGCGAGGAGCCTTCGGTTTCGGTGCGGGTGCAGGAGCTTTTCGGGTTGAAGAGCCATCCGGCACTGGGCGGCGAGCGCATTCCCATTCTTTTCGAATTGACATCGCCAGCACACCGGCCGATTCAGACCACGCGGGACCTGCCAGGTTTCTGGAAGGGCTCGTGGAAAGATGTCCGCGCCGATATGCGCGGGCGATACCCGAAGCACCCCTGGCCCGAAGATCCATCCGAGGCGCCGCCGACCGCGCGCGCCAAACCGCGCGGCACGTAAGCAGAGTAACAACAAATGGCGCTTGAAACGATCGTCGACCGGCCCGAAGGCCGCAAACTCAGGCTGGAGACACTGATTCGATTGCGATGGCTGGCCGTGATCGGCCAGGCGGTATCGGTGGTCATCGTTGCGGTGGTGCTGCAATTTTCTCTGCCGCTGTTTGCCTGTGCGGCGCTGATCACCGTGCTGGCGCTGGCCAATGCCTGGCTGCAGCTCTCCTATCCCTCGACGTTCCGGCTCGAACCGTCCTGGGCGCTGGCGCTCCTGACCTTCGATCTGTTCCAGCTGGCGGCGCTGCTCTTCGTCACCGGCGGGCTGACCAATCCGTTTGCGCCGCTGATTTCCGTGCCGGTGATCATTTCGAGCGCCTCGCAGCCGCTGCGCTACAGCCTGGGGCTGGTGCTGGTGGCGATCCTTTGCATTACAGCGCTGGCGTTTTCGCCTTTCGCGCTGCCCTGGTATCCGGGCATCACGGTGCCGTTCGAGCCGATCCTGCTCGCCGGCATGTGGTTTGCGATCGTGTCGACCACTTCCTTTGCCGCCTTTTACAATTATCGTGTGTCGGAGGAAGCCAGCGAGCTTTCAGCGGCGCTGGCGGCGACGGAACTGGTGTTGCAGCGGGAAATGCACCTTTCGGAACTCGACGGGTTGGCGGCTGCGGCCGCCCATGAACTCGGCACGCCGCTCGCCACCATATCTCTGGTTGCCAAGGAAATGAGTCGCGAGATCGGGCCGACCGACCGCTTCCATGAGGATGTGCAACTGCTGATCTCCCAGAGCGAGCGCTGTCGCGATATCATGAAGCGGCTGACGACGCTGTCGACCGGTAGCGAAGAGCATATGCGGAAGATGCCACTTTCCTCCCTGATCGAGGAGGTGACGGCGCCGCATCGCGAATTTGGCATCGACATCAAGGTTATCGAGGAAAGCCCGCGTGCAGACGAGCCGGTCAGCCGGCGCAATGCCGGCGTGGTCTACGGCCTCGGCAACCTGATCGAGAATGCCGTCGACTACGCGCAGTCCGAAGTTGTCGTGCGTGTCCGGCACGACAAGAACATCGTCCAGATCGTCATTGAGGACAATGGTGAGGGCTTTGCCCCGGATATATTGCAGCGAATCGGCGAGCCCTATGTGACGAGCCGCACGGGACATCCAAAGGCGGGGGGGCTCGGCCTGGGCCTTTTCATCGCCAAGACCCTGCTGGAACGCTCCGGTGCCGAGTTGACATTCGAAAACACGTCAGGCGCTCGCGTCACGATAACTTGGAAACGCGAATATATGGACGCAGAGCGCTGATTGGCGCTTGGCCGCCACCGGAACTCGCCTATATTGACTGTGTACACCAAGGGTTTTCCAATCATGACCGAAATTGCCGCACATCCCGCTTCCGCCGATATTATCGGCGCTGATGCCTCGCTGTTGATCGTCGAGGATGACGCGCCCTTCCTCAAGCGCCTGGCCCGCGCCATGGAGAGCCGCGGCTTCAAGGTGGAGACGGCAGAGAGCGTGGCGGAAGGAATCGCCAAGGCCAAGGCCCGTCCGCCGAAATATGCGGTGGTGGATCTAAGGCTCGCCGACGGCAACGGCCTCGATGTCATCGAAACCATCCGCACCAAGCGCGATGATTCGCATATGATCGTGCTGACCGGCTACGGCAATATCGCTACGGCGGTGACGGCGGTAAAGCTCGGCGCCATAGACTATCTGGCCAAGCCAGCGGATGCGGACGAAGTGTTTGCCGCCCTGACGCGCAAAAGTGGCGAGAAGGTCGAGTTGCCGGAAAACCCGATGTCGGCCGATCGCGTGCGCTGGGAACATATCCAGCGCGTCTATGAAATGTGCGAACGCAACGTCTCGGAAACCGCGCGACGCCTCAACATGCACCGGCGTACATTGCAGCGCATCCTCGCCAAACGCGCGCCGAAGTAATATTCACTCTTCATAAGCTGTCGTTTTCGGGCTCGTTGGGGTTGGGGATACCCAGCCGATCGGCCGCCCATTCCGCATGCATCAGGCGTGCGGCGGCGATGCGGGAGAAATTCAGCGTCAGTGCCTTGCGGGTGGCGGGCAGCAGCTTGTGCTCAGGCGCATCACGAATCATCTCGGCGCCATAGGAATCCGACAGGAACAGCCCGCATTCCTCGGGAAAGATCTCGGCCGGCACATCTCGCAGGGTTGCGAAGAAAAGCCGGTCACAAAAGGCGCGGTATTCAGGCCATTTTCGATCGACTCGAAAGTCCTCGATCGAGGATTTGATCTCGATAATCCAGATTTCACCTTTTTCCGACAAAGTAACGATATCGGCGCGCCTGCCGCTGGACAGCGCCAGTTCCGGCAAGGTCGCGTGACGCATGTCATGCAGTAGCCTCTGCATGCCACGACGAATGGCCAGCGCGCGCTGCGATTGCCGCCCATCCTTGAGTGGGTTGTCTCCGTGAATCGAAAGTATTGCCATGCGCTAATCCTGCCGTTTCAAGGGCATAATGTTGCAAAAAAACAATGGTGGCTTTCTTTGCCGCAACGCCGGGGTTCCTCGGGCGTTGCGGCGCTTGCAAAAGCCGGGCCAATCGCAAATAAACCGTATTTAGAGATGGTGGGCACCAACCATCCTCCTCCCACAATTCAAGTCAAGAGAAACAGATGCGCCTCCGCTACGCGACTACGGCATTCGGCCTGCTCCTCGGCCTCGGCCTAGCTTCCTGCTCCACAACATCGACATCCGAAACCGCCAGCGTCGAGACGTCCGAAATCGTCACCGAGTCGTATGGCAAGGTCACCGACGCAGGCTATGCCCTGCCGGCCATCCCGATCAACCGGGTCGACAAGAAATTCCACCGCCAGGTCGTCGATTACCCGACAGACAAAAAGCACGGCACGATCATCGTCGATACGCGCACACGTTTCCTGTACTACGTTTTGGGCGACGGTAAGGCTATGCGCTACGGCATCGGCGTCGGCAAGCAGGGTTTTGCCTGGAAGGGCGAGGCCTATGTGGCCTGGAAACAGGAATGGCCGACTTGGCATCCGCCGGCTGAAATGGCCGTGCGCAAGCCGGAAATCGCCAAGTATGTCGAAAAGGGCATGGACCCCGGCATCACCAATCCGCTCGGCGCACGCGCCATGTATCTGTTCGACGACAAGGGTCATGATACGATGTTCCGCCTGCACGGTACGCCGGAATGGGCTTCGATCGGCACTGCCGCCTCGTCGGGCTGCATCCGTCTGATGAACCAGGACGTCATCGACCTTTATTCACGCGTCCGTCCGGGCAAGAGCACGCGCGTCGTCGTTCTCTGATCCGAACCCTGAGATCTGACGAGAGCCGCTGGGATTTCCCGGCGGCTCTTTTGTTTTTACATAGGTGGATGATGACCACGACAAGGATGCATGCGGACGAAATCATCGTCAGCGACGCCCAGGCGCGATCGCTGATCGATGCCCAGTTTCCGCAGCATGCCGGTCTCCCTTTGACGAAGGTGAATTCGGGTGGCACCGACCATACGATCTATCGGCTCGGAAGTGCGATGGCAGTGCGCTTTCCGCGCATACCGGCTGCAGCGGGACAGGCGGAAAAGGATTTTCGCTGGCTGCGTCCCCTTGCTCCGCAGCTTGCCCTGAGGATTCCGCGGCCATTGGCGGTCGGCATGCCGACGAGTGATTATCCGTTTCACTGGTCGGTGTGTGAGTGGCTCGAGGGCGAAAATGCTTTTCTGCATCCTCCCCAAGATCTCGGTCACGCATCGCTGAAGCTCGCCGAGTTCGTTCGCTCTCTTCGTCATGCGCCGATTCCAAGCGATTCGCCTACCGGCGGCCGCGGTGGACCGCTGGCTGGACGCGACAAGGAAACTCGTGCCGCGATCACCGACCTTCATGGACTGATCGACGTGGAAACCACGCTAGTCGCCTGGGGGCAATCGCTTGCCGCGCCTCGCTGGGATGCTGCCCCGGTCTGGTTGCATGGCGATATCCATCCCGCCAACCTGATCGTTGAGAATGGCGAATTGACAGGAATTATCGATTTCGGATGCCTGACCGTTGGCGATCCGGCCACTGACCTGATGATAGCCTGGTCGATGCTCGACGCCAGCACACGACAAACATTCCGCGCAGCGCTTTCGGTCGATGATTCGACCTGGCTGCGCGGACGTGGCTGGGCGCTGTCCGTGGCGCTGATCGCACTACCCTATTATCTCGAGACAAATCCGGTATTGGTGTCGATCTCCCGTCGGGTGATCGAACAGGTGCTGGAGGATTTCAAGTCCGCATAGTGCGAATCAGCCCGCCAACTTCGCCTTGAGCTCCAGGCGCCTGCGATGCAACACCGGCTCGGTGTAGCCATTCGGCTGGATACGACCCTTCATCACCAGTTCGACTGCCGCCTGGAAGGCGATCGAGCTGCCGAAATGCGGCGCCATTGGCGTGTAGAGCGGGTCGCCGGCATTCTGGCTGTCGACCACCTCGGCCATCCGCTTCATCGTCGAGATCACCTGATCTTCGGTGATGACGCCATGATGCAGCCAGTTGGCCATGTGCTGGGCCGAAATACGCAGAGTGGCGCGATCTTCCATCAGGCCGATGTTGTTGATATCGGGCACCTTGGAGCAACCGACGCCCTGATCGATCCAGCGGACGACATAGCCGAGTATGCCCTGGCAATTGTTGTCGATCTCGTGCTGGATTTCCTCCTGCGTCCAGTTGGGTCGCGACGCAACCGGAATGCTGAGAATGTCGCTAAGCTCGGCCTTCGGGCGTGATTTCAGGCTTTCCTGCACAGCCGCGACATTGACCTTGTGATAGTGAGTCGCGTGCAGCGTGGCTGCTGTCGGCGACGGCACCCAGGCAGTGTTGGCGCCCGCTTTCGGATGGGCGATCTTCTGTTCCAGCATCGCAGCCATCAGGTCGGGCATCGCCCACATGCCCTTGCCGATCTGCGCGTGACCCGACAGGCCGCATTCCAGACCGGTATCGACATTCCAGTTTTCATAGGCGGCGATCCACGCCGCCTGCTTCATGTCACCCTTGCGAATCATCGGGCCGGCTTCCATCGAGGTATGGATCTCGTCACCCGTGCGGTCGAGAAAGCCGGTATTGATGAACACCACACGATCGGCGGCGGCGCGGATGCATTCCTTGAGGTTGACCGTCGTGCGGCGCTCCTCGTCCATGATGCCCATCTTGATCGTATTCGGCTGCATCTTCAGCATCTCTTCGACGCGCTTGAAGATTTCGGCGGCGAAAGCGACTTCCTCGGGCCCATGCATCTTCGGCTTGACGACATACATCGAGCCGGCCTGGGAATTCTTCAGGCGACCGTTCGGACCGATGTCATGCAGCGCGATCAGAGCCGTGACGCAGGCATCCATGATGCCTTCGGGCACTTCATTGCCGTGCTTGTCCAGGATCGCCGGGTTGGTCATGAGGTGGCCGACATTGCGCACCAGCATCAGCGAGCGGCATTTGACTGAAAGCGTGCCGATATCCGGCTTGATGTAGTCGACGTCCGGATTGAGCTTACGGGTGAAGGTCTTGCCTGACTTGGTCACTTCTTCCGTGAGGTCACCCTTCATGAGGCCGAGCCAATTGCGATAGACTGTGACCTTGTCCTCGGCATCGACGGCGGCAATCGAGTCCTCGCAGTCCATGATCGCGGTGATGGCCGATTCGATCCACACATCGGAAATGCTGGCGGGGTCCGATTTGCCGATGATGCTGTTGGGATCGACGAGGATTTCGATCAGCAAGCCGTTGTTGCGCAGCAGGACCCGCAACTCGACGAGCTCATTCTGCAGATAGCCGGCAAATTGATGCGGATCGCGCAGACCAGTCTCGCCGATCTCGTTGGAAACGATCAGTGCTCCATCGCGAATCAGCAGCGATGTGACGCCTTCCCAGCTGCCGCCGGCCAACGGCACGGCTTCATTGAGAAATTTTCTCGCCCAGGCGACGACCTTGGCGCCGCGAGCGGGATTGTAGCCCTTGGTCTTTTCAGCGCCATCCGACTCGGCAATCGCGTCGGTGCCGTAGAGCGCATCGTAAAGCGAGCCCCAGCGGGCATTGGCGGCATTGAGTGCATAGCGTGCATTCATTACCGGGACGACCAATTGCGGCCCGGCAATAGCGGCGATTTCGGGATCAACATTTGCGGTATTGATCGTGAAGGGGCCGCCTTCAGGAACGATGTAGCCGATCTCGCGCAGGAACGCCTCGTAGCGCGCCATGTCGACCGGCGCTCCATTCTTCTTGTACCAGTCGTCGAGCTGCATCTGGATCGCATCACGCTTCTGCAGCAGTGCGCGATTCTTCGGAGCGAGGTCGTGGATGATATCGGCGAGACTCGTGAAATAATGCTCGGGCTTCACGCCGGTGCCCGGCAGCGCCTCGGTGAGCAGGAAATCGTAGAGCGCCTGGTCGATGCGGAGCCCGTGCTGTTCCACCATGGTCATGGCGATACCCTTCATTCAAAACCCTGAAATCGCGCGAACAGTGCGGTATCGACGGAAATCAGTCAATCCGATGCAAGCACCCAGGATTTATTCCCACGAGGAACAAATGTCAGGTGATTTTTGGCCTTCCGATCGCGGTTGCCGTGAAGCGCGCCTCTACCAGCTTGCGATTGCCCTCGATCTCGGGTGCCTCGATGACTTCGTTGAGGTGGACCACCGGCTCATCGGCGCCGCTTGCGATGGCGTGTTCGAGCGCCGTGTCCGTCGCGCGTTTGCGGGCGATGTCCATCGTCTGCGCTTCGCCGACCATGCGCGTGGTATCGCCGCCACCGGAAATGACGAACACGCCATCCTCCGGCGACGTCACCGTCACCACCACGGTCTGGCTAATTTCGCCGGCAACCGCACCAATCGCATTGGCGACGCCTGCATCGGATGGAATGATCGATTCGGCATCCAGCATTTCGGCAATCGCGGGATAATAGACATGCGCCGAGGCGCCGAGGCCAATCAGAGGCCGATCGAGCGACAGTGCAAAGCGAACCACTCCCGGCTTTCGGGCCAGGGCTCTCTCCACCGGGACGGATCGCGATGGGTCGACGCCTTCGACATTGTCTTCGCTGAGCGCCGCAGCGAGAATCACTTCCGACGACTGCCGTGTCATGCGCCTTTCGATCTTCTCGGCAAATGCCTCGGCCGACGATGCGATCGGTTTGCCGGTGCCGTCCTTGGTGCGAGCCCCGAGTTCGAGCGCCAAACGCGCCGCGTCAGTGTTCCACTGGTTCTGCCGTCCCAGCACATGCATGGCGTCCGATGGCGTGACGCCGGCGATGTGAACGAGGCCACGCGAAACCAGCCGGTCGAGAGATGCTTTCTGCATCGAGGACATCAACAGATCATTGAGTGCGATCGGCTTGTCATTGATTCGCTGGTAGAGCGTCTCGTCCTGAACCGAAAGACCGCTGGCGAATCTATCCGGCAGTCCGGAGCGGATAGCGAATCGTCCGTCGTGGCGACCGGGATGGGTCGCCTTGAGCTGCCGGTCCAGCGCGTCGATGATGTCATTGCCGTGCAGATGGGCGACAAGGCTGAGCGGCAGGATGCGTCGGGGACCGAGAATCAGCGATGCCTCAAGCCCGCGGGCATTCACATGCACTTCCGAATCACCGCCGAGGCCGTAGGTGCGCATGGCGACAGCCTGCACCATGGTGCGATAGCCGCCGACGACAGCACCTTCTTCATCCAGCCGCGGCCGGCCATTGTCGAGAATCGCCACATCCGTCGTCGTGCCGCCGATGTCGGAAACGACTGCGTTGTCGAGGCCGGTCAGGAATCGCGCGCCGACCAAGCTTGCCGCCGGGCCGGAGAGAATCGTCTCGATCGGCCGCAACCGTGCCTCGGCGGAAGAAATCAACGCACCGTCACCGCGCACCACCATCAGCGGCGCCTTGATTCCATGCGCCTTCAGAAAATCTTCCGATGAGCCGATCAGCCGGTCGATCATCGACACAAGTCGCGCGTTCAACAATGTCGTCAGCGCCCGGCGCGGACCGCCAAGCTTGGAGGAAAGTTCATGGCTGCAAGTCACCGGCAGATGCGTGCGCTCACGGACGAAATTCCTCACTCGCAATTCATGGTCGGGATTGCGGGTGGAGAAGTAGCCGGCAATGGCAAAGGCAGTGACCGTCGTCGACAGATGCTCGATCTCGATTTCCAGCGCCGACATATCGAGCGGCGTCTCGTGGCCATAGACATTGTGGCCGCCGGGCAGGAAAATGACGGGATCGGCGCCCAGCGCCGCCTTCAAACCGTCGCGCTCGAGATCCTCGGGGCCGAAACCGATCATGATAAGGCCGACGCGGCCGCCCTGGCCCTCGACCAGCGCATTCGTGGCGAGCGTGGTGGACAGCGACGCGAGGCGGATCGACGATGGATCAGTGCCGGTCTCGTCGAGCACATTCTCGACCGCCTTGCGGATGCCTTCGGAAAGGTCATGGCGGGTGGTGAGCGACTTGGCTCTCGCCTTCACCCCCTCCTCGGGGCTGAAGAGCACCGCATCCGTATAAGTTCCACCTGTGTCGATGCCGAGAAGAAATCGCGATGCCACGCCGTTATACCATTAAGTGCTGCTGTAACGCCTTGAAAGAACCATGCCTTGACGGCATGAAGCCTCAAGCGGCTTATGGGATTTCGGGGCCGATATCCAGACCAGGATGCGGCAGATCAGCGTAAAAACCGACAAGTGGATGGGACCTATGGGTATTTGGACGAAGCTGAGCAGAGCATTGATGGCCGGTTTGATGCTGACCGCGGGCGCAAGCGCATTCGCGCAAGAGAGCGATGAGGACGAATACAAGCCGGAACTGCCTGAAATGTCGATCTACAAGGCCATGCTCGATGCCAACCGGCAGCCGGGTTGGATCCAGTTCCGCAACTATGACAATCGCCAGCTCATCTATTTCACAGCGTTGCAGACCATGCGCTGCCGGCTCTCGGAAGTGCGCTACTCCATCGATTCAGACGAGTTGGATCAACGCTTTCCGCTCGGCAGCTGCGATCCCCAGCAGCCGTTCAACATTCCGGCCGACGATCCCACCAACAAATACATCTATCTCGACATGAAGGGTCACAAGGCCAAAACCGTGACCATCCAGGTCGTCTGGGCGGATGGCTCGGGCAGCGAGATCGTTACCTATCGACCCTGCGACAATGTCGGCGAATCGACCTGCGCGCGCATCAAAAAGATCGCCAAGCCGGGCACGAAGCTCAGCGCGCCCGAACCGACATCGCAATCCCGTTGAGGGGCTGCGTCGTCAGCCGCTGTACCGGCCAGGCCCTGGTATTCGCCGTCACGTCAAAGCGATAGCGCTTCATCAGCACCGCAAGCGCGATCACCGCTTCCTGCAATGCAAAAGTCGCGCCGATACAGATACGCGGTCCCGCACCGAACGGCAGGTATTGGAAGCGATTGATCTTGTCGCGATTGCCGGGGAGGAAGCGTTCCGGCATGAAATGCCGCGGGCGGTCCCAGTATAATGTGTGCCGGTGCAGCGTCCACGGCATGACCAGCACCGATTCGCCCTTTGGCAGTTGGATTGTCTTGGCGCTCTCGTCCGTCCATTCGTCGTCTTCGAGGGGTGCGCGATTGATCGACGGCGCCGGCGGATAGAGCCTCAGCGCTTCCTCGAAGGCGGCGCGGACATGCGGCATCGCATCGAGCCAGTCGACGGGATCGGCGCCATCGGCGATGACTCGATCGATCTCGTCTTCCATCAGGTTGCGGAAATGCGGGCTTTCGGCGACACAATAGAGCGTCCAGGCCAGCGCCCGCGCGGTGGTTTCATGCCCCGCACCGATGAAGGTGAGGATATTGTCTTCGATCTCGTCGCGAGTTAGGCCCTCAGGGCCTTCGAGCTTCAAGAGCAGCGTCAGGAAGTCGTCCTGCACATCGTCGCCGCGCTCGATCGCTGCCTTGCGAGCATCCATCGTCTCCGAGACGATCGAACGGAAAGCCTTGAGTGCTTTCCTGCCGGGGATGCGGGTGATGCGCGGCACCCAGGCGGGCGCGATCAGCAAATCCATCGGATCGATGCGGCCCATATTGTGCAGCAGCGAATCGACGCGGTCGGCAAAGCCGTCGGTACCGGTGGCGATCTCGCCGGAAAACAGCGTTTCGGCCAGGATCTCATAGGTGAGTTCGGTCATGCCGGTGGCGATGTTGATTTCTTCGCCGTTCCGCGCGGGGGCAGCGTAGCGCTCGGCGAATTCTTCCGTCTTGCGCAGCATCTGGTTGGCAAAACCGCGCGCGTGGCGGGGCGTGAAGACCGGAGCCATCGCCTTGCGGGAACGCTTCCAGACATCGCCTTCCGCAGTCAGCAAGCCGTCGCGCAGAATCGGCCTCAGCACCAGCTGCCGGATCGGCTGCATGCCATAGTTGGCTGCGTTATCGACGAGAACATGCTTGATGAGGCCTGGATGATTGGCGATCGTCGTCAGTTGCCCGAAGAATTTGACCTGCAGATAGGGAAGCGTGTAGCTCGGCTGGCCCCAGAGCTCGAGCGGATTGCGGAACATCACCTTGATGATCTCAAGCCGCGAGGGCGGAATGGTGCGCGGGATCGGGGCGGGTGGTTCAAACGGTTCGGGGCGGATATCCATCGTCGATTTTCCTATGCCCCTTAAGGAGTCTACAGAAGACTCCGGAGCTCGGCAATCTTATCGTTAATAAGCCAGCCGTAATAGTTCTCTTCGGGCAGGATCGGCGGTTCTCCGCTCGCCGCGCGGTCCTTGTTCTTCTTCGCAAGGGCATAGGCGCGCTGCTGCGGATTGCCGACATTATATAGAGTCGAGGTAATGCCTGGATTCTTGGAGATGTCCATGCCGGCGATGCGCTTGTAGTCGTCGATCGACATCTTGATGGATGCAGCCATGTAGGCGAGCGACTTGTCGGGATCCATGATCGCTTCATAGACGCCGTTGGCATCGGCCTCATCGAGCTTAGGATAGTTCGAGATCTGATGCACGAGATCGGAGAGTTCGAGCGCCGTCAGCGGATTGATCTGGCCGAGGCCAAACGTCTGGCCGGCATAAAAAGGCTGGAAGAACACCGCTGAGAAGCGGTTGTTGGGAAAATCGGTGCCGCCGACATTCTTGCCGCGGAAATCCTGCTCCCACACCCGCTCGACGCAGGTCCAGGTCGCATAAGAACCGCTTTTGGCCTTGCATTCGGCAAATTCCGGCCGGTCGATGAAATCGTCGACCTTCTCGCCTTCATAGGCGAAGCGGAACGAATTGCCGGTATAGGCCGCCGCCTTGATGTAGTAATTCTGCAGGCGGTCATAGGCGTCGACATTATAAGTGTGTTCGCCAACGATCGCGCCGACCATGTGAATCGGGTCGATGCCGTAAGCGCGCGCGGTGGTCTTGATCTTGGAGATCAGCTGCGCATCGGTCGCCAGAAGATCACGCACCTTGTCGTATTTCGCATCGAAGGTGGTCTTGCCTGCCCTGGTACGGCGCGCCGAAGCGCCCGGAACCTTGGGTTGCTCGGCATGGCGATTGCCTTCAGGAACGACGGTGACGGCATTGGCATCGGCGACCCAGATCAGCGACAAACTGAAAAGAGCGATCAGGGACAGCAGCAATCGGCGCAAGGTGGAAAAATCCGCTTCGATGTGGAGTTAGGGGCCGGACAAGCCAATCGCCCGCAATCGTGTCAAAATCAAGAGATGATTTCGCCCGCACAGCCGTTTCGCGCATTGCGCCCACTGTAGTCGCCCGAAAGCTCGCCACCTTCTCCCCGTGGTGTCGGGAAGAAGGGAAAGACGGAAAACCCGGATCAGAGAATATACCGTGACAGATCGGTGTTGGCCGCCAGCTCGCCGACATGCTTCTGCACATAGTCGGCATCGACGTGGACTTCGCGGCTGGACTGATCGGGCGCCTCGAAGGACATCTCGTCCAGCACGCGCTCCATCACCGTCTGCAGGCGGCGCGCGCCGATATTCTCGACCGTCGAGTTGAGCTTGACGGCGACATCGGCCAACGCATCGATCGCGTCCTCGCTGAAAGACAGGGTCACATTCTCAGTTGCCATCAGCGCGATATACTGGCGGATCAGGCTTGCCTCGGTTTCGGTGAGAATCCGGCGGAAATCTTCCTTGGTCAGCGCCTTGAGCTCAACGCGGATCGGCAGGCGGCCCTGCAATTCCGGTAGCAGATCCGACGGCTTGGAGACATGGAAGGCGCCCGAGGCGATGAACAGGATGTGATCGGTCTTCACCGGTCCGTATTTCGTCGACACCGTGGTGCCTTCGACCAGCGGCAACAGATCGCGCTGCACGCCTTCGCGCGACACGCCGGCGCCGACGCCGCCATCGCGGGCAGCGATCTTGTCGATTTCATCGAGGAAAACGATACCGTCGTTTTCCACCGAGATCACCGCTTCACGGGAAATCTGGTCGCTATCGATCAGCTTGTCGGATTCATCGGCGATCAGCAGCTTGTAGCTGTCCTTGACTGTCGTCTTGACCTTCTTGGAGCGGCCGCCCATCGCCTTGCCGAGAATGTCGGACAGGTTGAAAACGCCAACCCCGCCATTGCCCATGCCCGGAATGTCGATTCCTGCCGGGCTCGACGTGTCGGCAATTTCGATATCGATTTCCTTGTCGTCGAGTTCGTTGTCGCGCAGCTTGCGGCGAAACGAATCACGCGTCGCCGGCGAGGCCGTGGCACCGACCAGCGCATCGAGCACCCTCTCCTCGGCATTCAGATGCGCCTTGGCGTTGACATCAGCACGCTTCTTCTCCCGGATCAGGCCGATGCCAATCTCGACGAGGTCACGAATGATCTGCTCGACATCGCGGCCGACATAACCGACTTCGGTGAACTTGGTGGCCTCGACCTTGATGAAGGGTGCACCGGCAAGCTTGGCGAGGCGGCGGGAAATTTCCGTCTTGCCGACGCCGGTCGGCCCGATCATCAGGATGTTCTTCGGCATCACCTCTTCGCGCAGATCGCCGGTCAGTTGCTGGCGGCGCCAGCGGTTGCGCAGCGCGATGGCGACGGCGCGCTTGGCGTCGTTCTGCCCGATAATAAAGCGATCAAGCTCGGAGACGATTTCTCGTGGGGTAAAGGTGGTCATGTGTTTCTCATCTCATCTTCGGCATCCAGATGCATCAGCAGCACCGTGCCATATTCTGTGTTTCGAATGTCGTCTTTTCTGAAGCCGGCCTTGGCATAGCAGCGAATGGCATGGTGATTGTCCGGGTCCGGATCGGTCACGATGCGCTTGGCACCGCCCTCAAACAACCCCCGACAAAACGCCTTGATCATCGCGGGACCATGGCCGAGGCCGGTCAATTCGCGCACACCGATGAACTGGTCGATGCCGAGCGTACCCGCCGGCTGGTCCTGGTAGGGATGGTCATATTCCTCATGCGGATCGTAGGACTGGATATAACCAATCGGCCGATCCAGCAGCGAAACGATATAGGGTCGCACCGACGATCCATCGAGGAATTCTGCGATCTCCGAAATCTCGCCTTCCGGATCGCCCCACCATGCCTTCACATGTGGCGCTTCCAGCCAGCTTTGCAGGAGCGGCAGATCCGCCTTCTCCACCAGCCGGAAAGCATAGATTCCGCTATTCTGCATCGAGCGTTTCGACCACCACGTTGTAATTGGTGTAGACGCAGATGTCGCCGGCGATCTTCATGGCGCGGCGGGCGATGTCTTCGGCCGACTTGTCGCTGTCCATGAGCGCGCGGGCTGCCGCAAAGGCGTAGTTGCCACCCGAACCGATGGCCATCGTGCCATGCTCGGGTTCGAGCACGTCACCGTTGCCTGTGACTGCGAGGGTAATCGACTTGTCGGCCACCAGCATCATCGCTTCGAGACGACGGAGGTACTTGTCTGTCCGCCAATCCTTGGCGAGTTCGACGCAGGCGCGCTGCAGCTGGCCCGGATATTGTTCGAGCTTGGCTTCCAGCCGCTCCAGCAGTGTGAATGCATCGGCGGTCGCACCGGCAAAGCCGGCGATCACTTCGCCCTTGGCAAGCCGGCGCACCTTGCGCGCATTGCCCTTCATCACCGTCTGGCCAAGCGACACCTGGCCATCGCCGGCCATCACCACCTGTCCGTCTTTCCGGACCGTGATGATGGTCGTCGCATGCATCGTTCCATAGGGATTGTCTTCACTCATACTCATCTCGATTTCACTTTCGCCGCGATTTCGGCGGCTCGTTGCGAATTTATGTAATGAAGACCGCCCGAAATACAATCCCGCGTCGTTTTTGGCCGGCCAATGCTGGATTCTTGGTTCATGCACTGATAAGCAGCCGGAGACTTGGCTCGCAGCAAAGACAGGCATGGGAATGGCAGACATCGGCTTGAAACGCACCGGCAGCGTGTCGCGCAAGACCAACGAGACCTCGGTTTCGGTTTCGGTCGACATCGACGGCACTGGCAGCTCAAAAATCTCGACAGGCATCGGCTTTTTCGACCACATGCTCGAACAGCTTTCGCGCCATTCGTTGATCGACATGCAGATCGAGACCAAGGGCGACCTGCATGTCGACGATCACCACGCGGTCGAGGATACCGGCATTGCCATCGGCCTGGCGATCGCCAAGGCGCTCGGCGACCGGCGCGGCATCACCCGTTACGCGTCTCTCGATCTTGCGATGGACGAAACCATGACCAAGGCTGCGATCGATGTATCGGGGCGGCCGTTCCTGGTGTGGAACGTGGCCTTCAGTGCGCCGAAGATCGGCACATTCGACACTGAGCTGGTGCGCGAATTCTTCCAGGCACTGGCGATGAATGCCGGCATCACGCTGCACATCCAGAACATTTATGGGGCCAACAACCACCATATTTCGGAGACATGCTTCAAGGCGGTTGCCCGCGTGCTTCGGACAGCGACCGAAATCGATCCGCGCCAGGCAGGCCGCATTCCGTCAACCAAGGGCACTCTTTGAGATCCTGTGGGAGTTCCATGGCCAATTTCTACGTTCTGACCCCGCCAGTTCC
This sequence comes from Shinella sp. OV683, assembly GCF_057787725.1. Taxonomy (NCBI): domain Bacteria; kingdom Pseudomonadati; phylum Pseudomonadota; class Alphaproteobacteria; order Hyphomicrobiales; family Rhizobiaceae; genus Shinella; species Shinella sp. OV683. The sequence continues at coordinate 5,080,755 of NZ_CM173543.1, forward strand.
GAAGAATCCGGAAAAAGACACTCTCTTTATCCGCGACGGATTTTCCTGGCTCGCCTTCTTCTTTCCGCTGCCGTGGCTGCTGTTGAAGAAGATGTGGCTGATTGCCGGTCTTGCCGTGATCTTCTATCTCATCTGCGTGATCATCGCCGAACAGTGGGGGCTCGACGCCCTACCCGTCGCCTTCAGCTTCATCCTCAGTCTCTGGACGTCACTCGAAGGCGGCCATGTCAGGGCCAAGATTCTGGAGCACAAGGGTTGGGGTCTGAATGCGGTGATTGCGGCCCAGGATCTCGACGAAGCCGAGGAAATCTATTTTGCAGGCCCGGCTGGCAGCAGCGCGCTCGGCTCGCTAGACGCGACGCCGGTTGACCGGCATCGACAGGCGCACGGGACGATGGCGCTTGGCCTCATCGGCTCCTATGGAGATCGCTGAGCATGCGGGTCGCCATCATCGACTATGGTTCGGGCAACCTGCGCTCCGCCGTCAAGGCATTTGAGCGGGCGTCGCGTGAAACAGGCTTGGACGCCGAAATCGAACTGACCGACAAAGCCGACCGTGTCGCCAGTGCGGATCGCATCGTGTTGCCGGGCGTTGGCGCCTATGCCGATTGCCGTCGCGGCCTGAATGCTGTACCCGGCATGATCGAAGCGCTGCGTGATGTCGTCGAGACCAAGGCACGGCCGTTTCTCGGCATCTGCGTCGGCATGCAGCTGATGTCATCGCGTGGCCTGGAGAAGACCGTGACCGAGGGCCTCGGCTGGATCAAGGGCGATGTCGTGCTGATGACGCCTTCCGATGCGCATCTCAAGATTCCGCAGATCGGCTGGAACACGTTGGTGCTTAACCGTCCGCATGCGCTGTTCGACAGCATTCCGACCGGCGAAGCCGGCCTGCATGCCTATTTCGTCCATTCCTATCATCTGGCGGCGCAGAACCGATCCGATGTCGTGGCGACAACTAACTACGGCGGCCCGATGACCGCTTTCGTGGCGCGCGACAACATGGCCGGCGCCCAGTTCCATCCGGAGAAGAGCCAGGCGCTCGGGCTGCGGCTGATTGGAAACTTCCTGAAATGGACTCCCTGATATGATTTTGTTTCCCGCCATCGACCTGAAGGACGGCCAGTGCGTCCGGCTGAAGCTCGGCGACATGGATCAGGCGACCGTCTACAACGCCGATCCCGCCGCGCAGGCCAGGGACTTCGAGGACCAGGGCTTCGAGTGGCTGCATGTCGTTGATCTCAATGGCGCTTTTGCTGGCGAGAGCGTCAATGGCGCGGCGGTCGAGGCAATCCTCAAGGCAACCAAGAACCCGGTGCAGCTTGGCGGTGGCATTCGCACGACCGCCCATATCGAGACTTGGCTCGCCAAGGGCTTGAGCCGCGTCATCCTCGGCACGATCGCAGTGCGCGACCCGGCGCTGGTGATCGAGGCCTGCAAGCTGTTTCCCGGCAAGGTCGCCGTCGGCATCGACGCCAAGGGCGGCAAGGTGGCGGTCGAGGGCTGGGCGGAAGCGTCCGAGCTCGGCGTTATTGAGCTGGCTAAGCGCTTTGAAGGTGCAGGTGTCGCTGCGATCATCTATACTGACATCGACCGCGATGGCATTCTCGCCGGCATCAACTGGGCCTCGACGCTGGAACTGGCGCGCGCGGTCTCGATCCCCGTGATCGCTTCCGGTGGCCTTGCTTCGCTCGACGATATCAGGCGGATGGCCGAGCCGGATGCGGCGATCCTGGAAGGCGCAATCTCGGGCCGGGCGCTCTACGATGGTCGCATTGACCCAACGGAAGCTTTGAAGATATTGAAGGCCGCGTAAGCGGAGACGAAGATGACCCTGAAAGCCCGCGTGATCCCCTGCCTCGACGTCAAGGACGGCCGTGTCGTCAAGGGCGTGTCCTTCGTCGACCTGATCGATGCCGGCGATCCGGTGGAAGCAGCGATCGCCTATGACGCTGCCGGCGCCGACGAGCTTTGCTTTCTCGACATCACTGCCTCCTCCGACAATCGCGAGACGATCTTTGACGTTGTCGCACGCACGGCCGAGCAATGTTTCATGCCGGTGACGGTCGGCGGCGGCGTCAGGGCGCTTGCCGATATCCGCAAGCTGCTGCTCTGCGGCGCCGACAAAGTATCGATCAACTCGGCTGCGGTGAAAGACCCCGATTTCGTCGCCCAGGCCGCCGACAAGTTCGGCGATCAATGCATCGTCGTCTCGCTCGACTGCAAGAAAGTCTCGAAACAGGGCGAAGCCGACCGCTGGGAGATCTTTACCCATGGCGGCCGCAACCCGACCGGCATAGATGCCGTGGAATTTGCCGACGCGATGGTCAAGCGCGGCGCCGGCGAGTTGCTGCTGACCTCGATGGACCAGGACGGCCAGAAGACGGGCTACGATCTCGCGTTGACGCGCACCATTGCCGATGCGGTGCCGGTGCCGGTGATTGCTTCGGGCGGCGTTGGCAATCTTGACCATCTCGTCGATGGAATCCGCGAAGGCCACGCCAATGCCGTGCTTGCCGCCTCGATTTTTCACTTCGGCACCTATACGATCGGTGAGGCAAAGCGCTATATGGCGGAAAATGGCATCGCCATGCGTCTCGACCAGGTGTAAGGGCGAGATTATCAAGGGAGTGGACGGATGAGCGATTTCACGCTTGCCGATCTGGAGCGCATCGTAGCCCGGCGGGCGGCCGCCTCCCCGGACGAATCGTGGACAGCGAAGCTGTTTGCCGCCGGCCAAGCCAAAGCCGCCAAGAAGCTCGGCGAAGAGGCTGTCGAAACCGTGATCGCAGCGATCGCCAACGACCGCAAGAACCTCACCGACGAGGCGGCCGACCTGCTCTACCACCTGCTGGTCGTACTGAAGATCGCCGACATTCCGCTTGCCGATGTAATGGCCGTGCTGGAAAGCCGGACCGCGCAATCGGGCATTACTGAAAAGGCCAGCCGGGTTCCGTCATGAACAAGGAAGTGCGTATCACCGAGGGCAGCGTGCCGCTCGACCACATGGCCGACGAGAGCTATTCGCCTTTCCGCTTTTTCACCGCCGATGAATGGGCCAAGTTCCGCGCCGATACGCCGCTGACGCTTACGGCAGATGAAGTGCAGCGCCTGCGCTCGCTCAACGACCCGATCGATCTCGACGAGGTGCGGCGTATATATCTGTCGCTTTCGCGGCTGCTATCGGCGCATGTCGAGGCCTCGCAGATCCTCTTCAACCAGCGCAAGCGCTTCCTGAGCCTCGCCGACGACCAGAAGACGCCGTTCATCATCGGCATCGCCGGCTCCGTCGCCGTTGGCAAGTCGACCACCGCGCGTATCCTCAAGGAACTCTTGTCGCGCTGGCCGTCGAGCCCGAAGGTCGATCTGGTGACGACCGATGGCTTCCTGCAGCCGAATGCCTGGTTGCAGAAGGAAAACATGATGGACCGGAAGGGCTTTCCGGAAAGCTACAACATGCCGGCGGTGCTGAAATTCCTGTCGGCCATCAAGGCGGGACAAGCGCATGTGCCGGCACCGCTATACTCGCACCTGACCTATGACGTGCTGCCGGACCAGTTCCAGATCATCGACCGGCCCGACATCCTGATTTTCGAGGGTATCAACGTCTTACAGGCGCGCGACCTGCCCGCCGATGGCCGCATTGTGCCGATGGTCTCGGATTTCTTCGATTTCTCGATCTACATAGATGCCGAGGAAAGCCAGATCCACCGCTGGTATGTCGACCGCTTCATGCGGCTGCGCGACACGGCATTTCGCAACCCGGACTCGTTCTTCCACCGCTATGCGACGATCTCGGAGCGGTCGGCGCTGGCAATCGCCGAGGGGCTGTGGGCCAACATCAATCTCAAGAACCTGCACAAGAACATCCTGCCGACCCGTCCGCGCGCCGACCTTATCCTGCAGAAGGGCGAGAATCACCTGATTGAAAAGGTGTCGATGCGGCGGCTGTGATGTCAGTCAGTCAGCAGGATTGACGCGCCGGAGCGTCAGGTTGATCCGCCCTTCCCTTTTCAGCAATGCCGACGTGCCCGGATAGATCTTGTCGACGCCATGAAATGCCAACCGGCTTTCGCCGCCAATGATCATCACATCACCGCTTTCGAGCCGAAACGACACGGTCCGTTCCTCACGCCTGACGCCACCAACGCGAAACAGACAGGCGTCGCCCAGCGAGATCGACACGACGGGCACTGAAAACTCCCGTTCGTCGCGGTCCTGGTGCAGGCCCATTTTTGCGTCGGCACCGTAATAATTGATCAGGCAGGCCTCAGGCTGGACATGTGCGCCGGAGACTTCGTTCCAGATATCAAGCAGCATTTGAGGGATCGGCGGCCAGGGATTGCCGGTGACGGGATGTGTCGGCTGGTATCGGTAGCCGCGCTGCTGATCCGTCACCCAGCCGAGCGGCCCGCAATTGGTCATCCGAACCGACATCTCCTTGCCGGTTTTCGGCATCGTCGGTGTGAACAAGGGCGCTTCGATTACAACGGCACGGATCGCCTCAACCAGTGCCTGCTGCCGGTCACGATCGAGAAATCCGGGAATATGGCGAATGCCCTTGGGAAGAACCAGCACTACTCGTCTCCGACCTTGCCGCGGTTCTTCTTGATATCGCCGCGGCCGGATTTGGCCTTCAGGCGGCGTTCGATCGAACCCTTGGTGGGCTTGGTCTTGCGGCGCACCGGCGGCGGGGGCGCATTGGCTTCGAGGATCAGTTCCTTGAGGCGTTCACGGGCGTCTTCGCGATTGCGATCCTGCGAGCGAAATTTTGCCGCGAAGATGACGACGGTGCCTTCCTTGGAAAGCTTGCGGCCGAAGACGCGCTTGGCATTGGCCTTCACGCGCTCCGGCATCGACGGCGAGTTGATTAGGTCGAAGCGCAGTTCGACGGCGGTCGCGACCTTGTTGACATTCTGGCCGCCCGGGCCTGAGGCGAGCACGAAATTCTCCGTCATCTCCCAGCCTGCAATGGCGATCCTGTCATCGATGTAGAGCGTGTCGGCAGCCATGGTTCATCTCCTGGACCTCCCTTATAGAGCGGAAAATCCGGCCGACAACCCGCACCACGCATGCAAAACCCGGCGGGCTGCCACCCGCCGGGTTTCACGTGAATCAGGCCGATCGCTTACTCGGCTGCCATGTGGATACCGGGAGCGGCGTCGCGCACGCCGCCATCGACATGCCTCTCGAACTTGGTGAAGTTCGCCACGAACATATCAACCAGCTTGCGGGCTTGGGCGTCATAAGCGGCACCCTCGAGCCAGGTCGAGCGCGGATCGAGGATCTTGGTGCTGACGCCCTCGACCGCGACCGGCACTTCGAAGCCGAAGTTGGCGTCACGGCGGAAGACAGCATTGTTGAGCGTGCCTGTCAAAGCCGCCGTCAGGAGCGCGCGTGTCGCCTTGATCGGCATGCGCGAACCGGTTCCGTAGGCGCCGCCGGTCCAGCCCGTATTGACCAGCCAGCAGGTAACCCCGTGCTCGGCAATCAACTTTTTGAGCAGATTCCCGTATTCGGCGGGGTGGCGCGGCATGAACGGGGCACCAAAGCAGGTCGAGAACGTCGCTTCCGGCTCGGTCACGCCCTTTTCCGTGCCGGCAACCTTGGCGGTGTAACCGGAGAGGAAGTGGTACATCGCCTGGTCGGGTGTCAGACGCGCGATCGGCGGCATGACGCCGAAGGCATCGGCCGTCAGCATGATGATCGTCTTCGGGTGGTTGCCCCGGCCGCTCTCGGATGCATTCGGAATGAAATGCAGGGGATAGGCCGCGCGGGTGTTTTCGGTCAACGACCCGTCGTTGAAATCCGGCTTCCGGTTGTCATCGAGCACCACATTTTCGAGCACCGTGCCGAAGCGCTGTGTGGTGTCGAAGATTTCCGGCTCCGATTCCTTGGAAAGCTTGATGGTCTTGGCATAGCAGCCGCCCTCGAAATTGAAGACGCCATGCTTGCCCCAGCCGTGCTCGTCGTCGCCGATCAAGGTGCGGTTCGGATCAGCCGACAGCGTCGTCTTGCCCGTGCCCGAGAGGCCGAAGAACACAGCCGTGTCACCGCCCTCGCCCATATTGGCAGAGCAGTGCATCGGCATGACGCCCTTCTCTGGCAAGAGGTAGTTGAGCGCGGTGAATACCGATTTCTTCATTTCACCGGCATAGGAGGTGCCACCGATCAGCACGATGCCGTTGGTGAAATCGCAGGCGATGACAGTTTCGCTGCGCGTGCTATGGCGCTCCGGATCGGCCTTGAAATCCGGCAGATCGATAATCGTCAGCTTCGGTTCGAAGCTTTCGAGCTCGTCACGTTTCGGACGGATCAGCAGGTTGCGGATGAACAGCGAATGCCAGGCGAACTCCGTGACCACGCGAGTGGGCAACGCATTGTCCTTGTCGGCACCGCCGATCAGGTCCTGGACATAGAGCGACTTGCCCTTGGCATGTGCCAGCATATCGGCTTTGAGAACAGCGAAATGCTCCGGCGACATCGGACGATTGTTGTCCCACCAAATCTTGGGATCAGTGTTTTCGTCGCGGACAACGTGCTTGTCCTTGGGCGAACGGCCGGTGTGCTGGCCGGTCAATGCGCGCAGGGCACCATGGGCGGTGAGCGTCGCTTCGCCATTCCGGATCGCGTCCTCGTAGAGTTCGGCTTCGGAATAATTATATCGAACCGAAGCCAGACCAGCAAAACCAGCGGCTTCCAGCGTGTTGTTCGGGTTCGTCATTCCGAGCTCCTCCATGGCGTATCCTTTCGCAGTGAGAACAGCTTCAATATTGGGAGATAAGACACAGCTCTTTCTAAAAAACAAGTGGAGGAATGGTGATTAAGTTAATACTATCAATGATTTAATCGATTTAAATATTTGTCGTATTTTTTAAATCGTTTGAATTAAGCCTTGATTTGTTGACTTTATTGCGAAAATCCAATGCGCGGATATCGGACAAAAATCCGGCCGATTTTCGCTTTGCCACAATTTGTTCCACGTTTATACTCATGACATCGGCGCGCCGCGATGCGGGCAGATGGTAAACAGCCTGGAGATCCTTATGCTGACAATCGCGCTGGTCGATGACGACCGCAACATCCTGACCTCGGTGTCGATCGCCCTGGAAGCCGAAGGCTACAAGGTCGAAACCTATACCGACGGCGCATCGGCGCTGGACGGTCTGTTGCAGCGTCCGCCGCAGCTTGCAATCTTCGACATCAAGATGCCGCGCATGGATGGCATGGAACTGCTGCGTCGCCTGCGCCAGAAGTCCGACCTGCCGGTGATCTTCCTGACGTCCAAGGATGAGGAAATCGACGAACTCTTCGGCCTGAAGATGGGTGCCGACGACTTCATCACCAAGCCGTTCTCGCAACGCCTGCTGGTCGAGCGCGTCAAGGCCGTGCTCCGCCGCGTCGCCGCCCGCGAAGCCGTGGCCAACGGCACTACGCCGACCAAGCCGGGTGCGGTGCAGACGAAATCGCTGGAACGCGGCCAGTTGGTCATGGACCAGGAACGCCATACCTGCACCTGGAAAGGCCTGCCGGTGACGCTGACGGTCACCGAATTCCTGATCCTGCATGCGCTGGCGCTGCGCCCGGGTGTCGTCAAGAGCCGCGACGCGCTGATGGATGCCGCCTATGACGAGCAGGTCTATGTCGACGACCGCACGATCGACAGCCACATCAAGCGGCTGCGCAAGAAGTTCAAGATGGCCGACGATGATTTCGACATGATTGAAACGCTCTACGGTGTCGGCTATCGCTTCCGCGAAGGCCCGGGCAACTGAATTCTATGATAGTGTGACGTGCAACGGCGTGTGACGACGACAAAGGCAAGCACGGAATGACCGTTGCGGACATCGACAGCATAAAGGACGAGGCAGTGCCGGAGCGCCCTGCGGCGCCGCGAATGCGCACCCGCCGGCGGTCGCGTTTCACGCGCCCGTTCCTCTATGTCCGGCGGTTTTTCGGCCAGGCGGTGTTTTCGAGCCTGACGCGGCAGATCCTGTTCTTCAATCTTGTCGCGCTCGTAGTGCTGGTCGGTGGCATCATGTATCTCAACCAATTCCGCGAGGGGCTGATCGACGCCAAGGTCGAGAGCCTGCTGACCCAGGGTGAAATCATCGCCGCTGCCGTTTCCGCCTCGGCGCAGGTGGACACCAATTCGATCACCATCGATCCCCAGAAGCTGCTGGAATTGCAAGCCGGCCAATCGATCACGCCGGTGCCGAACGACGAAGATCTCGAATTCCCGATCGACCCGGAACGCATCGCGCCGGTGATGCGACGGCTGATCTCGCCGACGCATACGCGTGCACGCGTCTTCGATCCCGACGCCAATCTGATTCTCGATTCGCGTTTTCTCTATTCGCGCGGCCAGGTGCTGCGCTTCGACCTACCGCCCGTTAATTCCGAATCGACGACGCTGAGCGAAAAATTCGCCGCCTGGTTCAATCGGATGCTGCAGCCATCCAACCTGCCAGTCTATAAAGAGAGCCCGGGCGGCGACGGTCTGATCTATCCCGAGGTCAAGAATGCGCTGACCGGCGTGCGCGGCGCCGTCGTCCGTGTCACGGAAAATGGCGAGCTGATTGTCTCGGTGGCGGTGCCGGTGCAGCGTTTCCGCGCCGTGGTCGGCGTGCTGCTGCTGTCGACCCAGGCCGGTGATATCGACCAGATCGTGCATGGCGAGCGGCTGGCGATCATGCGGGTGTTCGGCGTCGCGACGATGGTCAATGTCATCCTGTCGCTGCTGCTGTCCTCCACTATCGCCAATCCGCTACGCAGGCTGGCCGCCGCGGCAATTCGGGTGCGGCGCGGGGTGAAGTCACGTGAGGAAATTCCGGATTTCTCCTTCCGGCAGGATGAGATCGGCAACCTGTCTTCGGCGATCCGCGACATGACCAATTCACTCTACGACCGGATCGCGGCGATCGAGAGTTTTGCCGCCGATGTCAGTCACGAGCTCAAGAATCCTCTGACCTCGCTCAGAAGTGCGGTCGAGACGCTGCCGCTTGCCAAGAGCGAAGAATCCAAGAAGCGGCTGCTCGATGTCATCCAGCATGATGTTCGGCGGCTCGATCGGTTGATTTCGGATATTTCGGACGCCTCGCGCCTTGATGCCGAACTTGCGCGTGCCGACGCCAAGAAGGTGGACCTGCAGAAGCTGCTCGAAAGCCTCGTCGACATATCGAGCCAGGTGCGCGCCAACGGCAAGGTCGTCAAGCTGGCCTTCCACGCCGACCGCAAGAGCGCCGGCAAAGGCGGCTTTGCCGTCATCGGCCACGAATCGCGACTGGGCCAGATCATCACCAACCTTATCGAGAATGCCCGGTCATTCGTGCCGGACGAGGGTGGCGCGATCAAGGTCCGTCTCCACAAGGACAAGGGCAACTGCGTTGTCGAGATCGAGGACAACGGTCCCGGCATCGAAGCCGAGAACATCGACCGGATTTTCGAGCGCTTCTACACGGACCGACCGGGCATCGAGTCCTTCGGACAGAATTCCGGCCTTGGCCTGTCGATCAGCCGCCAGATCGCCGAAGCACATGGCGGCACGCTTGAAGCCGCCAACATTCTTGGCGACGACGGCGAGCGCATCGGCGCCCGCTTCACCCTGACGCTGCCCGAAAAAGGCCAGTCCTGATGCCGGTGCTGGTGCATGGTACTGCACTGGTGGTTGGGACATATGGGCTGATCCTGGTGGGGCCTTCCGGCGCGGGCAAGTCATCCATGGCGCTGCGACTGATCGACCAGGCGCGCCGGGCAGGACATTTTGCCACACTTCTGAGCGATGATCAGGTTTTCCTGGACACGATCAATGGCCGCGCTGTTGCCACTGCGCCGCCCACGATCAAGGGGCTGATCGAGATCAGGCGCAGCGGCATCGGCCGCATGGAACCGATCGAGACCATGGTCGTGCATCAGGCGCTGTCGCTGGTCATTCCCGATGCATCGACGCGAATTCCAGAGGAAAATCAAACATGGTCGCCGCATGAAGGTATCAATATTCCGCTGCTCTTCATCGATCGCAGCATCGCCGATCCGTTTTTCCGCCTGTCGGTTCTCATTTCGGGATTCCCGGTTCGGTAGCACGGCGCAACGTTGCGCCGTTTCGCTTCAGAAATTATATTTTGGACTTGAACTTCCGGCTTTCCTTGCCATGATGGCCGCCCAATGGTGGACGGGAGCGTTCAATTCCGCTAACAGCGGCGCCCGAACGAGAATTCGAGTGAGTATGGAGCTGAACCCGGCATGATCGGACTGGTGCTTGTGACGCATGGGCGGCTGGCGGAGGAATTCCGATCCGCGCTCGAACATGTGGTCGGTCCACAAAAGGCGATCGAGACGGTATCCATCGGCCCCGACGACGACATGGATTCCCGCCGGCAGGATATCATGAATGCCGTGGCCGCCACCGACGATGGAAATGGCGTCATCATCCTCACCGACATGTTCGGCGGCACGCCCTCCAACCTGTCGATCTCCGTCATGTCACGCGGCAATACTGAAGTCATCGCCGGCATGAACCTGCCGATGCTGATCAAGCTTGCAGGCGTGCGTAGCGAAAACGACATGCAGAGGGCGCTGGTCGAGGCGTCGGAAGCCGGCCGCAAATATATCTACGTTGCCAGCCGCGTTCTCAGCGGCAAATAGAGGGGAAGTCTGGACGCATGGGGCTTGAACGGGAAATCCTGATCATCAACAAAAGAGGCCTCCACGCACGCGCATCGGCGAAATTCGTTCAGACAGTCGAGGTTTTCGACGCCGAAATCCACGTTTCCAAGGACGGCATGACTGTGGGCGGCACCTCGATCATGGGGCTGATGATGCTGGCAGCCGGACCGGGGTCTTCGATCATGGTCACCGCCGCCGGCAACCAGGCCGTGGAAGCGCTCGACATGATCGAGGCACTGATCGCCGACAAGTTCGGCGAAGAGATGTAGCCGGATCGGGGAACTGCGTTGACGACGCACCTTTGCCCGAAATCAATCATATAAAGACTTCTTTATATCCTTATTGCATTTTGCGATGAAGCCTGATAAACGGCTTTCCATCCCGAAGACCGGCGAACGCGTCGCCGAAATCCTGCGCCGGAACGCCCGCGCTTTTCAATCTGGAGACATAGAATGACCGCCAAGGATTATGTGGTTGCCGATATCGCGCTTGCCGATTTCGGTCGCAAGGAACTGACGATCGCCGAAACCGAAATGCCCGGCCTGATGGCTGCTCGCGCCGAATTCGGTGAAAACAAGCCGCTCAAGGGCGCTCGCATCACCGGCTCGCTGCACATGACCATCCAGACCGGCGTATTGATCGAAACGCTCGTCGCACTCGGCGCCGAAGTTCGCTGGGCCTCGTGCAACATCTTCTCGACCCAGGACCATGCTGCTGCTGCGATCGCCGCCGCCGGCATTCCGGTTTTCGCCGTCAAGGGTGAAACGCTTGAGGAATACTGGACCTACACCGACCAGATCTTCCAGTGGACCGATGGCGGCTTCTCCAACATGATCCTCGACGATGGCGGCGACGCCACCATGTACATCCTGCTCGGCGCCCGCGCCGAAGCCGGCGAAGACGTGCTTTCCAAGCCCACTTCGGAAGAAGAAGAAGTTCTGGTCGCCCAGATCAAGAAGCGCATGAAGGCATCGCCGGGCTGGTTCACCAAGCAGCGCGACGCCATCAAGGGCGTGACCGAAGAGACCACCACCGGCGTGCACCGCCTCTACCAGCTCCAGGAAAAGGGCCTGCTGCCCTTCCCGGCCATCAACGTCAACGACTCCGTCACCAAGTCGAAGTTCGACAACAAGTATGGCTGCAAGGAATCGCTGGTTGACGGCATCCGCCGCGGCACCGACGTGATGATGGCCGGCAAGGTCGCCGTCGTCTGCGGCTACGGCGATGTCGGCAAGGGTTCTGCCGCTTCGCTTCAGGGCGCCGGCGCCCGCGTCAAGGTCACCGAAATCGACCCGATCTGCGCGCTGCAGGCCGCCATGGACGGCTTTGAAGTCGTCAAGCTCGAAGACGTCGTCAAGACGGCCGACATCTTCATCACCTGCACGGGCAACAAGGACGTCATCCGCATCGATCACATGCGCGAGATGAAGGACATGGCGATCGTCGGCAATATCGGTCACTTCGACAACGAGATCCAGGTCGCCGCGCTCCGTAACCTCAAGTGGAACAACATCAAGCCGCAGGTCGACATGATCGAGTTCCCCAAGGGCAACCGCATGATCCTGCTCTCGGAAGGCCGCCTTCTGAACCTCGGCAACGCCACCGGCCATCCGTCTTTCGTGATGTCGGCCTCGTTCACCAACCAGGTTCTGGGCCAGATCGAGCTGTTCAACAACGACGGCCAGTACACCAACAAGGTTTATGTTCTGCCCAAACACCTCGACGAGAAGGTCGCACGTCTGCACCTTGAAAAGCTTGGCGTAAGGCTCAGCGAGCTTTCCGACGAGCAGGCCGACTATATTTCGGTCGAAAAGTCGGGCCCGTTCAAGGCTGAACACTACCGCTATTAATTGCTAATAGACGGACATACTACATCTTGTAGGCCGCGCTCCAAAACGGAGCGCGGCTTCTTTTTTGGTCAAATCTCTTTGCGAGCAAAGCCGTAGATAGTATTGTTTTTTCACATGATTCGAATGCCGCTCATAGAAGCTCAGGGCAAGGGAGCAGGAGATGAGGCGGCGGACATCCCGAGGACGCAATTGTCCTTAGAACGGGAATCGTGGGTTCCCCAATGATTTGGGGTCCCCTGCCTGAGGCGATGCCGAGGGCGGAACGAACGGTTCTGATGCGAACCGGGTTGCCAGGCGGCACCATGTGAAATGCGAGGCGGAACAGACTGCGGGGACTGGTCATTCATGGCGACGGATAACAAATGGACACGCGTCCGAACTCCTGAGAGCGGGCAATCGCGCCGCCCGGGACGTTCGACCCGATCCGCCCTGTCTCCAGTGGCGCGCGGACTGCTGCTTTCCGCCACCGCCCTGATACCGGCTGCAGCACAGGCAGCTGAGGCGGTGCCGTCGCGACTGTTCACCAGCGCCAGCATCATCGGTATCGCCACATCAGCCGGGTTGATTTCGGTATCGCTGATCGCCGCCTTCGCCTTCAGCCGCAAACGCAACGTCGCCGAGACCGAGAATCGCGAAATCCGTACCGCGCTCTCCGACGCCCGCAACCAAATTTCGCGCTACGAATCGCTGATCGCTGACAAGAACCGCCGGATCGTCATGTGGGACGGGCTGTCCGGTCAGGCGGAGTTTCTCGGCCAGTTGCCGCTTGAAACCGGCGCGCCGGTCAATGATCGAGATTTTCTCGCATTCGGGCGCTGGCTGAAGCCGCGCTCGGCGGGCGAACTCGAAAAGGCGATCGAAAGACTGCGCAGCAATGCCAGCACGTTCGACATGGTCGTCGAGACCAACCGCGAGGAAGTGCTGGAGGCGCAGGGCCGGGTTTCCGGCGGCCGCGCCTTCATTCGCTTCGTCGCGCTCAACAATCTCCGCGCCGAGCTTGCAGAACTGCAGATCGAGCGCGACCGGTTGCAGACCTCGATTCGTACCTTCCAGACCTTGCTCGATGCCGTCGACATGCCGAGCTGGCAGCGCGATCGCAACGGCGAACTGACCTGGGTCAACGAGGCCTATGGTGAGGCCGTTGCGGTGAAGAGCCCCGAGGCCGCCCTCGCTGAAAAGCGCGAATTGCTGGAAACCGTCACTCGCGAAAAGATCAAGGCCGTCGCGACCCTCGACAATCCGTTCCGCGACAAGATCGCTACCATCGTTGACGGCAACCGCACCTTCTATGATGTCGTCGACGTGCGCATGCCGACCGGTTCGGCCGGCATCGCATCGGATGTCTCCAAATCCGAAGCCGCGCGCGACGAGCTGCGTCGCACCATCAAGAGCCATGCCGAAACGCTGGACCTGCTGGCAACGCCGGTGGCGATCTTCGACGAACGACAGAAGCTGCAGTATTACAACCAGGCCTTCCGCCAGCTCTGGGATCTCGACATTCCCTTCCTCGAATCGACGCCGGGCCATGGCGAATTGCTCGACCGGCTGCGTGCCAAGGCGAAGCTGCCCGAGCAGCTCAACTGGAAAAACTGGAAGGAAACCATCCTCTCGGTCTACCGCTCGATCCAGCCGCATACCGACCTCTGGCACCTCCCGAACGGCCAGACGCTGCGCGTCTTTGCGACCGCACGACCGCAGGGCGGTGCCACCTGGGTGTTCGAGAACCTGACCGAGCAGGTCGATCTTGAAACCCGCTACAACACATTGCTGATAGTACAGGGCGAAACAATCGACCACCTCGCCGAAGGCGTGGCTGTGTTTGCACCGGATGGCCGAATCACCTTGTCGAACCCTGCTTTCCGCGCGTTGTGGGGCATTACTTCAGAGGAAGCTGCGCCAGGCACGCATATTCGTTCCATCGAGGCGGCCTGCCAGCCATCCTACGAGCAGGCCGATGGCTGGAAGACATTTACACGCATCATCACCAGTTTCGACGACGAGCGCAGCCAGACTTCCGGCAAGCTCGAACTGAAGACCGGCCTAGTGCTCGACTATGCGCTCATCCCGCTGCCGAATGCACAGACGATGCTGACCTTCGTCAACGTCACCGACAGCGCGCTGGCCGAACGAGCGCTGAAGGACAAGAATGCAGCGCTGCGCAAGGCCGACGAGCTCAAGAACGATTTCGTCCAGCACGTCTCCTACGAGCTGCGCTCGCCGCTGACCAACATCATCGGCTTTACCGACCTGCTGCGCACACCGGGCATGGACCCGCTCACGAGCAGGCAGGCGGAATATCTCGACCATATCTCAAATTCCTCATCGCTGCTGCTGACGCTGGTCAACGACATCCTCGATCTTGCGACCGTCGATGCCGGCATTATGGAACTCACCTACGCGCCGGTGACGCTCAACGACCTCCTGGATGAAGTGTCGCTGCAGATTGCCCACCGGCTGCAGGAAAACCACGTGACGCTGAAGATATCAGCCGAGCATGATCTCGGCGTCATCCAGGCCGACCATCAGCGGTTGAAGCAGATCTTCATCAAGCTGCTCGCCAATGCCGCCAATTTCGCGCCGGAAGGCAGCGCAATCGGCCTGAAATGCTGGCGCGAGGACACCGATTTCATGTTCACCGTCTCTGATTCGGGGCCGGGCATGACCCAGGAAGCGCTCGCCAAGATCTTCGATCGCTTCGAATCGGACAGCAAGGGCGGTCGCCGCACTGGCGCCGGCCTCGGGCTAGCCATCGTCAAGAGCTTCGTCAGCCTGCATCACGGCTCGATTTCGGTCGATACCGCGCCCGGACTCGGCACGCGAATCACCTGCCGCATTCCAACCGGCCGGGTGCTGCAATCCTCTCTGCCGGAGCTTTCGGTGGGATGACGCATTTCTCTTTCTTCCTGGCGAATGATGCCGCCACACGTGCATTCGGCGAAGAACTGGCGCTAACGGTTCGCCCCGGCGATTGCTTGGCGCTCTACGGCGATCTTGGTGCCGGTAAGTCGGCACTGTCGCGCGCACTTATTCGCGCCATCGCCAATGACGACGAGCTGGAAGTCCCGAGCCCGACATTCACGTTGGTGCAGAGCTACGAACTTCGCATACCCGTCAGCCATTTCGATCTCTACCGGCTTGGCGACGAGAGCGAACTCAACGAACTGGGTCTCAACGAGGCGCTGGAAAAGGGCGTTGCCCTGATCGAATGGCCGGATCGGGCTGGCAGCTTGTTGCCCAAGCATGCCATCCGAATCACCATCACCCATGAAGGTGCCGGCCGGCGCCTCGAAATCGACTCTGATGTGGCCCGCTTCAACGAGCGACTCACCCGTGTCCGCGCCATGCGCGACTTTCTCGACAGCCGTGGTTATGCCCATGCCTCCCGCCGCTTCCTGATCGGCGATTCGTCGTTCCGAGCCTATGAACGGCTGCAGACGGAAGACGGCAGGCCCTTCGTGCTGATGGATTCGCCGGCGCGCTCCAACGGTCCGCCGATTCGCGACGGCAAGCCTTATTCGCAGCTCGTACATCTCGCCGAGAACGTCAAGCCGTTCATCGCCGTGGGCAATTATCTTCGCAAGGTCAACCTGTCGGCGCCCGATATCTATGAGGCCGATATAGACCAGGGCATCCTGCTGATCGAGGATCTTGGCTGCGAGGGCGTTCTTGACGCCGATGGCAAGCCGATTGCCGAGCGCTACGAGGAATCGGTGCGCTGCCTCGCCGATTTCCACAAGCAACGGCCGCCGGAGCGGCTGCCGGTCAACGGACACCACTTTCATGACATTCCGCGATTCGACCGGGATACGCTAAAATTCGAGGCAGAGGTTCTACTCGACTGGCATCTGCCGTGGCGCCGCAATGGCGAACAGGCGAGCCAAGCCGAAAAGGCCGAATATCTCGCCATCTGGGACCACCTGATCGACGAGCTTGAGACGGTCGAAAAAAACCTGGTGCTGCGCGACTATCATTCGCCCAACATCATGTGGCTTGCCGCTCGCCAGGGTTTCGACCGAATCGGCATCATCGATTTCCAGGACGCGATCATCGGGCCATCGGCCTATGATGTTGTCTCGATCACCCGCGATGCCCGCGTCACCGTCGAGCGCCCGCTGATGGAGCGCCTTGTTCAGATCTATGTCGACGCACGCGAGGCAGCCGGAGAATTCGACCGCGAAAGCTTCTTCAAATCCTACGCGATCATGACGGCACAGCGCTCCTGCCGATTGAATGGTCTCTGGGTCCGGCTCTGGCAGCGCGACCATATGCAGAGCTATATGAAGCATATGCCGCGCACGCTCTGGCACCTTAACATGGCATTTGAGCATCCCATCACAGCCCCCTTGCGCGAATGGTGCAACAAGGCTGGAATCCCCACAGCCGAATCACCTGAAGTGTGAGCGTATGACGATTGAAAATGCGATGGTGCTCGCGGCGGGACTGGGCACCCGCATGCGACCGATCACCGACACGATTCCCAAGCCCCTGGTCAAGATTGCCGGCAAGCCTCTGATCGACTATGCGCTCGACACGCTGGTCGATGCCGGATGCCGGCTGGCGGTGGTCAATGTCCACCATTTCGCAAACCAGATGGTGAACCATCTCCGCCAGTATGCCGGGATCGAGATCTTGATTTCCGACGAGAGCGACGGATTGCTGAATTCCGGCGGCGGACTTGCCAAGGGACTCAAACTACTGCCGCCGGGGCCGGTATTCGTCATGAATGCCGACCTGTTCTGGATCGGTGAAACACAATATCGCGAGAGCAATCTGACAAGGTTAGCCGGATTCTTCGAAGCCGACCGGATGGATATGGCGATGCTCTGCGTCGATGTCTCCGATACGACGGGTCATGACGGCAAGATCGACTTCTCGCTGCTCGATGACGGGCGACTGATCCGATACCGGCCTGGTACCGGTCGCGGCGTGATCTATGCAGGCGCGATCGCTATGACGACCAATCTGTTTGAAGATGCGCCAGAAGGTGCCTTTAACCTGAATCTCTACTTCGACAAGGCAATCGCCGAAGGCAGGCTTTTTGGCATGATGCTGAGGGGGCATTGGATCACCGCCGGCACTCCGGAGGCCATCGAGGCTGCCGAAGCCTCCGTGGCACGGTATTCAGGAGCTCCGTGACCATGACCGAGGGACGCGTCTTTTCCATTCCACCGAGCGCGCCCTTCCTGAAAACCCTGGCGCAGGCGCTTTGCGATGGCCGACTGGTTGATGATTTTCGCCTGAACCCCGCCGATCCGCTGAGCCTCGCCCGTGCAACGATCTATGTGCCCACGCGCCGTGCCGCGCGTGTGCTTCGCTCAGAATTCGTCGATCTGATGGGCGGCCGATCCGCCATCCTGCCGGTGATCCGGCCGCTTGGCGAAACCGACGACGATGCCGGTTATTTCGACGAATTCGACGCCGGCGATCTCGAGCTCTTGCCGCCGGTCTCGCCCGTTACACGGCTGGTCGAACTCGCCAAAGTTATCTTGCTTTGGCGCAACCGGCTGCCCGATATGCTCCGCGACATTCATTCCGATTCACCGCTGGTGGCACCGGCAAGCCCGGCCGATGCGATCTGGCTGGCGAAGAGTCTGGCCGAACTTATCGACGCCGTGGAAACCGAGGATACCGGCTGGGAAGGGCTGAAGGCGATCGATCTCGGCGACCGGGCCCTGTGGTGGCAGCTGACCGGCGCATTCCTGAAGATCGCCAGCGCCTATTGGCCCGATCGGCTCGCCGAGATCCATCGCTCTTCGCCCAGCCTGCATCGCAACGAGGCTATCCGCGCCGAAGCACGGCGCGTGGCGCGGCTGGGAACCAGGCATCCGATGATCGTTGCGGGCTCGACCGGTTCGATCCCGGCCACTGCGGAGCTGATAGCAGCCATTCACCAGCTGGATTGCGGTGCCGTGGTGCTGCCGGGACTTGATTTCGGCATGAGCGACAGCGACTGGCTGATGGCTGGTGCCGTCTCCCCGGACATGCGCAAAAGCACCGATCCTGCGAGCCGCAGTCATCCGCAATACGGGCTCTTTCATCTGTTGCAGAAGCTGAAGACGTTGCGCGCCGATGTCGTCGCGCTTGCAGAAGACCGGAACGAGATGAAGGTCCGGTCGAGAGCCGTGTCGATCGCCTTCACCCCGGCCGATGCTGATGTCAATCAGCTGGCCTGGCGTCAAAGTGTCGGCGAATCGGTGGTTGAATCGGCATTTTCCGACATGACGCTGATCGAGGCAGCCAATGAGCGCGAAGAGGCCTTGGCGATCGCCATTGCGCTGAAACTCGCACTGCATGCACCGGGCACCGATGAACGAAGCCAGGTCGCGCTGGTCACGCCTGACCGGACAATCGCCCGGCGTGTTGCAGCCGAGTTGCAGCGATTTGGCATCGAGGCCGACGATTCGGCCGGCACGCCGCTGTCGTCTTCACTGCATGGCGGCCTTGCCCAGCTGGCTCTGGAAGCCATTTTGCGTCCCGGCGATCCGGTGGCACTGATCAGCCTGCTCAAGCATCCGCTGGTGCGGCTCGGCTGTCGCAAGGAAGAGCTGGATACCGCCGTCAATGGCTTGGAGCTGCTCTGCCTGCGTGGTGGCACGGCGCTCGCCAACCCCGCGACGTTGCAGGCGCTGGTCATCGAAACATTCGATGCACTGGAGAAAAGCCCGTTCCGCACGGTATGGCAGGCGCGACTGCTGGGTGAGGATCCGAAGTCGGCGTTACTTGAACTAGCCAATCGCGTTGAAAGGGCCGTCGAACCACTCGCGAGAATGATTGCGTCAGCCGATGGTGCGCGACTGTCGTCGAAAGCGCCGCTGGGTGCATGGGCGGAAGCGACCGGCCGCGTCCTGGAGGCCCTGACGACAGACGAACGCGGCAGCCTCGAGATGCTATGGTCGGGCGAAGCGGGCGATGCGCTGGCTGGCCTGTTCCGCGAGATCATCGAAACCGGCGACACGCTGGACGCCACTGGGCCACAATGGATCGACGTGGTGACCGCGCTGATTTCCGGCATCGGCATCAAGCCGAAGCCGATCAGCCATCCCAGGGTCTTCATTTGGGGAACGCTGGAAGCACGCTTGCAGAGCGTCGATACGCTGGTTCTCGGCGGCATGAACGAGGCGACATGGCCGGCGCAGACCGCCAACAATCCCTTCCTGTCGCGGGTGATGAAGACGGAGATGGGACTCGAGCCGCCCGAGCGGCGCATCGGCCAGTCTGCGCATGATTTCGTCATGGGGCTCGGCACAAGGAACGTGATCATGACCCGCGCGCTACGGCAGGGCGGCGCCCCTTCCGTAGCATCGCGCTTCCTGCAGCGGCTGCTTTCGGCGGCAGGTGAGAGCGTCGCGGGCGGGATGAAGGGGCGTGGCGACTACTATCGCCAGCTCGCCGGCATGATCGACGACGGCGAGAACCAAAACTTCTCGCCGCGGCCAAGCCCAACGCCACCGGGCGCGTTGCAGCCCAAGCAATATTCCTTCTCGGAAGCCGGCAAGTTGCGGCGTGATCCCTATGCGATCTACGCACACCGGATCCTCAAGCTCGATCCCATCACGCCTTTCAACGAAGATCCCGGCGCGCTCGAGCGCGGCAATATCTATCATGCGGCGGTCGAGCAGTTCATCCGCGAGGGCATCGACCCGCGCAGCCCGAATGCGTTTGCGGAGATCAGCCGCATCTCGCATGCAGTTTTCGATGCCGCCGCGTTGCCCACCCATATCGATGCCGTGTGGCGACCTCGCTTTCTCGACACCGCCAAAGCATTTTTGACTGACGAGGCCGAGCGGCGCCCGGTCATCCAGTCGACACATGTCGAGATCCGCGCGCGCTTGCAGATCGAAGACAACCTTGCCATCACCGGACGCGCCGACCGCATCGACATCCGGCGGGATGGCAAGGCCGATATCATCGACTACAAGACCGGCCTGACACCATCCCTGAAGGAGGCGCGCGCGCTGCTCGATCCGCAATTGTCGCTGGAGGCGGCGGCACTCAGGGGCGGCGGCTTTTTCGACTTGAAGCCGCTGGAGACTGACAGTCTCATCTATGTGCGACTGCGGCCCGGCCGGAACTTCAAGGCGGAGACGGTCAACAATGACAAATCGACGAGGACAAAACCGGAAGACGTGCGCACGGCAGATGCCCTTGCCCAGGAAGCACTTAGCCAGCTCATAAAATTGACGAGAGCCTTGCGGCAGGGCGAAGCCGGATTCAAGTCGCGCGTGGCACCGTTCAGGGATCGCGACTATGGCGGCGATTACGATCATCTCGCCCGCGTGGCTGAATGGTCTTCCGCCGATGTCGACGGGGAGGCCGAGGATGAGTGACGGAGCGGAGCTCGTAAACTCGATCATCGACGAGACCACCCGCCTGCAAAGCCTGGCTTCAGGGCCGAACAGGTCTGTCTGGGTGTCGGCCAATGCCGGTTCGGGCAAGACGCATGTGCTGACACAGCGCGTGATCCGGCTGATGCTGACGGGTACGCGGCCGTCGGCAATTCTTTGCCTGACCTATACCAAGGCTGCGGCGTCCGAAATGTCCAACCGCGTCTTCGAGCGGCTTTCGCACTGGACCGCGCTCGATGATGAAGCGCTTTCAGCCGAAATCGCCGGGATGGAAGGTGAAGCGCCAAACCGGATCAAGCTTCTCGAAGCGAGAAAACTGTTTGCCCGGGCGCTGGAAACGCCGGGCGGGCTGAAGATCCAGACCATCCATGCCTTTTGCGAAGCGCTGTTGCACCAGTTTCCGCTTGAGGCCAATGTTGCCGGGCACTTCGCTGTGCTGGACGACAAAGCCTCAGTCAGCCTGTTGTCGGAGGCACGCCGCCAGTTGCTGACGGCGACGCAGGCCGAAGCCAACCAGAGTCTGGCCAGCGCCTTCCATGAGGTCCTGGGCACTGCCGATGAAAGCGGGCTGAACCGGCTGCTCGGAGACATCATAAGCCAACGGAGCGCAATCAGCCGTTTCCTCGATTTTGCTGCGACCCGCGGCGGTTTTCGCAACGTTCTGGCCGAGTTGCTGGGCCTCGGCGCCGATAACTCAGTTGAGGTTATCACCCAGCGAGCCTGGCCGTTGCCGGGTGTGGGGCCGACGACCCTGCAGAACTATATCGATCTGGCAAATAGCAAGGGCGGCACCAAGGTTCACGAAACCTCCTACAAGCTGGATCTGGCGCGCGCGGAAGAGGATCCGATAAAGCGACTGGAATTGCTGCGAGCGACGTTCCTCAAGCTGGACGAAATGCCCTATGCGGATGGAAGCATATTTTCCACGTCGATGTACAAGGCAGATCCCGATCTTTGTGAAAGGATTGGCGCCTGCCGAGAATTCGTCCATACGCTGTGGATGGAATACAAGACGTTCCGCATGTTCGAACTGACGGTCTCGGCGCTGACGCTCGCCGAGCGGCTGATCGAAGGCTACGAGGCGCTGAAGAGGGAACGCGGCTTTCTTGACTTCGAGGATTTCATCACCCGCACCGAGGCGCTGCTGAAGAAAGACGATATCGGCCCCTGGGTGCATTACAAGCTCGACCAGGGCATCGATCACATCTTGGTCGATGAAGCGCAGGACACCAGCCCGTCGCAGTGGGAGATCATCCGTTCGCTGACCGACGATTTCTTCTCTGGCGAAAGCGCCCGCATTATCAACCGGACGATCTTTGCTGTCGGTGACGAGAAGCAGTCGATCTATTCCTTTCAGGGCGCGCGGCCGGAACGCTTTGCGCATGAAAGGCGGATCAATGCCGAGCGTGCCGACATAGGCGGCCATGAATTCAAGTCCGTCAAGCTGCACGTTTCCTTCCGTTCAACCGAGGATGTGCTGAGCGCCGTCGACCAAGTGTTTGCCGATCCCGACAATGCCCGCGGGCTGAGCGCCGTCGACGAGCAGGTCATCCACGTCTCGACTCGCAACAACCAAGCGGGCATTGTCGATATCTGGGAAACGATCGCCGAGGAAGCGACGGCCGAAGAGGACGACGACTGGCTTGCACCCTTTGATCGTTTGCCGGAGCATTCTGCTGCCAGCGAACTCGCCCGGCGCATGGCCGCTGCGATCCACGATCTCGTCGGCCACAAGACCATCAATACGCGCAAGGGCGCCCGCCTCATCACGCCTGGCGACATTCTGGTGCTGGTCCGCAAGCGCGATGCCTTCGCCTCCGCCCTGTCGCGCGAACTGAAGAAGGCGGGTCGCGTGCCTGTTGCTGGCACCGACCGGCTGGTGCTGGCCAGCCACATTGCCATCCAGGATCTGATGGCGCTGGGGCGATTCCTCTTGCTCCCTGAGGACGATCTTTCACTGGCGGAATTGATGAAATCGCCGCTGATCGACCTCGACGAGGATTCGATCTTCGAACTTTGCCAGCCGCGCAGCACTGCCCAAAGCGGTTGGCAACATATGAATGCACTGGTCGATTCGTCTCCGAAATGGCTTGCCGTTCGCGACAAGCTGGCCCGCTGGCAGCAACTCGCGCGGCAATGCCGCGTGCACGATTTCTACGCGCTGCTGTTGGGACGCGAAGGTGGCCGAAAAAAATTTCTGGCGCGGTTCGGTTCCGAGGTCAGCGATGTTCTTGATGAATTCCTGAACTTCACCCTCGATCACGAGACCGCCGGGCTGCCGGGACTCGCCGCCTTCATCGCCACGCTGGAGCGTGATTCGCCGGAAATCAAGCGAGAACAGGACAAGGGTCGCGCCGAGGTGCGCATCATGACCGTGCATGCGTCCAAGGGTCTTGAGGCGCCGGTCGTCTTTCTCGTCGACAGCGGCGGCAAACCGTTCGACAAGAACTTGCTGCCGAAACTGCGACTGATCGAAAATGATCGGTTTAACCTCCGTGTGCCGGTCTGGTGCCCGTCGAAGGAGTTCCAGAACCCCACGATCGCAGCGGATGATCTGCGGCTCGAGGAGGCGGCTGAAGAGGAATATCGGCGGCTGCTCTATGTCGGCATGACACGGGCCTCCGACCGGCTCGTCCTCTGCAGCTATCGCAAGAAGCGCGACATCGACGGCACCTGGGCAAAACTCACAGCCAATGCGCTGGCGATGGACGGCGATCGCTGCGCACCGGCGACTTTCCGCGCGGGTAGCCTGGAATGGCAGGGTATGACCTGGCGCCATAATGCAGAATCGGACACATCGGCAAGCGAGACCCCAAAAACAGATTCGGTTTCGAAACCAATCCTGCCACCCGCGCTGTTTGCGCCACTTCCGCCAAGCATGGAGCTACCGCGACCGCTGGCGCCATCCGGCGTGCATGCGGTGATTGACGAGGAGGACGGCGACCGGATCGTGCCGTCCGCGTTGTTCAGCGACAAGACAAAGACCGCGATGCCGGCGATTCGCGGCAAGATCATTCATCGCCTGCTGCAATCGCTGGCAGGCTATCCGGCTGACGCCCGCGACGATGCCGCTGATCGCTATCTGCAGAGGGCAGTGCCACTCTGGCCGGATGCCGATCGGCAATCGCTGAAGTCAGCCGTGCTGGCGATTCTTGCGCATCCGGAATTTGCCGAACTACATCAGGCGGGTTCGGAGGCCGAAGTCTCTGTTATGGGCACGATCCGGATAGCGGGCAAGGACTACGCGGTGTCAGGGCGAATCGACCGCATGGGCGTGGCGAGCGATCACGTCTTTATCCTCGACTACAAGACCAATCTCGTGCCGCCAGTGACGCGCGAGGCGATCTCCTTTGCGCATCGGGCGCAGCTGGCGCTCTACCGCGAAGTTTTAAAACCTATTTATCTCGGCAAAACCATTCGTTGCCTGCTGGTCTATACCGAGGGTCCGCATCTTTATTCCCTGACCGACGAAGAACTTGGAAAAGCTCTGCTTGCACTTTCCGGCAAATGATTTACCCCATTGAAACGAGGTGTCGTAAGCCACACATAGACTGCAAGTGAGATTTGCGGCGCGTCTCGCGCCCACGAAAAGGAGACTATCCCCGATGGCAACCGTGAAAGTTGATTCCAACAACTTCCAGTCCGAAGTCCTGAATTCCGCCGAACCTGTTGTTGTCGACTTCTGGGCCGAATGGTGTGGCCCGTGCAAGATGATTGCGCCTGCGCTCGAAGAAATTTCCACCGAGCTTAGCGGCAAGGTAAAAGTTGCAAAGCTGAATATCGATGAAAATCCAGAGCTCGCTGCTCAGTTCGGCGTGCGCTCGATCCCGACGCTGGCGATCTTCAAGAATGGCCAGGTCGCCGATATCAAGGTTGGCGCGGCCCCGAAGACTGCGCTCAATGCCTGGATTTCCGGCGCCGCGTGATTCACGTGGAACATAGTTAATGGTGTCCTCTGGACACGAAAAAGCCCGGCGAAATGCCGGGCTTTTTATTGCGCCGCATTTGCTTATTCCGGCAGCGTGCCGTTGTCCTCAAGCACTGTGCCAGCGAAATAGAGCGAACCGCCGATGAGGATGCGCGGTGACGTGCCGCTGCGTCGGCTCAGAGCAGCAATTTTCTTCAATGCAGCTTCGGTGGAATCGACCGGCTCGGCGACAAGGCCGGCCTCGGCTGCGTCGGAGGCCAGCGCCACCGGATCAAGCCCGGCATCGGAATTGCGGATGCCGACCGTGAACACTTCGCGCGCCAGACCCTGGAACGCATCGAAATAGCCCTTGGGGTCCTTGGTGTTGATCATGCCGGTGACCAGATAGAGCGGACGCGGATCGCGCTCCTCGAAGGTCACCATCGCTTCGGCGACCGCACGGCCGCCGTGCGGATTGTGTCCTCCATCGAGCCAGATTTCGGCGCCTTCGGGCGCTATATCAACGAGGTTGCCGGATCTCAGACGCTGCAGGCGCGCGGGCCAGGAGACCGACTTCATGGCCTTCGCTACCATTTCCTCGGTCAGGCGGAACCCAGCCGCCTTGACCGCGCGGATTGCGGCGGCGGCGTTGGCAAATTGATGCCGGCCGGGCAGAGCCGGCAGCGGCAGATCCATCAGGCCGTCCTCGTCCTGGTAAACCAGCCGGCCGTTTTCCTCGAATGCGAAATAATCCTGTCCGTAGAGGATGTGCGGTGCGCGCAGCTTTTCTGATGTGCTGACCAGCACGTCGAGCGCTTCCTGCTCCTCCTGACGCCCGATGACGACGGGCCGGCCCGGCTTGATGATACCAGCCTTGGCGGTGGCGATCTCGGCGAGGGTATTGCCCAGCCACGACTGATGGTCGAGCGCCACGGGCATGATCAGCGAGGCCGCCGGATTGGCAATGACATTGGTGGCGTCATACATGCCGCCCAGGCCGACTTCGATCACCACGGCATCGGCCGGGTTCTCTGAAAACAGCAGGAAAATGACGGCGGTCAGCAGTTCGAAGACGGTGATGCTCTGGCCCGCATTGGCCTTTTCGACCCGCAGCACAGCATCGAGCAAGGCATCGTCGCTGACCAACTGGCCCGGACCGCCCTTGACGCCAATGCGGTAGCGCTCATGCCAGCGCACCAGATGCGGCGATGTGTGGACATGAACCGCGAGGCCGGCCGCTTCCAACAGTGCTCGCGAAAAGGCGGTGGCAGAACCCTTGCCGTTGGTGCCGGCGATATGGATGATCGGTGGCAGCTTGTCCTGCGGCCGGCCCAGATCGTCCAGCAACCGCGCGATGCGGTCGAGCGACAGATCGAAGCCGCGCGGGTAGAGGCCGAGAAGCCGATCGATCTCGCGTTCGGCGCGGCTTTCGGGATGGGCGTTCATCAAAACCCTCTTTGGGATCAGGCAGCGACCGGTAGCGCTTCGGGGAGAGCCAGCATCATGCGGGTCAGGCGCGCCAGCGTATCGGGAATGTCGTGACGGTTGATGACCATGTCGACCATGCCGTGCTCAAGCAGATATTCCGAGGTCTGGAAGCCATCCGGCAGCTTTTCGCGGATGGTCTGTTCGATGACACGCTTGCCGGCAAAGCAGATTTCCGCACCCGGCTCAGCCATATGCACGTCGCCCAGCATCGCATAGGACGCCGTGACGCCGCCCGTCGTTGGGTTGGTCAGCACGACGAAATAGGGCAGGCCGGCTTCTTTGAGCATCTCAACCGCAACGGTGGTGCGCGGCAGCTGCATCAGCGACAGGATGCCTTCCTGCATGCGGGCGCCGCCTGAAGCCGGGAAAATCACCAGCGGGCAGCGCTCGGCAATGGCGCGCTCGAATGCCTTGATGATCGCTTCGCCGGCGGCCAGGCCGAGCGAACCGCCCATGAAGGCAAATTCGTGGACGACGCCGACCATCTTGACGCCACGCACCTGGCCGATGCCGGCCTGGATCGTGTCTTCGAGGCCGGTCTTAGCACGGCCATCGCGCAGGCGATCGGTGTACTTCTTGGAATCGCGGAATTTCAAAGGATCCTGCGCGACTTTCGGCTGTATGAAAGCCTCATACTGGCCGTTGTCGAACAGGTCGAGCAAGCGCTCCCTGGCCGGCATCTTCATGTGATAGCCGGAGCCGGGAATGACCCATTTGTTGGCCTCAAGCTCCTTATGGAACACCATCTCGCCGGTTTCCGGGCACTTGATCCAGAGATTCTCAGGCGTATCGACGACCTGGCGGCCAAGCATCGAATTGATCTTCGGGCGAACGAAGTTGGTAATCCAGTTCATACGGAACTCCTTGTTACCGGTGATATGGTGACGCTATTCAGCAGCCGCAAGGCGGGCAGCGTGAACGCCAGAGGAAAGGCCACGGACGAAAGTGACCACCGACTGCACGGTATCGGGCGTGGCGTGGCCATCCTTGTCCAGCGAAGTGGCGACCTGGTTGACGATTGCGGTACCGACGACAACGCCATCCGCAGAGGCGCCGATCAGGCGGGCATGCTCGGCCGTCTTGACGCCGAAGCCGACGCAAACCGGCAGATCGGTATGCGCCTTGATGCGCTTGACGGCAGCGCCGATCTTGGAGGGATCGGGCAATGCCGAGCCGGTGATGCCGGTCATCGAGACATAATAGACGAAGCCGGATGTGTTGGTCAGCACCTTGGGCAGGCGACGATCATCTGTGGTCGGCGTGGCGAGGCGAATGAAGTTGATGCCCTTGGCGAGCGCCGGGATGCAAAGCTCGTCATCCATTTCAGCCGGGAGATCGACGATGATCAGGCCATCGAGGCCTGCTTCGACCGCCTCGTCGAGGAACCTGTCGACGCCATAGACATAGATCGGGTTGTAGTAGCCCATCAGCACGATCGGCGTCGTCTTGTCCGCCTTGCGGAAATCACGGGCCATCTGCAGGGTCTTACCGAGTGTCTGGCCGGCCTTCAGCGCGCGCTGTCCAGCCATCTGGATCGCCGGGCCGTCTGCCATGGGATCCGAAAACGGCGCACCCAGCTCAATGACGTCAGCGCCGGCGGCCGGCAGCGACTTCATGATGTCGAGTGCGGTGTTATAGTCGGGATCGCCAGCCATGAAATAGGTGACCAGCGCGGGGCGGCCTTCTGCCTTCAGATCGGCGAACTTCTTGTCCATGCGAGCAGTCATTTCAGAGCCCTTCCATTCCGAGCAGCTTGCCAACCGTGAAGATGTCCTTGTCGCCGCGGCCGGAGAGGTTCATCAGGATGATCTCGTCCTTGCCCATTTTCGGCGCGCGCTTGATCACTTCGGCAATTGCGTGGCTCGGTTCGAGCGCCGGAATGATGCCTTCGAGACGGGTCAGCAACTGGAAGGCTTCGAGCGCTTCAGTGTCCATGATCGGCACATATTCGGCACGGCCGATATCGTTGAGCCAGGCGTGTTCCGGGCCAATGCCGGGATAATCCAAACCAGCGGAGACCGAGTGGCCCTCGAGGATCTGTCCGTCACCGTCCTGCAGGAGATAGGTGCGGTTGCCATGCAAAACGCCGGGCGAACCAGCCGTGATCGAAGCGCAATGCTCGACACCTTGCAGGCCACGGCCACCGGCTTCGACGCCGACGATCTTGACCGAGCTGTCATCAAGGAACGGATGGAAAATGCCGATGGCGTTGGAGCCGCCGCCGACTGCCGCGATCACCATATCAGGCAGGCGGCCTTCGGCTTCCATCATCTGCTGCTTGGCTTCCGTCCCTATCACCGACTGGAAATCACGGACCATTTCCGGATAGGGATGCGGGCCGGCGGCGGTACCAATCAGATAGTAGGTATCGTCGACATTGGTGACCCAGTCGCGCAAAGCCTCATTCATTGCGTCCTTGAGCGTGCCATTGCCGGCCGTGACCGGCTTAACCTCGGCGCCGAGCAGGCGCATGCGGAAGACATTCGGCGACTGGCGCTCGACGTCGGTGGCGCCCATATAGACGACGCAAGGAAAGCCGAAGCGAGCCGCAACGGTGGCGGAGGCCACGCCGTGCTGGCCGGCGCCTGTTTCGGCGATGATCCGGGTCTTGCCCATGCGCTTGGCAAGCAGGATCTGGCCGATGCAATTGTTGATCTTGTGCGAGCCTGTGTGGTTGAGCTCTTCGCGCTTGAAATAGATCTTGGCGCCGCCGAGATGCTGGGTCAGTCGCTCCGCATAATAAAGCGGGCTCGGGCGGCCGATATAATGGGCGCCGAGGCTTTTCATTTCGGCCTGGAATGCCGGGTCGTTCTTGGCCTTGTCCCATTCGTCCTGCAGTTCAAGGATCAGCGGCATCAGGGTTTCGGCAACAAACCGGCCCCCGAAGATGCCGAACCGGCCGTCTTCATCCGGTCCCGAACGGAAGGAATTGGGTTTTGCGGCTTCGTTCACTGCATGTCTCCCTTAGGCCGCCTGCATCGCGCGGCGCACGGCATCGAAAAATTCTTCCATCATTTTCAAGTCCTTGACGCCAGGGCTCGATTCGACGCCGGAGGACGCGTCAATGCCGGTCGGCCTCGCAATGGCAAGTGCCTCACCGATATTGTCCTTGTTGAGACCTCCGGAAAGCATGTAATCGACCCCCTGGTCAAGCGAGGCCAGCAGCCGCCAGTCGAAACTGACGCCATTGCCACCCGGCAACTCGGAATTCTTGGGCGCCTTGGCATCGAAGAGATAGCGATCGGCAACACCGTCATAGGCTGCGATCTTCCTGAGATCGTCCGCCTCGCGGATCGAAAACACCTTCCAGACCGGTAGGCCGCTCACAGCTTTGATGCTCAGCACGCGCTCGGGTGTTTCGTGGCCGTGCAGCTGCAGGATATCGGGACGGATGAGATCGATGATCTCATCGAGATCGTCATTGTCGGCATCAACAGAAACCGAAACGATCTTGACCCTGCCGCGAACCCGGTCGGCAAGCCTTCCGGCATCGGCCGGCTCGATATGACGCGGGCTCTTGGCAAAGAAGATAAAGCCAATGTGGGTCGCGCCGAGCGCAACGGCGCGATCGACGGCTTCCTCGGTTTTCAACCCGCAAATTTTGATGTCGAGTTTCATCAGGCCCACGTCGCATGAAAAGCATCAGGAGTCGAGCCGTTTTGCGTCAAGAATGCGCCAATTCCACGTCGTTGCTTAACCGAAATTGTGGACGTGCAGCATGGCACCGTTGCGTTTCAGCCAATGCTTGGCCTCCAGCGTTTGTGGGCAAAGCCGTTCGCAAAGCTCCCAGAAGGCCGACGAGTGGTTCATCTCGGCGAGATGGGAGACTTCGTGGGCGGCGAGATAATCGATGACATAGGGCGGCGCCATGATGATCCGCCACGAAAAGCTGAGATTGCCGTCATGCGAACAAGACCCCCAGCGGCTCTTGGTGTCCTTGAGTGTAACAGCATTGAGCTTGCGGCCGATCGTGGCAGCGTGGCGCCTGGCGCCTTGCTCAAGATCCTTGCGTGCTTCGGCCTTAAGGAAATCGCGCAATCGCCGGCCGAGATGCTCCTCCGCACCGCCAACCATCAGCACCGCCTCGCCATCCACTATGATGGCTTCGGTCAGGCCCCTCGCCTTGCCGGTCCGTTCGATCCGGTGCGCAACGCCACGCAGGGTGACATACTTGCCCTCGGCGAGACCGGGCTGGCGCGGAAAGCGCGCGAGCTTGGTCATCAACCAACCTTCATGCCGCGCTAGGAAATCGTCGATGTCACGCTGCTTCAATCCGTGCGGCACCGTCAGCTTCAGCGCCTGACCGCCTGGCTCAATGCGCAAAGTCACCCGCCGCGCACGGCTGTCCGGCTTGATCGTCAACGGAATCTGGCGACCGGCGACATCGATCGTCCGCGTCGTCGGGTCGCTGGGCCGCTGCGGCTTCTGCAGGAATGTCAAACGAGAGAGCATGATCTATCAGCTAGCAGATTCGTGGTGAAAAACAAAAGCCGGCGCTTGAAGACGCCGGCGGCAAATCAAATATCCTCCCCTCGGGTCAAGGCCGAGGGGCAGAGGTATTCCAAGATCAGCCCGAATGGCCATTCTGGGGATCGAGATCGGTCTTGCGGGTGTTGCGTTCCCGCATGAAGCGATCGAACTCTTCCTGATCCTTGGCACGACGCAGCTCGCGCATGTAGTCATCGAACTCGGCGCGCATCTCATCGAGCTTGCGGCGCTCTTCCTCGATCCGATCCATTTCAGCCTTGCGCCAGTCGTCGAAGGCCATGTTGCCGGTGGAGAAGTGGTGGTGGCGATGGCCAAAGCCGTTGTTCCGCCAGCGACCGCCGTGGCACGACTTGGTGAATCCATCGATCTTTTCATTCGCGTCACGCTTGAACGCCTGCAGACGCTCGCCGAAGAGAATATAAGCAAGCATTGCCAGTCCAAGCGGCCAGAAGACGAAGAAACCCAGCACCATCAAGGCGATGGTGGCCGGCGTCCAGTCGGGCCGTAAGTAAGCAGTGCGATACATCTTTCCTAAACCTCGCGGTAGCCCGGCCGCCCATTGCGAACCGGTATATTCAAGGTGGGAAAGATTTGAACGCCTTCAAGACATTTGCTTGCCGGAATCGGACAAGGTAGTGAAATAGCTGTTATATTTCGGAAGATGAATGGACGGACCGAGGCCCGACCAAGTCTAATCCTGTCAGGATGCAATCCGCTTAGCGGGCTTCGCCGGGGCCTTTTTGAAGGGCACTACGATGCTGTAGTCCGCGACAGGCTGGCGATTGGCTGCCATGAAGGCGAGAATACGCGGCGCGATTTCCCGCCGGAAGCGCGATCCATTGAACACGCCGTAGTGGCCGACATCCGGCTGCATGTAGTGCATGCGTTTGCTGTCGGGGAGATTGCTGCACAGCGTCTGGGCGGCCTTAGTCTGGCCGACGCCGGAAATATCGTCGTTCTCGCCTTCCACGGTCAACAGTGCCGTCCTGGTGATCTTCGAGGGGTCGACGAGGCGGTCGCGATGCATCATCTCGCCCTTCGGCAGGGCGCGCTTGATGAACACGGTATCCACCGTCTGCAGATAGAATTCGGCGGTGAGATCCATGACGGCGAGATATTCGTCATAGAATTCGCGGTGCTTGTCGGCGGAGTCGCCATTGTTCTTCACGAGATGCATGAAGAACTCCTTGTGGGCGACGACGTGCCGGTCGAGATTCATCGACATGAATCCGGAAAGCTGCAGGAAGCCGGGATAGACATTGCGCATGACGCCGGGCTGCGGCCATGGCACCTGCATGATGACATTTTCCTCAAACCACTTCAGCGGCTTTTCCATTGCCAGCTTGTTGACGGCGGTCGGGTTGATGCGGGTGTCGATCGGGCCGCCCATCAGCGTCATCGAGGCCGGTGACAGCGGGTCATTCTGCTCTTCCATCAGGGCGACAGCGGCCAGAACCGGCACCGAGGGCTGGCAGACGGCGATGATATGCGTGTCCGGTCCGAGGAAATGAACCATCTCGATGAGGTAGTCGATGTAGTCGTCGAGATCGAAGGTGCCATCCGAAAGCGGAACTTCGCGCGCATCTTTCCAATCAGTGATGTAAATATCGGCGCTGGGCAGCAGCGTCTCGACCGTGCCGCGCAGCAACGTGGCGTAGTGGCCGGACATTGGGGCCACGACCAGGATCTTCGGATCGGTCAAATGTGCATTGGGTAAATTGCGCTCGAAATGCAGGAGACTGCCGAACGGCTTCGACCAGACAACCTTCTCAGTGACATCGATCGGCTCGCCGGCAACCAGCGTATGGTTGAGGCCGAAGGCGGGCTTGTCGTAGCGCCGGGTCATACGCTCGAAGACTTCGAGGCCGGCGGCCATCGATCGGCCGAGCGTTGTGTAGGAAAATGGATTGAGGGGATTTGCATAGGCGACGCGCATCGATTCTGCTGTCGCGCGCCAGGGAGCCATGGCAGCGTGACCCATTTCAAAGAACTGATAAAACATCCAGTATTCCGATCATTCCTGTCGTGGATCACCGTTGGCCGGCGATCTCGTGTTTTGTTCAATGCAGAACAATCCTATCAGTTCCCGCTTAACGGACAAGAAATGCCTGCATCCGTTTCACGTGAATCCATCAATTCGTGTGAATAACGTGCGCTCAATAGTAAAAATCGTGAACGAAGGGGACGATTTCAACTGCCTGACACTGCCACGACTGCCTTGATCAGGCCTGTCTTCTCATGCGCCCAGCGCGGCAGGTCCGTGCTGACCTGCTCAAGCGAGGTGCGGTGGGTAATGAGTTGGTCGGTATCGATCTCGCCCGAGGCGATGCAGGCGACGACATGCTCAAAATCGGCCTTCAGTGCATTGCGGCTGCCGATGATGGTCATTTCCCGCTTATGGAACTCGGGGTCGGCAAAGGTAATGTCGTCCTTGACGACGCTGACGAAGACCAGAACGCCGCCATGCGAGACGAAGGGCAGCGCCGCGTTCATCGATTGCGCATTGCCGGTGGCATCGAACACGGCCTCGAAGCCTTCGTTGTTTGTGACAGCCATCACAGCAGCTTGCGTATTGGCACCCGGGACTATTCCGTTCGAAAAGCCGAATCGCTGCCTTGCAGCATCCAGCCGCTCCTGGCTGAAATCCATCAACGTGACGTCGTAGCCGGCAATTCGTGCAAACAGCGCCGTGCCGAGTCCGATCGGGCCTGCGCCGATCACCAAAGCCTTTGCGCCGTTGCCCGGTCCAGCGCGGCGCACGGCATGCGCGCCAATCGCGAGGAATTCAACGGTTGCTGCCTGTTCCGGGCGCAGTCCGTTTGCCGGGTAAACATTGGCATCCGGGACGACGATCTCGTCGCAGAAGGCGCCGTCGGCGTGGACGCCCAGCACTTTGATCGCCATGCAGCAGTTCGGCTTTCCACGACGGCAGGCGATGCATTTTCCACAGGAGATATAAGGGTTTACAATGACGAGATCTCCAGTTTGATAGCCGGATTCGGCGGATGCTTCACTGACCCGCGCGGAGATCTCATGCCCCATGACGCGAGGGTACTCAAGAAATGGGTGCTTGCCTTCGAAGATATGGTAGTCGGTGCCGCAAATGCCGACATGGCTGATCGCCAGTCTGACCTCGCCTTCGGCTATCGCGCCCGGAGCCACCTTCTCGATCAGTTCCAGCTTGCCGGGTTCGGCACAGATAACCGCTCTCATTTCGTCTCTCCTCACCTGCTCGCCGTTGCCTGTCTCCGGCAACCGCGTTGATTTTGTCTTTTATCTACAATATACAGTTTTGCGTCAATGGTGTCCGCACAGCCATTGAATATGTCGCGCACTGGAAATCTGATCTGTTTTTTATAAGATAGAGGAACAAGAGCCAGTGTGTACGGCACGGGGGATGTGCGGAGGGGTGGAGAATGGCGCGGCAGAATACCGTCTTCAAGGAAGCGTATAATCGCTGTCTCGGCGATCTCGGCGGCAGGGACAATCTGCCTTCGGAACCGGAGCTCGGCGAGAAATACGGCATCAGCCGCACGACCGTGCGGGCGATCCTGTCGCGGATGCGCGATTGCGGCCTGATCACCTGGGACAAGCGCCAGAAGGTCATCCTTCGCCGGCCGCAAGAGCAGGATTATTTTCCCGACGAAGAAACCAGTTCGGTGAATGACATCATCGAAAAGAGCTTCATGAAACGCATCCTGACCGGCGACGCCGAGCCTGGCATGCAGATCAACGAGACGGAACTTGCCCGCGAAATTGGTGCCGGCACCACCAGCGTGAGGGAATTTCTGATCCGCTTCTCACGTTTCGGGCTGATCGAAAAGCGGCCGAACAGCCATTGGATTCTCAAGGGCTTCACGATCGATTTTGCTCTCGAGCTGACTGAAGTGCGGGAAATGTTCGAACTGCGCTCGGCGTCCGCTTTTGTGACGCTGGCAGACGATCACCGCGCCTGGGCCGATCTTGATGAAATCGAGCAGGAGCATCACGCCCTGCTCGCCGATATCGATCAGCGCTACAAGGACTTCTCGGCGCTTGACGAAAAATTCCATCTGCTGGTGCACAAGGCATCCGGCAACCGCTTCGTCATCGATTTCTACGATGTGATCGCCTTCATCTTCCACTATCATTTCCAGTGGAACAAGACGTTCGCACGCGCCCGCAACGAGCGGGCGATACGAGAACACCTCAATTATATCAACGCATTGCGATCCCGTGACCCCAAACAGATCGAGGACGCTTGCAAACTTCACCTCCGATCGGCGCGCCAAACGCTGATGGAATCGGTACCCAACTGAGCCCTACGAGAATGAACTGATGCAAACCCCCATACTGCAATTCGGCACGAGCCGGTTTCTCCAGGCACATGCCGATCTCTTCGTTTCCGAGGCTTTGGCGCGCGGCGAAGCCATCGGCGGCATCACCATCGTGCAGACGACATCTTCCGCCGAACGGAGCCATCGGCTTGCGGCGCTCGCGGCGCCCGGCGGTTTTCCCGTTCATGTGAGAGGCAAGAAGGATGGCGCCGTCATCGATGCCGTGACGACCGTGACCTCGGTCAAGCGGGCGCTTTCGGCCAACGATGCGTGGGATGAAACGGCCCGGATTTTTGCCGATGAAGCCAAGATCGTTCTCTGCAACACCGCCGACAAGGGTTACGATATATCGGCCGAGAGCGAGATGTTTCCCACGCAGGTACCCGCCTCGTTTCCCGGCAAACTCACCAAGCTGTTGAAGCAGAGGTTTGAGACATCGGGTGAAAGCCTGACGATCCTGCCGGCAGAACTGATTCCCCGGAATGGCGATATCCTCAAGGGTCTGGTGGAACTGCTTGCCCAACGCTGGTCCGTCCCCACCACATTTCGCGACTGGCTGGATGCCAAGGTGATCTTTTCCAACACGCTGGTGGACAGGATCGTTTCAGAACCGCTGGACCCGGCAGGAGCAATTGCAGAACCCTATGCGCTGTGGGCGATCGAACGGCGCGATGGGCAGGTCCTGCCCTGCACCCATCCGGCTATTGTCGTTGCCGACGACATCTCGCCTTATGAGAACCTGAAGCTCTTCATTCTCAATCTCGGCCACACGGTGCTGACCGATGGCTGGCTGAAATCCTCGCTGCCGCGCGATATGACCGTGCGCCAGATCCTCGCTGACCCTACTCATCGCGGGCGACTTAGCGAAGTGTATCATGAAGACATCCTGCCCGGGTTTGCCAGTAAGGGTCTCGGCGTGCAGGCGGAAGCCTATGTCCAGGAGACACTGGAGCGGTTCGAAAATCCGTTCCTGAACCATCGGCTTTCGGATATCGCCCAGAATCATGCGGAAAAGATCCGCCGCCGCGCCGGCGGTTTTCTCGAATGGTCAGCGATTCATTCTGCGCGTCTTGAGGCACTGCTTGCTTCAGCAACGTGAATTTGTCTCGGCTATGCGAGATGTGAACGATTTGTCTCCTTAATATCCCTTGCGAAAACCGAGGCGCTGTCCAAATAAGTGTTCGACAACATCGACACAGGACAACGGCCTTGACCCAATCGACTGCAATCGTGAAAACCGAACATGCCAGCCGCTATTTGCAGCAGCTTTGCAAGCACTGGTCCCACAAGATGGTGACGGAATTCGACGCGCAGCAAGGCCGTATCGACTTCGCCTCGGGCGCGCAGGTGTTCATGAACGCCGCGGTCGAAGAGCTTACCGTCCGGATCGAAACTCCCGACGATGAAGGATTACCTCGGCTGGAAGCTGTCGTCGAAGATCATATCAAGCGCTTCGCATTCCGCGAGGAGCTGCAATTTGCCTGGAACAGGCAAGCGTGAAGACGTGAATAAGGGACAAGACATGATTGAGACGAATAATCGCAGGGCCGACCATGAGATCGCGCCGGTTTTCCTGGAACGCTGGTCCGCCCGCTCGTTCAAACCCGAGCCTATGCCAGAGGCGGATTTGCTCTCCATGTTCGAGGCGGCCCGTTGGGCGCAATCGGCAAGCAACCACCAACCGTGGCGGTTCAGCTATTCACTGCGTGGAAGCGCGTCCTGGGACAAGTATCTCGGCTTTCTGATCGACAGTAATCGCGCCTGGTCGCAGAATGCATCGGCAATCGTCGTCGTCATGTCCAAGACGCACACCTCTCCGACCGATGGCTCGGAACCAAAATTCAACCGCACCCATGATTTCGACGCCGGCGCGGCAACCCAGGCCTTCACTCTCCAGGCGGCCAAGCTCGGCTACATCGCCCATCCGATGGCCGGCATTCTTGTCGACGCGATCAAGGAAGGCCTGGGCCTGCCTGACGAAGGCTACACGATCGAATGCGTGATTTCGGTTGGCAAGCTCGCTCCAAGGGAAAATCTGCCGGAGAAATACCAGGCCCGCGAAATCCAGAGCCAGCGCAAGCCACTTGCCGACATCGTCTTCAAGGACGGCTTCAAGGCCTGATCTTAACCCAGGTCTTAACAAAGTGTTTCACGTGAATCCAAAAAGGCGCCGGATTGCTCCGACGCTTTTTTTATAATCTGCTGAGATATCTCAGATATCGAGGTTGGCGACGCTCAGCGCATTGTCCTGGATGAACTCGCGGCGTGGCTCGACCTCATCACCCATCAGGCGCGAGAACAGGCCGTCGGCATCGGTTGCATCATTGACTCGGACCTGCAACAGCGAGCGGACATTCGGGTCCAGCGTGGTTTCCCAGAGCTGGTCGGCATTCATCTCGCCGAGACCCTTGTAGCGCTGCATCGACAGGCCCTTGCGTCCGATCGCAAAGATCGCGTCGAGAAGTGCCTTCGGACCGGAAATCTCGATATTGCCATCCTTTCGGTTGAGCGTCGGCGGCACCGAATAGATGTCGTGCAGACGCTCGGCCATCTGGTCGATATGACGCGCATCCTGCGAGCCAATCAGGGCCATGTCGATCAGCAGCGATTCCTTGACACCGCGGACCATGCGTTCAAAACGCAGGTCACCTGTATCGCTGATCCGCCCGGTCCAACCACGCTCGGTTTCTTCCGAAATGATGTCGAGCCGACGCGACACTTCGGTTATGACTTCGTCTGCCTGCCCCCGATCGCTCATCAGCTCGGCATTCAGCCCGCGGGCAATGGCCGCCTGCTCGATCAGCGAACGGCTGTAGCGGGAGTGAAGCCCTTCCAGCAGGCTGCGGAGCCTGATGGCATCGCCGACGATCTCGCGCAGGTCCTGGCCGGCACGCATTTCACCCGAACCGAGCGTCAGCGTGACATCCTCAAGACCGGTGTCGATCAGGTATTCCTCGAAAGCCTTTTCGTCCTTGAGATAGGTCGAGGACTTGCCGCGGCTGACCTTATAGAGCGGCGGCTGGGCGATGTAGATGTGGCCACGCTCGATCAGCTCCGGCATCTGCCGGAAAAAGAACGTCAGCAGCAACGTTCTGATATGGGCGCCGTCGACGTCAGCGTCCGTCATGATGATGATCTTGTGGTAGCGCAGCTTGTCGGCGTTGAACTCGTCCTTGCCGATGCCGGCACCCAGTGCGGTAATCAGCGTGCCAATTTCCTGGCTCGACAGCATCTTGTCGAAGCGCGCGCGCTCGACATTGAGGATCTTACCACGCAGTGGCAGGATTGCCTGGGTCTCGCGCGAGCGGCCCTGCTTGGCGGAGCCACCCGCCGAGTCACCTTCGACGAGGAAGACTTCGGATTTGGCAGGATCGCGTTCCGAGCAGTCGGCGAGCTTGCCCGGCAGCGATGCGATATCGAGGGCGCCCTTGCGGCGGGTCAGCTCGCGGGCCTTGCGGGCCGCTTCGCGGGCGGCTGCGGCTTCAACGACCTTGCCGACCAGGATCTTGGAATCGCTGGGATGTTCTTCGAGCCACTGGTTGAGCGCCTCGTTGACGAGGTTTTCCACCACTGGTCGGACTTCCGATGAGACCAGCTTGTCCTTGGTCTGCGAAGAGAATTTAGGGTCCGGCACCTTGACCGACAGCACCGCCGTCAGGCCTTCGCGGCAATCATCGCCCTGCAGGCTGACTTTTTCCCGCTTCAGAATCCCGGAGGACTCGGCATAGCTCGTAACCTGACGGGTCAAGGCTGCGCGGAAGCCGGCGAGATGCGTGCCACCATCGCGCTGCGGAATGTTGTTGGTGAAGCAGAGCATGTTTTCGTGGTAGCTGTCGTTCCACCACATCGCCACTTCGACGGTGATACCGTCCTTTTCGCTGCGGATGGAAATCGGCTTGTCGACCAGCGGCTTCTTGGCGCGGTCGAGATAGACGACGAACGCTTCCAAGCCACCGTCATAGCGCAACTCGTCCTGGCGGATATCCGAGTGACGCTTGTCCGTCAGGACGATGCGAACACCGGAATTCAGGAAGGCAAGTTCGCGCAGGCGATGTTCCAGCGTCGAGTAGTCATACTCGGTCTTTGTGAAGGTGTCGGAGCTCGCGGTAAAGGTCACTTCCGTACCGGTCTCGTCGCCGGCATCGCCGGTAATGACCAGCGGGCCATCGGCAACGCCATGGGTGAAGCTCATTTCATAGATGTTGCCCTTCTGGCGGATCTTGAGCTTGAGCTTGACGGACAGCGCATTGACCACGGAGACGCCAACGCCATGCAGGCCGCCGGAAACCTTGTAGGAATTCTGGTCGAACTTGCCGCCGGCATGCAGCTGGGTCATGATGACTTCCGCCGCTGAAACGCCTTCTTCGTGCATGCCGGTCGGGATGCCGCGGCCGTTGTCGGTGACCGTTACCGAACTGTCGGCGTTCAACGTCACGGTCACCAGGTCCGCGTGACCGCCTAGCGCTTCATCGATGGCGTTGTCGACGACTTCATAGACCATGTGGTGCAGGCCGGAACCATCATCCGTATCGCCGATATACATGCCGGGGCGCTTGCGCACGGCGTCGAGGCCCTTGAGGACCTTGATGCTGTCGGCGCCATATTCTGCTGCCGCCGGGACTTCTTCTTCGGGGGATCCGGTCATGGAAACTTTCTCTTTTCAGTGAGTGTTCGCGCGCACGCGCGGCGCGCGCGAATCACTTGGTGCAAAGTGGTTCGACTATAGGGTTTTTGCCTGCAATCCCAAAGCATAGGCCCCAGAATTGCGGCGGAAAACCGGGTCTAATGGGCTTTTTCCCGCGAATTCGCGGCTGATGACAACATTTGCAAGATTTCGCGTACCGTTTCCGGACGGAGATGACGAATATCCGCCGCGAGACGATTGGCGAGCGCGGTGTAATCGGCTGGGAGGCCTGAAGTATCGACGACGACACGCGGGTGCGAAAGGGCTGCGACACGGAAAAGATCGTCGGCTTCATCCCAGATGATGTTCAGGTAACCCGCAACCCGCTGCAGGAAATCGAAGCCTGGCCTGCCTTTCTTGCCGTTTTCGAGTGCCGAGAGATAGGCGGGCGAAACACCCAGCGCCTTGGCCATGGCTTTCTGCGTCAGGCCCCGCTCCTTCCTGATCTTGCGTACCGCTGCGCCGAACGGGGTCATGTGCGATCTCCACCGGCTTTCGACAGCCGCACATAAAGCGCGCCGTCGCCGCCATGGGTCTGCGCCGATGTCTCATAGGACGAAATCAGGTGACGGAACTCCGGCTTGGAAAACCACATCGGCACAACCCGCTTCAGCGCACCTTCGCTGCCCATCGACGAGCCCTTGCCTGTGATGACAAGCACGTGGCGCAGGCCGCGCTCATGGGCACGAAGGATGAAGCTGTGCAGCAGCGCATGCGCCTCGTTCTGGAAGAGCCCGTGCAGGTCGATACGCGCCTCCAATTGCAGTCGCCCCTTGGCGAGCTTTCGCTTCACCGGCCGCTCGAGCGGCTGGTGCTGGCCGGAGGGCTTCTTGGGCGGCTTCGCAGTCTCTTCGCCAGCGGGCGCCTGCAATTTGACCTTCGGGACAGCTTCGAGATCCTGCTTGGCGGCCGCCTGGAAATCTGCCTCAAATGCATCGATCTCGTCCATGCGTCCCGGCAGAGCCCGTGTGGTGCGCGCCACCTTGCCCCAGAGGATGCGATCATCATCCGATAACTTCTTGCCCGCCATCAGAGATACTCCGCGGCAGCCGCATTGGGGATCAGGATATAGAAATCGGCGTCATTGCGGACATTGCCGGCAAGATCGCCCGCTTCCTTGCCCGAGCCGGTGAAGATGTCGGCACGCGCCGGACCAACGATTGCCGTGCCGGTATCGAGCGCCATCATCAGTCGCTGGAATGGACGCCCACCGGTCAGATGCGTCAGGCTGCGGCTATGGATGTAGAATAGCGAAGAGAATGTATGGATCTGCCGATCGACTGCGATCGAGCGCATCGCTTCCAACGGCACCTTGGCGGCCGCGACCGGGCCAAGATCGAGACCTTCCACCGGCGCTTCGCGAAAGAAAATATAGGATCGGTTCTGCCAGAGAATCTCATCCTGGCGCTCCGGGTGATCGGCCAGCCATTTGCGGATTGACCCCATCGAGACTTCTGCCAGCGGAATCTCGCCGATATCGGCGAGATGTCGGCCGATTCCCGTAAAGGGATGGCCGGCCTTGGCGGCATAGGTGATGCGCCGCAGGGAGCCATCGCGGAACCTCAGCCGAGCCGCACCCTGGACATGGGCGAAGAACACATCGACGCGCGAACGTGCCCAGGCGATTTCCAATCTCCGCCCATCAAGATAGCCCCGGTCGATCGCCTGCCGATCTGGGTACGCGGAAATGTCGGCGCCATCGCGCTGGCCGAAGGCATAGGAGGCGTCGAGTTCGGATGGTCTGTTGCGATCGTCGAGATCGACCAGATCGTCCGGCCTGCGATAGAACGGATAGCGCCAGATGCCGTCCGGTGTATCGGAGACATCCACCTCAGGCTCGTAGAATGCAGTAACGAACCCCGGCTTGCCATCTGTGCGATCGATTCGGAAAGGCTGGAAGTTGCGTTCAATGAAAGCACGTGCGTCGGCTGCCGTGTCTGGCTTCTCATCCAGGGAAAGTCGAAACACCTGGGCAAGCGCTTGCGCAGGCAAGCCCAGTGTGCCCGTCTTATAGGGCTTCACGCCCTCGATATGTCCCAGACAGCGCGCCATCGAAGCAAAAAGGCCGGACGGATCATCCTCCGTCCAGCCTAGAAGTGCATCGAAAGAGACCGGCCTCAGCACGTGGTCCATCGGGCATCAGCCCTCGGATTGGGTGGAGACGAGCTTCCAGTTCGGGTCACGCGACCGGATGTCGCGGGCAAAGGTCCAGCGATCCTTGACCTCAGCTACAGTCTCGGCATTGCCGTCAACGATTTCGCCGGCGCTGTTGTAAGTCGCGGTGATCAGCTGGGCGGCTAGCTTCATGGTGATCGACGTTTCGCTGCCGTCGACCGTCGCATCGGTCATTTCAGATTTCTCGACACCCACGAAAGTCGATTTGACCTTCTCGCCTGCCTTGTCACGCTCATCGAGCGCGGCATTGAAGCCCTCGTAGACTTCGTTGGAGAGTAGGTTCTTCAGTGTCTTGCGATCACCATCGGCAAACGCCATCAGGATCATCTCGTAGGCCGCACGCGCACCGTCGACGAATTGCTTGGCGCTGAATGTTGGGTCAGCATCGAAAACCTTGCGCAAAGAGGTATTTAGCTCGGTGCCCGGGGCGGCGAAGGTATCGATTTCCTCGTAGCGGTTTTCGGGTTCGACCGCGCCACGCCGCGGCAGGGTGATGACCTTGCCGTCTTCGGTGATCGGGGTCACTCGCTCTGTATCGCGTGGGGTGTAAGAATCGTTGGACTGTTTTTCGTTACCGGTACGCTTTCCCAGCACGCTGCGCAGGTTGAGAAAGATCAACGCTGCCACGATGAGGAAGAACAAGGTAATAATATTGTCGGTTCCCATTTCCCTGCCTTGGCCTATGGCCTTAACTTTTATGCTTCGCTTCCCATATAGTCGCGAAATGACAATCATTCAAATAGCGTAAAAGAGGGAATCGACATGCGCCCCATCATTCCAGTGCTGATATTCCTGGCACTGCCGATTCTCGAGATCGTTACCTTCATCTATGTCGGCAGCGCAATCGGCGTGTTGAAGACCGTTCTGCTGGTCATAGCCGCCGCAGTCCTGGGTGTCGCCGTGCTTCGCTATCAGGGGCTGAGCGCCTTGCGCAAGATCAATCGCGATATCCAGACCGGCCAGGCGCCGGAAGCCGGCATCGCCAATGGCTTTCTGGTTGCCGTCGCCGGCTTCCTGCTGATCGTGCCGGGCTTCATCACCGACGTCATCGGCCTGGCTCTGTTGCTGCCGCCGGTGCGTCATCTGGTCTGGGGTTTCGTCAGCCGCAATATGGTCGTATCCTATAACTATGCTGGTGGCTTCCGCCGTGGCAAGCGCCGGGAAGATTTTGTCGACCTTTCGCCCGACGACTATCGTCGCGACGATGACGGGACAGATGATCAGCCCAACGACAATCCAAGGCTCCACCGCCCGGATTAGCCATGTCAACCCTGGTGTCGGGCAGGGTTGT
Source organism: Shinella sp. OV683 (assembly GCF_057787725.1). Taxonomy (NCBI): domain Bacteria; kingdom Pseudomonadati; phylum Pseudomonadota; class Alphaproteobacteria; order Hyphomicrobiales; family Rhizobiaceae; genus Shinella; species Shinella sp. OV683. Next base: position 5,123,964 of record NZ_CM173543.1, read on the forward strand.
AAGCACATGGCCGAAGTGCTAGATGCCTGAACCCTTAGGGTCCGGTGCAGAAGCTTCCGCATTGTTCTTTTTCTGGCCTTGGCATCGCCAAGCCGCCCGAACGGAAAACCCTGGCAAAGAAAATTCGATGCGGAGAAGCCAGCAAGGTGACCCGCCAGAGGTAATGAGGACTTACCCATGTCTAACGAAAACGGTAATGGCGCTGAAGCTGCAGCAGAAGGCGCAGCACCGGCAATCAACATTCTCGCCCAGTACACCAAGGATTTCTCCTTCGAGAATCCCGGTGCACCGCGCTCGCTGCAGGCCCGCGAAAAGGCTCCGTCGATCAACATCTCGGTCAACGTCAATGCCAACCCGATGTCGGAAACCGATTTCGACGTCGTGCTGACGCTGGACGCATCGGCCAAGGACGGCGACAAGGTCGTCTTCCACGCCGAATTGTCCTATGGCGGACTCTTCCGTATCCAGGGCTTTGCCCAGGAACATATGCTGCCGGTCCTGTTCATCGAGTGCCCGCGCCTGCTCTTCCCGTTCGCACGCCAGATCGTTGCCGACGCAACGCGCAACGGTGGCTTCCCGCCGCTGATGATCGATCCGATCGATTTCGCGCAGATGTTCCAGCAGCGCATGGCCGAAGAACAGGCCAAGGCCAAAGTGGCTGCCAACAACTGATAAATTGACTTTGCTTTGAACGAGCGCCCGGTGGATCCGTCCGCCGGGCGTTTTATTTTGCTGACTTGGTGACCTCGAGGCCGTATTTCAGCCAGACCGCCTTGTCGCCCATTTTGGCAACAAGTGCCATATGCGCCTCAACTTCCTCCACTCGCAGCCGCGAGCCGAGGGGCATGGGCCGCGGCCGCAAAGCGATCGCCGGTTGCTGGCTTTGTTGGACCTGAGAACGCCGTGCTTCAGCGCCGCCAAAACCAAGCGCAGTCTGCCGGCCGCCGATCAGCTCGATATAGACCTCGGCCAGCAATTCGGAGTCGAGCAGCGCGCCATGCTTCAAACGATGGGAATTATCGATGCCGTAGCGACGGCAGAGCGCGTCGAGTGAATTCGGGCCCATCGGATGCTTGCGGCGGGCAAGCTGCAGCGTATCGACAACGCGATTGCCTTCGACAGGCGGCAGGCCAAGCCGCGCAAATTCCGCATTGATGAAGCCCATGTCGAAGTTGGCGTTGTGGGCAATCCACGTTGCCCCATCGAAGAACTCATTGATCTGATCGACCACACCTGAGAAAACCGGCTTGTCCGCCAGAAATGCATCTGTAATGCCATGGATGGCCAGCGCGTCAGGATGGACCTTGCGGCCCGCCGGATTGACGAAGAGGTGGATGGTGCGGCCAGTCGGGAAATGATCCTTGAGCTCGATACCGCCAATTTCGATGATGCGGTCCTCGCGGGAATCGAGGCCCGTCGTTTCCGTATCGAAAATGATTTCGCGCATATGTCTAGCCTACCGCCCGGATCGCAATTCAGCGAGAATCTCTTCCACGCGTCGTGCCGCATGGTCAAGACCAAGTCCGGTATCGATGATGAAATCCGCTCTTTTCCGCTTCTCGGCATCCGGCATCTGGCGGGCGAGGATCATCTGAAACTTCTCGTCGGTCATTCCCGGACGATCCAGAACACGCTGACGCTGCAAAGCCGGGTCGCAAGTGACAACCACAACCTTGTCCACGCGCGATTCTGCATGGTTCTCGAACAACAACGGAATATCCAGCAGAACGATATCGGCGCCGGATTGCCGGGCTTGTTCGAGCGCCTCTCGTTCCTTCTGCCATACCAGTGGATGGACGATGGCTTCGAGGGTCTTGAAGCCTGCCGGATCTTCGGCGAGGGCCGTGGATAGTTTTGCGCGGTCGACGCCGCCTTCCCCAGTCGTCCCGGGGAACGCCTGTTCGATCGCAGGGACAGCCTCGCCCGTATAAAGTTCATGGACGATAGCATCGGCATCGACGACCGGAATACCCTGGGCTGCAAACATCTTCGACGTCGTCGATTTGCCCATGCCGATCGATCCGGTCAGCCCGAGCCGAATCATCAGAGCTGCTCCAGATCGGCCACGATCAACTCGCGCAATTCCGCGGTCACGTTCGGGCGCGGGCCAAACCACTTTTCAAAACCCGGCACCGCTTGGTGCAGCAGCATGCCCAGGCCGTCGGCGATCCTCCTGCCCTGCGCCTGCGCCTGTTTGAGAAACGGCGTCATCAGCGGCACATAGACAATGTCGGTCACCAGGCCGTCCGGACTCATTGGCGAGAAATCGATTTCGATGGCGTCACCGTCATCCATGCCAAGCGACGTTGTGTTGACGAAGAGGTTGGCACTCTTAAGCCGCTCACCAAGTGCATCCATCGGTGCCGCGTGCACCTTAGGGCCGAAGAGATCGGCGAGTTCGCGGGCGCGCTCGACCGTGCGATTCAGCACGTGGATTTCCCTGAAACCACGATTTCGAACTGACTGGATGATGGCGCGGCTGGCTCCCCCTGCGCCAAGGATGACGGCGACATCCTTACTGGCATCCCAGCTCGGGGCGCGATCATCTAGATTGGCAAGGAAACCGTAGCCGTCGGTGTTGGTGGCGCAGAGCGCGCCGTCCAGCATGTAGAGCGTATTGGCGGCGCCCAATTCACGCGCGAGTTCGTCGGGTTTCTCAGCCGATTGAAACGCCCGTTCCTTGTGTGGGATTGTGACATTACCACCTCTGTAGCCGGATTCGCCGCTTTTGAGGGCACTTATAAAGCCGGCGAAGCTTTCCGGCGCGATGTCGATGGCCTCATAGCTGCCATCAATGCCGAACTGCTTGAGCCAATAGCCATGGATCTTCGGTGAGCGTGAATGCTTAATCGGGTGACCGGTGACGAAAGCTTTCATTAACGATGTTTCACGTGAATCACGCATCGATCACTCCAAGCGCGCGCAGGCCTGACAGCAGCGTCAGCATCGGCAGGCCCAGAATGGTGAAATAGTCGCCGTCGATCTTTTCGAAAAGTTGAATTCCCGGCCCCTCAAACTGATAGGCGCCAACACTCTGCAGGATATCGGGGCCAGCCATATCCAGATAAGTCTGAAGGAAGGAGGGCGAAATGCTGCGCATGGTCATTTCCGCAATTGAAATATCGGACCAGACGACCGCGCCCCGGAAAGCAACAGCCACGCCGCAATTCAGCCGGTGCATCTTCCCCGCCATGGCGCGGATATGATTGCCCGCCTCGCCCATCGACAGCGGCTTGTGAAACACCCGATCATCCAGCGACAGGACCTGGTCGGAACCGATGACATAGGCGTCTGGGTTGCGCTCCGAGACCCATTGCGCCTTGGCTTTCGCCAGCTCGACAGCAACTTCGGCGGGCTTGGCGTATCGAGTTGACAGCTGGGCTTCGATTGCTCGCTCATCAATCTCGGCGGATTGCGCCTCGAACACGAGCCCAGCACCGCTCATCAATGATCGGCGCGACGCACTTTTTGAGGCGAGTATCAGTTTTGCAGCCATAGTCATGATCCGGTTTTCGCCTGAATTTCCTATCTGAGCTTCGGGCGCAGGGCAACGATCGCGGCTGCGGTTTCCTCGATGGATTTTCGGCTGACATCGATGATCGGCCAGTTGTAGCGCGCGCAGACCTGCTTGGCGTATTTCAGCTCTTCCGAGATCATTGAGCGATCCGTATAGGTCTCCTGATATCCGACCGTCGAGCCAAGCACCCGGTTCTGCCTGACCTGCGAGATATGGTCGATGGTCGCTACGAGACAGACGATCAGCGGCTTGGCGGCCGTGAACAGCTTCTCTGGTAACTGCATTCCATAGACGATGGGCACATTGGCCGTCTTGATACCGCGATTGGCAAGATAGATCGCCGTCGGCGTCTTAGACGTCCGCGATATGCCCAGGAGAATGACATCGGCCTCGTCGATATCATGCGGCAACTGGCCGTCGTCGTGATCCATGGTGAAGTTGAGCGCTTCGATACGGGCGAAATATCCGGCGTTCAATTGATGCTGCGCGCCTACCCGCCTCCTTGTTGGGGCACCGAGATACGCCTGGAAAATCTGCAGAACCGGTTCGATGACCGAGACGCACGGCACCCCCATCGTCCGGCACGCCTCATCAATCAGACCGGCGAGTTCATGATCAATCACCGTGTGCAGCACGATACCCGGCGCGGCATCAATCTCTTCCAGGACATCGGCAACCTGCTTCCTGTTCCTGACCAGCGGATAGACATGCTCGACCGCAAGCGAGTCGCCAAACTGCGAGGCAGCTGCCCGGCCCGCAGCAATGAGAGTCTCTCCGGTCGAGTCAGAAATGAGATGCAGATGAAAGAACTTTTTCTTGTTTTCCACGTTTAAGAGGTCCGCCTGTTGATGAAGGTGGATAAACTGCCGGTCTAGACCGCACCCCTTCTCATGTCCGGTAAAACTCGAGAGTTGTCCACACCCTTTACCCGACGGGACAGAAATCAAACTGATCTGTGGAGAAGCGGGAAAACCTCGATAACCATGTTTGGCATCCACAGCTTATCCACAATGAAGGAACCGCCTTCAATTTAGCCAAGCATCTGAAAAATATACGTAATCTATGTTTCCGTCACTTTTACGTCTTACAGCCGGAATCGTTGTCCTCGTGAGTGACACTGAATCCCAAAAACCGTGGAGAACACCTGAGACACTTTAATCCTTGAAACTCACCGACTCTTAAGAAATAGAAATCAAGAAAATTAGAAATCTTTTGATAGAGGTGGGCTGTGGATAGGCCGGAGCGGACTGTGATGAAGGTGTTGGCCGGAGAGACAATCTCGCCACCGCCCGTCTGGCTGATGCGGCAAGCAGGCCGTTACCTCCCCGAGTATCGGGCGACTCGCAGTACCGCGAATGGCTTTCTCGATCTCTGTTATACGCCGGATCTGGCTGTTGAAGTGACCATGCAACCGATCCGCCGCTTCGGCTTTGATGCAGCCATCCTGTTTTCCGACATCCTCGTCATACCCGATGCATTCGATCGAAACGTTCGCTTTGTCGAAGGAGAAGGCCCACAGCTTGACCCGATCGACGTGGCCGGGATCGAAGCGCTTGTGATGCCTGATATCGCCAAGTTCCTGGCACCGGTGCTAGAGACGGTTGGCCGCTTGCGGACGACACTGCCGAGCGAAACCACGCTGCTTGGCTTCTGTGGGGCGCCCTGGACGATTGCGACCTACATGATTGCCGGCCACGGTACGCCCGACCAGGCGCCGGCCAGGCTGTTTGCCTATCAGCACCCAAAGGCTTTCGAAAAGTTGCTGGCGATCGTCGCCGAGGCCTCGGTGGATTACCTGATCGCCCAGATCGATGCCGGCGCCGATGCGCTTCAGATCTTCGATTCCTGGGCAGGCGTGCTCGGTGACCGGGAATTTGAGGATTATGCGATCAAACCGGTCCGGCGGATTATCGACGAAGTGAAGGCCGCCCGCCCGCATGCCAAGATTATCGCCTTTGCCAAGGGTGCCGGATACAATCTCAAGGCCTATCGACAAGGCACGAATGCCGACGCCATCGGCCTCGATTGGTCCGTGCCGCTCGCGTTTGCGGCTGAGTTGCAGAAGGACGGCCCCGTTCAGGGTAATCTCGATCCGTTGACGATGGTGTCCGGTGGACGTTCGCTCGACGAGGGTGTCGATCGCATTCTCCAGCATCTGGGCGGCGGGCCACTAATATTCAATCTCGGTCACGGGATAACCCCACAGGCGGATCCCGAGAATGTCACGCGGCTGCTCGAGCGGGTGCGATCCTTTAAGGGCTGATCGGAGATATCCATGAGCGAGCGAGATGTGGCGCCGGGCGGCAAGGCCAAGATCAGGGCGGCGGTCGCATTGCTGATCGTCGTCCTCATTGCCGCGGCAATTCTGTATTTCGATGGCGATAATGCCTATTTGTGGGTCAAGGCGTTCCACGTGATTGCCGTGATCGCATGGATGGCGGGCCTGCTCTATCTGCCACGGCTGTTCATCTATCACTTCCAGACGCAGCCTGGTTCCGAGGCGTCAAATCTCTTCAAGACCATGGAGCTCAGGCTTTTCCGGATCATCATGAACCCGGCGATGATGATCGCCTGGCTCTGCGGTCTCTACCTGGCCTGGGATGGGTTTCGCTTTCAGGGTGGCTGGCTGCACACGAAACTGCTGGCTGTCGTTCTTTTGACAGGGACGCACGTCTATTACGGCCGTGCCATACGGGCTTTCGGTCGCGAGGAGCGCCCGAGGAGCCAGCGCTTCTGGCGTGTGATGAACGAGGCGCCGGCGTTGTTGATGATTGTCATCGTGCTGATGGTTGTGCTCAAGCCGTTCTGATATATCTTGCCAAAGCTGGACATTTCTGGCACAGCGCTCTTGCAGCGTGAAAAGCGAAGCGCTATTTTACCGCTGCTTCCAAGCACTACGGCATGTGTCCCAGTCCCTCACCGTGCCCTCTCCTGAAAACCGATACCGGTTCTTCCCCCTCCGCACACTTTTCCATGGTCCTATTTAATGGCTGAAATGAAGCTTCAAGAACTTAAGAACAAGACGCCGACTGATCTCCTGGCATTTGCCGAATCGGTGAGTGTCGAGAATGCCAGCGTCATGCGCAAGCAGGAGCTGATGTTCGCTATTTTGAAAAACCTGGCGGCGCAGGAAGTCGAGATCATCGGCGAAGGTGTTGTCGAATTGTTGCAGGACGGCTTTGGCTTTATGCGCTCTGCCAACGCCAACTACCTCCCGGGTCCGGATGATATTTATATCTCGCCCTCCCAGATTCGCCGATTCTCGCTGAAGACGGGCGATACGGTCGAGGGTCCGATCCGCAGCCCGAAGGAAGGCGAACGTTACTTCGCTCTTCTCAAGGTCAACACCATCAATTTCGAGGATCCCGAAAAGATCCGCCACAAGGTGCATTTCGACAACCTGACGCCGCTCTATCCGAACGAGCGCTTCAAGATGGAAATCGACAATCCCACCAGCAAGGACATGTCGCCGCGGGTCATCGACCTCGTGGCCCCGATCGGCAAGGGCCAGCGCGGACTGATCGTCGCTCCGCCCCGCACCGGTAAGACCGTGCTGCTGCAGAATATCGCCCACTCGATCACCGCCAATCATCCGGAATGCTATCTGATCGTTCTGCTGATCGACGAGCGGCCGGAAGAAGTCACCGATATGCAGCGCTCGGTGCGCGGTGAAGTCGTGTCGTCGACCTTCGATGAGCCGGCCGTGCGCCACGTTCAGGTCGCCGAAATGGTCATCGAAAAGGCCAAGCGCCTGGTCGAACATGGCCGCGACGTCGTCATCCTGCTTGATTCCATCACGCGCCTCGGCCGCGCTTACAACACTGTCGTGCCGTCGTCCGGCAAGGTGCTGACAGGCGGTGTTGATGCCAATGCGCTGCAGCGCCCGAAGCGCTTCTTCGGCGCCGCGCGTAACATCGAGGAAGGTGGTTCGCTGACCATCATCGCCACCGCGCTGATCGATACTGGCAGCCGTATGGACGAAGTGATCTTTGAAGAATTCAAAGGAACCGGCAATTCGGAAATCGTGCTCGACCGTAAGGTCGCCGACAAGCGCATCTTCCCGTCGATGGACATTCTCAAGTCCGGTACACGCAAGGAAGAGCTGCTCGTTCCGCGTCAGGACCTGCAGAAGGTCTTTGTTCTACGTCGCATTCTGGGCCCGATGGGAACCACCGATGCGATCGAGTTCCTGATCGACAAGCTCAAGCAGACCAAGACCAACGCCGACTTCTTCGATTCGATGAATACTTGATTTGCCGGATTCCGGTATCACTTAGCCGGATTCGCCAATCTAATGTGGAGCGACTGCCCAGGAGCGCCCGGCCTTGTTATGAGGCTTTGGGCGCTTCAAGCGTTCTGAACTCGGGATAGAATGACATGGCCAGGAGCCAGGATACGATTTACGCACTCTCCAGCGGTACGCTGCCCGCCGGCGTTGCGGTGATTCGCATCAGCGGCAGTCGCTCACTGGAGGTAGCGGAATCCCTTTGCGGTGTGCTTCCTGCCCCGAGGCAAGCCGCCCTGCGATGGATTTGCGACCGCAACAGCGAGCCGATCGACCAAGGGCTTGTCCTGCATTTCCCTGGCCCTGCTTCCTTTACCGGCGAAGATTGCCTCGAGTTCCAGGTTCACGGCGGCCGTGCCTCTGTTGCGGCACTGTTGGCGACACTAGCTTCCTTTGAGGGTGTCCGGTTGGCAGAAGCCGGGGAGTTTTCACGACGGGCGTTTGACAATGGCAAGATGGACTTGGTCGAAGCCGAAGGCCTGGCTGATCTCATAGCTGCAGAGACGGAAATGCAGCGTCGACTTGCCATGGAGCAAAGCAATGGTCACCTCTCAGCGCTTTATCAATCATGGATGACCCGATTGACGCGTTGTCGGGCGTTGATCGAGGCGGAGCTCGATTTCCCCGAGGAAGAGGACATTCCAGGCTCCGTCAGTGACGCCGTATGGAAAACCGTGGCTGAGATCGCTCAAGAAATAGCTGATCATCTGGACAAGCATAAAGCGGCCGAAATTGTCAGGGGTGGGTTCAAGGTGGTTATCGCCGGCCGGCCCAATGCTGGAAAATCAAGCCTCCTGAATGCATTGGCTCAAAGAGAAGTCGCAATCGTTACGGAGATCGAGGGCACGACCCGCGACCTGATATCGGTTGATCTTGATATGGCTGGCTATCTCGTCCGCCTGACCGACACCGCAGGTATGCGCGCAACAGAGGATCGCGTGGAACAGGAAGGTGTGCGCCGTGCAATCCGTTCGATGCAAGAGGCCGATCTGGTTTTGGTATTGAAGGACGTGGCCGACGACGAAGACTATCCCGAAATCGATTCGCCGGCAGCACTATTGAAAATAGTCACTAAAGTTGATACACGGCCGGACTTGTCGATGCCAACGGGTGACGCGGAAATTGCCGTTTCCACACAAGATGGATCCGGAATCGATTCTCTAACGAAACGAATCTCTGCATTTCTCGACAATACCGTAAACTATTCCGGTGAAGCAACGGCAGTCCGGGCCAGGCAAGTTGACTTGTTGCGTGAGACTTTTGAGCAATTGCAAATGTGTCTCAATCAATCCGGGCGTAGCATTGAATTGAGAGCGGAAGACCTTCGGAAGTCCGCGCATCTGCTTGGAAAGATTACAGGTTTCGTGGATGTTGAAGACCTGTTGGATGTGATTTTCTCCGAATTCTGTATTGGCAAGTGACATGGAATTTCGCGGCAAACGAGTCTTAGGTGTTTCACGTGAAACGCAGCGTGTAATTTGAATCGGTAGCGGAACAGTTGCCGGAGTGGACAGATGAACGAACAATATGATGTGATCGTTATTGGCGGCGGGCATGCCGGCTGTGAAGCCGCAGCTGCCTCGGCGCGCTATGGCGCGAAGACTGCCCTGGTGACCCACAAGCGTGACACGATCGGCGTCATGTCCTGCAATCCGGCGATTGGTGGCCTCGGAAAGGGCCATCTCGTTCGTGAAGTGGATGCACTGGACGGGCTCATGGGCCGCGTCGCCGATCAGGCAGGTATTCAGTTTCGCTTGCTCAATCGGAAAAAGGGGCCGGCTGTCCGCGGTCCGCGTACTCAGGCAGATCGAAAGCTCTATCGCCTTGCCATGCAAGCGATACTCTCTGACTATCCGAATCTGAGGATTATCGAGGGAGACGCGTTTGATCTTGATATCAAAGACAATCGAGTCGGTAGCGTAACGTTTTCCGATGGGCGCTCGATCGCGTGCCGATCGGCTGTGATTACGACGGGCACCTTTTTGCGCGGGCTTATTCATATTGGCGACCGGAAGATCCCGGCCGGGCGAGTCGGTGAGCAGCCTTCTATGGGTTTGTCCGAGACTTTTCGACGTACCGGCTTCTCGCTTGGCCGCCTGAAGACAGGCACACCAGCTCGACTGGACAGCACCACCATCGACTGGAGTGCCGTCGGCCGACAAGGCGCGGATGAAAGGCCTGTACCCTTCTCGTTCATGACGGACACGATCACCAATCCGCAGATCGATTGCGGCGTGACGAGAACAACCGCCGCGACACACAAGATTATTGCAGACAATCTCGGTCGGTCGGCGATGTATTCTGGGCAGATTGAGGGCGTCGGCCCACGCTACTGTCCCTCGATCGAGGACAAGATCGTTAAGTTTGGCGAACGCGATGGGCATCAGATCTTTCTGGAACCGGAGGGGCTGGACGACAACACCGTCTATCCCAATGGCATATCCACCTCGCTGCCCGAGGACGTCCAGGAGCTGTTCATCAAGACAATTCCGGGTCTTGAGCACGTTCGTATCCTGCAACCTGGCTATGCGATCGAGTATGATCATGTTGATCCCCGCGAGCTCAAACTGAGTCTGGAGACGAAGCGGGTCGAGGGGTTGTTCCTGGCCGGCCAGATCAATGGCACAACGGGTTATGAAGAGGCCGCTGCGCAGGGTCTGGTGGCGGGCCTGAACGCTGCGCGTCGCGCCGGCTCGACCGAGACCGTCGAGTTCAGCCGTACAGAATCCTACATTGGTGTGATGATTGATGATCTCACCTCGCGTGGCGTTGCCGAGCCCTATCGGATGTTCACGTCCAGAGCAGAGTACCGGCTATCGCTCCGGGCTGATAATGCCGATCAGCGCCTAACGCCGAGAGGCATCGAACTCGGTCTCGTGAATGAGGAGCGCTCTGCCCGATTCGGCAGGTGGCAACTCGAAGTCGCCAAGTGGCGCGATCGGCTGCAGTCTCTCTCGCTTACGCCGAGTGAAGCCGGGAAGGTAGGCCTGAAGCTGAACCAGGATGGCCAGAGACGCACTGCGTTTGAACTTCTTTCGTATCCGGAACAGACGGTCGAATTTCTCTCTACGGTGTGGCCGGATCTTCAGGAGATGACTAGCAGTGTACGAGAAGCCTTGGAGATTGAGGCGTCGTATTCGGTCTATATGGATCGCCAGGCGGCAGATATCGCCGAGATTCGCCGCGAGGAGAGCAAATCTATCCCTGCCGATCTGGATTTCTCGAGTCTGTCCGGCCTGTCGAATGAGCTCAAGCAGAAACTCGCTCGCCTTCGTCCCGCAAATATCGCACAGGCTAGTCGGCTTGATGGGATGACGCCGGCTGCGATTTCGCTGCTGCTTGTGGCTATTCGCAGGCACGACCAGGAACAGCGGATAGCAGGATAGACTGCAATGAATAAGAGTCTACCATCGGAGACAAACGCGCTGGGTGTTTCACGTGAAACAGTCGAGCGTCTCCGACACTTTGCCGCGCTCTTTCAAAAGTGGGCGGGAACGATCAATCTGGTGGCGCCGTCGACCATCGGAGATCTGTGGGATCGCCATATTCGAGACAGCCTGCAAATCCAGGCTCTTTCGCCCATACCGGCAATCTGGGCTGATCTTGGCAGCGGAGGTGGCTTCCCGGGTATCGTAACTGCAATCTGTCTGGCAGAGCGCAATGCCGGCTGGGTGCATTTGGTCGAGAGCAACAATAAAAAAGCGGCATTTCTGCGGACCGTTTTGCAGGAGACAGGCGCGCGGGGAACGGTCCACGCGGTTCGGATTGAGAAGGCGCCTGACATCATTCAGCAATGTGATCGTATCTCGGCGAGAGCACTCGCCGATCTAGATCAACTGTTCGGGTATATCGAGCCTTGGGCCATCCGGAATGCAGAACTGAAGGCCTATTTGCATAAAGGCCGGGATTACCGGCGCGAACTCGAACTTTCGCATAGGCGGTGGAATCTTGATCTGGTAATACATCAGAGCATTATCGAGGCAGATTCCGTCATTCTTGAAGTCGGCGGTCTCATGCGCAAGAGTTGAAAAGATTCGGCGGGCGAGCATGAACAGACCTAAGCATCGTATCATCACTATAGCCAATCAGAAGGGTGGCGTCGGCAAAACGACGACGGCCATCAATCTTGCGACTGCGCTTGCCGCCATCGGCGAGAATGTGTTGATCGTAGATCTTGATCCTCAGGGCAATGCCAGCACCGGCCTGGGCATTAACCGGAAGGACCGCAAGCTGTCCACCTATGACCTGATGGTGGGGAGCCAGAGCATTCTGGAAGTCACGATGCCGACCGTCGTGCCGAACCTCGCCATAGCGCCATCGACGATGGATCTTTTGGCGGTGGAGACGGAGATCGGCCAACAGTCTGATCGCGTTTTCCGCCTGAAGAAGGCTCTGGAGGCGCCGGAGGCCAGCATCTACAGCTATATTCTCATCGACTGCCCACCGTCGTTCAACCTGTTGACGATGAACGCCCTTGCCGCCGCTCAGTCGGTTCTGGTGCCGCTGCAATGCGAATTTTTCGCCCTTGAGGGCCTTAGTCAGCTGCTGGAAACCGTCGATCAGGTTCGCAGGACCGTCAATCCTGGCCTCGATATCCAAGGTATCGTGTTGACAATGTTCGATTCTCGCAACAATCTGGCTCAACAAGTGGTGTCGGATGTGCGGGAGCATCTGGGCGACAAAGTCTATCATACGTTGATCCCGCGGAATGTGCGGGTCTCGGAGGCCCCTTCCTACGGCAAGCCTGCGATTCTCTACGATCTGAAATGTGCCGGCAGCCAGGCGTATCTGCAGCTTGCTTCAGAAGTCATTCAACGTGAACGACAACATAATCGGGCAGCATGATTAATTCGCCTGCGAAATGTTTTAGGTAGAATAAGATGAACGATGATCCCTCAAAGCGCCGTCTGGGGCGCGGTCTTGCCGCCTTGATTGGCGAAATGGATCAACCGATCGAATCGATGGGAAGACCGAGCGTTAGCGCCGATCGGAAAGTGCCGATCGAGCATGTCGTGCGAAACCCCAAGAACCCGCGCAAAAGCTTCCTGGAGGGCGACCTTCAGGATCTGGCATCGTCCATCCGCCAGCATGGTATCGTGCAGCCAGTGGTCGTCCGCCCGGTTGAGGGCAACAAATTCGAGATTATCGCCGGCGAACGTCGGTGGCGTGCAGCCCAGCTGGCTGGACTGGTTGATATTCCGGTTATCATCCGCGAAGTCGACGATCGAACGGCTCTTGAGCTAGCGATCGTCGAGAATGTCCAGCGCGCTGACCTCAATCCGGTTGAAGAGGCGTTGGGTTACGAGCAGCTTATTGCCGAACATGGCTACACGCAGAACGATCTCGGCGAAATCATTGGAAAGAGCCGCTCACATGTGGCAAACAGCCTGCGTTTGCTGAAGCTGCCAGACCAGGTTCGCGGCATGCTGTTCGATGGCAGCCTTTCAGCCGGTCACGCGCGTGCATTGATTCCGACATCCGATCCGGTGGCTTTGGCGCGTTCGATTGTCGCCAAGGGTATGTCGGTGCGTGATGCCGAGCGTCTGGCACAGAACGATATTAAAGCGCAAACCAACCCTCTTCCGGCCACCAAGACCGAGAAGGACGCGGACACAATGGCGCTTGAGCGCACGCTTTCCGACAGCCTGGGCCTTGAAGTGAAGGTCAACCACAAGGGCGAGGGCGGCAAGCTGCAGATTTCTTATCGATCGCTGGAGCAGTTGGAAGAAATCTGCCGTCTTCTGGAGCGCCGATAATATTATTTCGCTAGCGGAATGATTAGCTGCGGCTTGCGGCGCGATTGCGTGCCGAGATAAGCGTCGTCGCCAGCAGGGTCTGTACTGCAATCGTATCCTCCAGGGAGGAACGCTGGCGGGTTTGCAGGATTGCGTTCTGCAGCCTGTTCAGTTCGTTGCCGATTGAGCCCGCATTCCACTGTTTTAATGCAGTTTCCACTATCGGTTTGCGACGAAAATGCAGGTGTCGAGCGTGGATATTCATCACTTCTGCAGCACCGAGACGTTTCTCGTCCATGTCGGCGCGCATCACGTCCATCAGTTGGAACATGCGCAGGCATCCCTGGAGAACGAGAAAGACCGGTGTCTTGGACGCGGTGACCTTCTGCATGGCGCTGAGAAAGCCTGGACGGTTGCCCTCAAGGACCGAATCGATGGCATCGTCGGTGGATATGGCGCTGGCATCGCCAACGATTTCAATGACATGGCGCAGTTCGATCAGCTTTTCGCCCATAGCGTAGAGGCCGAGCTTCCTGATTTCATTGCGAGAAGCAATACGGTCACCGCCCAAACACTCCAGCAGGGCTTGGCGTGCTTCTGATGTAATGCCGACGCCAAACGCCGCCAGTTCGGCGTCTATGAGTACGTTGAGACTCTTTACGTCATCCGCATAGCAGGGGATTGCCACTGCGCCGCCGGCGGCCTCGGCGGCCTTGCGGAGATTGGCGCCTTTCTTGAGGTCTCCCGCCTCGATGAGGACGGTGACGCTCTCAGGCATCTTTTCGGCTAGTGCGGAAACCGCATCCGCCAATCCCTTGTCGGCGCCGGCGCCCTTGATCCAGATGAGTTTGTCGCCGCCGAAAAGGCCAGTAGAGTAGGCCTCGTCGAACAGGCGTCCTGGATCGCTGGTAATGTCGGAGGCGTCGAGCCGCATGAAAGAGAAAGCGTCTGACGTATCGACGCCGCTCAGTTTGGCGAGCACGCCTGCCCGCTCGGAGACGAGGCCCCTATCCGGGCCATAGATCAGGAACAGCCGAAAATCCCGGCTGCGGCGCTTGGCAAACTGCTCGAACTCATGCGCCTTGATCTCGGCCATATCACCGCCCGAGCCAGCCTGCCAGATCGGCGCGGATCAGCTCCGCAAGTTCACGGGCGGCTCTGTTCTCCGCGTCACGCGTGGCACGAATCTTGGCGAATTCCTGTTCGGAGAAATCGACAAGCGCCACAGTCGAACGCCGACCGGTCTTGAGTACTTCGCCTGTCGCGCGACGCTTCAGCGTGAAATCCGCGACCAGAACGATGCGGCCGGCGCGCGGCTGGTCGGAAGAAACCTCGACCAGAACGCCGATATTGCGCTCCTTGATCTTCAAATCGACGTCATACTCCGGGTTCGCAGGCTCGCCTGCGCCGCCAGAAGCCATGAAGATCAACTGGTTACGAACCTCCAGCCCGACACGGTCCTCGGCTTCGGAGAAGGCGATCGATTTCAGCGCGGCCTCGGTGGCGCCGTTGGTCGCATAGAGTGGCCGCACCTGGCAGCCGCCCGCGATCAACAACAATGACAATCCGGCCACGCCCAATAGCAGGCGCCTCGATGGGGTCTTGCGATCAGACGACGACATTCACGATCCTTTGTGGAACCACGATGATTTTCTTCGGCTCTTTGCCATCGAGAGCGGCCTTGACGCTTTCAAGAGCGAGGACAGCTTGCTGGATGGAAGTTTGATCTGCATCCCGGGCAATTGTCAAATCGGCGCGCTTCTTGCCGTTGATCTGCACCGGCAAAGTGATCTCGTTCTCCACCACCAGCGCTTCGTCATAGATCGGCCAAGCGGTGTCGGCGAGCAGGCCATCGTTGCCCAGCACCTTCCAGCATTCTTCAGCGAGATGCGGCGTCATCGGCGCGATGATATGTACGAGAATCTCCGCAGCCTCGCGAATGGCGGAGACGTAGTCCCTGTCCGCCTTTCCCTCAGCCACAGAGGCAAGAGGCTGCGCCAGTGCGTTGACGAGCTCGTACATGCGCGCGACGGCCTTGTTGAAGGCCAGACGCTCATAGTCGGACTGAACCTGCATCAGCGTCTTGTGGGCAACCTGCGACACAGTGAAGGCCGCACCTTCCTTAGCCGGCTTAGATTCTGCGGACTTCAGGACATCAGCGGCTTCCGAAATCAGTCTCCAGACGCGCTGGACGAAGCGATGGGCGCCTTCGACGCCGGATTCTGACCAGATGACATCACGTTCCGGCGGGGAATCGGAGAGAACGAAGAAGCGCGCCGTGTCCGCGCCGTACGACGCCAGGATATCATCGGGGTCGACGACGTTCTTTTTCGACTTCGACATTTTCTCAATAGAGCCGATGGCTATCGCTTCGCCGGATTCGAGATGAGTCGCGACGCGCTTGCCTTCAATCTCCTCGATCTTGACAAAAGCGGGTTCGATCCACTCGCGGCCGTGGCCTTCGCCGCGGCTGTAGGTCTCGTGCACCACCATGCCCTGGGTGAACAGACCCTTGAACGGCTCGTCGAGGCCGACATGGCCGGTGGCGCGCATGGCGCGGGTGAAGAAGCGCGAGTAGAGCAGATGCAGGATCGCGTGCTCGATGCCGCCGATATATTGGTCGACGGGCAACCAGGCGTCGGCGACCTTGGGGTCAGTCGGATCGTTCTCCCAAGGCGCGGTAAAGCGCGTGTAATACCAGGACGAATCGACGAACGTGTCCATGGTGTCGGTTTCACGACGCGCGTCCTTGCCGCATTGCGGGCAGGCGACATGGCGCCAGGTCGGATGACGGTCGAGAGGGTTGCCGGGGACATCGAAGGCGACGTCGTCGGGCAGCTTGACCGGCAGATCCTTCTTCGGCACCGGAACGACGCCGCAGACCTCACAGTGGATGACGGGGATCGGGCAGCCCCAGTAGCGCTGGCGGGAGATACCCCAGTCGCGCAGGCGGAAATTGACCTTGCGCTCGCCCTGGGCTTCGTCGCGGATGAAGTGGCTGGCCAGCCGATTGGCAACTTCCTCGAAAGCCGCGTCGATGGTCATGCCGTCCAGAAAGCGCGAATTGATCATTACGCCATCGCCGACATAGGCCTCATCGGTAATCCTGAAGCTTTCCTTGTCCGCATCGGCGGGCATGACGACCGGGACGACTGGCAGGCCGTATTTGTTGGCGAAATCGAGGTCGCGCTGGTCGCCCGAAGGGCAGCCGAAAATCGCGCCGGTGCCGTAATCCATCAGCACGAAATTGGCGATGTAAACGGGGATCTGCCAGTTCGGGTCGAGCGGATGCACGACCTTGATACCGGTATCCATGCCCATCTTTTCGGCCGTTTCCAGCGCCGCCACGGAGGTGCCGGAGTGGCGGCACGCATCGCAGAAAGCGGCAATCTCGGCGCGATTTTCGGCGGCCGCCTTGGCAACCGGATGATCGGCGGAAATGGCCAGGAACGAGGCGCCGAACAGCGTGTCCGGGCGCGTCGTGTAGACCTTGATTTCCTTTACCTCGGGAAAGCTGTTGGACGGTACGACTTCCCAACGGATGGTCAAGCCTTCGGAGCGGCCGATCCAGTTTTTCTGCATCAGCCGGACTTTTTCCGGCCATTGGTCGAGATGATCGAGCTGGTCGAGCAGATCCTGAGCAAAATCGGTGATCTTGAAGAACCATTGTGTCAGCTCACGCTGTTCGACCAATGCATCCGAGCGCCAGCCGCGGCCGTCGATGACCTGCTCGTTGGCGAGCACCGTCATATCGACCGGGTCCCAATTGACCTTGGAATTCTTGCGGTAGACGAGGCCCTTTTCCATCATGTCGAGGAACAGGTGCTGCTGGCGCTGGTAGTATTCGACGTCGCAGGTTGCGAATTCCCGCGACCAGTCGATCGAAAGGCCCATGGATTTCAGCTGCTTGCGCATCGTGGCGATGTTTTCGTAGGTCCAGGCCTTGGGATGAACCTTGTTTTTCATCGCCGCATTCTCGGCCGGCATGCCGAAGGCGTCCCAACCCATCGGATGCAGGACGTTGAAGCCGCGCGCACGCTTGTAGCGGGCCACGACGTCGCCCATCGCATAGTTGCGGACATGGCCCATATGGATGCGGCCGGACGGATAGGGGAACATCTCGAGCACGTAGTACTTGTCGCGCGGATCGTCGTTGTTGGTTTCGAAGACTTTTGCTTCGTTCCACCGCTTCTGCCAGCGGGGCTCGACCGCGGCCGGATTGTAACGTTCTGATGCCATTTATGCTGTCCGGAACCCTGAATTCTCGAATAAATTTGGGCTGACCTTCATCATGAAAGCTGCGTCGCGTCAAGTTTTTCGGACGAAATCGCCCTGCCCCTGTCTTGGCAATCATATGGTGGTTCCGGTAGGGAATAGCGAGCAACAGAGGTAGTCAAAATGACGGTCGTCGATCGGTTCAACGAGATCAAAGCGCGGATGGAAAAGGCCGCGGGTGATGCCAAGCGCAGGGATCATGCCGAGCTTGTCGTGGTCACGAAGACATTTGCGGCCGAAGACATCACGCCTGTGTTGGAGATAGGTCACAGGATCTATGGCGAAAACCGTGTCCAGGAAGCGCAGGGCAAGTGGCCGGATCTCAAGGCCCGGTATCCGGGCATCGAACTGCATCTGATCGGACCATTGCAATCCAACAAGGCGGGCGAAGCTGTCGCCCTGTTCGATGTCATCGAGACAGTGGATCGCGAGAAGATCGCGCGGGCGCTGAAGGCCGAAATGGACAAGCAGCAGCGATCGCTGCGCGTCTATGTTCAGGTCAATACCGGACTCGAGCCGCAAAAGGCGGGGATTGCGCCTGATGAAACCACTGCGTTCGTCGATCTTTGCCGCAAGGAACTCGGACTCGCCGTTGAGGGACTGATGTGCATCCCGCCGGCGGACGAAAATCCCGGCCCGCATTTTGCGCTGTTGGCGAAGCTTGCCGGCAAATGCGGGCTCGAGAAGCTTTCCATGGGCATGTCTGGAGATTTCGAGATCGCCGTCGCCTTTGGGGCGACGAGCGTTCGCGTCGGTTCGGCTATCTTCGGATCACGCTGAGCGCGGCGAGGTCGCGCGCGCGACAATGACCACGAAAAGCAGCATGCAGAGGATGAACAGGATCGAGCCGATCTTGGCGAGCGTTTCGCCGTTGCCGGTGATCGCCATGATGATTCCGGGAAACATCGCCCAGACCGCCAGATGGGCCAGCGCCACTTGGATCTTGCTCAATATGCCAACGGCGGCGTTGGGCCTCAGCGTGTAGAATGTCCCGAACAGCGCCATCATCACGCCGCCGATCAAATTGAGATGTGCATGCGCGGGCGCCAGCGTGTGATCGCCGGTGGCTGACATCCAGATGCCAAAGACCATTCCCGCCAAAAGATAAAGCGGCGACGTAATCCAACAGAGTCGTGCAAGCGTGTTCATGGTTTCCCCTCCCCGAGATCGCCCCGATTCAATATCGAGGCCCACGATTGCCGAGTTTACTCGCGAATCAGCAATTATCAATCGGCATTGTGGGGAGAAATGCTTGGGTAAACTTGAGTAAAGGCGCCTGCTTTATTTGTTCGCCTTGACGCAGCACTTGAAAATAGAAAGGCGGCCGAAGCCGCCTTAAAATCCAGAAGAATAGATCGCTCGCTCAGAAGCGGTCTTCTTCCTCTTCCTCGCGGTTGCCGGTCAACGACTTGAGCTTGGCGAACACGGCGTCTGCGTCGATTTCCTTGAAATCGTCGTGCTCGGCCGGTGCCTTTTCCGTCTCGCGTGCGGATTCGAGCGTGGCGCCCGCCTCTTCAGCGGTCTGGAACGGACGGCCCTTGGAGGCCTTCTCGACTTCCATGTCGAGGTCGATCTGCGAGCAGAGGCCGAGTGTCACGGGATCCATCGGCGCGAGGTTGGCCGAATTCCAGTGAGAGCGTTCGCGAATTTGCTGGATGGTGGTCTTGGTGGTGCCGACCAGGCGCGAAATCTGCGCGTCCTTCAGTTCGGGATGGTTGCGCACCAGCCAGAGAATAGCGTTGGGGCGATCCTGGCGCTTGGAAACCGGGGTGTAGCGCGGGCCCTTACGCTTGGATTCAGGCACACGAACCTTTGGCTCGGAGATTTTCAGCTTGTGCATCGGGTTGGCTTCGGCGCGGGCGATTTCGTCGCGCGACAGCTGGCCGGTGGAAATCGGATCGAGACCCTTGATACCCTGCGCTGCTTCGCCATCAGCGATTGCCTTGATCTCAAGCGGATGCAGCTTGCAGAACTGGGCGATCTGATCGAACGAAAGTGCCGTGTTGTCGACCAGCCAGACGGCGGTCGCCTTGGGCATGAGAAGCTGCTGCTGAGCCATGGATACAATCCTTCTGAGCCGCCTGCGCCGGTGCCGCAGGCCGTTTGTGTTAGTTCACAATGTCCGGGAAATCGGCGGCCTTATAACGTAACTGTCGCGCAATTGCAATTCTTTGAGAATCAATTGACCAAAGTCTGATTGCCGGGCGCGCATCTGCTGCTATGAATGTAGCACAGAAGCGCGTAACACGCGCTCAATTTTTTATGACTGTGGGAGGAATGCATGTCGTCGAAGGTTTACCCCGTGCTGAAATCCGCCAAGGAGCGGACCCTGATCGACAATCAGAGATATCTCAAGTGGTATGAGGACAGCATTGAAAACCCTGACAAATTCTGGGGAAAGCACGGCAAGCGCATCGATTGGTTCAAGCCCTATACCAAAGTCAAGAACACCTCATTCAAGGGCAAGGTGCCGATCAAGTGGTATGAGGACGGCCAGACCAACGTTTCCTACAATTGCATCGACCGACACCTGAAAAAGCATGGCGACCAGGTCGCCATTATCTGGGAAGGCGACAATCCCTATATCGACAAGAAGATCACCTACAACGAACTTTACGAGCATGTCTGCCGGCTCGCCAATGTGCTGAAAAAACATGGCGTCAAGAAGGGCGACCGCGTCACCATCTATATGCCGATGGTGCCGGAGGCTGCCTATGCGATGCTCGCCTGTTCGCGCATCGGCGCCGTGCATTCCGTGGTGTTCGGCGGCTTCAGCCCCGAGGCGCTTGCCGGACGCATCGTCGACTGTGAATCGACCTTTGTGATCACCTGCGACGAAGGCGTGCGCGGCGGCAAACCGATCCCGCTCAAGGAAAACACCGATACTGCTATCGATATTGCCGCCAAGAACTATGTCATGGTCAAGAATGTGCTGGTTGTGCGGCGCACCGGCGGCAAGACCGGCTGGGCGCCAGGCCGCGATCTCTGGTATCATCAGGAAACCGCCAGCGTGAAGGCGGATTGCCCGCCGGCCAAGATGAAGGCGGAAGATCCGTTGTTCATCCTTTATACGTCGGGTTCGACGGGCAAGCCGAAAGGCGTGTTGCACACGACCGGCGGCTATCTCGTTTATGCGTCGATGACGCATGAATATGTCTTCGACTATCACGACGGCGATATCTACTGGTGCACGGCCGATGTCGGCTGGGTCACCGGTCACTCCTACATCGTCTACGGGCCGCTCGCCAATTGCGCGACGACGCTGATGTTCGAGGGCGTGCCGAACTTTCCCGATCAGGGCCGCTTCTGGGAAGTCATCGACAAGCACAAGGTGAACATCTTCTACACGGCACCAACCGCGATCCGCTCGCTGATGGGTGCCGGCGACGACTTCGTCAAACGTTCGTCGCGCTCGAGCCTGCGGCTGTTGGGTTCGGTCGGTGAGCCGATCAACCCCGAGGCCTGGGAATGGTACTACAACGTGGTCGGCGAGGGCAAATCGCCGATCGTCGATACCTGGTGGCAGACAGAGACGGGGGGCATCCTGATCACGCCTCTGCCGGGTGCCACCAATCTCAAGCCGGGCTCGGCGACGCGGCCGTTCTTTGGCATCAAGCCGGAGCTGGTCGACAACGAAGGCAAGATTATCGAAGGCGCTGCCGACGGCAATCTGTGCATCACCGACAGCTGGCCGGGGCAGATGCGCACCGTCTATGGCGACCACGACCGCTTCATCCAGACCTATTTCGCCACTTACAAGGGCAAGTATTTCACCGGTGACGGCTGCCGCCGCGACGAGGATGGCTACTACTGGATCACCGGCCGCGTCGACGACGTGCTGAATGTCTCCGGTCATCGCCTGGGCACGGCGGAAGTTGAATCGGCGCTCGTCTCGCATCATGATGTCTCGGAAGCTGCTGTCGTCGGCTATCCCCACGACATCAAGGGCCAGGGCATTTATTGCTATGTGACGCTGATGTCGGGCGTCGAAGGCACGGACGAGCTGCGAAAGGCGCTGGTGGCGCATGTCCGTAAGGAAATCGGCCCGATCGCCTCGCCCGACAAGATCCAGTATGCGCCGGGCCTGCCGAAGACGCGTTCCGGCAAGATCATGCGGCGCATCCTGCGCAAGATCGCCGAGGACGATTTCGGTGCGCTGGGCGATACCTCGACGCTCGCCGATCCGGCTGTTGTCGAGGAACTGATCGCCAACCGGCAGAACAAGAAGGGCTGATCTGCCAGCTCTCTGCGGGCCGGTAGCCAATCGTTGCCGGCCTCAGCAACCCTGTCGAGATTTGATTTCCTCGACCTGCTCGACCGAATGGCAGACGTTTTCACAGGGAATGCCATCGCTGTCTCCGTCGGCTCTGACATAACCGCCACACCAAATGGCCACGGCTTCCTCGCAAGAATTGACCTGCTTGCAGCTCATTCTTGCCGCCACGGCGAATGGTGCTTGTCCATGTATCGCGGGCGGAAGCAGCGTAATCGCGGGCAACGCCAAGCGGCCGATCAGAAGAGATAGCGATGTCATTAGCGCGCCCCGAACTCCAAGGGCAACAAAAAATCTCTCTCTGGTTCTCCGTCAAGCAACTGTTTACAACCCGGCTAGGGGCAGATCTCACGCGGCTTCTTGCCGCCATCATAAGGTCTGACCATGCCGGCGGCCAGCAATTCGGCTGCAGCATCGCGCCCATCATCGACAATGACATCCGCCACGACCCGACCAAAATATTTGTCACCCGAGATCGACGACAAGGTCAACTTGCCGTTTGTTGCTACAAGCATGGAAGCCAAGGCTTCCTTCGCCGCCACAGCGCGGGCCCGCAGTTCCGGGCATTTCGACTTCATCTCCGGCGCATCGACGCCGCGAATGCGTACCGACACCGAGATCGTCTGTTGCGGCCAGGGTTTGGCGGCAACCAGCAACGTGTCGCCATCGATGATCGAGATCAACTCGGCCTCGACCGGGCCTTCGACATAGTAACGGTCATGGCGACCAGCCGCGAAGCTACCACCTGCAGGCCAAAGCAGGAGCGAAAGACATATCTGGGCGAGAATCAACCAGCGTGGTACCATTGCAGGAATATATTCCGCAAATATCGCATGATCAATAGGAATTATTTCATACTAGAAGTCGATGGCGCGACCGTTGACTTCCCAATCGCCAAAGCGTGCGGGGTCGGCGCCGCCGCGACCGCCGATTTCGGCCGGCAGCTTCTGCGGCTTTTCGGTCTTGCGGCGCTCCTCGGCTTCCTTCAAGGCGCGCAGGGCTGCAGGCGAAAGCGGGCGGGTGCCTTTTTCATCATTGTCGTTATCTGCTATGCTCATTCGGCGCTATCCAGTCTGATATGTTGAACTCTTCGTGCCCTTATCCCATTTTATAGGACAGAAAATGGACAAGGCAAAGGAATGTCCATCCGCCTTTTGAGGAGTGAACGATGAATTTCTTCCGGACAGCCATGTTGCTTGCATTCATGACTGCCCTGTTCATGGGTGTCGGATTCTTGATCGGCGGCCGCAGCGGTATGATGATCGCGCTGGTCATGGCCGCCGGGATGAACGTCTATTCCTGGTGGAATTCCGGGAACTCGGTGCTGAACGCCTATGACGCGCAGGAAATCGACGAGAAGAACGCGCCCGAATTTTTCACCATGATCCGCGATCTCTCGGCGCGCGCCAACCTGCCGATGCCACGTGTCTATCTCATCAATGAGGAACAGCCCAACGCCTTTGCCACGGGCCGTAATCCGGAGAATGCCGCAGTGGCCGCGTCGACCGGCCTGCTCAGGCGACTGACGCCCGAGGAAGTCTCGGGGGTGATGGCGCACGAGCTTGCGCACATCGAAAACCGCGATACGCTGACAATGACGGTGACGGCCACGCTGGCCGGCGCAATTTCCATGCTTGGCAATTTCGCCTTCTTCTTTGGCGGCTCGCGCGATGGCGAGCGTCACAACCCGATTGCCGGCCTTGTGGCGATGATTGTCGCGCCCTTTGCGGCAATGCTGGTGCAGATGGCCATCAGCCGCACCCGTGAATATGCGGCCGACCGCCGGGGTGCCGAGCTGTGCGGCAACCCGCTCTGGCTTGCCTCGGCGCTCAACAAGATTGCCAGGGACGCCCACGAGATCCCCAACGCGCATGCGGAGGCGCATCCCGCCACCGCGCATATGTTCATCATCAATCCGCTCTCGGGTGCGGGGATGGACAATCTGTTCTCGACCCATCCGAACACCGATAACCGGATCGCAGCATTGCAGGATATGGCGCGCAGCGGTCAGCCGCAGGCTCGTCCGGCGCCACGGCAGGCCAGCGCGCAAAGCCCGCAGGAACAGCAGCCTGAGCCGCAAAATACCAATCCCGGTCCGTGGGGACCCTCGACGGAAGAGGCCGAGCCTGATAAGCCCGTGCCCAACAAAGGCCGCTCGGTCCCGAACATCACCTGGGGACGCGGCAGCAACAAACCACCCGAAGGACCCTATTCTTGACATCAGACACTGGCCGACGCAGCCAGCATCCCACCGCGAAAGGCGGCAAGGTGCATTCTCCCCGCAGATCCGAGCCGGAAAAGCCGGGATTCCAGGCACGCGCCGCGGCCGTCAAGGTCATGAGCGCCGTCATCGGCCAGAAGACGCCGCTGGACGGCATGCTCGACGATCACCACGGCAACCCCGCCTTCTCCGTACTGTCTTTGCAGGACAGGGCGTTGGTGCGCGCCATCCTCAATTCCGGGCTGCGGCATCTCACCTGGATCGACGCGATCTTCGATAGCTATCTCGACAAGCCGTTGCCCGAGGGCGCCAGCCACTTGCGTCACATTCTCTCGGTTGCGGCGACGCAGATCCTGTTCCTGGATGTGCCCGACCATTCGGCGGTGGATATTGCCGTCGAGCAGGCCCGCCGCGACCCGCGCTCCAGCCGTTTTGCCAATCTGGTCAATGCCTTGCTTCGCCGTCTCGGCCGCGAAAAGCACGACGTGATCGAAGGCGTCAGCAAGGAAGTGTCGCCCCTGCCCGTCTGGTATCAGAAACGTCTCATCGCCACTTATGGCGCCGAAACCACTAAGGCGATCGGCGACGCGTTTCTGACCCTTGCTCCAATCGACCTGACAGTGAAGTCGGACCCACAGCATTGGGCGGACACGCTTGGCGGCACCGTGCTGCCGACGGGAACCGTGCGGCTCGACAAATTCGATGGTGCCGTTTCCGACCTGCCGGGCTTTGCCGATGGTACCTGGTGGGTCCAGGATGCGGCAGCAGCCATTCCGGCCCGGTTGATGGGCGATATCAAAGGCAAGCGCGTCGCCGATCTCTGCGCGGCGCCCGGCGGCAAGACCGCCCAGCTGATTGTCCAGGGTGCGGAGGTGACGGCCGTCGAGCAATCCGCCAGCCGCATCAAGCGGATGAAAGGCAATTTCGACCGGCTCGGCCTGACTGCAGAGATCGTCAATGCGCGCCTGGAGGAATACGAGCCTGCAGAGCCATTCGACGCGGTGCTGCTGGACGCGCCCTGCTCATCCACCGGCACGATCCGCCGGCATCCCGATGTGCTCTGGACCAAGGGCGCCGAAGATATCGAGACGCTGGCCGGCGTGCAGTACAGGTTGCTTGCCAGTGCATTCAATCTGGTGCGTCCGGGTGGAACGATCGTCTTCTCCAACTGCTCGCTCGACAGGCTTGAAGGCGAAGAACTTGTGGAAAAATTCCTCAAGCAACAGCCCGAGGTCGAACGCGTGCCAATCGACAAATCGGATTGGCCGGGGCTTGAGACGGCGATTACCGACAAGGGCGAATTCCGTACAACGCCTGCGATGCTCGGCGGCATGGACGGCTTCTATGCTGCCGTGCTGCGACGACGCTAGGTTGAAACCCCAACCAAATATCTGAAACTTAACGTTATCAATAGATCTCGCGGCCTATGTCGCGCGTATACACTTTCGCTTTACAAGCTGATCCTGGGCGCGCTTAGAATTGCCCGGGAGAAAATTAGCATTTTAATGATCAATAAAGAGCGTAAGCAAACGGCGGCATGAGCATATCACGGCGGCGCAGGAACCTGACTCACTACCTCTGGGAGGCCAAGCGTCGCACGTCGCTGCGCTTTGCGGCCTTCCGTACTGTTGCCTTGCCGTCGCTCAGGCGTATCCCCGACCGGCTGATCGTCGCGCCGACCGATCTGCGCGCAGCCGATTCGTTCGTTGCCGAAGAAATTGCCGCCGGCCGCTTTCCGCTGGCTGGCCGCATCCTGGTTGCCGACGACCAGTCGCCCTTTTCGCTGGAATTGCCTTCGCGAGAGTTTGCAGCCCGTCTGCACAGCTTTTCCTGGCTACGGCATGTCAGGGCGTCGCGCTCGGATGCGCATAGCGCCGTGGCGCGACGGCTGACGGATGAGTGGCTTGCCATCCATGGCAAGCGGGTTTCGGGAATTCCGTGGGAGCCGGATGTCGCCGCCCAGCGGATCATTGCCTGGCTGTCGCACTCCACGGTGCTGCTGAAGGGCGCCGATGTCGGTTTTTACAGGCGGTTCCTCAAGAGCCTGATCGCTCATGTCCGCTATCTCGAAAAGACCGCGCATCATGTGCCGGATGGTGAGGCGCGTCTGCGTGTCCGAATTGCGCTGGCGGCTTCGTCGGTCGCACTCCCCTCGTCCAACTCGAAGATCAAGCAAGCCGCGCGTCAGCTGGATAGCGAGCTCGACCGACAGATATTGTCCGATGGTGGTCACATCTCGCGCAATCCGCGCACCGGGCTCGAGCTTTTGCTGGACCTGCTGCCGCTCCGCCAGACCTATGTCAATCTCGGCCACGACCTGCCGTCGCGGCTGATCCCGGCGATCGACCGCATGTATCCGGCGCTGCGCTTCTTCCGCCATCAGGGCGGCGAACTTGCACTTTTCAATGGTGCGACGACCACGCTTGCCAATGAACTGATGTCGGTGCTGCGCTACGATGAGACGGCAGGTAAGCCCTTCAAGGCGCTGCCGCATATCAACTACCATCGGCTGGCGGTCGAAGACACGGTCATACTCGTCGATACCGGCCTGCCGCTGTCGGCTGAAATGTCGAAGACGGCGCATGCCGGGTGCCTGTCATTCGAAATGTCGTCGGGGCGCCACCGTTATATCATCAATTCCGGCGCACCACGCTTTGCCGGCGATCACTACAAGCAGCTGTCGCGAGCGACGGCGGCGCATTCGACAGTGACGGTCAACGACACGTCGTCGAGCCGCATCTCGAAATCCAGCGTTGCCGGACCAATCCTGATCGATGGGGTCACGGAGACGACGGTCGAACGCCATGATACGGAAGGCGGTGAAGGCTTGACCGCGTCGCATGACGGCTATCTCGATGTTTTCGGCCTGCGGCATGAGCGAACCATCCAGCTCAATTCGACCGGCACGCTGATCCGCGGCAAGGACCGGCTGATGACCGAGGAAGGCAACGACCCCGACGCAACATCGGAGGATGTCGCCGTGATCCGCTTCCATATCCATCCGCAGATCGAGGCGAAACTGATCGACAAGCACGAGGCGCGGCTGACCGCGCCGGATGGCGAGACCTGGGCGTTTTCAACGCTCGATGCCGAGATTGCCATCGAAGACGACGTGTTCTTCGCTGATCCCAGCGGCATCCGTGCCTCGCGCCAGATCGAGCTGACGATCAAGCTTGCCGAGCAGCCGGAAATTTATTGGGTCATGACCAAGAGCCGAAGCGCCGCAAAGGCCTGAAAAGTACGGCTCGCGAACGACTTTTGGGTTTTATCGCCGGCGGGCGTGTGTTACGCGACCCGCACGAGATCTCATTCATCGATGCGGGGTAAAATCATGGCCGTCCACTCCAAGAGAATTCCGGCGCCGGACTTCGTTCGCATTGGCACCGCGTTGCTGTCGGTGTCCGACAAATCCGGCATCGTCGAGTTTGCCCGCGACCTGGCAGGTTTGGGCGTGCGGTTGCTGTCGACGGGCGGCACCTTCAAGGCACTGAGCGACGCAGGCATTGCCGTCACCGATGTTTCCGAGGTCACCGGCTTCCCGGAAATCATGGATGGCCGCGTCAAGACTTTGCACCCCAAGGTGCATGGCGGCTTGCTGGCGATCCGTGACGATGCCGAGCACCAATTGGCCATGCAGGCGCATGGCATCGACGGCATCGATCTCGCCGTGATCAATCTCTATCCGTTCGAGGAAGTGCGGGCACGTGGGGAAGACTACGCCGAGAGCGTCGAGAATATCGACATTGGCGGTCCTGCCATGATCCGTGCTTCGGCCAAGAATCATGCCTATGTCACTGTCATCACCGATCCGGCCGATTATGGCGAACTAGCCGCACTTCTGAAGTCCGGCGGCACCGTGCCTTATGCCTTCAGGCAGAAGATGGCGCAGAAGGCCTATGCGCGGACGGCGGCCTATGACACTGCAATTTCCAATTGGCTGGCGGAGGATCTGAAGATCGATACGCCTGCATATCGAACTGTCGGTGGCGTGTTGCGCGAGGAAATGCGCTATGGCGAGAACCCGCACCAGAAGGCGGCATTCTACGTCACCGGTGACACTCGGCCCGGCGTCTCGAACGCGACCCTGCTGCAGGGCAAACAGCTCTCCTATAACAATATCAACGACACTGATGCTGCCTTTGAGCTCGTCGCAGAATTTGCGCCGGCACAGGGGCCGGCCTGCGCGATCATCAAGCACGCCAATCCATGCGGCGTGGCAACCGGCGGCACGCTAAGCGAAGCTTATCTCAAGGCGCTGGCTTGCGACTCCACCTCTGCGTTCGGCGGTATCGTGGCGCTCAATACGCTGCTGGATGCCGAGACCGCGGCCGAGATCGTCAAGCTGTTCACGGAAGTGATCATCGCGCCCGACGTCAGCGACGAAGCCAAGGCGATCATCGCCACCAAGGCCAATCTGCGGCTGCTGGTCACCGGTGGCTTACCCGATCCGCGCACGCCGGGCCTCACCGCCAAGACCGTTTCCGGCGGCTTGCTGGTCCAGACCCGCGACAATGGCATGATCGAGGACATCGATCTCAAGGTGGTCAGCAAGCGCGCGCCGACGCCGCGCGAACTCGAGGACCTGAAATTTGCCTACAAGGTTGCCAAGCATGTCAAGTCGAACGCCATCGTCTATGCCAAGGACGGCCAGACGGCGGGCATCGGTGCCGGCCAGATGAGCCGCGTCGATTCAGCCCGGATCGCGGCCCTCAAGGCTGAAGAAGCTGCAAAAGCCGCCGGCTGGGCCGTGCCGCTCACCAAGGGCTCGGCCGCCGCTTCGGAAGCTTTCCTGCCGTTTGCGGACGGACTGCTGTCGATCGTCGATGCCGGCGCCACTGCGGTGATCCAGCCGGGTGGCTCGATGCGCGACCAGGAAGTCATCGATGCCGCCAACGCGCATGATGTCGCGATGGTGTTTACCGGCATGCGCCACTTCCGGCACTAAGGCGCAACATGCTTTAGTCTTGCTTGTTTGCCGGATAAGGTGTGACGATCAGGATCAGCAGCCCGACCGCGAAGAAGGCGATCAGCGAACTCATGCCGACCCGGGCCGAGGCCGTGAGCCAGATCAGCAGGCTGTTGACGGCCGTGGCCAGGAATGAGGTCGCTCGGCCCGAGAGAGCATAAATGCCGAAATAGCGGCCGGCTTCAGCGACGCTGACGCTTCTGGCTAGGTACGACCGCGACGAAGCTTGCACCGGCCCAAAGGCGAGCCCGATCAGCAGGCCATAAAGAATGTAGACCTTCTCTGCCGCCGTTCCGAACAGACCGCCGCTATCCATGGGCGACAGCTGGACGAAGCCGAACAGCGTAAATCCCGGACCTGTGGAAATAATCCCCGTTGTCGCAATGATCAGCAAAACGAGGCAGATGAGGATGACGCGTTTCGATCCCAGGCTTGCATCGAGGTAGCCGGCAACCAGGCAGCTGAAGATGGCGACGAAGGCCAGCATGATGCCAAACAGGCCGATTTCCGTCGTCGCCCAGCCAAACATCCCGGCCGCAAAGGCGCCGCCGAGAAACAGCAGGCCGTTGACCCCATCCTGGAAGATCATTCGGGCGATCAGGAATTTCAGTAGTCCACCGCGATTGAGGATGTCCTTGAGCGTATCCCAGAGTTCACTCAAGCCGCGATCGACCGCTTTGCCAAGCGGCACATGCTTGGAACTGTCAGGCGTGAACAGGAACATTGGCAGGGTGAAGACGAGGTACCAGACTGCCGAAAGCGGCCCGGTGATCCGCGCATCCTCGCCAAGCGCGGGATCGAGACCGAACAATGGCGTGATGCCGATCAGCGTCTTGCCGGTCGATGGGCTGCCGGCGAGAAACAGCAGCACGAAGAACAGTGCGATCAGCCCGCCGGCATAGCCCAGCCCCCAGGCGATGTTGGAGACCTTGCCGACATTGTGGCTGTCAACCAGCCGCGTCATCATGGAGTCGTTGAAGACGATCGAGAACTCGGCGGCGATCGAGGCGAGAATAATGAGAGTGCCGATGCCGATCAGCGAGCTGCCGGGTGCGGCATACCAGAGCGCCAGAAGCGATGTGATCTTGATCACTGCAAACAAGCCGATCCAGTGCTTGCGGTTGCCCGTTTCATCGGCGATCGAGCCCAGAACCGGCGACAGGATGGCAATGATGATCGAAGAGATCGTGCCGACATTGCTCCAGGCGAGTTGGCCGGCATTGGGATCTGCGGCCATGCGCGCGGCAAAGTAAGGACCGAAGACAAAGGTTATGACGACGGTGAAAAACGGCTGTGCCGCCCAGTCGAACATCATCCAGCCGAAGATCGCCCGCTTGCTTGCAGGATTTTTCAATCCCAGAGAGATTTCAGCCACTTGCAAGCTCCCGTCGCGCCGTTTCGCCAAAGTGGCATGTCGGCGAAACACATTCAAGGTGAGTTGCGCAGGTGTTGCGTCCTTAAAGCGGTTGACAATCCGCTGCACTGCGGCAATCAAGTGTCCCGGGGTATGGGGAATGCGAAATGACTGATAATGCCAGCCCGGCGGAAATCATCGCCATATCGAGCCATGTCGTGCGCGGATCGGTCGGCAATCGCGCTATCGTTTTCAGTCTCGAAACCATGGGCCATCCCGTCTGGTCGATGCCCACCGTCATTCTTCCCTGGCATCCTGGTCACGGCTCTTCGACACGCATCGTCATTCCCGAGGAGCAGTTCGCCGCTGCGATCGACGACATCATCCGTTCACCCTGGGCTGCAAACCTAAAGGCCGTCATCACAGGCTATTTCGGTGCGCCCGGCCAGGTCGAGGCTGCGGCGAAACTGGTCGCGGCGCTGAAGGAGAAGAATTCCGAAGTGCTGTGTCTGTGCGATCCGGTGATCGGCGATCTCAACGGGCTCTATGTTCCCGAGGCGATCGCGGTGGCGATCCGCGACAAGCTGATGCCGCTTGCCGATATCGCCACACCGAACCGCTATGAGCTGGGTTGGCTGTCCGGGGCTGCGCTGGAGAGCAATGCCGAGATCATGGAGGCCGCGATCGCGCTGGGGCCGCGCCGCGTGCTGGTGACCTCCGCTGTGCCAATGATGACCGGCGGTATCGGCAACCTGTTGCTAACGGACCGCCACGCTATTCTTGCGGAACACCGTATGGTGGGCAATCCGCCCAACGGGCTCGGAGACCTGACGTCGGCACTCTTCCTGTCGCGGCTTCTCAAGGGCGAGAGCGAGGAGCGGGCGCTGCAGATGACCACGGCGGCGGTGTTCGAGATCCTGGCCCGCTCGGTCAAGCGTGGTGCCGACGAATTGATGCTTTCCGAGGATTACTCAAGTTTTTCAACGCCGATGGCGATGGTGCAGATGCGACAGCTGATGCATCCGTCGCGGGCGAAGAGAAAGTAGGCAAAGGAGGACAGATGATGGACCATTTTCCCGAACACTTGCTCGAAGGCTATCGCAACTTCATGAGCGGGCGTTATGTGAGCGAATCTGATCGCTATCGCACCCTTGCCGAAACCGGCCAGACACCGAAGACGATGGTGATCGCCTGTTGCGACTCGCGTTCAGCGCCGGAGACCATTTTCGACAGTGGCCCCGGCGAATTGTTCGTGGTCCGGAACGTTGCCAATCTCGTGCCGCCCTATGCGCCGGACGATCACTATCACGGCACCTCGGCGGCGCTGGAATTTGCCGTGCAATCGCTGAAAATCCGCGAAATCGTCGTGATGGGGCATGGACGCTGCGGCGGCATTCATGCGGCGCTCAATCATGACGGCAATCCGTTGTCTCCGGGCGACTTCATCGGCAAGTGGATGGGCATGCTGCGGCCGGCGGCCGAAGAGGTTTCACACTACAAATCCATGACGGCGGCCGAGCGTCAGCGCGCGCTCGAACGCATCTCGATC
Source organism: Shinella sp. OV683 (assembly GCF_057787725.1). Taxonomy (NCBI): domain Bacteria; kingdom Pseudomonadati; phylum Pseudomonadota; class Alphaproteobacteria; order Hyphomicrobiales; family Rhizobiaceae; genus Shinella; species Shinella sp. OV683. The sequence goes on from NZ_CM173543.1 coordinate 5,156,139, forward strand.
CGCACATCGATCGACAATCTGATGACCTTTCCCTGCGTGAAGATTCTTCTTGAGAAGAAGCGCATGACCCTCAGTGGTGCTTGGTTCGACATTTCGACGGGTGAGCTTTGGGTTATGAACCCCGAGACGGGTGACTTCGTCAGACCTGAAGTCAACAAGGAATAAAAAAGGGCGGCCTGCTGGCCGCCCTCAATTCATCGTCGAAAGCAAATCCCCTACTGGGTATCGCCGTCGATCTGCGCGCCCATGATGGCGATTGCCTGCTGATAGACACTGGCAGCATTCCAACCCTGGATCGCGCCGAAATTCGCTTCGCCCTGCTGATAACCAGCGCCTTCGCGCCAGCCATGGCCGCGCAGGAAGTTGGCGGTGGAGGCAAGCGCATCGGCCTTGGAGCCGACCATGTCGATGCGGCCGTTGCCATCGCCGTCGACGCCGTATGTCAGGACGTTCTTGGGCAGGAACTGCGTCTGGCCGATTTCACCGTGGGCCGCACCGCGGGCATTGACCGAGAGCGTGCCGTTGTCGACAAGCTTCAGCGCCGCATAGAGCTGGTCGGTGAAATATTCGGTGCGGCGGCAATCGAAGGCGAGGGTCGAGACGGCGGAGAGCGTGTGCTCCTTGCCCATATAGGAGCCGAAACCAGTTTCCATGCCCCAGATAGCGATCAGCGGGCCGGACGGCACGCCGAAACGTTGCTCGATCGAGGCGAACAGGGCGGCGTTGGCGCGCTTCATGCTGCGGCCGCGCGAGACGATCGTCGATGCACCACGCTTGCGCATGAATGCATCAAGTCCCAGCTTGAAGCTCTTCTGGCCACGGTCGGCGCGAATGGTCGCCTTGTTATAGGAAACGGAGGAGAACACCTTGTCGAGCGTGCGCTGGCTGATGCCGTTGGCGGCGGCCTCTCCGGCAAATTCGACCTTCCAATCGTCGAAGCCAGCTGCAGTCTTGCTGCAGGAGGCAGCATTGGCCGATGTCGCCAAAGAATAGGATGCAGCCACTACGAGCAGCGCGCCAGTCATTTTCCGAATCATGTTCATGGGTGTCCTCATCGCAAACCCGGCGTTTCTGCCGCCGAATCGCTGCTTAACCAGTATCAGCCTGCCTTGATTTACTTCAAGGTAAACCCCCGCAAGAAGTGACGTTTCTTGCGGGGTTATTATTCATCTCGGAAATATCAAAGTTAAGCCGCGTTGGCCGCCTTTAGCAGGCCACGGTTAACAAGAAGTTCAGCGATTTGTATTGCGTTGAGCGCGGCGCCCTTGCGCAGGTTGTCGGAAACGATCCACATGTTGAGGCCGTTTTCGACGGTTGCGTCCTCGCGGATGCGGGAAATGAAGGTCGCATCTTCGCCAGCGCATTCATATGGCGTGATGTAGCCACCGTTTTCATGCTTGTCGATGACCTGGCAACCCGGCGCATCGCGCAGGATTTCGCGGGCTTCGTCGGCTGTGATCTCGTTTTCGAACTCGATGTTGACCGATTCGGCATGGCCGATGAAGACGGGGACACGAACAGCCGTGCAGGTGACCTTGATCGCCGGGTCGAGCATCTTCTTGGTTTCAGCCAGAACCTTCCACTCTTCCTTCGTGTAGCCGTCTTCCATGAAGTTATCGATATGTGGAATGACGTTGAAGGCGATGCGCTTGGTGAACTTCTTGGATTCGATGGGATCGGCGACGAACACGGCACGGGTCTGGTTGAACAGCTCGTCCATGCCATCCTTGCCGGCGCCGGACACCGACTGGTAGGTCGAGACGACGATGCGCTTGATCTTGGCCTTGTCATGCAGCGGCTTCAGCGCCACGACGAGCTGGGCAGTCGAGCAATTCGGGTTGGCAATGATGTTCTTCTTGCGGAAATACGAAATCGCATCCGGATTGACTTCCGGAACGATCAACGGAACTTCCTGGTCGTAGCGCCAGGCCGAGGAATTATCGATGACGACGCAGCCCATGGCGCCGATCTTCGGCGACCACTTGAGCGACACCGCGCCGCCGGCCGACATCAGGCAAATATCGGTGCCATGAAAATCGTAGTTTTCGAGGTTCTTGACCTTCAGCGTCTTGTCGCCATAGGACACTTCGGTGTTGAGCGAGCGGCTGGATGCCAGCGCCACGACTTCGTCGGCCGGAAAATCGCGTTCGGCGAGAATGTTGAGCATTTCGCGCCCGACATTGCCGGTGGCGCCTACGACTGCAATCTTGAAACCCATTTTGATCGTCTCTTTCTCTTCTCTCCGCCGGTTGCTTGAGATTTGGACCACTTAGCGAAAACCGCGTCAGGTCCTGCTCCCAGCCTAAAGCCGGGGAGAGAGCGGCGGGCCAGGAACGTCAGACGGTTTTCGTCGTCGTTTTGGTGGCCCAGGTTTTGGAAACTGGAGAAAAAAGCAAACGTCCGCCGGACAGGCTGTCCGGGCGGTGCATGATATGGGGTGCTGAAAAGCGACCGCTCATGACGTGTTCCTTTTTACAAGCGTTTCCTCTAGCCATTTTTGCCGAGGAGTCAAGCACTCTCAGTCTCATGCGGTGAATTTGCAGATGCTGCGTTGCACCTAATACTTTCGTCATAATCCCAAAGCACGGCTGGGGTGTAGGCGGGAACTCTGGCATTCTGAGGTCACGTTCGCGCCCTGGGAATCTTTGAGGAGAGGGTACTGCGACGAATTGGGAGGATTTCATCATGGCAGAAGTAGCCGTCAATATGCCCGCAAGGCGCGGCATGACATCCGAGGAGAAGAAGGTGATTTTCGCCTCTTCACTCGGCACCGTGTTCGAATGGTACGATTTCTATCTCTATGGCTCGCTTGGCGTCTATATCGGCTATGCGTTCTTCAATTCCTATCCGGAAGGCACGCGGACGATCTTCGTGTTGCTCGCCTTTGCGGCAGGCTTCCTGGTCCGGCCGTTCGGCGCGCTGGTGTTCGGCCGGCTTGGCGATCTCGTCGGCCGCAAATATACATTCCTGATCACCATTCTGATCATGGGTGCGTCGACCTTTCTGGTCGGCCTGCTGCCCGGCTCGGCAACGCTCGGCATTGCTGCCCCGATCATCCTGATCGCCTTGCGGCTTCTGCAAGGCCTGGCGCTGGGCGGTGAATATGGCGGTGCAGCGACCTATGTCGCCGAGCACGCGCCTGAGGGCCGCCGCGGCTATTACACGTCATGGATCCAGACGACGGCGACCGGCGGATTGTTCCTGTCGCTGGTGATCATCCTGATCGTCCAGTCGCTGATGAGCAAGGATGCCTTCGCCGAATGGGGCTGGCGCATACCCTTCCTGATCTCCGCAGTGCTGCTCGGGATCTCCGTGTGGATCCGCATGCAGCTCAATGAATCGCCGGCTTTCAAGCGCATGAAGGAAGAGGGCAAGGGCTCGAAAGCGCCGCTGACCGAAGCCTTCGGCCAGTGGAAGAATGCCAAGATAGCGCTGCTGGCGCTGTTCGGCGCCGTCGCCGGTCAGGCTGTCGTCTGGTATTGCGGCCAGTTCTATGCGCTGTTCTTTCTACAGAACGTGCTGAAGATTGATCTCGCCTCAGCCAACAAGATGGTGGCGGTGGCTCTGGCCATCGGCGCGATCTTCTTCGTCGTGTTCGGTTGGCTGTCTGACAAGATCGGCCGCAAGCCGATCATCATGCTCGGCCTGCTGTTGGCGGCGGTCACCTATTTCCCGCTGTTCAAGGCGCTGACCTGGGCCGGCAACCCCGCGCTCTATACGGCACAGGCTTCTATTCATGCGACGGTGACGGCAGATCCGGCCGATTGCTCGTTCCAGTTCAACATGACGGGCACGAGCAAGTTCACCACGTCATGCGATGCCGCCACGGAATTCCTGGCCAAGAACTCCATCGCCTATGATGTCGTACCGGCCGCTGCCGGAACGATGGCGTCGGTGAAGATCGGCGAGACGGTCATTCCGAGCTATGTCAATGCCGGCGATGATGCGAAAGCCAATACCGCGAAGTTCCAGAAGGTCGCCTATACCGCGCTCAAGGCGGCAGGCTATCCGCTGGCACGCAGCGCAGCACTAGTGCCCGAGCCGAAGATCGCGGCATTCATTGCCGCCAATCCGGAGCTCGGTCTCGACGAGGCAAAGGTCAAGGTCAATCCGCCGGAGACGATGTCGGCCGCCAAGATGATCCGTGACAAGGTCGCCACATCAAAGGATCTCGAAGGCGTCACGGAGTTGCCGGTCTACAAGGTGCCCGCAGGCGGCGAGTTCAAGATCGTCGCCGATCCCGCGCAGATCAACTGGGTGCAGGTGATCGCGATCCTAACCGTGCTGGTTATCTACGTGACGATGGTCTACGGCCCGATCGCGGCGATGCTGGTTGAGATGTTCCCGACCCGCATCCGCTATACCGGCATGTCGTTGCCCTATCACATCGGCAACGGCTGGTTTGGTGGGCTGCTGCCGGCCATCGTGTTTGCGCTCAGCGCAGCCGAGGGTAATATCTATTACGGCCTTTGGTATCCGATCATCATCGCGGTGATGACCTTGATCATCGGCACATTGTTCCTGAAGGAAACCAAGGACAACGACGTACACGCGATCTGAAATGAGGGCTCCCAAACAAAAAACCGGCGCAAGCGATTGCGCCGGTTTTTCTATTTTAAAAGTAGTGATCGGTAAGATCAGGCCGAAAGCTTGAGGAATTCGGCGAGGATGGTATCGCCCATCTCGGTCGTTCCAACCTGCTTTGCGCCTTCCGCCATGATGTCGCCGGTGCGGATGCCCTGGTCGAGCACGTTGGCAATCGCCTTTTCCAGCGTATCGGCTTCCTTGATCATGTTGAAGGAATAACGCAGGCACATCGCAAACGAGGCGATCATGGCAATCGGGTTGGCAATGCCTTGACCAGCGATGTCCGGGGCCGAGCCATGCACCGGCTCATACATGGCCTTGCGCTTGCCGGTCTTCGGGTCCGGTGCACCGAGCGAGGCGGACGGCAGCATGCCGAGCGAGCCCGTCAGCATCGAGGCGATGTCGGACAGCATGTCGCCGAACAGGTTGTCTGTGACGATGACGTCGAACTGCTTGGGCCAGCGGACGAGCTGCATGCCGCCGGCATCGGCCAGCATGTGGTCGAGCTGGACGTCGGAGTACTTGGCCTTGTGAGTCTGGGTGACGACTTCGTTCCAGAGCACGCCCGACTTCATGACGTTGCGCTTTTCCATCGAGCAGACCTTGTTGTTGCGCGTGCGCGCCAGTTCGAAGGCGACGGCGGAGATGCGCTCGATCTCGAACGTGTCATAGACCTGGGTGTCGATGCCGCGCTTCTGGCCGTTGCCGAGATCGATGATCTCCTTTGGGCTACCGAAATAGACGCCGCCGGTGAGTTCGCGAACGATCAGGATATCCAGGCCTTCGACGATTTCCTGCTTCAGCGATGATGCATTGGCGAGTGCCGGGTAGCAGATGGCCGGACGGAGGTTTGCGAACAGTGCCAGATCCTTGCGCAGGCGCAGCAGGCCAGCCTCGGGGCGGACGTCATAGGGAACGCTATCCCATTTGGGGCCGCCGACGGCACCGAACAGCACGGCGTCCGCCGCCATGGCCTTTTCCATGTCTTCCTCGGAAATCGCAACGCCGTGCGCATCATAGGCCGAGCCGCCGACGAGGCCTTCCTCGGTCTCGAAGCCGGCGTTGAACTTCTCGTTCATGGCCGCAATGAACTTGCGGACCTCGGCCATGGTTTCCTTGCCGATGCCATCACCGGGAAGCAGAAGAAGCTTGCGTACGGACATTGCCAATACTCTCTTGGTTCGAGGGTTGAAATTGGGGCCTGCATAATCCGCAATATCCGGGTTTTCAAGCCGCTAATGCCGTTTCCGGTACGGCGGTGCGGGCTTGCCCAGGGCGGCGATTTGAAATATAGTTGTAAGCTACAACTATACGAAGGAAACTCTCATGAACGCGCCGCTTAAGCATGCCGATATCCTTGCCGTTCGCGATGCATCCCGCCGGATGGTGCGCGAGCTCGGATTCATGCGGTCGACCATGGCCAATACCGATCTGTCGGCGTCGGCAGTCCATGCGATCATCGAGCTTGGCAATCATGAGCGATTGACCGCAAACCAGCTGGCACAGACGCTGGTTCTGGAAAAATCCTCGGTGAGCCGGATGCTCGCCCGGTTGATCGAGCGCGGGCTGGTGACGGAGATGGCAAGCGAGGCGGATGGCCGGTCGAAGATCCTCTCGCTAACCGAGTCTGGCACGGCGCTGTTTGGCGATATAGAGCGCTATGCCAACCGTCAGGTTGGTCGCGCACTGCACGCCCTCAGCGCGGATATCCGGACACAGGTGGTGAATGGGCTGCAAGCCTACGCGTGTGCGCTCAAGGTGGGTGCGGACGATGCCGTCCGCCAGGATCCAGGTGCTGCAATCGAGGTTTCCGCCGGCTTCCAGCCCGGTGCCGCCGGACGCATCGCGCAGATGCATGGTGACTATTATGGACGGGAATGGGGCTTTCCGCCAATTTTTGAAGCCAAGATCGCTGGCGGACTGGCGGATTTCGTTCCACGTCTTGGACACCCGGGAAACCAGATGTGGCTTGCCACGCAAGCCGGCCAGATCAAGGGTTCTATCGTCGTCGACGGCGAAGATCTGGGTGACGGCAAGGCGCACATTCGCTGGGTCATCCTTGAAAAAGACCTGCACGGCACGGGTACCGGCCGCAAACTCGTGACGGAAGCGGTGAAATTCTGCGACGAGAACGGATTTTCCGAGACCCAGCTCTGGACATTCAGGGGGCTGGATGCGGCTCGAAAACTTTACGAATCGGTGGGCTTCGCACTGGCCGAGGAATGGTCAGGCACCCAATGGGGGTTTGATCTACCAGAGCAGAGATTCGTCAGGAGAAGGCCAGCCGTGGGGTGATTGCGTATAAGTGGCCGATGCTCCCGCATTGCCCTCTCCAGCGCCTCGCATATCAGCAGGACCTGCTTTGAGCGTGGCCCGCGCTCCTTCACAGACTACACCTTTCGACTTCGCCACTTGTCATTTTCATGACAGGCGTCTAATCATGACACCGCTCTAACGGGGTGTCCTCGGCCGGAAACGGTCCTGGGCTGAGAGGTTTCGACCGACCCGCAGAACCTGATCCGGCTCATACCGGCGGAGGGATTAGACGGCACATTGCGAGCGCCCTATTCCCGTTTTTTATGAAACCAAGGAGGCGCCAATGCGCAAGACAACCCTATTTTCAATCGCAGCCGTCGCGGCATTTTCGCTGTTCACGCCCAGCCAGGCCGCTGACAAGATGCTGACCATCTACACCTATGAGAGCTTTACGGCCGAGTGGGGGCCGGGGCCGAAGGTCAAGGCGGCCTTTGAGAAGATCTGCGCCTGCTCGGTACGATATGTCAGCCTCGGCGACGGCGTCGCCCTGCTGACGCGGCTGAAGATGGAAGGCGACGCGACCAAGGCCGACATCGTGCTGGGCCTCGACAACAACCTGACTGAAGAAGCCAGCAAGACCGGCTTGTTTGCCGAGCATGGCATCGACACATCCGCGGTCAAGGTGCCCGGCGGATTTTCTGATCCGGTCTTCGTGCCTTATGACTACGGCCATTTCGCTGTCGTCGTCGATACCGATACGATCAAGAACCCGCCCAAGAGCCTCAAGGAACTGGTCGAAGGTGATCCCTCGGAAAAGATCGTCATCGAAGATCCGCGCACATCGACGCCGGGTCTCGGGCTGCTGTTCTGGGTGAAGGCGGTCTATGGTGACAAGGCGCCGGAAGCCTGGACGAAGCTCAAGAAGCGTATTCTCACAGTGACCCCCGGTTGGTCGGAAGCCTATGGGCTGTTCACCAAGGGCGAAGCGCCAATGGTGTTCTCCTATACGACGTCGCCCGCCTACCACATGATCGCCGAGAAGGTGAACCGCTATCAGGCGCTCGAATTCTCCGAGGGACATCCCATCCAGATCGAAGTCGCTGCGATGACCAAGACCGCAAACGCTGAACTGGCCAGGCAATTCCTGAAGTTCATGATCAGCCCGGCATTTCAGGACATCATTCCTGAAAACAATTGGATGATGCCGGCCGGCGAGACCGCGCAAAAGCTCAATCCGGTGTTCGATTCGCTCGTGCATCCTGCAAAGACACTGACGATTCCACCAATGGAAGCCGCCGAGAAACGCAAGGTGTGGATCGACGAATGGCTCGCCGCCATGAGCATGAACTAAGCTTAGCCGGATTCACACCATGGATCGCAAGGGCGAAAATCGGCTGTGGATCTGGGCGGGAGCCAGCGCTCTTGCTCTGATCGCGGCGTTTTGCGTTCTTGCGCTGATGATGCTGGTGATCGGTAGCGGCGAGGAAAGCTCCTGGCCGCCAGCCGACTATGTGTTGCGCGTGGCAGTGTTTACCGTGGGCCAAGCGGCCGCGTCGACAGTTCTGTCGCTGGTCTTGGGGCTTCCTGTTGCACTGGCTATGGCCCGGCGGCGACGATTTGTTGGGCGGCCTTTGCTGTTGGCATTGATGATCCTGCCCCTTGGCCTGCCGGTGCTGCCCGTCGTGTTTGGCATTGTCGAGGTCTGGGGGAGGCAAGGCTGGGTCAACGATTTCATGCGCTCGGCGGGAATGGATGGCGGATTTTCGATCTACGGGCTCGGCGGCATCCTGCTGGCGCATGTGTTCTTCAACCTGCCACTCGCGGCGCGGCTGATGTTGAGGGCGCTGGCCAAAATCCCAGGCAACGAATGGCGGTTGGCGGCAAGCCTGGATTTTCCGCGGATCGCGCTTTTTCGCTTCGTCGAAGGGCCGGCGCTGTTGCGGGTGTTGCCCGGCATTGCGGGGCTGGTGTTTATGCTCTGCATTACCAGCTTTACGATCGTGCTGACGCTGGGTGGCGGTCCGGCGACCTCGACGCTGGAAGTGGCGATCTACCAGGCGCTGAAGTTCGAGTTTGATCCACCGCGTGCACTGGCGCTCTGTGTGTTGCAGCTGGTGCTGACCTCGGTCGTATTCCTGCTCCTCAACCTCTTTCCGGATCCGGAAGAGGATCGCAGCGCCACCGAACATGCGCCCTTCCGATCGGATGCGGCAAGGCCCATGGCGATGGTCGGGGACAGCGCCATCCTCGTTTTCTTCCTGCTGTTTGTCGGTGCGCCGTTGCTGGCTGTGCTGCTCGCAGGCTTGCGTGCGGATCTCGGTGGACTGCTGGTGGACAGTCTTTTCCTGCAGGCATTGAGGACCAGCCTGTTCATTGCAGCTGCTGCCGGGTTGCTTTCGGTGTCGCTCACCTATGTCATTTTGCGCGGCCGCCTTGCACTTGCCGCAACAGGTCACCGGAAATCCGCCGCCTTGTTTCGCCTGCCTGAATTCATGTTGCTGATACCGCCGCTCGCACTGGGTGCCGGATGGTTCGTCTTTCTGCTCAAGGCAGGTGTGGGCGGAAATCCGGCAGTCCTCATCGTCATGTCCATCAATTGTATCATGGCACTGCCCTTCACCAGCCGTATTCTCGGACCGGAGCTTCGCACCCATGAGATCAGGGCTGCGCAGCTGGCCGACAGCCTCGATATTCATGGCCTCAATCGCTTCCGCATCGTCGATTGGCCGGTGCTGAAGGGGCCGCTGCTGATGGCGCTGAGTTTCGGCCTGGCTTTGTCGTTGGGTGATATGGGCGCTATCGCGTTGTTCGGCAGCGATGATTTCATGACGCTGCCGTCGCTGCTTTATGCGAAGCTTGGAAACTATCGATCGACGGATGCGGCGGGCCTGTCTCTGATCCTCGGCGTTCTGTGCCTGGTCCTGATGCTTCCGGCATTGCTCAGCGATCGCAGAAAGGCAGAGCCGCGATCATGACGCCGACGATCACGCTCAAACATGTTTCAACGCAGCTCGGCGCGCGCAGTTTTGTCTATGACTTTGCCCTCGACGGGCCAAAGATCGTTGCCGTCACCGGTCCGTCTGGCTCGGGAAAATCGACGCTCTTTCATCTGATCGCAGGCTTTGAGCCGGCCAAGAGCGGCACGATCACGCTGAACGGTGTTGATATGGCCGGCGTCTCGCCGGGTAAGCGGCCGCTAACCTACATCTTCCAGGATCACAATCTCTTCGCACATCTCGATGTCAGGAAGAATGTCGCTCTCGGCTTGTCGCCGTCTCTGTCGCTGAGCCCCCGGGACAATGTCGACGTCAGCGACGCGCTTACGAAGGTCGGTCTGTCCGGGTTTGAGAAACGCATGCCGCAGGCACTGTCGGGCGGTGAGAGACAGCGTGTGGCATTCGCCCGCGCGCTGGTCCGCAAGCGTCCGTTCCTGCTGCTCGACGAGGCTTTTGGCAGCCTCGACGAGGAATTGCGCGCCGATATGGGCGAGTTGCTGAAGCGGTTGCAAGCCGAGAGCGGCATGATGGTGCTGATGATCAGCCACGATCGCCGGGAAGTTGTGCGACTCGCCAGTCGCGTCATCGAGGTATCGGACGGTCGAAATGTGTATTGTGGCGATACAGCCACTTGGGTCACGTTAGAAAAAAATTCTTCCTAGCCGCGTGCCAGCCTCAAAATCGACCGATTTATTCTCGACTTTGCCATCGGAATCTCCGTAGTTTGTGCTATGCAGTAAGCTGTGAAATCGGATGAAAGTGGCCCGTTTCCGCAAGGAATCCGGTTGATATGAAGGACAGGGCCCTGACGGTCGAGAGCATACAGGCTGGCGGAAAATTTACGGCGACGACCACCTTCCCAAGCCGGGTGGGCAATCGGGGTTTGCGCCGTCACACGCTTGCCGTGCTGTTCGCGACAGCCGCGCTGGCCGGCTGCCAGTCGATCCTCGACCAGACTTACGAGCCGGATGTCGCGCCGTCGCAGACACCGCAAATCGTTGACGAAGTTCAGAAAAACGATCCGCGTGCCGAGATGGGCGCGCGTGAGCATCCCCGTATCGTTGCGTCCTACGGCGGCGAGTACAAGGATGTGAAGACCGAACAGCTGGTTGCTCGCATCATGGGTGCGCTGACGCTGGTTTCCGAAAATCCAACGCAATCCTATCGCATCACCATCCTGAATTCCCCGGCCATCAATGCCTTCGCGCTGCCCGGTGGCTATGTCTATGTGACGCGCGGTCTGCTGGCGCTTGCCACCGACGCGTCCGAGGTCGCCGCAGTGCTCAGCCACGAAATGGCCCACGTCACGGCCAACCATGGTATCGAGCGGCAACAGCGTGAAGAAGCAGAAGTCATTGCCAGCCGCGTGGTGACAGAGGTGTTGTCTTCCGAGCTCGCCGGCAAGCAGGCGTTGGCGCGTTCCAAACTCAGGCTTGCAGCCTTTTCGAGAAATCAGGAATTGCAGGCTGACGTGATCGGCGTGCGCATGCTTGGCGAAGCGGGCTACGATCCCTATGCCGCAGCGCGCTTCCTCGATGCGATGGGCGCCTATTCCAGGTTCAATGCGGTCGATCCGGATTCCGATCCGGGCATGGACTTCCTTTCCAGCCATCCGAGCACGCCGCAGCGCGTCGACCTTGCGCGGCGCCATGCCAGGGCCTTCGGCATGGAGGACAAGGCGGGCGACAAGGGACGCGACTATTTCCTGCAAGGCATAGACGGCCTGCTCTATGGCGATAGCCCGCAGGAAGGCTATGTCCGTGGACAGACGTTCCTGCATGGCAATCTCGGCATTCGTTTTGAAGCGCCGGCCGGCTTCCGCATCGACAACAAGGCCGAAGCCGTGATGGCAACCGGCCCGGGCGAAATCGCCATTCGCTTCGACCTGGTCGATGACAAATCGGGCGGTAGCCTGACCGACTACATTGCCAGCGGCTGGGTCACCGGGCTGATGCCGGAGACGATCCGTGCAGCCTTCGTCAACGGCATGCCGGCGGCCACGGCCCGCGCGTCGGCCGACCGCTGGGATTTCGATGTCACCGTCGTTCGTAACGGCCCAAAGATCTATCGCTTCCTGACGGCCGTTCCCAAGGGTAACACAGCGGCGCTGGCAGCAACCGCACAGCAGCTGCGCAAAACCTTCCGGCGGATGACGCCGCAAGAGGCGGCCAACCTCAAGCCGCTGCGTGTCCGGGTGGTGGTGGTCAAGCCGGGCGAAAACATCCAGACGTTGTCCGACCGCATGCTCGGCACCGACCGCAAGCTGGAGCTCTTCCGGCTGATCAACGGACTGCCGCTCGGCGCCACCGTGTCGGCGGGTGACAAGGTCAAGATCATCGCGGAATAGATCTTGAGGCTTGGATGCAACGCGCTCGTTCCAGATCAGCAAAGGTGGGGTCATCTACTTGACTCTGGCGCATCCGTTTGGCTGGGCTAAGGACCGCTTGACTCGACGCTAAACTGATAGTGCCTGCCATCGACCTTTGACACAGCCGAGGTGGCCGCTGGCTGCCGAATGCGCCAACCCGGCGGTGGCATTGCGATAACGGGTTCAAATATCAAAAAAATCTATTGGCCTTCGCCCGGCGGCAGCGCCAGCGAGCGACTGGGCAAATTCTTGTTGTCATAAGAAACCCGCGAATGGCTTGAGCGCACTCCACATTGGTCACAACGACTTCACCGTTAGTGATGTCGGTCAGCCGATACAAGATAGGCGGGCAGCATTCTCTTCGTGGCAATGAAGAACCTTTTGCTGGACCACGCTGCCCACACGTTCATTCAGGACACAAATTCGGATGATTCATGGGACTACAATGAAAACAGGTGGGCTTCAGGGAGGATCAGATCATGACCAAGCGAAACCCAAATAGCGCGCCGGACATCGGCAACCTACCGCTCACGCAATCGACTTACACCAGCGGGGCTATCAGCCCGAAGAATTTCACGACGACGATAGACAATCCCTACATGATCCTAAAAGCGGGAACGACGTTCCACTATGAGGATAAGGGCCTTGCCATTACGACCAATACCATCGTAACCCACAAGACGGCTGTGATCGACGGGGTAACATGCGTTGTTGTGCATGATGTCAGCTTCGTCAACGGGCAGTTGGAAGAAGACACATTCGACTACTACGCACAAGATAAGCAGGGAAACGTCTGGTATTTTGGCGAGGATTCTACGCAATACGAACCGGGGAACCCCGTCCCGATCGGGACCGTGGGATCGTGGCGCGCTGGGGTCGCTGGCGCCATGCCGGGCATTATCATGGAGGCAAGACCGCATGTAGGCGACGTCTATCATCAGGAGAATGCAAAAGGCGTTGCGGAGGATAGGGCGAGAGTGCTCAGTCTTGATGCAAATGTATTCACCGTCTACGGCGCGTCCCATCATACGCTGAAGACTAAGGAATTTTCACCGCTCAGTCCCGGTGATATCGAGCATAAATTCTATATTGCGGGTGTCGGGGAGGTGCTGACGACGACGTCGGACGGAGAGTATGAGCAACTCGTTGGCATTTCAATAAATGGACTGGCGGGTAATGACCACCTTGTGGGGTATTCCGGAGGTGATGAGATCAATGGCCGAGCGGGCAACGATACCGAGTATGGTCGTGACGGCAATGACACGCTTCGTGGAGGCGACGGCAGGGACAGCCTGTTCGGAGGACGTGGCAGTGATCTACTGGTAGGTGGATCTGGAAACGCCGAATTTGCCGGTGGCGCGGGAGCAGACACTTTCAGCTTCAAAACTCTCCGTGACGGCGTATTCGAGGTCACCGACATAGACGACTATCGCCGGCAGCAGGTGGACGTCATAGACCTCCCGCACGCGGAGGCGAGTATCGCCGGCGAAAGCCTTGTGCACGGAGTTTGGCAGCTTGTGCTGAACGGCGATGGAGACCTGATCCGACTTGAGGGCGTCGCCGATGTCGATCACAATGGCAGCATCGTCGATAACCTCATTTTTATCTGAAGCCTGAACGGGATACACGATTGTTCGTCCGCTGCAGTACCACAGGCAGGCGCTGCGGGAGGGTTTCGATACCGCAACAAAAAACCCGACTGAGGCCGGGTTCTTGTCAGTCCGAAATGGTGTTGTTGGATGTTACCGCTTACGCGGCTTCTTCCTGCTCGTCTTCTTCCGTCAGCTTGCCGGCGCGGCGCGGGCTCTTGGCGAGATTGGTCTCGACCAGGCGAACAGCTTCGGTTTCGGACATTTTGTTGACAGCGGCGATTTCGCGCGCCATCCGGTCGAGTGCCTGTTCATAGAGCTGGCGCTCGGAATAGGACTGTTCCGGCTGGTTATCGGCACGAAAGAGATCGCGCACGACTTCGGCGATGGAAATCAGGTCGCCGGAATTGATCTTGGCATCATATTCCTGCGCGCGGCGCGACCACATGGTGCGCTTGATGCGCGCCTTGCCCTGCACGACCTTGAGGGCACGCTCGACGAAATCGGTCTCCGAAAGCTTGCGCATACCAATGCTGACGGCTTTGGCGACCGGAACCTTCAGGCGCATCTTGTCCTTTTCGAAATCGATAACAAAAAGCTCAAGCTTCATGCCGGCAACTTCTTGTTCCTCGATGGTCACGATCATGCCGACGCCATGCGCCGGATAGACGATCGATTCACCTGTCTTGAAGCCCTGGCGTGTCGAAGGTTTCTTAAGTTGGGTTGTCATGCTTCTCACAAACTCCCTAATATGCTTCCGGTTGCCCGGGTGCGGCCGTGGTGGCCGGGGAACGGCGCGTTGGCGCCAAGATTTTCGGACTGGACCCACATTTACAACGCAAACAAACCTTCAACACGGCAAAATGAAAACCGGCAACCGAACGGGCGCATTTTTCAAGAAGACCGCATTTGGGGATCGTAGCTTTCGTGATGTCTGGGCACAAATATGCCCTCTGGGATCAGTACTGGCTTGAATAACATAAAAAACAGTGGAAATCAATAATTTGCTTTGACCGCGGCAAATAGGCCCGGAAGGCTTCTGCCGGGATGGTAAAGCCGCACCGTTCATTCCCGTTCAAAACTCAAATAGTCCGTCAACAAACTGTAAAGTTCGTATCAGGAACGGGGTGCCAAGAGGCGACCCGGGGCCGGTAGCAAGGCAAGGTCGGATCAGTCGCCCGTGCCCGGCTTGTCGGAGAAGTACTTCTCCAGCTTGTCCTCAACACCGTCGAATTCCTTGGCTTCCGGCAAGGCGTCACGCTTCTGGGTGATGTTGGGCCAGATCGAGGCGAAATCGGCGTTCAATTTCAACCACTTGTCCAGGCCGGACTCGGTGTCCGGCTTGATCGCCTCGGCCGGGCATTCCGGTTCGCAGACGCCGCAATCGATGCATTCGTCGGGATGGATGACGAGGAAGTTCTCGCCCTCGTAAAAACAGTCGACCGGGCAGACTTCGACGCAGTCCGTGTACTTGCACTTGATACAGTTGTCGGTCACGACATATGTCATGAGACACTCCAGCTTCTCGATACGCGTTTGCGGAGCCGATGCTCCAGAATTGTTCGTCCACTAGCGGCTTTGCACGGTCTTTGCAAGAACTGGGACGTGGAAAGCAGCATTGCATTCCAGGCAGGTCTGACCTGCATTTCGCCAAATTCGGCCTCGCGTCAGTCCTGACTGAAAAAGCCGCCGTTTTTAAGCCGGTCGAGTTCGCGGCGTTCCTTCTTTTCCGGTCGCCCGGTGCCGGGATCGCGTTGCGCCTGTTCGAAGGGCGTTCGCCTCACCTGCGGCGGAGACTGATCTTCGTAGAGGTGGCGCGCTTCCTCGAATGGTCCGCGTCGTTCACCAGGTGCCTTGACGACGACGACATAGTCGCGCTCGCGTGTCGTGACCTCGAGCTTGTCGCCGAGGCGGACATCGGCGCTCGACCGCCTGACCTTCTCACCGTTGACGGTGACGTGGCCGGCCTCGACCCATTCCTGCGCCAAGGTGCGGGATTTCGCGATACGGGCGAAAAACAGCCACTTGTCGATGCGCTGGCGTTGGGTCGGAGGCTGGTCAGCCATGTCACTACTTCTTCATCTGCTCCTTGAGGATCGCGAGCTTGGCGAAGGGAGAATCCGGATCGATCGGCTTGTCCTTGCGCGGGGGCTTGGAATCGAAGCGTTGCGGCTGGGCGCGATCCTGCTTGTCGCGCTTGGGGCCGGATTGCTTGTTTTCTCCACGATGCTCGTTGTTCGGGCGATCCGAGCGCGGCGGACGATCGCCACGTGGCGGCCGGTCGCTGCGGGCTTCAGCCGGGCGCGGGTCCTTCTGTCCGTCGCCGCGCTGTTGGCGGGGCTGCTGGCGCTGTTCGCCAGTACGCTCTCCGCCGCGGCCATTGGGGCCGCGGTTTTCACCGCGATTGTCTCGGTTGCCCTGCTCGCGACGGCCTTCGCCGGGACGACGCTGGGTTTCCGGCTTGCCGCCACCCGGGCGCCAAAGCAGCACACGCTTTTCTTCCTGCGGAGCTTCGACAACGGCCTCAGCAGCGGGAGCCGCCTCAGCTTCGACAGCAGCGGCCGTTTCGGCGCCTGCTTCAACCACTTCAACTGCCGGAGCGACTTCAACACTTGCTTCGGTCGCAGGCGTCTCCTCAGTTGCTGCAGCGGCAACAACTTCGGTGCTTTCGCCTTCCGGCTCGGATGACGTGTGCGCCGATGCTTCAACTGCCGAATCGTCGGATGTTTCGCTCTCGGCCGACGCATTTTCCGTGGTGTCCGCAGCAGCCGGTGCAGCAGCGGCCGGCGCGTTTGCCGCCAGATGGCTTGCTGCCTCTTCTGCGGTCACGCTGTCGGCGCGATAGCCGAGACCCTTGAGGATTTCCTCCATGTCGTCGGCGGTGGCGCCGAGGATGGAGAGCATGGATGGCGTCGCGACGAAGCGGCGACCATCATAGGCGCCTTCCGGGCGCGACGGCGCGCCTGGCTTCCACTGCAGCAGCGGACGGATAAGATCGGCCAGACGCTCGAGAATGTCGATGCGCACCGCGCGCTTGCCGAGGAATCGGAAGCCGGCGAGACGATAGAAATTACGCTCGAACGCGTGATCGGTGACGATCGAGGTGCGGCCGGCGGCCAGCGCCGGAATCAGATCGCCATAGCCCGGCTTGGTCAGTGCGTCGTTCTTCAGCGCCCAGAGAAGGGTGATCAGTTCGGCGGGCGCAGGCTTGAGAAGCGCTGGCATGAAGACATGGTAGGCGCCGAAACGGATGCCATATTTGCGCATCGAAGCGCGACCATCCTGGTCGAGCGTCTTGACGTCTTCCGACACGTCGCGACGGAACAGCACGCCGAGATTTTCGGCAAGCTGATAGGCCAGACCCTTGGCGATGCCTTGCAGGTCCTCGGCGCGGATCAGATCGTCGAGCGGCTTCAGCACCGTGGCGATATGGTGATTGAGGAAGCGCTCGATACGTGCCTGCACATGTTCGCGGGCGTGGCCGGACAGCAGTTCGTCGGCCAGCAGCACCACGCGCGGCCGCATGATGTGGTCGGATGCGGTCAGCCGTGCCACAGGCTCGCCGAGCCAGCGCACCAGGCCGTCATTGGATAGCGCAAGATCGTTATTGCCTGCAGCGTGCAGACGTGCGGCGCGCGCCTCGAATTCGAGCGCAAGCGCCTTGCTCGCAGCACTTTCCACAGCCTTCAGATCCTGGCCGTCAGCACCTGCCACCAGCGTAAACCGGAAGCCCGACAATTGTCCCACATGATGTCCTTCAACAAAGACATCACCATTCACACTGATTTCAGCTTCCAGCATAGCATTCTCTCTTAGGCGCCTCATGAGCACAGATGTCCTGCGATCTACGAAGCGTTTGGTCAACCGTTCATGCAACGCATCAGAGAGGCGATCCTCAATGTCGCGCGTTTTTTCCTGCCAGTGTACCGGATCGGCAAGCCAGCCCGGGCGATTGGACACATAGGTCCAAGTCCTGATTTGCGCAATACGCGCTGACAGCGTGTCAATCTCGCCATCGGTGCGGTCTGCCCTGCGGACTTGCTCGGCCACGAACGTCTCATCGACTGCGCCGTGCCGGACAATGTCCTTGTAAATTGCCGCAACCATATCGGAATGCTGCAGCGAGGTGATCCGCCGGTAATCCGGCAATGCGCAAATCTCCCAGAGCTTTTCCACTCTTTCCCGCGTCGTGGCAAGCCGCAAAATGTCGGGGTCGCGCGACAAAAGCTCCAGCGCCTGCAAATCGTCCGCCGGCAGGGCTTTTGTCAGGCCGTGAACGCGGGGTGCGGTGTCGAGGCTGGCGTGCAGGCTGGCAAGCGTGGAGAAATCCAGCGACTTGGAGCGCCATTGCATGACCTTGACCGAGTCGAAATGGTGCGATTCGATGCGCTCGACCAACTCATCGGTGAGCGGCGGTGTGTTGCCGGTAACGCCAAAGGTGCCGTCGCGCATGTAGCGTCCGGCACGTCCGGCGATCTGGCCGAGTTCGCCGGCATTGAGGTTTCGGTACTGGAAGCCGTCGAATTTGTGGTCCTGGGCAAACGCGACGTGGTCGACATCCAGGTTGAGGCCCATGCCGATGGCATCGGTGGCGACGAGATATTCGACCTCGCCTTCCTGATAGAGGGCGACCTGGGCGTTGCGGGTGCGCGGGCTGAGTGCGCCAAGCACGACGGCGGCACCGCCGCGCTGGCGCTTGACCAGTTCGGCGATCGCATAGACCTCGTCGGCCGAGAATGCGACGATGACGCTGCGGCGCGGCAGGCGGGTGATCTTTTTCGAGCCGGCATAGAAAAGCTGCGACAGGCGCGGCCGCTCGGTGATGTGAATGCCTGGCAGGATATGGGCGAGAATAGACTTCATCGTCGCCGCGCCCAGCAGCAGGGTCTCCTCACGGCCGCGCAGATTGAGGATGCGATCGGTAAAGATGTGCCCACGGTCGAAATCGGTGGCCAACTGCACTTCGTCGATCGCCACGAAGGCCGCGCGCGTTTCGTTGGGCATCGCTTCGACGGTGCAGACGGAAAAGCGCGCGTTCGGCGGCGAGATCTTCTCCTCGCCGGTGATCAGCGCGACATTGGCCACGCCGACCCTCTCGACAACCCGGCCATAGACTTCACGCGCAAGCAGCCTGAGCGGCAGCCCGATGATGCCCGACGAATGGGCGACCATCCGCTCGATGGCGTAGTGGGTCTTGCCTGTATTGGTCGGCCCGAGCACCGCAGTTACCCCGCGGCCGCTCAATGTCATGGGATCGGATTTCAAATCGGTCCAGTCCAGGGTTCACTGTCTTGCCTGGCTGTCGAGCCGGGCGGCATTCCTTGCATCTCCTTTGTTGCAATTGCAAGACAGGATCCGGCAAGGGGTGAGATGACACATAGATAGGCCGTTTGAGCGCCGTGGTAAGTGCAAAAATCAACAATTCGGAAGGCATTGGAACAGCGTAGGAACGAATCGGCGACGAATCGCTGACTCCCCGACGTTCCCGGATTGTTCACCGCAAGATGTGGTGGTTTCACCCAATATGGCTACGAGGATCTGAATCCCTGACATGATTCCACACGAAAGCTGTGGAAGATGGCAAAAGTTGCGGGAAACCGTGTCAAAGCGAGATTCAACATATGGTTAACCAATTGTAAACTTTGATGGCTTCTGCCTCAGCTCGGCACAGATAAGGTGCACTGAACCTTTGAGGAACGAATCGCAGACGAATCGCGGTTGGCACGGTGTTCCCTGTTGGTTCTCCACAGCATATGGTGCAGCAAGAGTATGTTAACCATATCGAGTCGCAGAAATGAGGGAATCGCTCGATTTTGCGCCCTATGGTCCTGATTCAGGTGCGGAAAATGCAATCTCTTGCCTCGTTGCCTGATACAGGCCGGCTCTGTGAACCAATATGGAACGAATCGCTGACGAATCAGGGCTCGGCCATGTTTCCTGCTTTGTTCACTGCAATATATTGTGCAAGAACAAATTCTTAACCATATCGGAGAAGATGCTCAGGCGGGGTTTGACAGCCATTCAGCGCCGCTTTGGAGGAGCTTTCATGCTGCAAGGCCATGTCTTTATCGCAACCAGTCTCGACGGTTTCATAGCGCGCAGGAACGGAGACATTGATTGGCTGCCGGCCCTCTCCGCCGGTGGTGGCGACTATGGCTATGGCGATTTCATTGCTGGCATGGATGGGCTGATTATGGGGCGGGGCAGCTACGAAAAGGTGATTTCATTCGAGGAATGGCCCTACACAAAGCCTGTCGTCGTGCTCAGCCGGTCGCTGGCACCCGACGGTGTGCCCGCACGCCTTGCCGGCAAGGTGCGGATTTCCGATCTCGAACCTGCTGCGATTGCCGCAGAGCTGGCGAGCGAAGGCTGGGTGCATGCCTATATCGATGGTGGCAAGGTGATCCAGTTGTTCCTGCGAGCGGGACTGATCGAGGATATGGTCATATCGCAAATCCCGGTGCTTCTTGGAGACGGCCTGCCGCTGTTCGGGCCGCTGGAACAGGATATCGCACTTGACCACTTGGGAACCGCGGTCTTTTCGTCGAGCCTCGTCCAGCAGCGCTATCGGATAAAGCAGCCGCCGGCGTAACCGGCGGCTTTAGCGGTCAGGCCAGATACTGGCCGCCATTGGCGCTCAGAGTGGCGCCGGTGACGAAGCCGGCGTCGTCTGAGGCAAGAAAGACCACGCAACGGGCGATTTCTTCCGGCTGGCCCAGACGTCCGACCGGGATCTGCGGGATGATCTTCTCGTTCAGCACTTTTTCCGGCACCGCCATGACCATTTCGGTGGCGATGTAGCCCGGGCAGATGGCGTTGACGGTGATGCCCTTGGCCGCACCCTCCTGGGCGAGCGCCTTGGTGAAGCCGAGATCGCCGGCCTTGGCCGCCGAATAGTTCACCTGGCCCATCTGGCCCTTCTGGCCATTGATCGAGGAGATATTGATGACGCGGCCGAAGGATCGGTCGCGCATGCCCGTCCAGACGGGATGGGTCATGTTGTAGAGGCCGGTGAGGTTGGTGTTGATCACCTGGCTCCACTGGTCCGGCGTCATCTTATGGAACATGCCGTCGCGGGTAATACCGGCATTGTTGACCAGGACTTCGACCGGGCCGAGATCGGCTTCGATCTTGGCAAGGCCCTCCTTGCAAGCCTCATAGTTGGAGACGTCCCACTTGTAGGTGGAAATGTCGTTGGCTTTCGAGAAGGCTGCAGCCGCCTCGTCATTGCCGGCATAGACTGCCGCCACCTTGTATCCTGCCGTCTTGAGAGCCACTGAAATGGCTGCGCCGATGCCTCTTGTTCCGCCTGTGACGACTGCTGTTCTGCTCATGCCTTCCTCCCCATTCTCGCTGCGCATGTTGGATGGGCAGCCGGGTCTTGTTGGATCCGGCTGCGGAATAGTCTCGGATCACATCGTCTCGACGCACATGGCGATGCCCATGCCGCCGCCGATGCAAAGGGTTGCGAGGCCCTTCCTGGCGCCGCGACGCTTGAGCTCGAACAGCAACGTGTTGAGAATGCGGGCGCCTGATGCACCGATCGGGTGGCCGATGGCGATTGCGCCGCCATTGACGTTGAGGATCGCCGGATCCCAGCCGAGATCCTTGCCGACGGCGCAGGCCTGAGCAGCAAACGCTTCATTGGCTTCGACAAGATCGAGATCGCTGATCGACCAGCCGGCCTTGGCAAGCGCCTTGCGGGTGGCCGGGATCGGGCCGGTGCCCATGACCTTCGGATCGACGCCGGCGGTGGCCCAGGAAACGATGCGGCCAAGCGGCTGAATGCCACGCTTGGCGGCTTCTGCTTCGGTCATCAGCAGGGTGGCGGCGGCGCCGTCATTGAGGCCCGATGCGTTGCCGGCGGTCACGGTGCCTTCCTTGTCGAAGGCAGGACGCAGCTTGGCGAGCCCATCCATGGTCGCGCCGATGCGGATGTATTCGTCGCTGTCGACGGTGACGTCGCCCTTCTTGCCCTTGATGACGAAGGGAATGATTTCGTCCTTGAAGCGACCGGCGACCTGCGCGGCTTCCGCCTTGTTCTGCGACGAGAGTGCAAACGCATCCTGCTCTTCGCGGGTCAACTGCCACTGCTTGGCAACGTTTTCGGCAGTGATGCCCATGTGGTAACCGTGGAAGGCGTCCGTCAGGCCATCCTTGATCATCGTATCGATCATCTTGAAGTCGCCCATCTTCACGCCCGAGCGGAGATGCTGGCAATGCGGGGCCATCGACATGGATTCCATGCCGCCGGCGACGATGATCGAGGCATCGCCCGACGCGATCTGCTGCATGCCGAGTGCGACGGCGCGCAGGCCGGATCCGCACAGCTGGTTGATGCCCATCGCGGTTGCTTCGACAGGAATGCCGGCCATCACAGCAGCCTGGCGGGCCGGGTTCTGGCCTTCGCCGGCCTGCAGCACCTGGCCGAGGATGACTTCATTGACTTCGGCCGCTTCCACGCCGGCGCGCTCCAGCACACCCTTGACGACGGCGATGCCGAGTTCATGGGCTGGTGTATTGGCAAAGCTGCCATTGAATGAACCGACGGCCGTGCGCGCGGCACTGGCGATGACGATGGACGGGCTGCTCATGAGTATTTCCTCCTGGAAAGTCTTTGGCCGACACTGGCAAACCGACCGTGACCTGTCAAATCATATCCGGCCGATGAGGTGGGGGCGCCTTGCCCGACGCGACATCGGTTGCAAAACATCCTTCGCTCAATATGGGGCTTTTGCCGCACCGCATCTACTGCGCAATAAAAAAATGCGGCGACCTCGCCGCATTGCACAAAATGATTGTCTTTGCGAGCATTTTCCGCATAGACTGTTGGAAACGCCGCACAAAAATCTTGGGAGAGAGGGCGTTTATCAAGGCTGTCAGGAGGAACACATGGCCAAGAACGATGGGCAAATCGTCATCAAGAAATACGCCAACCGGCGGCTGTACAATACTGGAACGAGCACCTATGTGACGCTCGACGACCTTGCCCAAATGGTCAAGCGCGGAGAGGATTTCACCGTTCAGGACGCCAAGACCGGTGACGACATCACCCATTCGGTGCTGACCCAGATCATTTTCGAGCAAGAATCCAAGAACGGCAACACGCTTCTGCCGATCTCATTCCTGCGTCAGCTAATTTCCTATTACGGCGACCAGATGCAGACCTTCGTGCCGTCCTATCTTGAACAATCGATGCAGGCATTCGGCGAGCAGCAGGTGCAAATCCGCGAGCATCTTGCCAAATCGCTCGGCGATACGCCTATCGCAAAGAACCTGCAGATTCCGATGCAACTGATGGAAGAGCAGATCAAGCGCAACACCGAAATCTTCCGTCAGGCGATGGAAGTGTTCGCACCTTTCACGGCCAATGCCGCGAAGCCCGCCCAGGCGGCCGAGCCGCGCACCAAGTCGGAAACCACCGATATTGCCGACCTGAAGGAACAGCTGAAGGCGCTGCAGGCCAAGATCGAGAAGATGTGAGCTAGCGACGGGCAGGCTTTCTACGCATTTCCTTAAGGCGAACGGCTGACTTCGCCTGGAAATGCGTCAGAGCCCGATCGACACATCGCGTGAGGCCGTCCGGATCGATATCACAAAGCCTGCAAGCACATCGATCAGGCACACCGCCATCAGAATGAAGAAGAAGTGGTTGGCGGCGCTCGAGACGAGCAGGAATTCCACGAGATAGACGATGAACATCACCATCGACAGGAGATGATCCAGGATCGATGCAGACGATCTGCGCGTGGATTTCAGGATTTCCAAGAACAGGAAGAAGAGGCCGATCAGCACCAGCAGGTCACCGAGGCTCATCGTCCAGGTGGCCCCTGACATCATGTGCAGGCTGAAAACTTCGTTTTCGAGCGCCGAAACGCCGCCGTCGCCCAGCAGTCCCAGCAGAGTCAGATTGTAGAGGATAAAAGGAATGATCATCAATGGAATTGCGGCCAGCATCAGTATTCTCCCAATCGACCCAGCTATTTAGAGCGTTGATTGATGCTTAGCCTGACGGCCGGCATGTATCAACACTCAGATAACGGTTCAGCATGCGAAAACAAAATGCTGCGCAAAAGAAAAAGGCCGGCGCAAGGCCAGCCTCATCTTCATGTCAAACCGCTGATAAGACTAAATCAGCTGAGCTGATGATATCAGCTGCTTTCCTTCGGCGTCAGAACCTGACGGCCGCGATACATACCGGTCTTCAGATCGATATGGTGCGGACGGCGAAGTTCGCCGGAATTCTTGTCTTCAACGTAGGCCGAAGCCTTCAGACCATCAGCGGAACGGCGCATGCCACGGCGTGACGGGCTTGTTTTTCTTTTCGGAACTGCCATTTTTCAAACTCCAATATCACCCGGACATCCCAGCGATCAGCCAGACAGGCCGTACCAGTCAGTGATCATTTCCGGAAATTTGAGCGGCTTATACATGCCGAAAGCCCACTTGACCAGTCCCCACAAGAAAATTTCTTGAGTCACCGAATCCTCGGGTTACGCCTCGTCTTCGGCGACGATCCAGGTTTCCTTCGACGCACCCTCTGCCCAGGCAATCCAGGCGGGATGAGCCTTGACGGCAGCGATATAGGCTAGGGTCTTCGGGTCGTCGGAAAGTGCATAGGCTTCGAAGCGGTTGACGACCGGGGCATACATGGCGTCCACTGCCGAGAACGCGCCGAAAAGGTAGGGTCCGCCGCTTTTCTCGATGCTCGTGTGCCAGATCGTCTCGATGCGGATAATGTCGGCGCGCATGTCCGGCGTGATAGGCATGGCCTTCACCGGCCGTCGCAGGTTCATCGGGCACGCGTTGCGGATGCCACGGAAGCCAGCCACCATTTCCACGCTGTAGGCACGGGCGAGCGCGCGTTGCTCGCGGTCTGTCGGCCAGACCGGCTTTTGCGGGAAGAGCTCGGCGATATATTCGATGATCGCGAGCGATTCCCAAATCTTGAAGGTGCCGTGCACAAGCAGCGGCACCTTGCCGGTTTCGGAGATCGCCTTGATTGCCGGATTGCTGTGCTCGAAATCAAACGGGATCACCTCGTCGGTGAAATTAACGCCGGCCGCCTTCATCGCCACCCACGGGCGCATCGACCATGAAGAGTAATTCTTGTTGCCGACATAGAGTTTCAATTCGCTCATGGCCACGCCCTCATCTTTGGATTTCGGGCGAGGATTAGCAGGTCGCATTGAAAAGCGCGAGAGGCAGCAGAGCTTTGCAGGTGGGCTCTTGCCAGATGCCACAGGGACGGCTTCAATGACGTATTGCCCCAAAGACAGGTTTTCATGAAGCTCACCCACATTGCCTCGTTCTTAGCGCCATTTGTCATCGTTCTGCTGCCCGAAGCTGCCTTCGCGCATGGCAGCGAGGCATCGATCGTGCTGCTGTTGCCGACCGGGTATTATCTGCTCGGTGCAGCACTGGCCATTGCGGCGTCTTTCGTGCTGCTGGCCTTCCTTCCCGAACGCCTGCCCGGACGGCTTGCGACGATGCGTTTGTCCCTGGCGAGAATTCCGGTGCTGCCGCATGCGGCAACGAGCTTCGTATCGTTCGCAATCCTGCTAATTCTGGTGCTGGCCGGTATTTACGGCACGCGGGATCCGGTCGAAAATCCGCTGCCGCTGGTCATCTGGATGGTGTGGTGGGTGTGCTTCACCCTGCTTCAGGGGCTGGTCGGCCCGCTGTGGCCGCATCTCGATCCGTGGACCGGACCGCTGGCGCTGATCCGCAAGGCAACCGGGTTTGGCACTAGACCGCTGCTGCACTTGCCCCGGAATGTGGGCTATTTCATCGCAGTTCTGCAGTTCGCGCTGTTTGCGTGGTTCGAGCTTATCGACCTGGCACCCAGCGATCCCGGCCGTTTGGCCGGTGCCGCCAGCCTCTACTGGCTGTTCAATCTGGCCGGAGCCGCCATTTGCAGCGAAGAGGCGTGGTTTGAATGTGCCGAGCCTTTCTCGATCTTCTTCGGATTGATCGGCAGGCTTTCAGCTTTCGACCGGAGGCCGGCGGGCGAGCAGCACATCAAGCTCGGTCTGGTCTGGCCGGGCCGCAGCTTGGTCGACCGGCGGGCGCTGCCGCTCGTTGCAGTATTTTTCGTGTTGTTGACGCTCTCGACGGTGAGTTTCGATGGCTTTTCCCGCACCTTCCTGTGGCTGTCGGCGATCGGTATCAATCCGCTCGAATTTCCGGGTCGCAGTGCAGTGGTGGTTTCTGGCACCTTAGGGATGCTCGGCATGTTTGCCGTGCAGTCCATGCTGTTTCTAGGTGCCGTTGTGATGGGTGCCGTCGTCGCTGGTCGCGGCGATCTGTGGCGGGAGGCCGCGGGCCGGCTGATCTATTCAATTGTGCCGATCGCACTCGCCTTTCAGGCTGCGCATTATCTGACAACCGTGCTGGTTGACGGGCAGAATGTGCTGATCGCACTTTCCGATCCATTCGCGCTGGGCTGGAACCTGTTCGGCACAGCGCATTGGCATACAACGACCTCGTTTCTCAACACGCTTGACGGGGTGAGCCTGATTTTCAATAGCGAGACGGCGATCATCACTTTGGGCCATGTGATAGGCATCGTGATGGCGCATCTGATTGCGCTCAAGGTATTTGGAAATTCGCGTTCGGCGGTCGTGAGCCAGATTCCGCTGGCGGTGCTGATGGTCGCCTACACCGCCTTTGGCCTCTGGCTGCTCTCGACGCCGCGGATTTAGTGCCCGACGCCGAGATACTTCTGCACCAGGGTTGGATCGGCGCGGACCGCATCCACCGTGTATTCGCCCTGTACGACGCCCTGGTCCATGAAGGCGATGCGGTCGGCGACCGGCAGGACAGCGTCGATCCGCTGCTCGACCAGCAGCACGGCAACGCCGTCACTCCTTAGCCGGGTAACGACATCGCGGATTGCCGCGATCATCGATGGCATCAGGCCCTCGGTGGGTTCGTCCAGCATGATCACCTTGGGATTGACACAGAGTGCCCGGGCAATCGCCAGCATCGTCTGCTCGCCGCCGGACAGCGTGCCGGATTGCTGGTTCATTCGGCTCTGCAGCGCGGGGAAGTAGGAGAGTGCCTTGTCCAGCACCGGCTTGCCTGAATTGCGGGTCATCAGGCCGATTTCAAGATTTTCGCGAACCGTCATTTCCTTGAACAGCCGCCTGCCCTGCGGCACATAGCCGATACCCTGGCGGGGAATGGCTTCCGGCGTGAGATCGGAGATGTCCTTGCCGTCGAGCATCAACGTGCCGTCGCGTGGCGGGACGATGCCGATGATCGATTTCAGTGCGGTGGTCTTTCCCGCGCCGTTGCGGCCAAGCAGGCAGAGGATTTCGCCAGCAGCAACCGAGATCGAGAAATTCCGCAGGACCTGCAGATTGCCGTAGTAGGTGTTGAAGCCTTCGACCCTCAGCATCATGCTGATGTCCCCAGATAGGCGGACTGCACCTCGGCATTGGCTCGGATTTCTTCCGGCGTGCCCTCGGCCAGCAGTTTGCCGCGATTGAGCACGGTGATCCTGTCGGCAAGCTGCATCACCACATCCATATTGTGCTCGATCAGCAGCACGGTCGCCGTCTTGCCGATCTGGCGCACCAAATCGCAGAAATTCTCGATCTCGGAATCCGCGAGGCCCTGGGTCGGCTCATCGAGGATCAGCAATGACGGCTGCAGCGCCAGTCCCATCGCCACCTCGACCAGCCGCTGGTGACCATAAGCGAGTTCGCCGGCTTTCTCGGTGGCGCGGGCGGCGAGACCGACTGCCTGAAGTGCCGCATCGGTCTCGCGCTTGAAGTCGACGGCCGCCTTGCCCTCCCGCTGGGCGCGGCCGAGTGCGGCAATCGCGACATTTTCGGCAACCGACAGTTTTGTATAGATGTTGGTGATCTGGAACGTATAGGCGATACCGCGCCGAACGCGCTGGAAGGCCGGCATCTTCGTCACGTCCTCGCCGCGAAACCGCACCGTTCCCGCCGTCACCGGTGTGCGGCCGGACAGCAAACTGACAAAGGTGGTCTTGCCGGCGCCATTCGGGCCGATGATGGCGCGAATCTCGCCCTCCTCAAGGCTGAAGTCGATGCCGTCGACGGCCTTGAGGCCGCCGAAGTAGCATTTTAGTCCGCTGGTTTCGAGAATGGGGGTCACAGCAGCCATGGCAGCCACCTTTCCCTGATCGTGCCGAGAATGCCTTTTGGGAACCACAGAACCAGCACGATCAGCGCGACGCCGACCACCAGCAGATAGGCGGAGGTGATTTCGCTCAGCCGGTCGATCATCGTCATCATCAGCACGACGCCGATCAACGGCCCCAGCAGGGTGCCGGCACCACCGAGCAGCGTGAACAGCAGCACTTCGATGGAATATTGAATGGAGGCGAACGTCGAGCCGATATAGCCGAACAACAGCCCGTACGCTGCACCCGCTGCGCCGGCGATCGCGCCGGAATAGAGGAAGGCCTCGAGCTTGGCGGTAAAGACATTGAAGCCGAGCATCTCGGTCCGGCCTTCATTCTCGCGGATGGCGGCAAAGATCCGCCCCTTGCGGCTGACAAGCACTGCAAATGAAACGAATAGCGACGCCAGCAGTAGCCCGTAGGCGATGTTATAGCGCGTGATCTCATTGACGAGATCGACCTTCCAGCCACCGATCGAGAAATGTCGCGCCGATGCGGGCAACGACAGCCCGTCCTGGCCGCCGGTGTAGTTGGCAAAGTAGAGCGTCGACAGGAATCCGACCTGCGAAAACATCAGCGTGACGATCATGAAGGAGACACGGATGGTCGGCAGCGCTACCCAGCCGATAGCAAAGGCCAGGATCAACGCGGCCGCGACGCCGATCAGGAAGGCCAGTGGCACGCTGATGCCGAGGTGATAGGCTGCCAAGCCCGCGCCATAGAGTCCGGCGGCGAAGAAGATCGCGTGGCCGAGGCTGAGTAGGCCGAGATAGCCGAGCAGCATGTTGTAGCCGACCGCGAAGACGGCAAGCACCATCATCCGCGTCACCGTCAGCACATAATATTCGGGCAGTACGAATTGCAGCAGGAATAGCCCCGCCAACACCACGACCAGCAGGATGAAATTGCGCCTTACCGTCTCGCCCGTCATCGCTCAGCCTTCCCGAACAGGCCATTGGGCTTGAACACCAGCACGAAGGCGACGAGCAGGGTGGAGACGATCTTCGCCAGCGTCGGCGAGAAAAACACCGAGAGAATGCCGTCGGAGAGACCGATCAGGATGGCTGCGACAATGGTGCCCTGGATGCTGCCGAGCCCGCCGATGATGACGACGATGAAGGACAGCAGCAGCGGATCGAGCCCCATCAGGTAATGCGCCTGCTGGATCGGTACGACGAGCACTGCGGCAATGGCTGCCAGCATGGCGCCGAGCGCAAAGACGCCGGCCGACACATTGTCGACGCCGATACCGAAGGCCTGGGCGGTTTCGCGGTCCATCTGGGTGGCACGCATGACCAGGCCGATTCGGGTCTTGCGCATCAGGAACCAGACGCCGGCCATCAGCGCGATGGCGGCAGCAATGATGAACAGCTTATAGGCGTCATAGCCGAACCACGGAAAACGGATCTTGTAATAGAAGGGTGGTTCGACCGCCTGCGCATTTGGTCCGAAGAAGATCAGCGCCGATTGCTGAAAGACATAGAGCAGGCCGATCGTGGCGACGATGGTTGCCTCGGGATCGTAGTTGAGCCGCTTGAGGATCAGCCTTTCGCTTAGAAGTGCGATCGCACCGACGATCAACGGGCTGAGGATCAGCGCGGCGATGAAGCCGAGCGTCGGATGCCCGGTCAGCATGGTCGAAATGAACCAGGCAAACACTGCGCCCAGCATGAAGAACTCGCCATGGGCGACATTGACGACGCGCATCACGCCGAAGACCAGCGATAGGCCAACGGCGGTTACGGTCAGTACGGCCGCCTGTACCAGGCCTTCCAGAACAGCGAGAAAAAGATAGGGTCCCAGCCCCATTCAACAACACCCTCGGTGAACGCCTGCTGACCCTTGCCAGCAGGCGCGATTAAGCCCAATGACCGCCGCGCCGGGTTGAAGCCGGCGTGGCGATCAGTGCAAGATCCTGGCGTGACGCCGGATCCTAGAGTTCCATCTTGGTGTAGTCGACTTCCGGCTCGTAGATACCGTCTTCGATCGAGGTGGTGTGGACGACGTTGAGCCTGGAGCTTTCGACCTTGGAGATGTGCTGCTTGCCGAACACCTGGTGGGTCTTGCCGTTGAAGATCTTGTCGCCTTGCGGATGCTCGTTGCTTTCCGGGAATTTCTCGAGCGATTCCAGCGCGGCGATAAAGTCGTTCTTCTGTTCCTTGCCCTTGTAGTTTGCCATCTCCATGGCTTGTTTGATCACGAACAAAGTCTCCCATACGGAGAACATGTGCGAATAGGTGGAAATATCCTTGGGATCGCTAGCGCTGGCGCCATTGGCGTCTATGCCGACCTTCTCGCGGTAGAATTTGTCGAACGCCGTCTGGTCTTTCTGGGCGTAGCGCGGGGCTGCTTCCCAGAAATAGGTGCCTTCGAGATATTCGAGCTGCGGCGTGGCAAGATCGACGGCCTCGAGCGAGTCGATGAAGCCGAAGATCTGAGGGCGCTGATTGCCGAAGTGGTCGCCCATTTCCTTGACGAAGGTCAGCACGGCGGGACCCACCATGACGTGGTAGATGACATCGGTGTCGGCGGGGATCTGCGGGAAATAGCGGGTAAACGAGCTTTCCGTCGGCGGGATCGGGATCAGTGCCGAAATCTCGCCGCCCTGGGCCTTGATCGCGCCGGAGAAGAAGTCGCGATGGTTATGGCCAAAGGCATAGTCCGGGAAGATCATCGTGACCTTCTTGCCGAGATTCTTGGCGATCCACGGTGCCATCGAGGCGACCTGGGATTTCACATCGGTGATACCCGGCTGGAATGTGTAGCGGTTAAGGCCACCCGCGGCCAGCTGATGGCCTTCAGAGCAGACGAGGTAGGGCATCTTGAGTTCGCCGGCGCGCGGGCCAGCCGCGGCGACGACATGCGAGAACAGGTGCCCGAAAACCGCGTCGACCTTGTATTCGGTGGCGAATTTCTCGATCACTTCGGTGCCGCGCTTGGGATCGGTGCCGTCATCCTCGACGATCATGTCGACCTGCATGCCGTTGATGCCGCCGCCTTCATTGATCAGCTTGATGGCCGCCTGGGCGGTGCGCTCATACCAG
This sequence comes from Shinella sp. OV683, assembly GCF_057787725.1. Classification (NCBI taxonomy): domain Bacteria; kingdom Pseudomonadati; phylum Pseudomonadota; class Alphaproteobacteria; order Hyphomicrobiales; family Rhizobiaceae; genus Shinella; species Shinella sp. OV683. The sequence continues at coordinate 5,187,137 of NZ_CM173543.1, forward strand.
CGTCCGTAGGAGGCGCCGATACCGGTGCGATGGAAGGGCGCGCCTAGCTTGATCGTGCCCGTTTCGGCATAGGCGTTGCGGATGATGAGCGGTGAGGCGAGGGCAGAAGCGCCAGCGACGGCGAGGCCTTTCAAGGCAGTCCGGCGCGTGATCGAACCAGTCTGAAGGATTGATTTCGTCATGTTTGCGGTCCCCAGTTTTCGGATGAATTCTGTCTACGGCCCTGCGTTGGCCGGCGCAAGCCAACCTTCCCGAGCATGTCTCCCCTGATGGAACTCTGCGGTCCCTTAATTCATGTGTGTACACACGAATATGACCGATCCTTCGTAACTGTCAATCGCCGTTTCGGCATCGCGAGCCACATCGTCCGCAAAGTCGGGCTCAGAGTACGATCAGCTTCTTGAGAACCGCGACGACCTCCTTGAAAGGCAGGTTGGTCGCGCCGACGGCCGCGACAGGAAGCAATGCCGCCAGGGCAATCGGGATTGCGGCCTTGTGGTCGAGAAGCATCGCGGAAAGCTTCGCGGCCGCATCGAAATACTTGGCTGGGTCGGGAATTTCCGGTGCAGGGTCGCCTATTTCCTCGCTCTCGTCGTCTGCGACCGTATTCTTGCCAAGCGTCTTGCGCTCCGACTGCCGCCAAAACCGCGTGGCCTGCGCTGCAGCTTGCAGCAACGTATCCTTCTTCAGTTCCGCGAGAGGCTTTGCGAATGCCATCAGCGGAAAGGCGAAGAATGCCAGTACGATCACCAGCCAACCGACCATGATGATCGTGAATGTCGTGGATGTGAGCTCTGACAGATGTTGGTTCTTGAGCATGGCGCCGGAAAGCGCGACGCTGGCGCCAAACACAAACAATATGTAGGATGTTGGGTAGCTGGAAAGGAATGCGAGGCCGCCGCTTTTGTCCGGATGGGTTGCGACAAGGCGAAGATCCAGTTTGGCGAAACGACGCAGCAGCCAAGACCACAAGTAATGACGCCAAACTCCACGCCAAAAAAGGAATCCGAAAAGCGGCAGGCTGACTAGCAGCACCCACCAGCCGGCGAGCGTGATGCGGTTGCCTTCCGTTCCTACCTGTACAGCCCAGGATGATAGTTTCGCTGCATGAAGGTTGGAGAAGGTAAGGACCGAAAGGCAGCAGGAAAGAAAGAGGCAGATGAGCTCCGCGAAACCGGAATCGCGGCGCGAGATCAGTATCTTGGTGGCTCCAGAGGCATCGGAAAAGGATTTGGGCGCAATGATCGGTCCGTGGATGAATTGGGTAAGTTTGTCATGCAGGCCCTTGTCCACGAAATTTTCCGCCAGAACGAACGCAGCAATCGCAATCAGAAACTTTGCCCAAGTACCGGGGTCACCGAGATAGGACAGGATTTGTGTCCAATCGCCTCCCGCTGCGATGATCGCCGAGAGCAGCAGCGGCGCTGCCCATGCAAGACCCGCAAATACCAGTGCTCGCCGACCGACATTCAGATTGTCATCTGTCAACAGCCCCATGCGCCGTTGCAACTCGTAGTATGGACCGCCGCGGGCGACGGAGAATGTAATACGCGGCTTTTCTTGTTTTGAGACAGAGGAGTTCATCGTCGACACTCCTTGTTGGAATCATTGTCGATGAAATTGAGCCATCTTGCCGAGGTCAGTGGAAAAAGCGATTTTCCGGAAGAATTGCTACCTGTCGATGCATTTTTACATGGCGCGAGGTGCAAATCAATATGGTCTTCGGGGAACGGGTGCAGCCATCCGCCAACCGTCCGACATGAGGATTTTTCTTTTTGCAAAAGTCGCGTTTCGGGATGCTTGTCATCCCTCACAAAACAATTATAGTCAGGAAATAAATATTCCACACAGGAAAAAATAAGGGGTACGGTTATGGCTCTATCGTGGCGTTTTTCAGCTCTGGCGGACAGGCATCGCGCCCTGGGTTCAAAGCTTGAAGACTGGAGCGGGATGGGAACCGCCTGGACCTACGACAAGGACATTTATCAGGAGCATATTGCGGTCCGCACCAAGGCGGGCCTGATGGACGTGTCGGGCCTGAAGAAGGTGCATCTGGTCGGGCCGCATGCCATCACCGTGCTCGACTACATCACCACGCGCGACGTCAGCAAGGTTTATCCCGGCAAGTCGGTCTACGCCTGCATGCTCAATGACCGCGGCATGTTCACGGATGATTGCATCGTCTATCGCACCGGCCCGAATTCGTGGATGCTTGTGCATGGCTCGGGTTCTGGTCATGAGGAAATCGTCAAGCAGGCTGCAGGCCGCAACTGCGCTGTTTTGTTCGATGACGATCTGCACGATCTGTCGCTGCAGGGTCCGCTGGCGGTCGATTTTCTGGCCAAGCACGTGCCGGGAATTCGCGACCTGAAATACTTCCATCACATGCAGACAACGCTGTTCGGGGCGCCGGTGATGATCTCGCGCACCGGCTATACCGGCGAGCGCGGCTATGAGCTGTTCGTGCGTGGCCAGGATGCGCCAATGGTCTGGGATCGCATCCTCGACGAAGGCAAGGACATTGGCATCATCCCGTGCTGCTTCTCGGTGCTCGACATGCTGCGCGTCGAAAGCTACCTGCTGTTCTACCCCTACGACAATTCGCAGATGTATCCGTTCCCGGACCAGCAGCCGGGTGACAGCCTGTGGGAGCTTGGCCTCGACTTCACGGTCAGCCCGGGCAAGACCGGCTTCCGTGGCGCCGAGGAACATGCCCGCCTCAAGGGCAAAGAGCGCTTCAAGATTTTCGGCCTGCTGATCGAGGCCGATGGTCCGACCGACCTCGGCGATGCGGTCTATCAGGGCGACAAAAAGGTCGGCGTCATCACCTGCCCGTCTTATTCCAAGCTCACAAATCGTTCGATGGCGATTGCGCGGCTGGATGTCGATGTTGCCAAGCAGGGCGTGCCGCTTGAAGTGCGCGGCGCAAACGTCAAGGCCAAGGCGATCGCCCACACCATCACCTTCGACGATCCGGAAAAGAAGAAGCGGACGGCCCAGGGCTGAGGAGTGCACGATGCTCGTCCAAGGTATCAAGAGCCGCCCGGTCTATGACGGATTGACGATAGACGCTCACGCCAAGCGGCATATTTTCGCGCTCGAAGGTGAGGGTGCACTGGCTCTGCTTGAGCAGGCGGTCGAGTCCGAGGTTCTCGCACGCAGCGAGATCCTCTACACAGCGGGCGCTTCGCGCGAAAAGGAGCACTTTCCCGCTCTGCTCGCGCTCGGAGCTGACCAATGTTGGCAGGCGCCGAGCATCGAGACCTTGCTGTTCAGGCTGCGGGGCTCGCTGACCAATGCGACCATGGGCACGCGGCTCTATGTCTCCGGCACCGAAGGCTTCATCGGCCAGGCAATGGGGCTCGGGATCGATTTCGGCATGGATTATCGCTCCATCCCGACCGAGCATCGCGGATCGCTGGCGCGCCGCGTGCAGTGCGTCCATTGCAAGGGTACGACGGAAAACGTGACGATCAGCCCGTTTACCTGCAGCCATTGCGGCCTGACATTGCTGGTGCGCGACCATTATTCCCGTAGACTCGCGGCATTCCAGGGCGTCAATATCGATGCGGAAGAGCCCGGCACGGCGCCTGAACCGGAGGAATTGTTTTCGTGAGCATCAATTCGGATATCCCGGTTCGTGTGACCAAGGTCACGCCGGTCACCGACAAGATCAAGCGCTTCCGCTTCGAGCGACTGGACGGCCAGCCTCTACCGATTTTCTCCGCCGGCGCCCATGTCGTGGTAACCATGCATGATGACGGGCATATGCGGCGCAATCCCTATTCGCTGATGTCGCCGCCTCATGATCCCTCCTGCTACGAGATCAGCGTCCTGCAGGTGGAGGATTCGCGCGGCGGTTCCGCCTTCATGCATGGTGGCGTCCGCGAGGGCGATACGATGACCATCAGCCAGCCGGTCAATCTCTTTCCGGCCGATGCGCGCGGTCGCAAGCATATCCTGGTGGCAGGCGGCATCGGCATCACGCCGTTCCTGGCGATGATGGCGCAATTCCGCCGAAGCCATACCGAATTCGAACTGCATTATGCGATGCGGTCGCGAAGCCACGGCGCTTACTGGCAGCAGTTGATCGAGCAGTGCGGCGCCGAACGGATCAAGGTTTATTTCGACGAGGAAAACACCCGCATCCCGCTGGCGCAGATCCTCGACAACCAGCCGCTCGGCACGCATTTCTATGTCTGCGGCCCGGCGGGTATGATCGACTTCTGTCTTCGCACGGCCCGCGAGGCGGGCTGGCCGAAGGAGAACCTGCATTCCGAGCGGTTTCTTGCACCGCCACCCGGCCAGAAATTTGCGGTCGAGCTGGTGCGGACCGGCAAGACGATCACGGTTGCCGAGCACCAGAGCATCCTCGAGGCGATCGAGGAGGCCGGTGTCGATGCGCCCTATATGTGCCGCGGCGGTGCCTGTGGCCAGTGTGAGACGGGGGTCGTCAGCTGCGACGGCTCGCTGGAACACAACGATATCTATCTGACGGACGAGGAAAAGGCCGGGGGACGCAAGATCATGGTCTGCGTCTCGCGGTTCAAGGGGAAGACGCTGGCGCTTGATATTTAGCCAGCAAACATAATCCGGCAAGGAGTTCAGCGAATGGCAATCATGTTCAAGCAAGAGACGTTTCGCGATGACTTCAGCTATCGCAATAGTCCGGAAAACATCAGGCGTTTCCCGTTCCCCTTCGATCGCGACGAATACATGTATGCCGTCAACATGGAGCCGCATGTACTGGGCGCCAAGAATACGGTCTATGAAAGCCTGATCGACGTCGACGAGCACTATGTCGCCGAGATGCACGACCGGGCGCTGGTGCTCAAGGAAGATCCGCTCCGCTGCCAGGCCTTGCCGCATATGATGATGGCGCAGTGGGACACGCTTGAACTGCTGATGGAGCAGCAGGCTGCGGGTTATCCCGAGCATTTCACGCTGATCCGCAATGGCGACCAGTGGCGCTGGATCAACCGGCCGATGGGCATCGATGACACCTTCACCTTCGGCGATCGATCCACCCTGCCCTACGAGCCGATGGAATATATCACCCGGCAGGCGCAGGGCGATTTCTGCATCGTCGACCAGCGCGACGGCAATTTGTGGATGGATGCCGGAATGGTGACCACGCAGGCCGACTGGTCGCTCGATTTCGACATCGGCATGAATTTCATGGAATGGCATGGGCCAGTGCCGCTGGCGCACCAGATCGGCGTGTTCGAGCGGGCGCTGAAGTTCCTGCTAAACCTGCAGCAGGGCAAGCCGACTCGCCGGTTCAACTGGACGATGACGATCAATCCCCGCCTCGACACCTCACCGGAAAATTACCCGAAATGGGGCACGGACCGCACGACGGTGACGCCGGAAAACGTCGGTGAGAAGGTGCATCTGCGCGTCGAGTTGCAAACGCTCTGGCGCCTGCCGCGCTCCAACGCCATACTTTTCGTCATCCGCTGCTATCTCATGAACATGAATGAGCTGGTGACCGTGCCGAAATGGGCGAGGCGCTTCCCGCGTGTGCTGAGGACGCTGCCGCCGGAACTGGTGGACTATAAGGGCCTGACGCGGTTCCGTGAAACGACCGTCGAGTGGCTATCGAAATACGATGATGGGGCACCGACGAGCCCCGGTTTTTCTCCGGACTAGGCCCTGATCACAGGGGCCGAAATAAAGACAATCAATAAAGGGAACGATTCATGACCAGAGTAGCTGTCATCGGCGCAGGCCCATCCGGGACCGCACAACTCAGAGCATTCCAATCCGCAGCCCAGAAGGGTGCTGAAATCCCGGAAGTCGTCTGCTTCGAAAAACAGGCTGATTGGGGCGGCCTGTGGAACTACACCTGGCGCACCGGCCTCGATCAGCACGGCGAACCGGTTCATGGATCGATGTATCGTTACCTGTGGTCCAATGGCCCGAAGGAATGCCTGGAATTTGCCGACTACTCGTTCGAGGAACATTTCGGCCAGCCGATCGCCTCCTATCCGCCACGCGCGGTGCTTTGGGACTACATCAAGGGCCGGGTCGAGAAGGCCAATGTCAAGGACTGGGTGCGTTTCAACACGCCGGTGCGCATGGTCAATTATGACGAGGCGACCGAGAAATTCACGGTGACCGCGCATGATCGCGTCAACGACATCATGTATGACGAGGAATTCGACTATGTGATCGTCTGCTCTGGTCATTTCTCGACGCCGAACGTGCCCTATTTCGAAGGTGTCGAAGCCTTCAATGGCCGGGTGCTGCATAGCCATGATTTCCGCGATGCGATGGAGTTCAAGGACAAGGACGTGCTGCTCGTTGGCCGGTCCTATTCTGCCGAAGACATCGGCTCGCAGTGCTGGAAATACGGCGCCAAGTCGGTGACCACGAGCTATCGCTCCAAGCCGATGGGCTTCAACTGGCCGGAGCGTTTTGAAGAGCGGCCGCTGCTGACCAAGCTGCGCGGCAAGACGGCACATTTCAAGGACGGCACGACCAAGGAAGTCGATGCGCTGATCCTCTGCACCGGCTATCTCCACCATTTCCCGTTCCTGCCGGATTCGCTGCGTCTCAAGACCGCAAACCGCATGTGGTCGGATATGCTGCACAAGGGCGTGGTTTTCGAGCGCAATCCGAAACTCTTCTACATCGGCATGCAGGACCAGTTCTATACATTCAACATGTTCGACGCCCAGGCCTGGTATGTGCGTGACATCGTTCTCGGTCGTATCACGCTGCCGGATGCGGCTACGCTGCAGGCCGATTTCGACAAATGGCGTGCGCGCGAGGATACGCTCGAAGACGCCGAGCAGATGATCTGGTTCCAGGGCGACTATGTGCAGGAGCTGATCGACGCGACGGACTATCCGAGCTTCGACATCCAGGCGACCAACAAGACCTTCATGGAATGGGAACACCACAAGGCCGAAAACATCATGGGCTTCCGCGACAATGCCTATCGCTCCCTGATGACCGGCACGATGTCTCCGAAGCACCATACGCCTTGGCTGGAAGAACTCGACGATTCCATGGAAGCCTATCTGAGGAACTAACGAGATCCGGTGGCGCCGCTTGATGAAGCAAGTCGCGCCACCTCTACCTGCGCCTTATCTTTTATAGTGCGTCACAAAACGTATATATTTCTGCTTTTGTTAAACGAAAGCAGACCGATAGTAAGAATTTATTATCCATATGCACCAATAATCTCTCGCGATAATGTCCTTTTTTTTGCGTGGTCGCCATGGATTTCCAAAATAGCGTCCTGGGTCGCATGAACGGTTTTCTCTACAGATGCCGTGCCGATGAAAATTATACGATGCTTGAAATGACCGATGGCGTTGCCCGCGTGTTCGGCTATCCGCCTGACGAGATTGTCGGCAACCGCATCCGCACCTTCACGTCAATCATGTGCGAGGAAGACATACCGCGCATGGATGAGCTGGTCGCTTTGGGGCTTGAGAAGAAGACCGACTGGACGATGGAATATCGCATCCGTCATCACAAGGGTCACTATGTCTGGGTGACCGAGACCGGCGGCGGCGTCTGGGACGCGGATGGCGAGCTGCTCTATCTCGAAGGCAGCATCATCAATATCGAATCCCTCTACCAGCGGCTCGACGAACAGACCGCCGACATGCGCGTCGCTGCGTCGCGAACCACGGAAATCCTGCATTCTTTGCGCTACCTGAAGCTGCTCGCCGTCAATGCCGGTATCGAGGCGGCGCGCGCAGGGTCTGCTGGCCAGGGCTTTGCGGTGCTGGCTACCGAGATGCGCACGCTCGCCAACGATTCCGAGGCGGCGGCCCGCGCGATTGCGGCGGCCCAGAAGAAGTCGGCCTAGCCCGCCAGCCCAGGCATATCGGAATAGGTGCCGTTCCGCGCCCAGGGGTGACTCGAGCGTAAAACCGTGTTATGCGCACGCAAAATCCCCGAACTTCCGGGACTACCGCCGAACCGGCCTCTCGCCGGCGACCCGCGGCACAGGATTCTGACATGACACAAATGGACGTTTTGAGCGCGCCTGCTCCCCAAATGGCGTTTGCCAATCCGGCGCTTTACGAGACCAAGCCGTCGCTGGTCGGCCTTTCGCGGGAAGAGCTCGCCAAGGCGCTGGTCGAAAAGGGTATTGCGGAGCGCCAGGTAAAGATGCGCGTGCAGCAAATCTGGCATTGGTTGTATGTGCGCGGCATTTCCGATTTCGACGATATGCTGAATGTGTCGAAGGATCTGCGAGAGCTGTTGCGGACCCATTTCACCATACAGCGGCCGGAGATCGTCGAAGAGCAGATCTCCAACGACGGCACGCGCAAGTGGCTGCTGCGGTTTCCGCCGCGCGGTGCCGGCCGTCCGGTCGAGGTCGAGACGGTTTACATTCCGGAAGAAGGCCGCGGTACGCTCTGCGTTTCCAGCCAGGTCGGCTGCACGCTGACCTGCGACTTCTGTCACACCGGCACGCAGCGGCTGGTTCGCAACCTGACCGCCGAGGAAATCCTGTCGCAGTTGCTGCTGGCGCGTGACAAGCTCGGCGATTTTCCTGACCGGGACACGCCGCAGGGCGCTATCGTTCCGGCGGAGGGCCGCAAGGTTTCCAACATGGTGATGATGGGGATGGGCGAGCCGCTCTATAATTTCGAGAACGTCAAGACGGCACTGCTGATCGCCACCGACGGCGACGGACTTTCGCTGTCCAAGCGCCGCGTGACCCTGTCGACCTCGGGCGTGGTGCCTGAAATCTATCGCACCGGCGAGGAAATCGGCGTCATGCTGGCGATTTCGCTGCATGCCGTGCGCGACGACCTGCGCGATCACCTCGTGCCGATCAACAAGAAGTTCCCGCTCAAGCAGCTGATGGAAGCCTGCCGCGCCTATCCCGGCATTTCCAACGCCCGCCGTATCACGTTCGAATATGTCATGCTCAAGGGCGTCAACGATTCCCTGGCCGACGCGCGCGATCTGGTGAAGCTACTGAAGAACGTGCCGGCCAAGATCAACCTGATCCCCTTCAACCCGTGGCCGGGCTCGAAATACGAATGTTCGGATTGGGAGACGATCGAAGCGTTTGCCGATTTCGTCAACCAGGCCGGCTTTGCCTCGCCGATCCGCACGCCGCGCGGCCGTGATATCCTTGCCGCCTGCGGCCAGCTCAAGTCGGAATCCGAGCGCATGCGCAAGACCGATCGGCTGGCATTCGAGGCGATGATGATCGCCAACCACGGCGAAGACTGAGACCCATCCATTCGATGTTGTTATGATCCCATTCATTTACATCAATCCGCGTTGAGGACGCGGGTTGTGTGATTGATTTTGGGTGCTCGCCTGCCTAATAGAGAGGCAGAAATAACAAAATATGGAGGTCACCCACATGCGCGCAATTCTTCTGGCACTCGCTGCCGCTACCGTCATGGCCCTGCCGGTCAAGGCCGAGGAAGTCACCGTTGCCATCACCGCGATCGTCGAACATCCGGCTCTTGATGCCGCCCGCGATGGCGTCAAGGCAGCGCTGGCCGAGGCCGGCTACAAGGAAGGTGAGAACATCAAGTTCCTGTATGAATCCGCGCAGGGCAATCCCGGCACCGCAGCACAGATCGCCCGCCAGTTCGTCGGCGACGAGCCCACCGTGATCGTACCGATCTCGACGCCGTCGGCTCAGGCCGTCGTCGCTGCCACCCGCGACATTCCGGTTGTTTTCACCGCCGTTTCCGATCCGGTCGGCGCGCAGTTGGTCAAGGACATGAGCAAGCCGGGCGGCAATGTCACCGGTCTTTCCGACATGTCGCCGGTTGCCGATCACATCAAGCTGATCAAGGAAATCACCCCCAACGTCAAGAATCTGGGCTTTGTCTACAACACGGCCGAAGCCAATTCGGTCTCGACGCTGGCTGCAATGAAGGTCGAGGCTGAAAAGGCCGGCGTGACCATCGTTGAATCCGTCGCCACCAAGTCGTCCGAAGTCCAGGGCGCCACCCGCTCGCTGATCGGCCGCGTCGACGCGATCTACATCCCGACCGACAACACCATCGTTTCCGCACTCGAAGCTGCCGTCGGTGTTGCCGAGGAAGCTAAGGTTCCGCTCTATTCCGGCGACACGGACTCGGTTGCTCGCGGAGCACTGGCCTCGGTCAGCTTCAACTACTTCGACGTGGGCAAGCAGACCGGCGCCATCGTCGCCCGCGTGCTCAAGGGCGAAGCCCCAGGCGATATCCCGGTGACCATCGCCGTCGGCAGCGACCTCGTGATCAACAAGAAGGCTGCAGCCAAGATGGGCGTCACCTTCTCTGACGCGCTCGTCAAGCGCGCCACCAAGGTCATCGAATAAGTCAGTCTCCGAGGCGGGGCCGCGGCTTGCGGTCCCGCCTCGCTCCGTTTCATACTGGAAGCGGAAACAACAGGAACGAACTACCGTGAGTCACATCGCCTTCTGGGGTGCCGTCGAGCTGGGCCTTGTCTATGCCTTTGTCGCGATCGGGGTCTATCTCGCTTTCCGCATTCTCGATTTTCCCGATCTCACGGTGGACGGCTCCTTCCCGCTGGGTGCTGCGGTGGCCGCGGTGCTGATCATTGCCGGCGTCAATGCCTGGCTTGCCAGCCTTGCGGCGATGGCCGCCGGCGCTTTAACCGGCATGGTGACCGCGACGCTGAATGTCCGCTTCAAGATCCTCAATCTGCTCGCCTCGATCTTGACGATGATCGCGCTGTTCTCCGTCAACCTGCGCGTCATGGGCAAGCCGAATGTCGCGCTGTTGAACGAAGAGACGATGCTGACGCCGTTTTACGGTCTGGGCCTGAAGGAATATCTCGTCCGGCCGATATTCATTTTCGTGCTGGTCGCCATCGCCATCGTGCTCGTCTGGCGCTTCCTCGAAAGCGATGCGGGTCTGGCGATGCGCGCGACCGGCACCAATGCCCGCATGGCCCGCGCCCAGGGTGTCAAGACCGGCAACCAGATCTATCTCGGCATCTCGCTGTCCAATGCACTGGTGGCGCTGGGCGGCGCGCTGTTTGCGCAGACCAACGGCTTTGCCGACGTCACGTCCGGTGTCGGCACCATCGTCGTGGGGCTTGCAGCCGTCATCGTCGGCGAGACCCTGTTTGGCAAGCGCGGGTTGCTGATCGCGCTGATCGGCTGCGTGTTCGGCTCGATCATCTACCGCCTGGCAATCCAGCTGGCGCTTTCGACCGACGTGCTGGGGCTCAAGGCATCGGACCTCAATCTGGTCACTGCCGTGCTGGTTGCCATCGCGCTCATCCTGCCGCGCCTGCGTCGTGGAGGAGCCTCGACATGATCAACGTCGAAAACCTCGAAGTCGTCTTTGGCCGCGGCACGCCGTTGCAGAAGCAGGCGCTCAACGGCGTCAACCTGACAATCGAGACCGGATCATTCGTCACCGTCATTGGCTCGAATGGTGCCGGCAAATCGACCTTGCTTGGCGTGCTTGCCGGCGACGTGTTGCCGACCTCCGGCCGCGTGACCATCGGGACCACCGACGTGACGCGCAAGCCGACAGCGAGCCGTGCTGGCCTCGTTGCGCGCGTGTTCCAGGACCCGCTGGCGGGCAGTTGTGGACCGCTCAGCATCGAGGAAAACCTGGCGCTCGCCTATACGCGCGGACAGAACCGCGGACTGGCGCCGGCACTTAGCGGAAAACGTCGCGACTATTTCCGCGAACGCATCGCCGCCCTCAATCTCGGGCTAGAAAATCGCATGAAGGACCGCATGGACCTGCTTTCGGGCGGCCAGCGACAAGCCGTTTCGCTGGTCATGGCGACACTCAGCGGTTCGGAAGTACTGCTGCTCGACGAGCATACGGCGGCACTCGATCCCGGCATGGCCGAATTCATCATGGAGCTCACCCAGAAGGTCGTGTCCGAGCGCAAGCTGACGACATTGATGGTGACCCATTCGATGCGGCAGGCGCTGGATTTCGGTACCCGCACCGTGATGCTGCATGGCGGGGAAATCGTGCTCGACGTCACCGGCGATAGCCGTCGGGATATGCAGGTCGAAGACCTGATTGCGATGTTCCGCAAGATTCGCGGCCAGACGCTGGATGACGATGCGCTGCTGATCGGCTGAGGCGTTAATCGCGCTGCAAGCAATGGTGGTTTGCCGCCCGAAATTCGCCTGAATCTGTTCCAAGTCTGCTCCCTGATATTATCGAGTTGGGGGCAGTGGATGCTGACGCGCCGTTGGTTGCTTGCCGGATCATTGACCGCCGGTGCCGCCTACTTCGCCTTGCCGACCAGTAGACCGGCATCGGCCGCCACGATCCCGACAGAAGATTGGGCGGAAAAGCTGGTCGAGGCCGGCCAAAGCCAAGTCGGCGTGACGCTGGTCTACGACCCCAGTTACACCAGGCTCGATTATCCCGGCGGCGATGTGCCGCGTTCCATGGGAGTCTGCACCGATGTTATCGTGCGGGCCTATCGCGATGCTTTGGGCCTCGATCTGCAGCAACTCGTCCACGACGACATGAAAACGGCCTTCGCCGCCTATCCGAAAACGTGGGGCCTCAAGGCGCCTGACAGCAATATCGACCATCGCCGCGTGCCCAATCTCCAGACCTTCCTCACGCGCAAGAAGGCTGATCTGCCGGTGAGCGACCAAGGGATGGACTACAAGCCCGGCGATATCGTCACGCAGATGCTGCCCGGCAGCAAGCCGCATATCGTGCTGGCTTCCGATACATTGAACTCGGAGAGCACACGGCCGCTGGTCATTCACAATATCGGCCGGGGCGCGAAGATCGAGGACGTTCTGTTTGCCCATGAGGTGACGGGCCACTATCGTTATCGCGGCTGACACATCGGCGAATTAATCTTTATGACATGTCGATTGGGCTCTTTGCCAATCGTTACCGTGCTGTATCGTCAACACGGGAGACAAGATCATGACTTTTCAGGTAACGGCACTCTACGCATCGATCCTGGCAATTGCAGCCATCGTTCTCTCCATCATTGTCAGCACCAAGCGCGGCAAGACGGGAGTTGCCATCATGGACGGCGGCAATACGGACCTCGCGGTGTGGATTCGCAGGCACGGCAATTTCGTAGAGAATGTTCCCTTCGCCATCCTTCTGATGGCGCTTGCGGAAGGACGCGGCATGCCGGCGGCATGGCTGCATGCGATCGGCATCCTGCTGCTCGCCGCCAGACTGATCCACGTCATCGGGCTCAAGGCCGACAATCCCACCGGTGCGCTGCGGGTTTCCGGAGCTGCGGGCACTCAGCTCTGCATGCTCGGGGCTGCTGCCTTCATGCTGTGGTCGCTTTTCTGATTTTTTTCCGCTGACATGTCGATCTGGAATTTCTCATTCGTCATCATGCGCCAATCGCAACAACGGATTGGTTGAAAACAAGAGGAGATGAACATGAAGTACATGGCTTTGATCTACATGAACCCCGACAATGCGACGCCGCCGGACTCGCCGGAATTCGGCAAGATGATGGCTGGCTACCAGGTTTGCAACGAGACCTATCGGAACGATGGCGTCTATGTGACCGGTGATGCCCTGCAACCGTCGACGACGGCAACGACCGTAAAGGTGCGCGGCGGCAAGACGGAATCCATGGATGGCCCGTTTGCCGAAACCAAGGAACAGCTCGGCGGCTTCTATATCCTCGACTGCAAGGATCTCGATGAAGCCATCCGCTATGCGGCGATGATCCCGCATGCTGCCAATGGTGCGGTTGAAGTGCGGCCGATCATGGTGTTCGATCGCTGATGAACCGCCATCCGGCAGAGGCTGTCTCCGTCACCTCGGCGATCGACATGATCGCCCGGGGTGACCGGGGGCGGCTTCTGTCCAATCTCATCGGCGAGATCAGGGATTTCCAGCTCGCCGAGGACAGTCTGCAGGATGCGTTGGAATCGGCGCTGGTGCATTGGGGCCGCAACGGCTTGCCCGCCTCGCCGTTGGGCTGGCTGACACAGACAGCCAAGCGCAAGGCCATCGATCGCCTCCGACGTTCGGCGAATTTCCGCGCCAAATCCGCCGAGATTACCCATCTGATCGAACTTGAAAATCAGTCTGGCGAGGAGAGCGGCGAGGATCCGATCATGGATGAACGGCTGAAGCTGATCTTCACCTGCTGCCACCCTGCGCTCGATCGCAAGACCTGTGTTGCGTTGACCCTCCGCTCCGTCTGCGGCCTGAAGACCGAGGAGATCGCCGACGCCTATCTCGATGGCCATGACGCGATGGCGCAGCGGCTGGTTCGGGCGCGCCACAAGATCGCCAAGGCCGGTATCGCTTATGAGGTACCCGGACCGGAGGGCTGGGCCGAGCGGCTCGAAAGCGTGCTGGCGGTGATCTACCTGATATTCAACGAAGGCTATGCATCTGGTGGCGAAAGCCATATCCGCGCTGACCTCTGCGAAGAAGCGATCCGCCTGGGCCGGTTGCTCAAGACGTTGCGTCCCGGTGAGGCGGAGGTCGAGGGGCTGCTGGCTTTGATGCTGCTGCATCATGCGCGGCGGACGGCGCGGCTTGGTCCTGTGGGTGAGATCATCTCGCTTGAGGATCAGGACCGCAGTCTTTGGGACCGGATGCAGATTGACGAAGGGATGGCGCTTGTCGAGGATGCCCTCAGGCGCGGGCGAGCCGGGCCGTATCAGTTGCAGGCCGCGATTATCGCCGTCCATTCCAATGCGGAAAGCTTTGCGGATACCAACTGGGCAGAGATCGCACTTCTCTATCGTGCCCTGTCCCAGACGTCAGACAATCCTGTCTTCGAACTCAACCGCATCGTGGCGATCTCCTATGCGGAAGGTCCGGAAATCGCGCTTTCGATGTTGGGGTCGCTTGCCCGGGCTCTGCAGCAATATCAGCCCTTTCACGCCGTGATGGCCGATCTGCTTGCCAGAACCGGCCGCGCTGAAGAAGCCCGCGTCGCCTATCGCTCGGCCATCGTGCTTTCGCAATCCAAGGCCGAGAAGTTGTTCCTGAGGGCAAAGCTGGAAGCGCTTGGCTGACACGAATGGCGGCGCTACTCTGTGCAGAGGAAGGAGCCGCTATGATCGAGCAAAAGACCTCCCCCGAAGTGGAAGCCTATCTCACAGATGTGCCCGAGCCGGCGCGCGGCATGCTCGAAAGGATCCGCACCGTGGTCCGATCGCTGGTGCCGGAAGCGGAGGAAGTCATCGCCTATGGCATTCCGACCTTCAAGCTCGATGGCAATCTCGTCCACTATGCCGCTTTCAAGAACCATTGCTCGTTCTTCCCGGGCAGCACCCTGAAGAACGAGGCTTTCAAGGACGAACTGGCGCGCTACAAGATCTCCAAGGGCACGATCCAGTTCACCGTGGACAACCCGCTGCCGGATGATCTGGTCCGCAAGATCACCACCATGCGGATTGCGGAAAATCGCGATGCCGCAGCGGCGAAGAAAGCCAAAAAGGCAAAGCCGGCTACTTCGCCTGGGTCATGAAGATCTTGACCGCAAACAGCGAAAAGACGCCGGCAAAGCTGTAGTCGATGCCACGCAGAACACCGCGATTGTTCTGCAGCCAGGCGGACAGCTTTTCGGCCACGAAAACCACCAGAAGGTTGACCGGCATGCCCATCAGAATTGCCCAGAAGCCGAGAAAGATCAGCTTGCCTGTGACATGCGGGTCATGGGCCGTGACGAATTGCGGCAGAAAGGTCATGAAGAAAATGATGACCTTGGGGTTGAGGAGATTGACCCAGAAACCCGTCAGGTAGTTCTTTGCGGCAGAATTGGCGGGGCCGTCCGCCCGCTTCACCGACAAGCTCGAGCCGACGCGGACGGCCTGGATCGCCAGCCAGACCAGATAGGCGGCACCGCCTGTCTTGAGGATCAGGAAGGCGGTGGGCGAAGCGATGATCAGCGCGGAAACGCCGAGCGCCACCAGCAGCGTGTGGACGACCAGCCCCGTCGAGGTGCCGAGCACGACCATCAATCCGCCGAGCTTGCCGTCGGCCAGCGCCCGGGCGATCGAGACGGTCATGTCGGGGCCGGGCGTGAAGGCGAGCACCCATACGGCGATCGTAAAGGTGATGAAGGTGGTGAGGTCGGGCAGGAATTCCATGATCATGCCTTGTCCTTGTCGAGGAATGCCTTGAATGCGTCGGCATAGTCAGGATGCCAGCGCGACAGCGGCGGGCGATTGTCGATGATGTCGTGCGCCGCCCATTCGATGCGCTTCTCATCAAGTGATCGAGGCACGTCATTGTCGGGGCAGAGGATGTAGAAGTCATCCTTTGCCAGCGAAGCCATCATGAAATCCACGGTTTGTTCTGAGGTCCATGCGCCTGCGGGCTTTTCGGTGCGATCGCCTCTGGTGAGGGCCGTGAACACGAAGCCGGGGATAAGCAAGTGAGCGGAGACGGCAGAATTGGCCGTGTTGCGCAACTCATGCTGCAAGGCCTCAGTGAAGGCTTTGACGCCGGCCTTGGCCGTGTTGTAGCCGGGGTCGCCCGGCGGGGTGGTGATGCCCTGCTTGGAGCCGGTGTTGATAATCAGGCCGCGCTCGCCATGCGCCAGCATTTTCGGCGCAAATACCCGGGAGCCGTGGATCACACCCCAGAGGTTGACGGCAAAGACCTTCTCCCAGTTTTCCAGCGGCCCGAACAGAGAGCTGCCGGGCTGAATGCCGGCATTGTTCATCACCACGTGCACATTGCCGAAACGGGCCGCCGTATCTTCGGCCAGCACTTCGATGTCCGCGAGGAACGACACGTCGGTCGGGATCGCGGCAACCGCATCCTTGCCGCGCGGCGAGAGCTTGGCGACGTCATGGCCTGCCTCGTTCAGCCGGTCGCCGCCGAGATCGGCCAGCACGACATTAAGGCCGAGTGCAGCAACGGATTTTGCAGCAGCCAGGCCGATACCGGAAGCGGCGCCGGTGATGACAGCTGTGTTGCCGGATTTGAAAGCGGGATGAAGCGATGTGTTGGGCATGGCGAGATCCAATCTGCCGAATTTTCCATTCTGTTGCTTTTATCCAAATCGTGCAGCCAAGCAAAGGCTGTGGCCGCTGTCTTTCAAGAAATCTGGCACCGATTTGCTCCCGCCGCGAAAAGCCAGATGCATAACACTGTTTTGAGGATCGATTGATTCATTTGATGCTGTCCCTTTCCGTGCGCGCCAGCACTTGCAACTCCCGCCAATCACGCTAAAAGACCGGCAATCCCTGTGCTTCAAGTAACGGAACCTTGCTATGGCGCTCCCCAAAGACGTGAAGAAAGTCGTGCTGGCCTATTCTGGCGGCCTCGATACCTCGATTATCCTCAAGTGGCTGCAGACCGAACTCGGTGCTGAAGTCGTCACCTTCACCGCCGATCTCGGCCAGGGCGAAGAGCTTGAGCCGGCCCGCAAGAAGGCCGAGATGATGGGCATCAAGGAAATCTTCATCGAAGATGTGCGCGAGGAATTCGTCCGCGATTTCGTCTTCCCGATGTTCCGAGCCAATGCCGTCTATGAAGGTGTCTACCTGCTGGGCACCTCGATCGCCCGCCCGCTGATCTCCAAGCACCTCGTCGAGATCGCCAAAAAGACCGGCGCCGATGCCATCGCCCATGGCGCGACCGGCAAGGGCAACGACCAGGTCCGCTTCGAACTGTCAGCTTATGCACTGAACCCGGACATCAAGATCATCGCTCCTTGGCGCGACTGGACCTTCAAGAGCCGCACCGACCTTCTGGAATTTGCCGAACAGCACCAGATCCCGGTTGCCAAGGACAAGAAAGGTGAAGCGCCGTTCTCGGTGGATGCCAATCTTCTGCACTCGTCGTCCGAGGGCAAGGTGCTGGAAGACCCGAGCGTCGAGGCGCCGGAATATGTGCATATGCGCACCATTTCCCCGGAAGCCGCGCCCGACAAGGCGACGATCATCAAGGTCGGCTTCGAGAAGGGTGATGCCGTCTCGATCAACGGCGTTCGCCTGTCGCCGGCGACGCTGCTCGCCAAGCTCAACGATTATGGTCGCGACAACGGCATCGGCCGCCTCGATCTCGTCGAGAACCGTTTTGTCGGCATGAAGTCGCGAGGCGTCTACGAGACGCCCGGCGGCACGATCCTGCTTTCCGCGCATCGCGCCATCGAATCCATCACGCTCGACCGGGGTGCGGCGCATCTCAAGGACGACCTGATGCCGCGCTATGCCGAGCTGATCTACTACGGCTTCTGGTTCTCGCCGGAGCGTGAAATGCTGCAGGCGGCAATCGACCTCAGCCAGCGCCATGTCGAGGGCGAAGTCACGCTCAAGCTCTACAAGGGCAATGTGATGGTCATCGGCCGCGAGAGCGACAAGTCGCTCTATTCCGACAAGCTGGTCACCTTCGAGGATGACCAGGGCGCCTATGACCAGAAGGATGCCGCCGGCTTCATCAAGCTCAATGCGCTGCGCCTGCGCACGCTCGGCAAGCGCAATCTCAAGGGCTAAGGCTCAATGGGGTCCGAAATGTTGGACCGCCATCATCCCAGAGAATTCAGGCGGCGGCAGACATTTCTGCCGCCGTTTCGTATTCTTGGGTGATCACATCTGCGCTCGGCAATGGATTGGTGCGGATCGCGTTGAGGTAGACGAAGTAGCTCAGGATACTGATGACCGCGAAGGCTGGGATGACTGTCGCCATGGCCAGCACCGGGATGCCGATGATGGCACAGATCAGACCGCCTACCAATCCAGAACCCATCTGCACGAAACCCATCAGCGCCGACGCGGTGCCGGCAATGTGCGGAAAGGGCGCGACCGCCGCCGTCATCATATAGGGCGTGATGAAGGCAATGCCGAAAGCCATGATTCCGACTGGTCCCATAACCGACAGATAGGATAGCGGCACGAAATGTATCGCGGCCGCCACAGCCATCGCGCCGATACCGATCAGGATCAGGCCGGGTCCTATCAGCTGCCGGGCGCTGAAGCGGCTGAGCAGCAGGCGAACCACCACAGAACCCGCGAAATACATGCCGGATTGCAGCAGCATGCCGACACCGAATTGCAGCGGCGTCAGGCCCACCTTGTCGATCAGGATGAAGGGCAGGATCGTCGCCAGCGTATAGAGCACGCCGACGGCGCCGCCGATCACCAATGTCGCCGAGACGAAACGGATATCTGTGAGGATCTCACTATAGGCCGAGATGATCGGTCCGACATGCGCCTTGCGCCGATCGGGGATGCTGGTTTCCTCAAGGAAGACATAGGCGATCAGGCAGGCGACAGCGGAAAAGCCGAGCATGACGAAGAAGATCGACCGCCAGCCGGCCAGACCCAGCGCGATGCTGCCGATGGTTGGCGCCAGTGCGGGACCGACTGCCAGCATCATGCCGATCAGATTCATGATTCCGGCCGCCTTGTCGCCGGTAAACTGGTCACGCACGATGGCGCGCGACACGGTCATGCCGGCCGATGCGCCGATGCCCTGGATCAGGCGGCCAAGGATCAGCACATGAACCGTTGGCGCAAAGGCTGACATCAGGCTGCCGACGAGATAGATGCCCATGAAGGCGATCGTCACCGGCTTGCGGCCGAATGCGTCCGACAGCGAGCCGGCAACCAGTTGCGACACGGCAAAGCCGCCGAAATAAAGCGACAGCGTCAGCTTGATCATGGAATCGCTGGTGTGGAAGGCACTGACCAGTTCCGGCATCGCCGGCGTGTAGAGCGCCATGGAAATTGGGCCGAGTGCAACGAGAAACGCACCGATGATGCTGGTGCGGGCTGCGGTCATGCGAGCGGCAGTCATGCGATTTCGTCCTCGGGCAATGCTTGTTCTGCCGGCTTGTCGGCCAGAAGCCCCTGAAGGTTGGTTCTGATCGTCTTGAGGGCACTGAAAAACAGGGCACGTGTCTCGGCGTCGAGGCCTTCCTGGATTTCCTGGTAGAGCTGTTCGGACTGTCTGCGGACGGCGGCGATCAGCTTGTCGGCAGCCTCGGTCGTGGTCACGTTCTTGGCGCGACGGTCCTTCGGGTCGGCGTTTCTTTCCACCAATCCCAGACGTTCCAGCTTGTCGAGATAGGAACAGACGGTCATCGGCTCGACACCCATGCGTTCGGCAATGACATTCTGTCGGGCACCTTCGGCGGCGGCAACATGCATCAGCGCGCGCGCCTCCGCCGGCGTGACGTCGAGGCCGACAGCGGCAATCTTGCGTTCAAGGGCAGCCCGCAACAGGCGTGAGGTCTCGGTGAACACGAAGCCGAAGGAATCGGGGTTGGCTTTGGGCATTTTGTAAATCTCGCTGATAATAAGCAATACTTATTATAGTGGCGCGGCGCATTCAAGTTGCACGGCGCGATAAATTTTGGCCTGCCATGCGCAGCGCCTCGCAAAACCGTCCGGTTTGTCCTTATATAGTCGGGCAGAAGAAGTGTGATTTGCCGAGGAAATGCTCATGACGTCCAAGCCGAACCTGAATGCCGAGATTTTCAACTGGAGCGGCGAACACGGGCTTCCGCAATTCAGCGGCATCAGCGACGTGGATTTCAAGCCGGCCTTCGATTGGGCCATCTCTGCCCATGAGGCCGAGATCGATGCGATCGCCAACAATGCCGAAGCGCCTGATTTCGCCAACACTATCATCGCGTTGGAAATTGCCGGCGACGAACTGTCGCGTGTCTCGGCGGTGTTCTGGAACAAGGCGGGTTCGGATACCAACGACGCGATCCAGCAGCTCGAGCGCGAGATCTCGCCCGTCATGTCGCGCCATTACTCGAAGATCGGCCAGAACGAGCCACTCTTCAAGCGTATCGATGCGCTCTGGGAAGCCAAGGAGACGCTCGGCCTGACGCTTGAGCAAACCCGCGTGCTCGAGCGCCACTGGAAGGGGTTTGTCAAATCGGGCGCAAAATTGCCCAAGGAGCAGCAGCAACGGCTTGCCGAGATCAATGAGCGGCTCGCGAGCCTCGGCGCCAATTTCGGCCAGAACGTGCTGGCCGACGAAAAGGACTGGGCGCTCTATTTGACGAGCGACGAAGAACTTGCCGGCCTGCCGGATTTTCTGCGCGATGCGATGTCGGGAGCGGCCGCCAACCGTGGCGAGAGCGGCAAGTATGCCGTGACGCTGTCCCGCTCGATCATAGAGCCTTTCCTGACCTTCTCCGAAAACCGCGCCTTGCGTGAAGAGGCGTTCCGCGCCTGGACGGCGCGTGGCGAGAACGAAGGCCCGACCGACAACAGGCGGATCGTTGCCGAGACGCTGGAGCTGCGCGATGAAAAGGCCAAGCTGCTCGGATATGCCAACTATGCCGCATTGAAGCTCGACAATACGATGGCCAAGACGGCCCAGCATGTCGACGACTTGCTGATGAAGGTGTGGGAAAAGGCCCGGCTGCGCGCCTATGAAGAAGAGGCTGATCTCGCCACGCTAATCGCCGACGAGGGCAAAAACCATGCGGTCGAGCCTTGGGACTGGCGCCACTACGCCGAAAAGCTGCGGTCGCAGAAGTTCAATTTCTCGGAAGGCGAACTCAAGCCCTATCTGCAGCTCGAGAAGATCATCGAGGCCTGCTTTGCGGTGGCGACAAGGCTGTTTGGCATCACGGCGGTGCGTCGCGCCGATATTGCCGGCTACCACCCCGATGTCCGCGTCTTCGAGATTCGCGACACCAGCGACAAGCTGGTTGCCCTGTTTCTCGGCGATTACTTTGCCCGGCCGTCCAAGCGTTCCGGCGCCTGGATGAGCTCGTTCCAAAGCCAGCACAAGCTGCCGCTCAAGAGTGGCGTCATCGGCGAAATGCCGATCATCTACAATGTCTGCAACTTCGCCAAGCCTGCCGAAGGCAAGCCGGCGCTCTTGTCGCTCGACGATGCGCGGACGCTGTTTCACGAATTCGGCCATGCGCTGCATGGCATGTTGTCTGACGTCACCTATCCCACGGTTTCGGGCACCGGTGTGTCGCGCGACTTCGTCGAGCTGCCGTCGCAGCTCTATGAGCATTGGCTGACGGTGCCTGAGGTGCTCAGGGAGTACGCCGTCCATTTCGAAACCGGCGAGCCGATGCCGCAGGTGCTGCTCGACAAGGTGCTGGCGGCCCGCACGTTCAACTCCGGATTTGCCACGGTGGAATTCACCTCGTCGGCGCTGGTGGACATGGCGTTTCACACGCGCCCGCCCGCTGAGGATCCGATGGTCGTGCAGCGCGAGGTGCTGGCAACCATAGGCATGCCGTCATCGATCGTCATGCGCCATGCCACCCCGCATTTCAGCCACGTCTTTTCCGGGGACGGGTATTCGGCGGGATATTACTCCTACATGTGGTCCGAGGTGCTGGACGCCGATGCCTTCGACGCCTTCCTGGAAACGGGTGATGCGTTCAATGCCGAAACGGCGAAGAAGCTGAAGGACAATATCTATTCGATCGGCGGCTCCATCGACCCGGAAGACGCCTACAAGGGCTTCCGCGGCAAGCTGCCGAGCCCGGATGCGATGCTGCGGAAAAAGGGATTGGCCGCCTGAACAGGCGGTCATCAAACCATCATCAAGATGTCATGCTGTTATTAATGCAGTGACATGAATCCCTGTTTGGTTGCCCCTCCGGGCGAGATGCGCCCGCGCCCGAAACAGGAGAGATCCATGTCGATCATTTCAAAATCCGTCACCCGCCGGACGCTTTTGCAGAGCGCCGGCGCCACCGGCCTCGTTGCTGCGTCTGGCCTGGCGATGCCGTTTTATGCCCGCGCCGCCAATGCGCCGGTCTTCACCCACGGTGTGCAGTCCGGCGATGTCGATGCCTCCTCCGGCATGATCTGGACGCGCGTCGATCGCCCGTCGCGGATCCAGATGGAAGTCTCGACAACGGAGAGCTTCAAGGATGCCATCCGGCTGCCGCCAATGAATGCGCTGCCGGAAAGTGATTTCACAGCCAAGCGCCTGATCGAGAACCTGCCGTCCGACCAGGATATCTTCTACCGTTTCGTTGCCGCCGATCTCCAGGACATCAATGTCATGTCCGAGGCAGTCACCGGCCGTTTCCGCACGGGCCCGTCGTCCCGCCGCAGCGTGCGCTTCGCTTGGTCCGGCGACACGGTCGGCCAGGGCTGGGGCATTGACGACAAAGGTATGTATACCTACGGCACGATGGCCAAGCACCAGCCGGATTTCTTCATTCATTCGGGCGACACGATCTATGCCGATGGTCCGCTCAAGGAAAGCGTCGATCTGCCTGACGGTACCAAGTGGGTCAACAAGGTCGTCACCGCAGAGAAAAGCAAGGTCGCCGAGACGCTCGCCGAGTATCGCGGCCAGTGGAAATACAACATGATGGACGAGCACGTGCGTGCCCTCTCTGCGGTCTGTCCGACGTTCTTCCAGTGGGACGACCATGAAGTCGTCAACAACTGGTCTGCCTCCAAGAACCTGATGGGCGACGACCGCTACACGGAAAAGTCGGTTTTCATGCTTTCGGCCCGTGCGGCCCGCGCCTTCCATGAGATGACGCCGATCCGCTACACCCCGGCTGAGCCGGGCCGTGTCTATCGCAAGATCTCCTATGGCCCGATGCTTGACGTGTTCTTCATCGATCTGCGCTCCTATCGCGGCCCGAACGGCGAGGACAAGGAAACGGTGCTGGACGACAAGTCGCGCATCATCGGCGCCGAGCAGGTCGCCTGGCTGAAGCGCGAACTCGCCAATTCCCGTGCCACCTGGAAGGTGCTCGCCTGCGACATGCCGCTCGGCGTCATCGTCTGGGATAATTTCAAGGAACTGAAGGGTGCCGAAGCCGTCGCCAATGGCGACAACGGCCCGGCCAGCGGCCGTGAACTCGAGATCGCCGATCTCCTGCGCTACATCAAGAATGCCGGCATCACCAACACGCTGTGGCTGACCGCTGACGTGCATTACACCGCCGCGCATTACTACAATCCGGAAAAGGCGCAGTTTCAGGATTTCGAACCCTTCTGGGAATTCGTCTCCGGTCCGATCCATGCCGGCACGTTTGGCCCGAACGACATGGACATGACCTTCGGTCCCGAGGTGAAGTTCGTTAGCGCGCCGACCAAGGAGCAGGGCCAGAACCTGCCGCCATCGGCGGGTTTGCAGTTCTTCGGCCTGGTCGATATCGACGGCGGCACGGAACAGCTGACGGTCCGGTTGATGAACCGCGACGACAAGGAACTCTGGAAGATCACGCTCGATCCGGTCCGCGCGGCCTGATCCTGTCTTCCGGCAGAACAAAGGCGCGCTCTCCGGCGCGCCTTTTCGATTGCGCGTCAGAGTGTGGAATAAACCTGCCTGCTGCTTCGTCTTGCAGTGGCACGCCATGCAAGTCGAGAGCCGTAGAACTCCGAATTTGCCTTATGACTTTGTCATGACATGCACTATGTTCAATACGAGGGACAAGCGCTGCGGCGCGGGGCATGTCGATGACACAACAAAACACTTCCGCGAGCGGCTGGTTGATCTGGATGCTGTTCGGGCTCATGGCCCTTGTCAGCATTGCCTGTATCGCCACGGGCGGCGCGGCGTGTGGATATGCCATCCAGACCTGGGCAGAACACGATTACCTGTTCTCCGGCTGGGGCATGCTGGATTGGCTGGTGGGTTTGCTGGGCGCCGGTCTCGTCGGCATCGGCCTGTTGATCGCCGGCTTCATCTTCCGGTTTATCAAGTGGGACAGGGCGCCGATCGCCAGCCTCGGCCTGTCCATCGTCTCGACCGCCTGCATCCTCGGTGTCTATGCGATTTTCTCGCAGACGAACAATAGCAGCGACAGCGTGGACATGCTTATCCTGCAGGCCGGGAGCGTCCTCAGCCTGTTGATCGTCGCGCTGCCGCCATTCCTCCATTGGTTTACAACGCGGCAGGCGGCGGCGCCATCGCCCGACGACAAGGGAGTGGTGAAATGAGCGAGCCGATCGGCAATGGGCCACACCCAACCGTCCCGGTCAGCAATGCGCCGGTGGTGCTCAGAATTCTCCTGTCCGTCCTGCTGCTTCTCCCCGGTATGGCCGGGGTGGCGGTGCTGGGTGGCGTGACTGGCATCTGGATCTACGAAGGCTATCGCTTTCTGGGCTCCGATCGCGAATGGATGGCGCTGTTCATCATTCCGTCTGTCGTCTTGATCCTGTTCTCGGTGGTGACGGTCGGGATCGTCCTGCGATTTGCACGCTGGCGCAAAGCTCCGGTCGCCAGTCTGGTGCTGGCCATAATCTCCGTCATCAGCATCGTCATGGGATACCAACTGATGCTGGATGCCATCACGCCGGACGATACGGAGACCCCGATCATCATGCTGGTCGCATCTATCGTCGCGCTGGTTGTCGTCTCCGGTCCGCCATTCCTGCATTGGTGGAATGCCCATCGGACGGCTGAACTGCCGAGAAATTAAGGCTGGTTCGCACTTTGTCGGCATCCCCTCTTTCGCAAATGCAAAAAACGAGGTATGAGGCCGCCAAACGAATTGGGTGCCGCCTCCCATTGCCGCGCCAAGAGCTCAGAGATTCAAAACATGAAAATGCGCAATATCGCGATTATCGCACACGTTGACCATGGGAAGACCACGCTTGTCGACGAACTCCTGAAGCAGTCCGGCTCGTTCCGCGACAACCAGCGCACCGTCGAGCGCATGATGGATTCCAACGACCTCGAAAAAGAGCGTGGCATCACCATCCTCGCCAAGGCGACGTCGATCGAGTGGAAGGGTACCCGCATCAACATCGTCGATACGCCAGGCCACGCCGACTTCGGCGGTGAAGTCGAACGTATCCTGTCGATGGTGGATGGCGCGATCGTTCTGGTCGACTCCTCCGAAGGCCCGATGCCGCAGACCAAGTTCGTGGTCTCCAAGGCCCTGAAGGTCGGCCTTCGCCCGATCGTCGCGATCAACAAGATCGACCGTCCGGACGGCCGCCACGAAGAAGTCATCAACGAAGTCTTCGACCTGTTCGCCAATCTCGACGCCACCGACGAGCAGCTCGACTTCCCGATCCTTTATGGTTCGGGCCGTGATGGCTGGATGAACGTCAATCCGGAAGGTCCGAAGGATGCCGGCCTCGCGCCGCTGCTCGATCTCGTGCTTGAACATGTTCCTGAGCCGAGCGTTGGCGAGGAAGACGGCGCGTTCCGCATGATCGGCACCATTCTCGAAGCCAATCCGTTCCTCGGTCGCATCATCACCGGCCGCATCCATTCCGGTTCGATCAAGCCAAACCAGTCCGTCAAGGTTCTGGGCCAGGACGGCAAGCTGATCGAAAATGGTCGTATTTCCAAGATCCTAGCCTTTCGCGGCATCGAGCGCACGGCGCTGGATGAAGCCCATGCTGGCGACATCGTTGCCATCGCCGGCCTGTCCAAGGGCACCGTCGCTGACACGTTCTGTGATCCGTCGGTCACCGAAGCGCTGGTTGCCCAGCCGATCGATCCGCCGACCGTCACCATGTCCTTCATCGTCAATGACAGCCCGCTCGCCGGCACCGAAGGTGACAAGGTCACCAGCCGCGTCATTCGCGATCGCCTGTTCAAGGAAGCCGAAGGCAATGTCGCGCTGAAGATCGAAGAAGCCGAAGGCAAGGACTCGTTCTTCGTGTCCGGCCGCGGCGAATTGCAGCTTGCCGTGCTGATCGAAACCATGCGCCGCGAAGGCTTCGAGCTTGCCGTGTCGCGTCCGCGCGTCGTCATGCACAAGGACGAGAACGGCACGCTGATGGAGCCGGTCGAAGAAGTCGTCATCGACGTCGATGAAGAGCATTCCGGTATCGTCGTGCAGAAGATGTCCGAGCGCAAGGCCGAGATGGTCGAGCTTCGTCCGTCCGGCGGCAACCGCCTGCGCCTGCGCTTCTTCGCCCCGACCCGCGGCCTGATCGGCTACCAGTCGGAACTGCTGACGGATACGCGCGGTACGGCGATCATGAACCGCCTGTTCCACGAATACCAGCCTTTCCGGGGCGCAATCGGTGGCCGCACCAATGGTGTCCTGCTTTCCAATGCATCCGGCGAAGCCGTTGCCTATGCAATGTTCAACCTGGAAGATCGCGGCCCAATGATCATTGAGCCGGGCGAAAAAGTCTATGCAGGCATGATCATCGGTATCCACTCCAGAGACAACGATCTGGAAGTCAACGTGCTCAAGGGCAAGCAGCTGACCAACATCCGCTCGGTCAACAAGGACGAGGCCGTCAAGCTGACGCCGCCGATCCGCATGACGCTCGACCGGGCGCTCAGCTGGATCCAGGACGATGAGCTGATGGAAGTCACGCCGAAGTCGATCCGTCTGCGCAAGATGTATCTCGACCCCAATGAGCGCAAGCGTCAGGAAAAGTCCCGCAACGCGGGCGCTGCCTGATTATCCGCTGTCTATCCTGAATGCGAAACCCGGCCTCAATGGCCGGGTTTTTTGTTGGGACAATCATCGTTGCCGCTTGCGGGCAAGGTTAAAAAAGCGTTAAATTTTCGGGCGTGTATTAATTCTTGTGTGGGAAACCTCGTGAAGGCGAATGCGCTGTCTTCCAGTTTCCGAGCGTACGGGTGAAATAGCGTCATGAAGACGTTGTCGATTGAGGTCAGGCGGGCCGAACCGAGTGATGCGCGGGCCGTGGCGGATGTCCACCGTGCATCGTGGTTGCACGCCTATAGTGGCCTGATCCCCCACAGAGCACTGCTTGCTATGCTCGAGCGCCGTGGCGATGCCTGGTGGCGCCGCGCGGCCAATGGCCCCTCGACGTTGCTGGTGCTGGAAATCTCCGGACGAATCGCGGGCTATGCAACGATCGGGCTCAACCGCGCGACTGCATTGAAGCAGGAAGGCGAGATCTACGAACTCTACCTGTTGCCGGAATGCCAGGGCACGGGCCTTGGCGGCTACATGTTCCGCGAATGCCGCGCCATCCTCAGAAATCTCGGCTTCAACGGCCTCGTGGCATGGTGTCTCGAAGACAGCGAGAATGCCGTAACCTTCTTCCGCGCCATCGGTGGCATGGACGTTGCCGAAGGTTTGGAAGATTTCGACGGTACGTCGCTGCGCAAGCTCGGCTTCGTCTGGCAGAACTGATCAGCGCCTATTGCGCGGTCTCGGCTTCGGGGAGATTGTTGCTCGGCTCCCCAGCCTTCTCGCCCTTCACACCATAGAAGATCGGCTTGTCCTTGCCGCAGGCAAAGGCGACCGCCTTGTCGTCCGCCACTTTGCGCGCCAGCGTGTTCGGATCGGAATTGGCGAGGGCGTCGACATAGCCGACGACGCAGCCTCTGGAATCATCGATCTGGCCGACGCGTGAGATCACCAGCACCTGTCCCGCATGCGCCTTGTCCGACATGCCGGTTTCGGGGTTCGAGTTTTCGATATGGAAGCGTAGAATCGCGGCATAGGGCTTGCCCGTGTCATCGAGCCGCCATTCCGCCTTGGTGCCGATATGGTTGAACGGGCCGAATGTGTCGAATGCGTTGTCGATGATTTCCTGGTCGAGATGGCCGAAATACACGGCCTGCCGGACATCGCCTTCCTTGAAATACAACGGATAGTCCTTGTAGCCCTCGCATTTCATCGAGACGAAGTCGCCGGGCTCATCCGGTGCGGTCTGCGATATGGTCTTGCAATGATCGAGGTTTACATCGGTATAGGCGCTCTCGGCGGCGAAGGCAGCTGTCGGCAGCAGGATGCCAAGGAGCAGTGTCATTGCGCTGAAGCTTCGGATCATCACATCCCCCGAACCGTTCCCTATTCGCCGAAGTAGGCCTGCAGATCAGCCGCCTTGTCGCCGCGCTTCCCATGATAGACCGCCTTGTCCTGCCCGCATCTGAAGCCGCGCGCAAGCGCGTCTGCG
The DNA here is from genome assembly GCF_057787725.1 of Shinella sp. OV683. Taxonomy (NCBI): domain Bacteria; kingdom Pseudomonadati; phylum Pseudomonadota; class Alphaproteobacteria; order Hyphomicrobiales; family Rhizobiaceae; genus Shinella; species Shinella sp. OV683. The sequence continues at coordinate 5,215,842 of NZ_CM173543.1, forward strand.
GTATTGCGGGCCAGCTCATTGGCGTCGGGATTGGCGAGCGCATCGACCAGGCCGACGACGCAGCCTGAAGGTTCGCCGGGCTGGCCGACCCTTGAGATGACCAGCACCTGTCCCTTGATCGGGCCCTTGGCGGTAGAGCCGGGTGCCGGTTCCTCCTCGCCCGTTGAAATCATGAAGCGCTGGATGGCGGCGAAGGGCACGCCGCCCTCGAGGCGCCACTCGACCTTGTCCACGATGCTGTTGAATGGGGCGAAGGACTCCCAGGCCGCGCCTGCCGTTGCCGTAGCAGGATCGCCGTAGTGGACGCTTTCGCGCTCGTCGTTTGAATCGAACTGGACGGAATAGCCCTTGTAGCCCGGACAGGTGACCGCGACCACGCCCATTTCCTCGTCTTCCTTCGTGACCACCGGATTGACCGGTTTGCAGCTGTCGTCGCTGAAATTGAGGTTGGTATAGACGCTTTCGGCCGCAGAAACATGGTGAGCGGCGGGCAGGGCCATCAGCAAACCAAATGCGGCGGCGCGAAAATGCATGGGACCAATCCTTGTTTCCTTCAGGGGTAACGGGTCATCACGCTGCGATATTCTCAGCCACCCGGTCTACGTAAGCCTATCCTTGTCGCGCGGTTTTGTTTCGAAGAACAATATTGTCATCCCTGCCGGATTCCTATATTGCGGTGCAAAATCCTGATCTGGAGGCACTCCCTATGCGTATCGACGCCATTTCCATCGGCAAGAACCCACCCGAAGACGTCAATGTCATCGTCGAAGTGCCGGTTGGCGGCGACCCGATCAAGTACGAAATGGACAAGGAAGCCGGCACGCTGGTCGTCGACCGCTTTCTCTATACGCCGATGACCTATCCCGGCAATTACGGTTTCGTGCCGCACACGCTGTCCGACGACGGCGATCCGATCGACGTGCTGATTGCCTCGACCCGCCCGCTGGTTCCGGGCTGCGTCATCAATGTCCGCCCGATCGGCGTGCTGATGATGGAAGACAATTCCGGCAAGGATGAAAAGATCATCGCCGTGCCGTCGCCGAAGTTGACGCTGCGCTACGAGAAGGTGCATGAATATACCGACATGCCCGAAATCACCATCAAGCAGATCGAGCACTTCTTCCAGCATTACAAGGATCTCGAGCCCGGCAAGTGGGTGAAGCTGTTCGGCTGGGAAGGCTCCGCCAAGGCCAAGGAACTGATCGTCGAGGCGATCGAGCGCGCCAAGGCTGCCAAGGGCAAGTAATCAGTCCTGCTAAGGCACAATTAAATCCTCCGGGTCGCTGGCGATCCGGAGGATTTTTTATGTGTTGTTCTCAGTGCTGCTGAAGGATCAGACGCGATGGGCCGAAGCCCGCCCGGTCACATCGCCAGCGGATAGAGATAATAGATGATCAGCTGCTGGATCAGGTAGATCAGGATGAACACCACGATCGGAGAAATGTCGACGCCGCCGAGATCGGGCATGAAGCGCCGGATTGGCTTCAGCACCGGTTCGGTCATGTTATAAAGGGCGCGGCCGAGCATGTTGACGAACTGATTGCGCGAATTGATCACGTTGAATGCAAACAACCAGGAAAAGACTGCGGCCGCGATAAGGATCCAGATGTAGATATTCAGCGCGTACATCAGCGTGTTGAGAAGCGGAATCATTGTGGTCTCCGTTTAGACGTTGACAGACATCTAATCATTGGCTCTTTATCGGGCAAGAGCGCGCGGCATCGCATCAATCACATGCTTAACGTCCAGCGCAGATTTATCGTCGAGAAAGCCTCCCTCGCATGTCCCTAGACCAAGCTGACGACCGCTTCGCAGCGTTTCGGCATCGCTCCTATACTCTTTTCTTCTTTGCCCGCTTCCTTTCCGGTTTTGCAACACAGATCATCTCAGTCGCCGTCGGCTGGCAGATGTACGACCAGACCAAGAGCACGCTCTATCTCGGCCTGATCGGGCTTGTGCAATTCCTGCCGTCCTTGCTGCTGATCCTGGTCACGGGTTCGGTCACCGACCGCTACAACCGGCGCGCGATCGTCTCCATCTGCCTGACCGTCAGCTCGCTTTGCGCCCTGGCACTGCTGGTGCTGACACTAACGGGCGGATTTTCGCCGCTGATCGTGTTCGGCATTCTTGGAGTGTTCGGCATCGAGCGCGCATTTGCCGGCCCGGCAGTGCAGTCGCTGGCGCCCAACCTCGTCTCCGTTGAAGCGCTGCCAAACTCATTTGCGTGGAACTCGAGTTCGTGGCAGACGGCATCAATTGCCGGACCGGTGGCCGGCGGCCTGCTCTATGGGCTGGGCGCGGAGGTCGCCTATTCCGCGGCACTGGTGTTCATGATCGCCGGTGCCGTGCTGGTGGCGATGATCCCCAAGCCCGCGCAACGAACATCTGCAGAGCCCCATAGTTGGGAATATCTGATCGCCGGGTTCGATTTCATCAGCAAGGAGAAGATCGTGCTCGGCGCGATCTCGCTCGACCTGTTTGCCGTGCTGCTGGGCGGGGCAACCGCGCTGATGCCGGTGTTTGCCTCGGAGATCCTGGTGCTTGGACCGCTTGGGCTCGGCCTGCTGCGTTCAGCGCCGGGCATCGGCGGCATCGCGATGGCGCTCTATCTGGCAAGCTTCCCGATCAAACGCAGTGCTGGCGTGGCGATGTTCACCGGGGTGGCAATCTTCGGAGTCGCCACCTTGGTTTTCGGCCTGTCCAACACGACCTGGATTTCCATCGTCGCGCTGGTCCTCATGGGCGCCGGCGACATGATATCCGTCTATGTCCGCGAGACGCTAATTGCGCTCTGGACGCCGGACGAAGTGCGCGGGCGCGTCAATGCGGTCAACATGGTGTTTGTCGGCGCATCCAACGAACTCGGCGAGTTCCGCGCCGGCACGATGGCGGCGGCTTTCGGTGCTATCCCGGCCGTCGTGATCGGTGGGGTCGGAACGCTTGTCGTGTCGCTCGCCTGGGCGGGACTCTTTCCCAAACTCCGCAAGATCGATTCATTGGCCGCCCCGGACAGGAGCTAAGCCGCGGCCACCAGCCTATGACCAAACACGGTGTCGAGCATGCCAGACATCCAGTTCTTGAGCGCTGCGTCATGCAGGAAGCGGCCTTCGAGATGGCGGTCGCCGGTCTGGGCGTTCGGCAACTCGAAGCGGTGCGCGCCACGCACGACCCAACGATGCATCATCACGCGCGTCAGTTCGCCATGGAACTGGACGCCCCAGGCATTCTCGCCATAGCGGATCGCCTGATTCTCGTAGGTCTTGCCGGTCGCCAGCAGTGTCGCGCCCGACGGCAGGTCGAAGCCTTCACGGTGAAAGTGATAGACCATATCGGGCCAGTCCATGATCTTGCGACCGGCTTCGGTTGATTCGATCGGATACCAGCCGATCTCGGTATGGCCCTCCGTGTGGCTCTCGACCTTGCCGCCGAGATGCTTGACCAGCATCTGCGCGCCGAGGCAGATCCCCAAAAAAGGGCGATTTTCACTGAGGGGTACGGAAATCCAGTCGATCTCATGCTTGACGAAGTCATCGGGATCGTTGGCGCTCATCGGTCCGCCGAAGATGATGGCGCCGGAATGATTGCGCATGGTGTCCGGCAGCCTCTGGCCGAGCGCCGGTCGGCGGATATCAAGGCGATAGCCGCGTGCCTCGAGCATCTGGCCGGCGCGGCCGGGTGTCGAGTTTTCCTGGTGAAGAACGATCAAAACGGGCCGATCATCGACCTTCTTGGTTTTAACGGCATGTCTCAGCATCATCTGCGTTCGATAACCCCACACGGTTAGTTTCACCATTTCCGGATAGCGAAATCCTCCCAGGTCGCCTGGAAATGGCTTTAACTCTTATTCTCCTGCTGCCGCTGTTCGGCTTCCTTGCGCTTGGAAACGCGGTCGCGATCGGAGACGCCGATCAGCTCTGCAATCCGCCACACAAGGTGGTCTTCCAGCTCGTTGCGGTCATTGTCCGCGTGCACGATCTGCCAAAGCATGCCGATAAACTCGGTCTTCTGGCTCTCATCAAGAGCGCGATTGATTCGTGATGTAAAGCGGAAAAGGTCGATCGCGTCCTCCTCCTCCTTGCGCGCGGCGGCCAGCATCTGGTCGAATTCGCCCTTGCTAAGATTGAAATAGGCGCGGATCACCGATTCCAGCGTTTCGGTCTCGGATTCCTGGATCACACCGTCGGCCTGGACGACATTGAGCGCCAGCGCGATGACGGCGATGGTCGTGCTGTCCAGTTCGACGCCCTGGCTTTCGCCGCCGAGCGAGTTGAGAAACGCCATCACCTTGTCAAACATCGCGTCCTTGCCCCATGCTCACCCTTCATGCCCGTCAGAAGAGACGGAATGCGGTCTTTTCGACCGGCTTGATCTTGACGCCCGGATCATCCGGTGGCCTGCCGTAGAAGGGCACGGCTTCCGCCTTGTCACGTTCTCGGTTGTCGCCGCCTGCAGCTTTTGCCTCTGCCGCGATGACCGCTGGCTTGCCCTCCACAGCAACCTTCGGCGGCTTGGCGTCGGCCACGACGACAACCGGCTTGATATCGTTGGCCGGCAGACGCTCTTCGACGATGACTGTAGCAGCAGGGGCGGGTTCTACCACCCGAATGTTGTCGGCGGCCGGCAGCAGCCTGAATGCCTCGTCGGCCTGGTTGCCGTCGGCGTCGATCGTTGCACCGGCCGGTGCGTAAGCACGTTTCCATTCGAATGCGTCGAGACGGCCCGTTACAGGCGAGATCGGCAGCCAATGTTCCGAGATCTGGCCGTCGGCCACCCATTCGGGGTCGCGGCGCGCGCGCAGTGCCTGCGACAGCCAATGGCGAACGCGGCCCTGATCACCGGTCTCGGCCTCTTCGATGTCGGCCATCAGCAGGTATATGCTTTCGCGTTCTTCGATCTTCGCCGCAGCTTCCGCCTTGGCCCGCGCCAGCGGGAAGATGCGGGCATCGAAAGCAGCCGAGGCGATTGCATAAAGCGCTGCGTAGCTATCGGGCTTCATGCTTTCCAGCCGTTCGGCGCGCTTGAGTTTTTCCTGCGCGGAGCCACCACCGGCCGCGACATAAGCTGCGGCGATTTCCGGATGGGCGTCCTGCTTGAAGGCCTGTTCGAGAACGGAGGTTGCCTTCCGGACGTTGCTTTCCCTGACATAGGCCTTGGCGGCTATGGACGCCGCCGGCATGAGGTCCGGCGCGAGCTTCAGTGCATGAACGGCATCCTCGCGGGCGCCTTTGGGGTCGCCATTGAGCTTCGACAGCGCACGGCCAGCCAGCAGCACGGCTTTCTTGCGGTCATGCTTCTTGCGGTCCATGCCCGCCAGCACGCGCTGGGTCTCGAGCAGACGAATCGCATCGTCGTAGCGGCCGGCCTGGGTGCGGTATTCCAGTGTTGCCTCCGCCGCCCAGGGCAAGTGCGGCGCCTTCTCGACGGCTTTCTCGGCGTAGTGGCGGGCCGCCTCGTGGGCGCCCAGCCGCTGTGCCTCGAGATAGAGCCCGCGAAGGCCAAGCTCGCGTGTTTCCGGATCTTCCGCCATCGCCTCGAATTTCTTGCGGGCGTCCTCAGTCCGGCCTTCGATCAGCGCGGCCTGGGCCTCCAGCAGATGAATCAGCGGTTCGGAATCGCTTGAGATCAGTCCCTTGGTGCGATCTAGCATCTTGTGGGCCAGCGGGGCATCGCCGGAGCCAACGGCGATCAGCCCTGTCGATAGGGCTTGGTAGCCACGGTCGCGCTTGCGGGCGCGGAAATAGCGGGTCATCGATTGCGGCGAAGTCCAGATCACCCGGACGACCCACCACGCAAACATCACGATCGCCACGAGCGCGACAATCAGCGTCGCTGCCACCATCAGGCTCATTTCAATGCGCCTGCCCTGCCACATCAGGGTGAGATCACCCGGACGCTCGGCAAGCCAGGAAAAGCCAAAGGCAAGAGCGAGGATAACGGCGATGAAGAAAAGGATACGAATCATCAAAAATTCCTTCTTCAGCCCTTGGGCTCTGTGGTGCTGATCGCCTTGGACAGCGTCGATCCGACGAGATCCTCGACCTTGATGCGTGCATCGAGCGATGCCTTGAAATCGGCTCCGGCCTTCCTGGCTGCTTCGGGAAGCTTAGCCCATTCAGCGGCCGCGCCCTTGAGATTGCCATCGGTGAGATTGGCCTCGATACGCGCAACAACGGCATCGGCGCCCTCACCCTCGACATAGCCGACAGGCCGGACCTTGATGACGGATGTGGCGCTCGACCACAGCCGATCAGCAAAGCTCTGGTCGGGCTGTTGGCCGGCCACTTCGGCCAGCATGATGTCTGCGACGCCAGAGAAATCGCTGACGAGCTTGGCGCGCGCCGGCACACCGGTGGCCGCGAAGGTCTTGAGTTCCTTCACGGAGGGATCGTTGGGATTGATGCCTTCGAGCGCCTGCAACTCGGGGCCGAACGGACCGCCGCGGTCGATCGCAGCCTTGAGGCCCGCCGAGGCGATGGCGACGGCCACCTGAACATCATCGCGCGGCTCGTTGGACTTCTTTTCCAGCGCCTCGATGCGGATCAGCAGCGCGGCCTTGGCTTCATCCTGGGCCTTCTTTGTCTCATCAAGCGAGGTGCGAATCGCTGAGATGTCGCTGCCGAGCGCTGATAGTCTTGTATCGGCATCCACCGACAGGCCATTGGCGGCGGGCAGGCTGGCCATCTTCTGCTCGATTGCCGCGATCTTGTCGTTGACCGGTGAAAGATCGACTGTCGGTGGCTTGGCGTTCTCGACATTGGCGACCGATGTCTTGAGGCTTTCCATTTCGCTGGACAGGAGCTTGAGCGATTCGGCGTTGCGGTTTTCGGCTGCCAGCGACGGCAGCACGCCCCAATATTGCAGGCCAGCCGCGCCACCGAGCGTAATAACGCCGCCGATAACAGCGGCGGCAATCATCGACAGGCTGCCGGCGGGCTTGGGGGAAGCGGAATTTGATGGCGGCGTATTGCTCGCATCTGCGGATGACGCGGTGCTTGCGGGCTCCTCTACCGACTCAGCCGCAGAGGACGCGGATACGTCCTCCTCCGTGCCTTCCGCTTCGCCCGGTGCGATATCCCGCACTTCCTCGGCGGAGAGATCGATGGTGCGGGGTTCGTCATTCGGCTTTGAATGGCGGGTTGGGTCCGTGTCCATGGGTCGTCCCTTTGCTTTTCGTCCTAAACCTTAACCTGCCTATAACGCGCTGCAAGACGATTCTGTCGCGTCAGCGAAATCAGAGCAGGTCGATCAGCTCGTCTTCGTCCGGTTGCTGGCTGACGACGGCGCTGTTGGCGAACTCTTCCGGTACCGCTTCGGCAATATTGCGGCTAAGGCAGAAAAACAGTGTTTTTCTTAATGCTTCCTTACTCACCTGGAAAACCTCAAGCGAAAAGAACGCCTTCGCGTTCTCGCGTGAGAAAAGGAAGACGGCGTCCACGGACTTACCGACCAGCAACGCCTGCTGCTGCTCGATCGGATAATGCAGCTCGGACATGTCATAAATTTCGGCCGTGACGCAATCGATGCCGTTTTCCCTCAGCGTGCGCTCGAACATGCCGGAGCGCTTGGCGCCGGCCAGATAGAGGAGCGGCTTGGATGGCCCGCCCTTGGCGGCATAATAGCCCGCAACCATGGCGGCCAGTTCGCGGCCATTGCCGCCGGCAGCATTGACGTCGGTGAAGCCCGCTTCCTGTGCGGCCCAGGCGGTCGCTTTGCCAACGGTGAAAATCGGTGTGGCGAGATAAGGGTCCAGCAGCGGGCCCAATTGCTGCAGACAGCGGACGGCCTCCGCCGAAGTGACGGCAAGTGCCCAGTAGGGCGATTTCAGCGCGTCTAGGGTCAATGCCAGATCGTGCACCGGCGCAAGCAGCGGCATGATCACTGCTTCGTGCCCCAGCGCTGCAAGCTTGCCGGCCGTTCGCAGGCCCTGGAGTTCAGGCCGTATCACCAGCACGCGCATCTCTAACTCCAGCTTTCGAAAAACGACGGTCCCGCTTTTTGCCTTATAGCATGTCCGGCGCGATGGCCTATCTCGGCTGCTTCTGTCACGGGGCCTTCATCGACAATGCTGTGATGGGTCTGGCCATCCGGGGTCAATACCATTCCGGAAAAGCGCAGCCGGCCGCCCTGGATCGTTGCATAACCGGCGATCGGCGCGCGGCAGGAGCCGTCCAGCACTTCGAGAAAGGCGCGCTCGCAGCTGACGGCCGCGAAGGTGTCGGCGTCATTGATCGGGGCCAGCAGGTCGAGGATCGCCTTGTCGTTCTCGCGGGTCTCGATGCAGATCGCGCCCTGTGCCGGTGCTGGCGGAAAGATTTCGGGATCCAGCAATTCGGTGGCCACTTCAGGCTTGCCGAGCCGCTTGAGCCCGGCATAGGCGAGCAGGGTGGCGTCCGCCTCGCCTTCGGCGAGCTTGCGCAGCCGCGTGTCCACCTGACCGCGGAAAATCTTGACCTGCAGATCGGGCCTCAGCCTGCGCACCAGCGCCTGACGACGCAGCGAGGCCGTGCCAACCACGGCACCTTGCGGCAAGTCCATCAGCCGCGCTGCGACGTGGCTGACGAAGACGTCGCGCATATCCTCGCGCGGCAGATAGGCGGAGATCGTCAGGCCCGCAGGCAGCTTCGTCGCCATGTCCTTGGAGGAATGGACGGCGAAATCGAGTTCGCCGCTCAGCAACTGCTCTTCGAGTTCGAGCGTGAACAGGCCCTTGCCGCCGATCTCGGAAAGCGCGCGATCGGTGATGCGATCGCCCTTGGTCGAAAGCGAGACGATCTCGAACGTGTCCACGGGCAAGCCATGCGCGTCCATCAGGCGCTGCCTGGTTTCATGGGCCTGTGCCAAAGCCAGTGGACTGCCCCTGGTGCCGATCCTGAAAGCTTTTGTTTGCATTTACCGGAATCCGTTGTAATCGCGTTCCAAGTAACCATCTTTCGCTACATCTGCAATCTGCCAAAAGGTCCAACATGCCCGTTCTTCGCGTCCTCGGGATCGAGACAAGCTGCGACGAAACCGCCGCTTCCATCGTCGAGCGCGCCGAGGATGGTTCTGGACGCATCCTGTCCGACGTGGTGCTGTCGCAACTCGAGGAGCATTCCGCCTATGGCGGTGTGGTTCCGGAGATTGCTGCGCGCGCCCATGTCGAGGCGCTGGATGCGCTGATCGAGGAAGCGCTTTTACGCGCAGATACCACGCTCGATCAGGTCGATGCCATCGCCGCCACCTCGGGCCCGGGCCTGATCGGCGGGCTGATCGTCGGGCTGATGACCGGCAAGGCTATTTCCATGGCGACCGGCAAGCCGCTTTACGCGATCAATCACCTCGAAGGTCATGCGCTGACGGCACGGCTGACCGACGGGCTGGCATTCCCCTATCTGTTGCTGCTGGTTTCGGGCGGCCATACGCAATTGATTCTGGTGAAGGCTGTCGGCGACTATGAACGCTGGGGCACGACAATCGACGATGCGCTCGGCGAAGCCTTCGACAAGACAGCCAAGTTGCTGGGCCTGCCCTATCCCGGCGGTCCAGCCGTCGAGAAGGCTGCCCGCACCGGCAATCCCACCCGGTTTGCCTTTCCGCGCCCGCTGGTGGGGGAAGCGCGACTGGATTTCTCGTTTTCCGGATTGAAGACGGCCGTGCGGCAGGCTGCGGAATCGATCGCACCGGTTACCGACCAGGATATTTCCGACATCTGCGCCTCCTTCCAGAATGCCGTCAGCCGCACAATGCGTGATCGCATCGGACGCGGGCTGCAGCGCTTCAACGAACGGTTCGGCAAATCGGCGGACAAGCCGGCCTTGGTCGTCGCCGGCGGCGTGGCCGCCAACACGGAGTTGCGCCAGACGCTGCAATCGATCTGCGACGGCAACAATTTCCGCTTCATCGCGCCGCCCCTTGCGCTCTGCACCGACAATGCCGCCATGATCGCCTGGGCTGGGTTGGAACGCGTGGCAGAACATTTCCCCGCCGACGATCTCGACGTGTCGCCGCGCTCGCGCTGGCCGCTCGACCAGAATGCCCAGACCCTGCTCGGCACCGGCAAGCGTGGGGCCAAGGCATGAGCCGTCGCGAACGGATCGCTGTCGTCGGTTCAGGTGCCTTCGGCACGGCGCTGGCCGCCGCTTCAGCGATTTCGGGCAATGCCGATGTGACCCTCGTCTGTCGCAGCGCCGAGCAGTTGCAGACGCTGATTGCCACGGGTGTCAACGAACGAAATCTTCCGGGGATCAAGTTGCCCAAGGGGTTGGCCTATACCGCAGACGAGAGCGTGATTCGGACGGCATCCATCGTGCTGTTTGCGATGCCGAGCCAGGCGCACCGGCAGGCCGCCCGTGCACTCCACTCGCATCTCTTGCAACATCAATCGATCGTCACCTGTGCCAAGGGCATCGAGAAATCGTCCGGCGAATTGCTGACCACGGTGCTGGAAGAGGAGCTGCCGGAACACCAGATCTCGGTGCTGTCCGGTCCGGGCTTTGCCGCCGATATTGCCAAGGGCCTGCCGACCGCCATGGTCGTCGCCTCGCCGACGATCAAAGAGGCCGAGCGGATCGCAAGACTGATCTCGGGGCCGACCTTCCGGCTCTATCCTTCAGCCGATCGTATCGGCGTGCAATTGGGTGGCGCGCTCAAGAACGTGCTGGCGATTGCTTGCGGCATTGTCGAGGGCGCGGGGCTCGGCGATTCTGCGCGTGCCGCCCTGATCTCGCGTGGGCTTGCCGAGATGTCGCGGCTGGCTTCGGCCTATGGTGCCAGCCCGGATACGCTGATGGGCCTATCTGGGTTGGGCGACCTCGTGCTGACGGCCACGAGCCACCAGTCGCGCAACCTGCGCTTCGGCATCGAGACCGGCCGCACCGGGCGCGCCGTACTGCCCGAAGGCGAACTGGTCGAAGGCGCGCATGCCGCAGCCGTTGCTGCGCGTCTGGCCTCTGAAAAACACATTGAAATGCCGGTGACAAATGCGGTCGCTTCGATCATAGAAGGACGCATCGACGTAAAGTCAGCCATATCAGGCCTGATGAGCCGGCCCATCACCACGGAATGAAAGGGAGACCCATGCTTTTTGCTTTTATCTGCCAGGACAAGCCGAATTCATTGCAGCTTCGCACCGATACGCGTCCCGTTCATGTCGAGTGGCTCAACAGCATCAACGCCGCCGGCACGCTGAAATTCGCCGGCCCGTTCCTGGATGCCGAGGGCAAGTCGAATGGCAGCCTCGTCGTGGTCAAGGCCGAGTCGCTTGAGGAAGCCAAGGCCATTTCTGCCGCCGACCCTTTCGCCAAGGCCGGCCTGTTCGCCTCCGTCGATATCCGCCCGTGGAACTGGGTGTTCAACAATCCGGAGGCCTGATCGATGGCCTATTGGCTATTCAAGTCCGAACCCTTCAAGTTCTCCTGGGAGATGCTGAAGGCCAAGGGCGACGCCGGACAGGAATGGGATGGTGTGCGCAATTATGCCGCCCGCAACAACATGCGGGCGATGCAGATCGGCGACAAGGGGTTCTTCTACCATTCCAACGAAGGCCTAGCCGTCGTGGGTATCGTCGAGGTCTGCGCCCTTGCGCATCGCGATTCCACCGCCGACAATCCCACCTGGGAATGCGTTGATATCAAGGCCGTGGTCGACGTGCCCAAGCCGGTGACGCTCGAAGTGGTCAAGGCGACGCCGGAACTCAGCGAAACGGCGCTGGTCAAGCTGTCGCGCCTGTCCGTCCAGCCGGTTACACCTGCGGAATATGAGATCATCTGCCGCATGGGCGGCGTGGACAATCCGCCCCGCTCTCCATGAAGACCGATCCCGAACGGTTCATTCTCGACAATACCTCGGTAATGTCGCCGCCGCATGTGCCGGAAATCCGGCTGCAGCTTGCGGATGAGGCGCACGATCTCTGGCTGAGGACCGAGGAGGAACTCGAGGAGATCGGCCTGCCGCCACCCTTCTGGGCCTTTGCCTGGGCGGGCGGTCAGGGATTGGCGCGCTACATCCTCGATCATCCCGAAGCGATCGTCGGCAAGCGGGTTGTCGATTTCGCTTCCGGTTCGGGGCTGGTGGCGATTGCGGCCTGCATGGCGGGCGCAGCCTCGGTGCAGGCGGTCGATATCGATCCCTGGACACAGGCGGCGATCAAGCTCAATAGCCGGCTAAACAATATGGAGCTGGATTTCTCCGGTGCCGACATTATCGGCTCCCGGCTCGATGCCGATGTGCTGCTCGCTGGTGACGTGTTCTACGACAAGAGCTTCGCGGACCGCCTGATTCCCTGGTTTGAAGCGCTCGCCAAGGCTGGCATGACCATCATCGTCGGCGATCCCGGACGCTCCTATTGCCCGCGCGACCGCATGCAGTCGCTGGCGACCTATCAGGTGCCGGTGACGAGGGCGCTGGAAGATGCCGAAGTCAAGAAGACGACGGTCTGGCGGTTTTCATAAAGTCCTAACTATTTCGCCGCAATGCTCAGGCAGATTGCGGAGATGAATGTGAACGAAATCCTTGTCATGGCCGATGAGGCCCTGCTGGCCGAGCGAAAGCTCTGGCTTGACGGGTTGGCGCATGAGCGGCGGCTGTCGGATCTCACCGTCGAGGCCTATGAGCGCGACACGCGACAGTTTCTGTTCTTCCTGTCCGGCCATGCCGGTGGGCCGGCGCGGCTCTCTGATATCAAGGCGCTGAGACCGGCCGATTTGCGCGCTTTTCTTGCCCGCCGCCGCAAGGATGGCGCCGGCGCCCGTACGCTGGGGCGTTCGCTGGCAGGCTTGCGCTCCTTCCTGCGATTTCTGGAAAAGAAGGGCATGGCGAATGCGGCGGGCTCGCGTGCCGTGCGCTCGCCGAAGCAGCCCAAAAGCCTGCCGAAGCCCCTGTCGGCCGAACAGGCGCTGCTGGTGTCGTCGGATGCCGGGCAATTGGCCGACGAGCCGTGGATCTCGGCGCGCAATGCGGCGATCCTGACGCTGCTTTACGGATCGGGCTTGCGTATCTCCGAAGCGCTTGCACTGACGCGCAATGATATTCCCGACAGCACAAATTCGCTGCGGATCACCGGCAAGGGCAACAAGACGCGCATCGTACCGCTGCTGGCGGCGGCGAAGGAGGCGATTGCAGCCTATCTCAAGACCTGCCCTTTCGCCATCGATGCGGATGCACCACTGTTTCGTGGTGCGCGTGGCGGGCAGCTGCAGCCGGCGATCATCCAGCGCGAAATGCAGAAGATGCGGTCGGCCCTCGGCCTGCCGGAAACGGCAACGCCGCATGCATTACGCCATTCTTTTGCCACGCATCTTTTGTCGGCTGGCGGTGATCTTCGCGCCATCCAGGAATTGCTGGGCCATGCCAGCCTGTCGACCACGCAGATCTATACGGGCGTCGATGCCGCCCGGCTGCTCGACATCTTCGAGCGGGCGCATCCGCGCGCCGGTTAACCATATCGGTTAAGGGAAAATGAGCGGCTGGTTGCCTATTCTCCGCCCGACTGTTTGAAATGGGGTTTCCATGTCCGCTGCCGCGCCCGAAAACACATTTTCCACCCGCAAGCTCGCTTCCTTGCTCGGTGAGCGGCTGGCCAGCGGCGCGCTCTATTCGCTGATTGTCATTCATCTGCTGGCGGCGCTGTCGCTGGTGATGATCTTGGCGTTTGCGCGTCCGGCCGCAGCGGCCGAGGATCTTGCCTGTGGCGCCAAGGATCTCGTGGCCGAGTTGAAGATCAAGGATCCCGCAGCCTATGCCAAGCTGAGGGCCGAGGGCGCGAAGATCAAGAATTCCGGCACGCGATTCTGGAAGCTGGAAAAGCCGGGCCAGGAGCCCAATTGGCTGCTTGGCACGATGCACCTTTCCGACCCCCGCGTCACCAGCATGCCGGCCGAGGCGAGATCCGCCTTCGACAACGCCTCTACCGTGGTGCTGGAATCCGACGAGATCCTCGATCAGACCAGGGCGGCGGCCAAGCTGATGGCCAAGCCCGACCTGATGATGTTTTCCGGCACGCAAAGCATTCGCGATTATCTCAACCCTGCTGACACGATCGTGCTCGAGCAGCAGTTGAAGGCGCGTGGCATTCCGCTTGGTACCGTCATCAAGATGAAGCCTTACATCCTGTCGTCGATGGTGGCGTTGTCGCCCTGCGAGTTGTCCCGCAAGGCCGGCGGTGCGCCGTTCCTCGACCAGAAGCTCGCCCAGGAAGCGCAAGCTGCCGGCAAGGACGTCAAGGGCGTCGAGACGCTTGCCGAACAGATCGAGGCGATGGCCAGCCTGCCTATGGATTTTCACGTGCGGGCGCTTGTCAGCATTGCGCGCTATCCGCAATTCACCGCCGACATGATGGAAACCACGCTGGGCCTCTATCTCACAGGCGATATCGGCCTTGTGTTTCCGGCGACCATCTATTTCGCGCCGGAGAAGAACGATCAGGACTTCAAGGACCAGCAGGTGTTCGAGCAGCGCCTTATCACCGACCGCAATCATCACATGGCCGATCGCGGCGCACCCATTCTCGCCAGGGGCAATGTGTTCATGGCTGTCGGCGCCCTGCATCTGATCGGCGACGAGGGCCTGATCGAACTTCTGCGGCAGGAGGGCTACACCGCAACGCCGATCATGTAGGCGCGAAACGTCTGCCAAGAGCCGTCAGCGTCGACACAACGATCAGTCGGTGAAATGGCGTAACGGCGGCGATGTATATCCGGCCCAGCAGGATCTTGCGATTGACCAGTGTCGTGGCGCTGACGATCTTGTGCATGCCGCCGGCGTTCCGGACCTCGATGACAATGCGAAAATCCAGGTGCCGGTCGTCGAAGCCGAGCACGACTTCGCGATCGCTCTTGCTGACCACCGGGAACATGCCGATCATCTCGATTTGGCCGGGTGATTGCACGGTTGCGGGTTTCAAGCCAACCAAGCTGGTCGCAGCGTTGCGCAGGCGCATCAGCAGCCGGACCCAGGGTGGAAACTGGCCGACCGCCATGTGTGCAGCAGCCACTGCCGAGAGGTCAGGCGTGCTAATCTCGAGCTCGTAGCAATCGGCCCAATTGGCCGTCGGCAATGCCGGATGCGGCAGGTATGGCTTTACCGAAACCGGTTTTTGCGTCATGGCCGAACTACCCTTTGTCGATCGCTTGATCCTACCCCATCTCCGGCTTCGACAGTGGTTATTTCGGCTGGCTGCGGCAATATGCACGCGCTTGCCTGCTATCCTCGCGTCATGCGTTCCAGCACATTGGTTCTCCAATAGAATTTGTGCACGAAGACCGCAGCTATATGGCCGATGAGTAGCACCCAAAGCACCAGCTTAAGAGGTCCGCTGTGGAGGAAGCCATTGAAATCCACGCCCCAGTAAAACTTGGATATGCCAGTGATCGGCATGGCGATCAGCAGCAGATAGAGAAGTCCGTGTGCGACCTTTGACAGGAGGCGGAAGAGCGCGGGCTCATCTGCAGGCGCTTCGGGTGCGCCCTGCACGAGGCGCAGGATCAGCCGCAATAGTGTCAGGCCGAGGATCGTAAAGCCTGTGTAAATGTGGATGCTAGCCGAGGTCCATTGGTCCGGCGTCGGCGTCTTGCCACCATCCAGAAGGTCGGCGACGCGTTCGATCTGTCCCGGAAGGAGCAGGTTGAAGAAGATCAGCAGCGTCGTCAGCCAATGGATGACGCGCTGGGGAATACTGTAGGCCAACGGTTTCATTTTATTGCCTTTTATCAAGATGATAGTGGGTACTGGGCAATAGAATGACAGATTGCGCCAGGACCAAGGCGCAATCTCATTTCTTACGGCGATTTAAACTTGCCGTAACATCGCCGCGGATCACATATGGATCGGCTTGAAGAAGGTCGCCAGTGCAGCCTCCTTGACCGCTTCCGACATGGTTGGATGGGCATGCGTAGAGCGAGCGAGATCTTCCGACGAGCCGCCGAATTCCATCAGCACCACGGCCTCGTGAATCATCTCGCCGGCGCCGAAACCGACGATGTGGACGCCAAGCACGCGGTCAGTCGTCGCATCGGCGAGGATTTTGACGAAACCTTCAGTGGCCTCCATGGCGCGCGCGCGGCCATTGGCGGTGAAGGGGAACTTGCCGGCCTTGTAGTTGATGCCGGCAGCCTTCAGCTCTTCCTCTGTCTTGCCGACCGAGGCGACTTCCGGCTGGGTATAGACCACGCCCGGGATGGCATCGTAATTCACGTGACCATGCTGGCCGGCCAGGATTTCGGCGACGGCAACGCCTTCGTCCTCGGCCTTGTGGGCGAGCATGGGTCCCTTGATGACGTCACCGATCGCGTAGATGCCGGTGACCGAGGTCTGGTAGGAGAGGTTGACTTCGACGCGGCCACGGTTGTCCATCACGACGCCCGCTTCGGCGAGGCCGAGCTTGTCGCTGAAAGCCTTGCGGCCGGTGGCGATCAGCACGACATCGGCATCGATGGTGGTGGCCTCACCACCCTTGACGGGCTCGAAAGTCACCTTGGCGCCCTTGCCGGATTTTTCGACCCCGGTCACCTTGGCGCCGAGCTTGAATTCAAAACCCTGCTTGGCGAGCATGCGTTGGAACTGCTTGGAGACTTCGCCATCCATGCCGCCGAGAATGGTGTCGAGATATTCGACGACCGTGACCTTGGCGCCCAGCCGGCTCCAGACCGATCCAAGTTCGAGGCCGATGACGCCGCCGCCGACCACGACGAGGTTTGCCGGTACTTTTTCGAGCGCCAGCGCGCCGGTCGAGGAGATAATGATCTTCTCGTCGATATCGACCTTGACGCCCGGAATGCCGGCAACATCGGAGCCGGTGGCAATGACGATGTTCTTCGTCTCAAGCACCTGAGCCTCGCCGGTCGGGCTGGTGACCTCGACCTTGCCCTGGCCGAGAATGCGGCCGGTGCCGTGGATGCCGTCGATCTTGTTCTTCTTGAACAGGAACGAGACGCCATCGACATTCGACTTCACGACGCTGTCCTTGAAGGCGAGCATCTTTTCAAGATTGAGCTTGGGCTTGCCGAGTTCGATGCCGAGGCTGTCCATGCCGTGCGAGGCGTGGGCATAGAGTTCGGAAGCGTGCAGCAGCGCCTTGGAGGGAATGCAGCCGATGTTCAGGCAGGTGCCGCCGAAGGTGGCCATTTTCTCCACCACTGCGACCTTCAGGCCGAGCTGGGCGGCCTTGATGGCGCAAACATAGCCCCCCGGGCCGCTACCGATAACAACAACATCGTAAGACATGAACATTTCCCTTGTTTCAGGCGGCTATCGCCCGCCGCTGACATTCAGAATGGCACCCGTAATATAGGAAGCCTGGTTGGATAGAAGAAAGAGCACCGCATCGGCGACTTCGTCCGCCTGGCCGGCGCGTTGCATCGGGATGCCATCTGCAGCCTCTCGGGCCCGGTCGGGCGTGCCGCCGGAGGCATGGATGTCAGTGTCGATGATGCCCGGCCGCACTGCGTTGACGCGGATGCCTTCCGCTGCCACTTCGCGCGCAAGACCGACCGTGAGAGTGTCGATCGCGCCCTTCGATGCGGCGTAGTCGATGTAGTAGTTCGGACCACCCAGCAGAGCTGCGACCGAGGAATTGTTGACGATCGCGCCACCATGGCCGCCATGGACAGTGGACATGCGCTTGACCGCCTCGCCGGCGCAACGGATCGCGCCGATGACATTGATATTGAACATTCGCTCGAGCCGCTCGCGCGAAAAGCTGTCCAGCCTGGCCTTTTGGTCGACGACGCCGGCATTGTTGAACAAGCCATCGAGCCGGCCAAATTTTTTGTCGACCGCGTCGAAGATTGCGAGAACGCCCTCTTCCGTACCAGTGTCGCCCCGAATGATCTCCGCAATGCCGCCTGCCGTGGTGATTTCACTTGCAAGGGTCTTGGCGGCGCTCTCGTTGGAGACATAGTTGATCAGCACGCACCACCCAGCAGCCCCCGCTTTGCGGCAGACGCTGGCGCCGATGCCTCGGCTTCCTCCGGTGACGAGAAGAACGGGTCCGTCGCTCATCAGCGGCAACCTTTCAACGTGAATACGTCCCAGGGCGCAACCGTGGCCTTTTTCGGACCCCAGGCGCTCGATTGGGCGAGCGATGGGCCGAAGCCGGCCAACAAGATTTCTGGTGCGGCGTCAGCCTCCTGCGATGGCAACAGATCCAGCCTGCCCGCATTGTTGGCGTAGACGAAGCCTTCCCAGACGGTGCAGGCGGCGAGGTCGGCGCCGGTTACGTCGCCTTCGGGGCAATTGTTGAACAGGATGCCGTTCGATCGGTTGACGGGTTCGGACGGCATGACATAGCCGTCGAGCACCACTTCGGAATTGTTGATTTTGACCTTGATGCGGTGGCTGGAGGACGCAGCGTCGGAATCCACCGGCTCGAAGGACAGTTCATAGGCGCCGTCCCTGTCGCCGTAGAAGGCTTTCTGCTGGACGCATGCGGCATGGCCAAGAGATGGCGCCAGGAGCGCGGCACTGGTCATTATTGTCATCCAGCGGCGCATCATCTCAGCCAGCCTTTTCAGTCGCGAGTTTCAGGCCGAAGCCTATGAACACCACGCCGCTGACGCGGTCGATCCATTTCGAGGCCCGGCTGAAAGCTGCACGCATCCGCGCCGTGGTCATGAAGAAGGAGACGCCGACGAACCAGGCGATCAGGCCGCTCGCCATCACCAAGCCATAGACGAATTTGACGCTGTCGGGCGTGTCGTGACTGACGACACTCGAAAACACCGACAGGAAGAAGAACACTGGCTTCGGGTTCAGCGCATTGGCCATGAAGCCGAGCAGGAACGCCTTTTTCTTCGATTGCCGCCTGCTATCGCTGGTGCCGGTTGCAGCCATGGCGTTGACGTCGGTCTTGCCGGCCCTCAGCGCCGAAATGCCGATATAGATGAGGTAGGCGACGCCCAGCCACTTGACGATGTTGAACAGCAGGATCGACTGCGAGATGATCAGCCCAAGCCCGAGGATCGTATAGGTCATGTGGAATATCAGCGACGTGCCGATGCCGAATGACGTCAAGATCGCTGCGCGCCTGCCATGCACGACGGATTGGCGGATGACCATGGCGAGATCCGCGCCCGGCGAGACGATCACGAAGGAGAAGATCGCCATCAGCGAGGCTATTTCGATGAGATAGTGATGCATGTCAGTCTCCGAGCAGGCCAGTTGAATGCAATCAGAAAAGCACGCCGATGAACATCATGGCAAGGCCGATGCCGGCAATGGTCCAGGTTGTTGTCCGCAGGTAGCCGAGGCCTGCCACATAGAACGGCCAATATAACACCCGGGCGGCGATATAGACGATCGCGCCCCAGGCCGTGAACCAGTCCCTGCCGCCGGAAAGCTCGGCGGCTACCACGAGAGCGACGAAGAACGGATAGGTCTCGAGGAGATTCCTCAGCGCCCGATCGCTGCGTGATGTGTAAAGTCCTGGCGTGAACACCCTGTCGCGCCTGGAATCATAGCTGCGAATTCCTCGCTCGGCATAGAGCACGACGACTTGCCCGCTGATATAGGCGAAGCCGAGGGCCGTACTCCAGACAAGGCAAAGCAATTCGGTCGACATCGGCAACGTCTCGCGGGAAGGAAAGGCCGCCCGAAGGCGGCCTTGGCTAGTTCTTAGAGGTCGAGAATCAGGCGTTCCGGATCCTCGAGGCTTTCCTTGACGCGGACGAGGAAGGTGACCGCTTCCTTGCCGTCGACGATGCGGTGATCGTAGCTGAGCGCCAGATACATCATCGGGCGGATGACGACCTGACCGCCGATCGCCATCGGGCGATCCTGGATCTTGTGCATGCCGAGAATGCCGGACTGCGGTGCATTGAGGATCGGCGAGGACATCAGCGAACCATAGACGCCACCGTTGGAGATGGTGAAGGTGCCGCCCTGCATGTCGGCCATCGAAAGCTGCCCATCGCGGGCAGCCTTGCCCAACCGACTGATATCCTTCTCGATCTCGGCGATCGACATCTGGTCAGCATCGCGCACGACAGGCACGACAAGACCCTTGTCGGTCCCGACGGCGACGCCGATATGGGCATAGTTCTTGAAGATGATGTCGGTGCCGTCGATCTCGGCGTTGACGGATGGAATTTCCTTGAGCGCGTGGGTCACGGCCTTGGTGAAGAAGCCCATGAAGCCGAGCTTGACGCCATGCTTCTTCTCAAAGACGTCCTTGTATTTGGTGCGCAGCGCCATGACGGCCGACATATCGACTTCGTTATAGGTGGTCAGCATGGCCGCAGCGTTCTGTGCGTCCTTGAGCCGGCGTGCGATCGTCTGGCGAAGACGGGTCATCTTGACGCGTTCTTCACGAACCTGGTCGTCAGCCGATGAAGTCGGGCGCGCAGCAGCAGGCACGACGGCCGGCGCTGCAACGGACGAGCTCTTGGCGATGGCGGCGAGCACGTCTTCCTTGAGCACCTGGCCGCGCTTGCCCGAACCTTCGGCCACAGCGACACTGCTGTCGGCTATCAGCTTGGCAGCAGAGGGCGCAGCGGGCATGGCTGCCTGGGCAGGTGCTGCCACCGGAGCCGCAGCGACAGGCGCGGGTTCGGCAGGCTTGGCAGCGGGGGCCGCGGCAGCACCGGTGCTGGCCGAGATCTGGCCGAGCAGGCCACCCGGCGCGACGGTGTCGCCAGCCTTGGCGGTGATTTCGGAAAGAATGCCGGCGGCCGGTGCGGGGACTTCGACCGTCACCTTGTCGGTTTCGAGCTCACAGAGAATTTCATCGGCCTTGACCGTATCCCCGACGTTCTTGAACCAGGATCCAATCGTGGCTTCGCTGACGGATTCGCCAAGGGTAGGGACGCGGATTTCGGTGGACATTGTTCAGTTCCTGAATGTTTGACGTTTGAGGAATGTCTGGTTTCAGTTTTCGCGAAGAATGAGCGAAGGAATAGGTGCAACTTCATAGCGAAAACCGAGTAGCGCCTTGACGACCGGATCGGCCTCGCCGAGCGCTTCTGCTTCCGCCTCGTTTTCGGTCTCGACCACCGCCATGCCCCACGGGCCTTTGGGATCGAATACCGGTCCGACGGCGACGGCCAGCTTCTTTTCAGCCAGCCCCCGCCAATATTGGGCATGCGCGTTCATGGCCGTCTTTTCCGCTTCGCTCATGTCGAAGGGAAAAGTCGGTCGCGGTGCGATGAGCTTCAGATGAAAGTAGCCCATCGCTCTGTCCTCAGCTGCCGAGTGCGTCTTCGAGGAAGGCGGCGAGCTGCGCAAGATGCTTGGACATCAAGCCCGTTGCCGTGGAGGCAGCGGCCGGCCGGCCCGTATAGCGAACGCGCTGATACTTGGCATCGATATGCGCCAGCACCCATTCCAGATACGGATCGATGAACGACCAGGCGCCCATGTTCTTCGGCTCTTCCTGGCACCAGACCATTTCGGCATGACGGAAGCGGCTGAGTTCGTTGATCAGTGCCTTGGCCGGGAACGGATAGAGCTGTTCGACGCGCAACAGGTAGATGTCGTCGATACCGCGCTTTTCGCGTTCCTCCAGCAGGTCGTAATAGACCTTGCCGGTGCAGATCACGACGCGACGGATCTTGGCATCCTTCTGCAGCTTGATCGGGCCGTCCTTGATGACTTCCGCATCGTCCCAGAGCAGGCGATGGAAAGAGGATTCGCCTGCCATCTCGGACAGCGAAGAAACTGCCTTCTTGTGGCGCAGCAATGACTTCGGCGTCATCAGGATCAGCGGCTTGCGGAAGTCGCGCTTCATCTGCCGGCGCAGGATGTGGAAGTAGTTGGCCGGGGTCGTGACGTTGGCGACCTGCATGTTGTCTTCGGCGCACATCTGCAGGAAGCGCTCAAGGCGGGCCGAGGAATGCTCCGGACCCTGACCTTCATAGCCGTGCGGCAGCAGGCAGACGAGGCCTGACATGCGCAGCCACTTGCGTTCGCCCGACGAGATGAACTGGTCGAACACCACCTGGGCGCCGTTGGCGAAGTCGCCGAACTGGGCTTCCCAGAGCGTCAGCGCGTTCGGACGGGCCAGCGAGTAGCCGTATTCGAAGCCAAGCACGGCTTCTTCGGACAGCATCGAGTTGATGACCTCGAACTTTGCCTGGGTCGCCGACAGATTGGCGAGCGGGATGTAACGGTCTTCGGTTTCCTGATCGTAGAGAACCGAATGACGCTGCGAGAACGTGCCGCGTTCGCAATCCTGGCCGGACAGGCGGATCTTGTGGCCATCGAGGCAGAGTGCGCCGAAGGCAAGGGCTTCGCCCATTGCCCAGTCGATACCTTCACCCGTCTGGACCATCTGCGAGCGGTTTTCCATGAAGCGCTGGATGGTCTTGTGCGCCTTGAAGCCTTCCGGAATCTCGGAGAGCTTGCGGCCAATTTCCTTGAGCTGCTTCATCGGCACGGCAGTCTTGCCGCGACGCTGCTCGTCGGCATTGTCTGCGGTCCTGAGACCGGACCACACGCCGTCGAGCCAGTCGGCCTTGTTGGGCTTGTAGGCCTGGCCGGCTTCGAATTCCTGCTCGAGACTGGCGCGCCAATCGGCCCGCATCTTCTCAAGCTCGCCCTGGGTGATCAGGCCCTCGGCAATCAGGCGTTCGCCATAGATCTGCACGACCGTTTTGTGCGATCGGATGACCTTGTACATCTTCGGCTGCGTGAATGAAGGCTCGTCGCCTTCATTGTGGCCGTAGCGGCGGTAGCAGAACATGTCGATGACGACAGGCTTGTAGAACTTCATGCGGAATTCGGTGGCGATCTTCGCCGCAAAAACGACAGCTTCCGGATCGTCACCGTTGACGTGGAAGATCGGCGCCTCGATCGTCTTGGCAACGTCGGACGGATAGGGCGACGAGCGCGAGAAGGCCGGATTGGTGGTGAAACCGATCTGGTTGTTGATGATGAAATGCATCGTGCCGGCGACACGGTGGCCGCGCAGGCCGGACAGGCCGAGAATTTCGGAAATCACGCCCTGGCCGGCAAATGCCGCATCGCCGTGCAGCAGCAGCGGCAGCACCTTGGAGCGCTCCTTGAGCGGAATGATATCGCCGTCCCACTGGGTGGCGAGCTGGTCCTGCTTGGCGCGCGCCTTGCCCATGACGACGGGGTCGACGATTTCCAGATGCGATGGGTTGGCTGTCAGCGACAGGTGAACCTTGTTGCCGTCGAATTCACGGTCGGAGGAGGCGCCGAGATGGTACTTGACGTCGCCCGAGCCTTCGACATCGTCAGGCGCATAGGAGCCGCCCTTGAATTCGTGGAAGACCGCGCGGTGCGGCTTGTGCATGACGTTGGTCAGCACGTTGAGGCGGCCGCGATGGGCCATGCCGAGGACGATTTCCTGCAAGCCTTCGGAGCCGCCACGCTTGATGATCTGTTCAAGCGCCGGAATCAGCGATTCCGAGCCGTCGAGACCAAAGCGCTTGGTGCCCTTGTACTTGACGTCGATGAACTGTTCGAAGCCCTCGGCCTCGATCAGCTTGGAGAGGATCGCCTTCTTGCCTTCAGGGGTGAAATCGACGCCCTTGTCGGGGCCTTCGATGCGTTCCTGGATCCACTGCTTGATCTCCGGATCGGAGATATGCATGAACTCGACGCCGAGCGTCGAGCAGTAGGTGCGCTCAAGCAGTTCGATCATCTCGCGCGCGGTCGCGTATTGCAGGCCAAGCACGTTGTCGATGAAGATCTTGCGATCCATGTCTTCGGGGCCGAAGCCGTAATTGGACGGCGACAGTTCGCGGTAATCCTCGACGGGGGCGGCAATTTCCAGCGGATCGAGCTTGGCATGCAGGTGACCGCGCATGCGATAGGCGCGGATCATCATGATGGCGCGGACGGAATCACGCGCGGCCCGCTGGATTTCTTCGGGGCTTGCAGGCTTGCCGGTGATCTCGACAGCTTTCGCCTCGATCTTCTTGGCTACGGCCTTTTCGACCGCCGGCCAGTCGCCATCCAGCGCACTGACCAGCTCGCCGTTGAGTGGCACGGGCCAGTTCTTCTTCTGCCAGGAGGCGCCCTTGGCTGCCTTGGAAATATCTGCGGGGCTATCTTCGAGGGCACGGAAGAATTCCTGCCACTCGGCGCTCACCGATCCGGGATTTTCCTGGAAGCGTGCATAGAGCTGCTCGATATAGAGCGCATTGGCGCCATCGAGGAACGAAGTTGCTGAAAACTGCTGGTTGGCCTCTTGCCTTGCCATTTTTCCATTGCGGAGTTTTTGCTCCGCCTCCTGTCGTTTTTCGTCACCGGACGCTGCCGGCAAAGTGGTGAGAGCGGGAGCGTTGGCTCCCGCTTTCGGGATCAACCCTTGAGCACTTCGACCAAGGTTTTTCCAAGGCGTGCGGGTGACGGCGAGACACGGATGCCTGCCGATTCCATCGCTGCGATCTTGTCTTCAGCGCCACCCTTGCCGCCCGAAATCACGGCGCCGGCATGGCCCATGGTGCGGCCCGCAGGTGCCGTGCGGCCGGCGATAAAGCCGACCATCGGCTTAGCTCGGCCCTTCTTGGCTTCGTCCTTGATGAACTGGGCAGCATCTTCCTCGGCCGAACCGCCGATTTCGCCGATCATGATGATCGACTTGGTCGCGTCGTCAGCCAGGAACATTTCGAGGATATCGATGAATTCGGTACCCTTGACCGGGTCGCCGCCGATGCCGACAGCCGTCGTCTGGCCGAGGCCTTCATTGGTGGTCTGGAACACAGCTTCATATGTAAGCGTTCCGGAACGGGAAAGAACCCCGACCGAACCCTTCTTGAAGATATTTCCCGGCATGATGCCGATCTTGCACTCGTCCGGGGTCATGACGCCCGGGCAGTTCGGTCCGATCAGGCGCGACTTCGACTTGTCGAGCCTGGCCTTGACCTTGATCATGTCGGCGACCGGAATGCCTTCGGTGATGCAGACGATCAGCGGGATCTCGGCATCGATGGCTTCGATGATCGCTTCGGCGGCACCGGCTGGCGGCACGTAGATGACCGAGGCATCGGCGCCGGTGGCATCGCGGCCTTCGGCAACCGACTTGAAGATCGGCAGCTGTTCGCCCTTGGCGCCGGTCCAGGTCTCGCCACCCTTCTTGGGATGGATACCACCGACCATCTTGGTGCCGTGATAGGCGAGCGCCTGTTCGGTGTGGAACGTGCCGGTCTTGCCGGTCAGACCCTGAACCAGGATCTTTGTGTTTTTGTCGATGAGAATGGACATGCGTAAATCCCGATCTCTAAGTTTGGCGTTTGCGAAGCTTCATCCAGAGGATGGCGACGCCACTAATCAAAACAATGCCGAGGGCGACGAAAGGAGAAAGGGGCAAGCAAATCGTAGCCGCCACCGGTGAGGTACCTTCGTAGAAAGCCCCGCACCATTTTTCTTCTTCCTGCCACCAAAACCAGCAAGCGATAAGAGCCATCACAGCAAAGGCGATGACGGCTCTCATATTCCTTAGCCCTTGACGGCTTTGACGATCTTCTGGGCGGCGTCATCGAGGTCGTCGGCCGAAATCACGTTCAGGCCGCTTTCGTTGATGATCTTTTTGCCCAGTTCGACATTGGTGCCTTCGAGGCGAACCACAAGCGGAACCTTGAGGCCGACTTCCTTGACGGCAGCGATCACGCCTTCGGCGATGACATCGCATTTCATGATGCCGCCGAAGATGTTGACCAGGATGCCCTTCACGGCCGGATCGGCGGTGATGATCTTGAAGGCAGCCGTAACCTTCTCCTTGTTGGCGCCACCGCCAACATCGAGGAAGTTCGCGGGCTCTGCGCCATAGAGCTTGATAATGTCCATGGTTGCCATGGCAAGGCCGGCACCATTGACCATGCAGCCGATATTGCCATCGAGAGCGACATAGGCGAGGTCATACTTGGATGCCTCGATTTCCTTGGCGTCTTCCTCGGTCGTGTCGCGGAGTGCAACCACGTCTTCGTGACGGAACAGGGCGTTGCCGTCGAAGGACATCTTGGCGTCCAGAACCCGCATGCGGCCATTCTTCATGACGATCAGCGGGTTGACCTCGAGCAGGCTCATGTCCTTTTCGACAAAGGCCTTGTAGAGGATCGGGAAGAGCTTTTCGGCGTCGGCCTTGGCTTCGCCTTCGAGCTTCAGCGCCGAGGTCAGTGCCTTGAGGTTTTCGGCGGTAACGCCGGCAACCGGGTCGATCGCGACGTTGATGATCTTTTCCGGCGTCTCGTGGGCCACGGTTTCGATGTCCATGCCGCCTTCGGTCGAAACGACGAAGGAAACCTGGCCGACCGCGCGGTCGACGAGCAGCGAGAGATAAAGCTCGCGGTCGATGTCGGCGCCGTCTTCGATGTAAAGACGATTAACCTGCTTGCCGGCGGGACCGGTCTGCTTGGTCACCAGCGTGTTGCCGAGCATCTCCTTGGAGTTGGCAACGACTTCGTCGATCGACTTGGCGAGGCGCACGCCCCCCTTGGCGTCGGGGCCGAGCTCCTTGAACTTGCCCTTGCCGCGGCCGCCGGCGTGGATCTGGCTCTTGACCACGTAAAGCGGGCCGGGGAGCTGCTTGGCAGCGGCTTCCGCTTCACCGGCGGAGAAGATGGCGACACCTTCGGCCACCGGGGCGCCAAAACCCTTGAGAAGGGCTTTGGCCTGATATTCATGAATGTTCATGTCTCTGATCCTGTCAGTGGGACGTATCGAGCTTGCTGGTCGGGCTTACTTGAGAGCCGGCGCGATGGTGATGCAGGCCTCGCAAAGACCGGCGACGGCGCCGACGGACTTGTCGAAAGCTGCCTTTTCCGGACCGTTGAGGTCGACTTCAATGATGCGCTCGACGCCGCCGGCACCGATGACCGTGGGAACGCCGACATACATGTCCTTGACGCCGTACTGGCCGGTGAGGTGCGCCGCGCAGGGCAGGACGCGTTTCTTGTCCTTCAGGAAGGATTCAGCCATCATGATGGCCGCAGCCGCCGGAGCGTAATAGGCCGAGCCGGTCTTCAGCAGGCCGACGATCTCGGCGCCGCCGTCACGGGTGCGCTGGATGATTTCTTCGAGGCGTTCCTTGGTGACCCAGCCCATGGTGACGAGGTCGGTCAGCGGAATGCCGCCGATCGTCGAGTAACGAGCAAGGGGAACCATCGTGTCGCCGTGGCCGCCAAGCACGAAGCCGGTGACGTCTTCGACGGAGACGTTGAATTCCTGCGCCAGGAAATAGCGGAAGCGCGCAGAGTCGAGAACGCCGGCCATGCCGACGACCATGTTCTTCGGCAGGCCGGAGAACTTCTGCAGTGCCCAGACCATAGCGTCGAGCGGGTTGGTGATGCAGATCACGAAAGCGTTGGGGGCATATTTCTTGATGCCCGCGCCGACCTGTTCCATGACCTTGAGGTTGATGCCGAGCAGATCGTCACGGCTCATGCCGGGCTTGCGCGGCACGCCTGCGGTGACGATGCAGACATCAGCACCTTCGATGGCGGAGTAATCACTCGCGCCGGAATAATTGGCGTCGAAGCCGTCGACAGGGGAGGATTCAGCAATATCGAGACCCTTGCCCTGCGGAATGCCGTCGGCAATGTCGAACAATACGACGTCACCCAGTTCCTTCATGCCCGCGAGATGCGCCAGCGTGCCGCCGATCATGCCCGAACCGATGAGTGCGATTTTCTTACGCGCCATGGAATATGTCCTTCATAGTTAGACTGCGGGGCGCGGTTTGGCATACCTCGCTCCAATGGCGATGGGCTTAAGCTCAAAACCTTAAAATTTCAACAGATAAATTTGGGCCTAGCAAATTCAATCGGTTAGATATAAATGTTCTTACGTAAACGTCAATTAATTTACGAGGCAACCAAATTTTCGCGAGCCTTGCTCCAGGCTTGCAGATAGTCCGCGCTGCGCATCTCGAAGAGGCGGGAGGCGGTGCGGTCGAACTCGAAGCCGACCGTTCCCTTGCGCACCGGAAGCAGGTCTTCCGGCATTGCTGCAGCGGATGCTATCAGGCGAATTTGATGATCATATAACGTATCGATGAGATTGATGAAGCGTTTGGTTTCATTGCGCTTTTCTGGTGCCAGAATCGGTATGTGCTCCACCACCAAGGTGTGGTAGCGCGCCGCGATGGCCAGAAAGTCGGTTGCTCCAAGTGGTGCTTCGCAGAGATCGCGGAAAGTAAAACGGGCGCAACCGTTTGCCGCGCTGGGCACGACGATGTGGCGGCCCTTCATCTGAATCGACTCAGGCAGGCATTTTTCCCCGGCGGTCACCTCGCGCCAGGCGGCCTCGATTCGCGTGTCGTTGACCCCATCGATCGGCACCAGCCAGACCGGCAGGCTCCTGGTTTTTTCCATCCGGTAGTCGGTTGGCGTGTCGAGCGAGACGATATCGACATTCTGCTTGAGGACATTAAGGAAGGGCAGGAACAGGCCTCGATTAAGACCGTCACGATAGAGATTGTCCGGCTCGACATTCGACGTGGCTATCAATACGGAACCCAGCCGGAAAAGCTCGGTGAACAGGCGTGACAGGATCATCGCGTCGGCGATGTCGGTCACCGAGAATTCGTCGAAGCAGAGGAGTACGGCCTCGGCATGCAGGCTGGCAGCGACCGGCGGCACGGGGTCGGCCTGGCGGGTCTCGCCATTCTTCAGCTTCTGCCGATGGGCGTGGATGCGATTGTGCACATCGGCCATGAATTCATTGAAATGCGCGCGGCGCTTGCGCTGGATCGGCGCAATGCCGAAGAACATGTCCATCAGCATGGTCTTGCCGCGGCCGACGCTGCCGTGGATATAAAGGCCCTTTATCGGATCTTCAGTTTTGCGCCGAGAGGCAAACAGCCAGCCGAGCGCCGAGCCTTTTGCAGCGGGCTTGCGCGCATGAAAGGCGTCCAGCACGCCGTCGAGACGGCGCGCAATGGCAAATTGCTGCGGGTCTTTCTGGACTTTTCCCTCGGCCACCATGACTTCCAAGCGCTCGACGACGCTTGCGGAGTAGTCCGGCGGTGGCTTCATCGGGAAAAATCCGGTTCAGGCTTAGCGGGAAAGGCTCACAGGCTGGCCGGACGAAGCGAGTGAACCATCGAAGCGGTTCTCGGCTGTCTTGTAGAGACGTGCCAGGGGATTGCCGGCGCGATCCTTGAGAACGACCTGCTTGCCTGCGACTTCCCAGGAGCCCATCGCCACCAGTTCGCCTGAGCAGCCGCGGGTGCCACCGCGCGAGCCGGAGCCGAGATTGGTCAGCGTCAGGAACATATCACAGTTGGAGCCGCCGGCATTGACCTTCCAGCCACCCACCATCTGCTCCTTCTTGACGTCCATGCCGGCTGCCGCAGCGGAGGCGTCCGCCGTCTGGGTCTGTCCGAGCGCGGGATCAACGACCGGCTTTTGCGGGAATTGGGCGGTATCGGTGGTCGGGTCCGGCAGCTGGCCAGCCTCGACCGGCGCCACGGGCTGCGCTTCCAGCGGCTGCGGCTTGGCGGCAGAATCCTGATAGGTATCCATCCGGTCGCTGGCGCAGCCAGACAGCATGACGGCCACCGCGATTGACACGACAGAAAGCGAAATCCGCATCCCCAACTCCTTGAACTCGTACCGGCTTGTCACTCACAACCGGAAAAATATGGCGGAATTACCGTAGGCCGATATGGTTAATCAAGCGATAACTGCCGAGGTTTCATCCTATCGAAGCACCCAGAACTGTATTCCGATAAAAATTTTGTGCAACGCGGTAGCGCTCCGTTACATCGGATGGGCTGGGCTTGTCCAGCCTGTCGGCGAGATCTGCGTAGTTTGCCATCGCGATGTCGAGATACTCCGTCAATGGTGCAGGCACTGGCCCGGTTCCCATCTCACGGGTGATCTTCTTAGTTTCTACCATGACATCAATGAGTTGGCGGAGGTCCTGGCTTAGAGTGACACCCTCGAGCAGTTGCCCGAGATCCATGGGAGGCAATTCTCGAAAGCCGCGCTCTTGCATATATTGGAGCGAAAGTGCCGGCCGAAGTGCGTAGAACAGCCTTTTCAGCTTGACGTCAGCGGTATTCGCCGGGCTATGCCGCCTCAGAAGTCCGACATAGTGACGGGCTACAAGGCCGGGTTCGACAATCTCGGCCAGCAACTTCCTCAGCGATGCACGGAAGCCGTCGACTTCCTCGTAGACATGCGGCGAGTTTACCCATTCGACGATGACGGCATTGCCCTTCAACGCCAGCAGCAGTGCCTTACGCAGATCCCAGCCACCTGCATCGATCTCGCTCTCGATCGGGAACTCGATGACGTCGCGCTGGACGTTTAATGCCAGATGGTCTTCGGCTGGCCAAATATAGATGAAGCGGCAGTCGTAATCGCTGTCCGGCGACGGAAAGCCCCATGCACGGCTGCCGCTTTCGATTGCGAACAGGATCTTTGCCCCCGTTTGCCGGGCAAGATCGAGCCGGGCTCTAATCTGCTGGACGGAATCGGCAGCAAAACCTGCGAGCATCGTGGTCAGAGCCGGCGCTCCACCATCATCTTCTTGATTTCAGCGATGGCCTTGGCCGGGTTCAGGCCTTTCGGGCAGGCCTGGGCGCAGTTCATGATCGTGTGGCAGCGATAGAGCCGGAACGGGTCCTCGAGATTGTCGAGGCGCTCGCCCTTGGCTTCGTCTCTGGAATCGATCAGCCAGCGATAGGCCTGCAGCAGCACGGCGGGACCGAGATAGCGATCGCCGGTCCACCAGTAGCTGGGACAGGAGGCCGAGCAGCAGGCGCAGAGGATGCATTCATAGAGGCCGTCGAGCTTCTGGCGATCCTCGTGGCTCTGCTTCCATTCCTTGGCCGGCTCGGGCGACACGGTCTTCAGCCAGGGCTCGATGGAGCGGTGCTGGGCGTAGAAATTGCTGAGGTCCGGCACCAGGTCCTTGACGACGGGCATGTGCGGCAGCGGGTAGATCTTGACCGTGCCCTTGACCTCTTCCATGCCCTTGGTGCAGGCGAGCGTGTTGGTGCCGTCGATGTTCATGGCGCAAGAGCCACAGATGCCTTCGCGGCAGGAACGGCGGAAGGTCAACGTCGGATCGATGTTGTTCTTGATGTAGATCAGCGCGTCGAGCACCATCGGACCGCAATCGTCGACATCGATGTAGAATGTGTCGATCGTCGGGTTCTTGCCGTCATCCGGCGACCAGCGATAGATGCGGTACTCGCGGACATTCCTGGCGCCTTCCGGCTTCGGCCAGGTCTTGCCTTCCGACATCGTCGAATTCTTGGGGAGAGTGAGTTCAACCATTACCGTTTTCCTGTCCGGGCGAAAGCCTCGCTGGCGACTTTCAAGTTCCATATTCTTTCGCCGAAGCCGGCGGCCGCGGCCTTATCGACGAACTTCATATCGCTCGTAACCAGCCTTCGATCATCTTCCATCAAGGCTGCCGCAAGATACATACAATCGTAAACCGAATGATCGAGTGACTTCGACAATTCAAATCCCTTTTCGATCAGGGAAACCGAGGCGATAAGTTCATCAAAAAAATACTGCAGGTTCCCCACAGCGTATGTCGCATGACCAGCGCCCAACTCACCGACACGCATTTTCCTCTGCAGCACATTCGCTGCTTCGGCTATCACCAATTCCGGGGCAATCCGTTGAATCGAGGGCTCAACCAGAAGGCGTGCCCTATCGAAGTCGGCCTCCTCGACGAACCACTTGATGACCACCGAAGTATCGATCACCAGCTTCAATTGTCGCGCACCTCGCGCAAGATCTCGACACTGTCCGTCTGCTTTACGCCTTTCGGCGTCATTGCCGCGATCCGCGCTGCTATTGCCGGAAGATCTTCACGGCGCGGGCGCGCCGCAAGCGCTACCTGCAACAACGCCACAATTTCCTGATCGACGGATCGGTTATGCTCTCGGGCAAGATCTGCAAGCCGTGTTAAGAGAACTTCGTCCTCGATTTTGATGCGCATTTCACCCATTGCAACGCTCCGTATTCCGGAAAATCAAACCTCATATCTCGACAAAATACCACCGATGCCCACTCAATACACCCGTGCCTTCGGCTCGATCTTGTGCGGATCGATGCCTTCTGCGATGAGCTTTGTATGCACCGGGCGGTAGTCGAGCTTGACGTCGCCTGCGTCGCTGACCCAGGAAAGGGTGTGCTTGCGCCAGTTGACATCATCGCGGCCGCCGAACGGGCCGTCGACATAGTCTTCGCGGGCATGTGACCCGCGGCTCTCCTTGCGGGCCTCGGCGCCATAGACCGTGGTGATGGCGTTGGCCATCAGGTTTTCGAGCTCCAGCGTTTCGACCAGATCGGAATTCCAGATCATCGAGCGGTCGGTGACCTTGATGTCGGGCAGTTCCTTCCAGATGGCGCTCATGCGCTTGCAGCCGGATTCCAGCGATTCCTGCGTGCGGAACACGGCTGCGTCTTCCTGCATCGTCCGCTGCATCTTTTCACGCAGCACTGCGGTCGGCGTCGAGCCGTTGGCGTGGCGCAGTTTGTCGAAGCGTTCCATGATCTTGTCGCAAGCGGCGACATCGAGCGCCGGAATCGACGAGGCGCGGTCGATGACTTCACCGGCGCGGATGGCGGCGGCGCGGCCGAAGACGACGAGGTCGATCAGCGAGTTGGAACCGAGGCGATTGGCACCATGCACTGAGGCGCAGCCGGCTTCGCCGACAGCCATCAGGCCCGGCGCGATCCGCTCGGGATTGTCGGCATTGGCATTGAGGACTTCGCCCCAATAGTTGGTCGGGATGCCGCCCATGTTGTAATGGACGGTCGGCAGCACCGGGATTGGCTCGCGTGTCACATCGACACCAGCAAAAATCTTTGCCGATTCGGAAATGCCGGGCAGGCGTTCGTGCAGCACGGCCGGGTCGAGATGGTCGAGATGCAGGAAGATATGGTCCTTGGCCTTGCCGACGCCGCGACCTTCGCGAATCTCCAGCGTCATGCAGCGCGATACGACGTCCCGCGAGGCAAGATCCTTCGCGTTCGGTGCATAGCGCTCCATGAAACGCTCGCCCTCGGAGTTGACGAGGTAACCGCCTTCGCCGCGCGCGCCTTCGGTGATCAGACAGCCGGCGCCATAGATACCGGTCGGGTGGAACTGCACGAATTCCATGTCCTGGAGTGGTAGGCCGGCACGAGCGATCATGCCGCCGCCGTCGCCGGTGCAGGTATGTGCCGAGGTGGCGGAGAAATAAGCGCGGCCGTAGCCGCCGGTCGCCAGCACGACCATCTTGGCGCTAAAGCGATGGATCGTGCCGTCGTCGAGGTTCCAGGCGACGACGCCGGTGCAGCGGCCATCGGCCGACATGATCAGGTCGAGCGCGAAATACTCGATGAAGAATTCGGCGTTGTGGCGCAGCGATTGGCCGTAAAGCGTATGCAGGATGGCGTGGCCGGTGCGGTCGGCAGCCGCGCAGGTGCGCTGCACCGGAGGACCTTCGCCGTAATTCTGCATGTGGCCGCCGAATGGGCGCTGGTAGATGCGACCGTCTTCGGTGCGCGAGAAGGGCACGCCGTAGTGTTCAAGCTCGTAAACAGCCTTCGGCGCTTCCATGGTCAGATACTGCATGGCATCGACGTCGCCGAGCCAGTCGGAACCCTTGACGGTGTCGTAGAGGTGCCATTGCCAGCTGTCCGGCGTCATGTTGCGCAGCGAAGCGGCAATGCCGCCCTGGGCCGCGACCGTATGCGAGCGGGTCGGGAAGACCTTGGTGATGCAGGCCGTCTTGAAGCCCTGTTCGGCCATGCCGAGCGTGGCGCGGAGGCCAGCGCCGCCGGCACCCACGACGACGACGTCGTAGGAATGGTCGACATACTCATAGGCCTTGCCGCCAGACGCGGGAGAAGAAGGTACTGCCATGACCATTATCCTGCAAAACCGGTCTTCAGGACGGCGAAAAGACAGAGCGCGCCGACGAGAACCGTGAAAAATGTATTCAGCATCAGAAGGGCGACTTTACCGCCCTCGTGATGGACGTAATCCTCGATGATCACCTGCATGCCGAGGCGCATGTGAACGAGGCCGGAAATCACCACCAGGCCCATGATGACAGCCACGAAGGGGTTGCCGAGGGCAGTACGCACTTCTGCATAGGACGAGTTGCTGTGGGCGATGATGAACCCGATGAAGAACAGGATGAGCGGCACATTGGCCGCTGCCGTCAGGCGCTGGCGCCAGAAATGATCGGTGCCGTCCTTGGCCGAGCCAAGCCCGCGAACCTTGCCGAGAGGCGTACGCATATCCATGGAGTAATCCTCAGCGAACGAGATAACCGACGACCCAGAGCAGGACCGTGATGATGGGCGCGGCGACGAAGGTCGCCTTGGCCATCCTGGTGGTGAAATGTTTTTCGAAACCGTAGCCGAGGTCCCACATGAAATGGCGCAGTCCGCCGAGCAGATGCTGCACCAGCGCCCATGTGAAGCCGAACAGGATGATCTGGCCGATGATCGAGCCGAACACCGCGCTGACGACGGCATAATAATTTTCGCCGGAGGCGATTGCGATCAGCCACCAGGCGACAAGCAACGTACCGAAATACAGCGCACCGCCGGTGATGCGGTGGGTGATGGAACTGGCCATCGTCGGGATGAACTTGTAGATTTGCAGGTGGGGAGACAAAGGACGGTTTTTTGCCGCGTTCGCCATTAGGAACCTCCCGGGAGGGCAATGTCACGCGCCTGAATTCGGCGCAGTCGAAAAGGCG
Source organism: Shinella sp. OV683 (assembly GCF_057787725.1). Taxonomy (NCBI): domain Bacteria; kingdom Pseudomonadati; phylum Pseudomonadota; class Alphaproteobacteria; order Hyphomicrobiales; family Rhizobiaceae; genus Shinella; species Shinella sp. OV683. The sequence continues at coordinate 5,250,442 of NZ_CM173543.1, forward strand.
CTGGCGTGTTTGATGTGCACTGCGTCAAAACGCTGTTTAATAGCCGTATTGCGCCGCTGCAAGCCCTGCGAAAGATGTAAGTCCGATTTAATCGATTATTTATTTCAAGTCTTTTCAAAAACATCGCCAGCGGTCGTTAACCATAGTGGAAGTTCGCGGCGCGCGACACGGCACCAGCATTGATTTCCATGAATGTCGGGTGTTAACTATTTGTTAACGATTGTGGCGGCTGCTTCGGCCGGCCCGTCGGTCATCGAAAGGGATGGTCATGTCTTTGCGTTCCAAGACCCTCGTCCTATTGCTCGGTCTGCTGGCCTCGACGATGATCGTGGCGGATGCCGATGCCGGCAATCGCCACCAGCGCCACCGCCATTCGGGGTTTCATGCTCATCACAGCGTCCACCAGGTGATGGGCAGGATCGGCAGGCCGCGCGTGAGTGTTCGACAAAAGGTGGTGATCAACATCGACACGCGCCGCCATTATCATCGTTATGACGGCTATCGCGCCTATCGCAATGTTCGCGGCGTCAATACCTATTCCGGTGACGTCGACATAAACTACCAGCCTGGCGTGGGCACGTGGTCATACGGCACAACCTCTGCGCTTCAATCTGAAGTCGTCGTTGAAAGCTCGACTGTGAGAATCATCGACCTTAACAGCAGCAACAACGATTGCTCGATGGAAAGAGGCGTCTGCGTCATCCGGCCTTGATGGCGTTCACGCGTTGCTGAGCCATCATGCCGGCCGCTGCCATCTTGATGGCTGGCCGCCGTTGCTTTATATTGAGGGAAAAGGAGAAGCGAAATGGCTGAACCTCAACTCTCTGTACGCAGTGCGCGGGCACGCGACATCGCGCATCGTCTTGCCCGACGCGAGAACCGCTCTATCGCAGATATTGTCGAGCGCGCACTCGAGGCCTACGAGGTCCGCGAGGCTGGCCGCGAGCCGGCCTCCGCCTTCTATCAGCGTCTGGCGGAACACGGCGCCGCTGATATCGATCTTGAAGCTTTGATTAAACAGGACAGGCAAGTCCACGAGGGAATCGATCTTTGATTTTCGTCGACACAAATGTCGTTTCCGAAACGTTGAAGAAGTCACCTGATCCAGCGGTTATCACCTGGTTGATCCGGTTTGACGCAGAGCTTGCCCTTCCAACCGTCACCATTGCCGAGATTGCATTTGGCATCCAGAAAATTCGACCCGATCAGCGAGCCGACCGGCTTGAACAAGGGCTGTCGGATTGGCGGCGCCGATTTGCAAGCCGGATTTTTGGGCTCACCGAAGAGGCCGCGCTGGCTTACGGCGAAATCATGGGCACGGCGAAACAGCTAGGCCTGGGCATGTCCGTGCCAGATGGAATGATTGCAGCGATCACGCGGGTCAATGGAGGCCGTCTGGCTACGCGCAATCTGAAGGATTTCCAGCCGACAGGGATAGAGCTGATATCCCCATGGGAGTTTTGACTTAAGCGTTGCTGACGATCGAATCGACCGCTTCGATCAGGCGGTCGCATTCTTCTGCCGTGCCGATCGAAATGCGCAAAAAATCGGAAATCCTCGGTTTGTTGAAATGCCGCACCAGAATCGACTGAGCGCGAAGTGCTGCGGCGAGATCGGTGCCCGCGTGCTTGTTGTGGCGAGCGAAGATGAAATTCGCCTGCGAAGGCAGTACTTCGAAACCACGCTGGCGGAGCGCGCCGGTGACGCGTTCGCGCGATTCCATTACCTTGCGGCGCGTCTCATCGAACCATTCCTCGTCCTCGATGGCGGCAGTTGCGCCGGCTTCGGCGAGGCGGTCGATCGGATAGGAGTTGAACGAATCCTTGACCCGCTCCAGCGCCTCGATCAGCGGGCGCTGGCCGATCGCAAAGCCGACGCGCAGACCCGCCAGCGAGCGTGACTTGGACAGGGTATGAACGACCAGCAGGTTGTCATACTTGCGGGTCAGCGGAATGGCTGTTTCGCCGCCAAAATCGATATAGGCCTCATCGATCACGACAGGCACATCCGGGTGCGATGAAACGAGTGCTTCGATTTCGGGGAGCGGCAGGCCGATGCCGGTCGGGGCATTCGGATTGGGCAGGATAATCGCGCCGCAATCCGCGCCATAATCGCTTAGCCGGATAAGGAAATTTTCGTCGAGCGGAATTTCCTGCGCCGTGATGCCGAACAGCAGGCAATAGGTGGGATAGAAACTGTAGGTGATATCCGGGTAGAACAGCGGCTTGTCATGCTTCAGCAGCGCCTGGAAAGCGTGTGCCAACACCTCGTCAGAGCCGTTGCCGACAAAGACTTCGTTGACTTCAACGCCATGACGTTTGGCAATGGCTTGCCGGAGCTTCATCGATGATGGATCGGGATAGAGCCGCAGCCGTTCGCCCGCTTCGGCGGCGATCGCCGCAATTGCCTTCGGCGACGGGCCGTAGGGGTTTTCGTTGGTGTTGAGCTTGATGAGTTCAGCAAGGCGCGGCTGTTCGCCGGCCACATAGGGCTTGAGGTTCGAGACGATCGGCGACCAGAACTTGCTCATCTCAATGTTCTCTCGTTGCGACATAGGAGGCGAGTTTGGTCAGCATGTCGGCTTTTGCACCATGAGCAGAAAGCAGGGCCTGCGCTTCATCGATCAGCTCCGCCAGCCGCCGCTCGGTCCATTCGACGCCGTGAAGTGACGGGAGCGTACCCTTGCCGCGCGCCGCATCCTTGCCGGCTGCTTTGCCGAGCGTGGCACCATCGCCTGTGAGGTCGAGCAGGTCGTCGCGCAGCTGGAATGCCAGGCCGATGATCTCGCCGAAGCGGCGCAGGTTTGCACGCTCTTCGGCGTTCGCGCCGGCGATGATCGCGCCGGCTTCGCAGGCAAATCGGATCAAGGCGCCGGTCTTCATCGCCTGCATTGTGGTGATTTCGGCCTCGGAGAGTGCGCGCGTCTCGGCTTGCAGGTCGAGTGCCTGACCGCCGGCCATGCCGCCGCCGCCGGCCGCGCGCGCCAGAGCCACCGTCAGCTGCACCTTGCGCTCGGGCGACAGGGGTGTGTCGTCGGATGCGACGAGCTCGAAGGCATAGGTCAGCAGGCTGTCGCCAGCAAGGATTGCGGCGGCCTCGTCGAAGGCTTTGTGCACCGTCGGCTGGCCGCGGCGAAGATCGTCGTCGTCCATCGCCGGCAAGTCGTCATGGATCAGCGAATAGCAGTGGATACATTCAAGTGCGGTGGCGACACGCAAGGCTGCGATCGGATCGCCGCCGCAAAGCGCAGCGCTTTCAATCACCAGCGCCGGCCGCATGCGCTTGCCGCCATTCAGCGCCCCATGGCGCATGGCGGCGAACATTTGCTCGGGCCGCGCAATCTCGCCGCTGCGCACATCGGATGAGAGGAGTTCGCCCAGCAGTGTCTCCACTGCCTGTGCGTTTGCTTTCAGCCTGTCGAAGAATTCCCTGTCCTGCATGGAAACGCTCTTTGGCATGCCAATTCCAGCCTTGCAACAGGGCAGGTGCCTGTGGAAAGGGCAAATTGCCGTCAAAATACTGGCAATGCGGCGTTTCACAGTTTATGAACACGTGTCGGGACGCGAGGAAAACCGGGGCATTGGAATTTGGACATCACCCCAGAGGCAGCTTTGGTGCAGCAGTCGTCACCCGTTGCCGAGACATCGGCCACGGCAGGGCAAGACGCTGACAGTCCGATGCGAAAACGTCTCCGAAAGATCGTCAAATGGGTGATTGCGCTTGCTCTTCTGCCTTGTGCGCTGATCCTTCTTTATGCATTGCCGTTCGTCCACCCAGTCTCGACCCTGATGCTCTGGGATCTCGCAACGCTCAAGGGCTATGATCGTCGCTGGGTAGCGTTCGAGGACATTTCGCCCAATCTCGTGCAAGCGGTAATGATGTCGGAGGATGGCCAGTTCTGCATCCACAACGGCGTCGACTGGGTGCAGATGAATGGGGTCATCCAGGATGCGCTGGATGGCGAGTCGACGCGCGGCGCCTCGACCATTCCGATGCAAACGGCCAAGAATCTGTTCCTTTGGAACGGACGGTCGTTCATCCGCAAGGGGCTGGAACTGCCGCTGGCCCTTGGCGCCGATTTCGTCTGGTCCAAGCAGCGGTTGATGGAGATCTATCTCAACATCGCCGAATGGGGTCCGGGCATCTACGGCATCGAGGCGGCGTCGCAATATCATTTCAAGGTGCCGGCGTCGAAGTTGACGCGCCGTCAGGCGGCCTTGCTGGCGGTCTCGCTGCCCAATCCGATCACCCGCATTGCCTCGAAGCCCGGCAAGGGCATGAAGCGTCTTGCCGGATTGATCGAGCGTCGGGCCAAGGGCTCCGGCGACTACATCCGGTGCCTCTACGATTAAACCCGGTTCAGGCGACGGACTGGTTGTCGGCGCGAAGCTCCACCAAACGCTTCTGCGTCACCTCCGGCAGTGGCACGTGCGGGTTCTCGGCCACCGTCTGCAGGAGCATCTGGTCGCTCGCGGTTTCGGTATAGTCGATGAGATGGCGGAAGAAGTCCGTCGGCGGCATGCCCGGTTCGATCGGCTTGAGGATGCGGATTCTCACGTGACCGGGATAGCGGATGAAGCCGTGCCGCGGCCAGAACAGGCCGGGATGCATGACGATCGGCACGACCGGAACCTTGAGGTCGCTGTAGAGACGGGCGATGCCATACTTGTAGTCCGGCTCGTCGCCCGGCGCCTTGCGGGTGCCTTCGGGATAGATGATCAGCTCGCGACCTTGGGCCAGTTCCACCTTGGCGCGGGCGACCATTTCGGGGATGGCGCGGCTCTTGGCGGCGCGATTGATCGGGATCATCTTCTGCTTGGCGGCATACCAGCCGAACAGCGGGATCCACAGAAGCTCGCGCTTGAGGATGTAGACCGGGTCGGGAAGCGTCGGGATCAGGGCGAAAGTATCCCAGAAGCACTGGTGCTTTGCCGAAATGATGTAGCCACCCTTGGGAAGGTTCTCGAGCCCTTCGATCGTATAATGCAGGCCGATGATCTTTTCCGCCAGCCACAGATTGCCGGCTGCCCAGTTCTTGGGGATCTTGTAGGCGACTTTACGCGGCAGGAAGAAATAGATCGGCGTGAAGATGATCATCTGGACGATGAAGCTCACATAAAAGGCGAGCTGAAAGAGGCCGGAGCGCAGATAGATCATGCCGGAAGTTTCCTGGGTAAGCGGCGAGGCTCCCTGATTAGCCGATAGACGGGATAAGGAAAAGGGAGATCAGATCGAAATTCCGATCCAGTCGCGGCTTTCGACCAGCAGGAACTTTACATATTCCGAAGCAAGCGTGCGGATCAGCAGCGGCTTGGCCGCAAGGTCGCTGAGAGACAGGCCATTTTCGACGGGATAGGGAATGAAATTGGTATGCCCGTCGGCACGGCGGATTTCCGCCAGGCTGCGCGGCATGTGATAATTGTTGGTGACCAGGATCACCGTCTTGAAGTGGTTGGCCTTGATCCAGCGAGCGGTTTCCGAGGCATTGCCGGCGGTGTCGAGCGCATCATGGCCGATATCGACGCAGCAGTCGAAGAGATCGGTGGGGCTGCGGGTCAACATGCGTATCTGCTTGCCTGTCGTGGCCGGATTGACGCCGGAGATCAGCAGGCGCTGGCCCGAACCATTGGCGAGCAGCTGCACGCCCTGGTCGACGCGCTGGTAGCCGCCGGTCAGAACCACGATCGCATCCGCTTTCGGATGGATAGGCGGGCTCATCGTCGCGACATGCTGGTAGAAAATCAGGAAGCCGCCGAAAAAGGCGGCGAATGAAACCAGCAAGACAAAGCCGATCAATCTGAGGAAGTAGCGCACAAGCCGACTGACGACGCCGGGAGCAAACGCTTGCCCGTCGTTCACCTCGCCACTCATTTCAGCGCCATTCGACATGATTTGCGCATTTTAATCAAACTTTGGGGTTTTAAATAGGCATCCTACGTTGAATTCGTCATGGCTGATATTGGTCGATCCGGCCGGGGTCGGAGCGGATGTGATCTATATCGTCGATTGTCTTCATCACCGTGAAACGTGCCGTCAGGGTTGTGAGCGCTGCGATCACCACCATGGTCAGGAATATGCCGACATAGCCGGTCCAGTCGATCGTAAAGGACCCGAATAGAGCCGCAGCCTGATCGCCTTCCGGGGTGGCAATGGTGCGTGTCTGCCACCAGCCGGCGGCGGCGAAGCAGAAGGCGGCGAGGAAGGCGCCGGCCAGGGCCCCTTTCAGCGAGATCAGCAGGAAGTGCTTCTGGAACTGCTCGGCTACGAAGGACGATTCGGCGCCGACGAAATGCAGCACCTCGATGATGTGCCGATTGCCGGCCAGCGCGCCCCGGGTCGCGAAGATTACGGTCAGCACCATGGCGAAGAACACCAGGCCCAACACCGCCGAACCGATGATCACGGTGGTCCGCGCCATCGATACCAAGCGATCGACCCAAGTGCGGTGATCGTCGAGATAGGCCTGCGGGATCTTCTTCTGCAGTTCAGTGCGCATGGCGGTGAAATCGGGAGGGTTCTGCTCGTCGATGGTGATGATCACCAGCCGCGGCACCGGCAATTCGTCGATATCCAGGCCCGCGCCGAGCCAGGGTTCGAGCAGGCGGGCGGTGGCGTCCTTGTCGAGGATGCTGCCGCTCTTGGTGCCGACGAAGGACAGTGCCAGGTCGCGCGCCTGGACCAGCGCCTTCTCCATGTCGATCGTGTCGTCGGGCTTGATCTGGATGGTGATCTCGCGCGAAATCTGGCTTGCCCAGGAAGACGCCGTGGCGCGGATCATGCCGACTGCGCCGATCGTCAGGCAGGCCAGAAACGACATGATGACGATCACCGCCAGCAGCGAACGGCTCTGGACACTCTGCTGCGGCACGATCGACGCCATACGGCGCAAGGTTATGTCGCGTTGCGGCAGCTGTTGTTTCTTCGTGGTGTCGGGCGCGGATGGGGCGTCAGTCATAGAGGTCTAGCCGTCCGGCCGTCAGGATCATGCGGCGCGCCTCTACCTGGTCCATCAACGTCAGGTCGTGGGTGGCGATGACCACGGCGGTTCCAAAGCGATTGAGCTCCATGAACAACTTGAGGATGCGCTTGGCCATCGGTGGATCGACATTGCCGGTGGGCTCGTCGGCCAGCAACAGCTCGGGCTGGTCGATCAGGGCGCGCGCGATTGCCACGCGCTGCTTTTCGCCGCCAGAAAGAACCGGCGGCAGCACGTTGATCCGGTCACCGAGACCCACCCATTTCAAAAGCTCGAGCACATCGTTGCGATAGCCTGATTCGTCCTTGCCGCGCACCCTGAGTGGCAGCGCCACATTCTCGTAGGTGGTGAGATGGTCGAGCAGCCGGAAATCCTGGAAGACGATACCGACGCGACGCCGCAGCATCGGCAACTCTGCCTGCGGGATGGCCGACATGTCGCGGCCGAACACTTTTATTAGGCCGCGCGTCGGCTTCAGCGACATGAACAGCAGGCGAAGCAGCGTCGTCTTGCCGGCGCCCGATGGGCCGGTGAGAAACTGGAACGATTTTTTCGGAATATCAAATGTCAGATCCTTGAGGATCTCTGGCCCCATGCCATAGCGCAGGCCGACATTTTCGAAATGAATCAATGTTTCGTCCAGTTCCTGCGAAATCAGGGGAAATGCGTCAATGCGAGTGATTTGCGAAGCATTAACCATATCAGTTTACTTCTCGTAAACGTGAAGTTCAATGGCGGCATTTGCGGCTCGATCCGCCTTGCCCCATCAACGAACGGTGGACGACCCCATGCAAGCACAGCGCAAGACTGCCTTCCGCACCATCGACGCGTCAGACTTCCTGCTGCCGGAGCCTCAGCGCCGCAAACGCATCGAGCCGGATGCCACGCGTGACGCTGCTGTCGAGGATGCCGTCTTCGAAGTCATTGGCAGTCAGCCGAACCGGCCGAGCCGGGTCAACGACAATCCACGGCCACGCATCAAAGCCAAGCCGCCCGAGATCCTGCCGCTGGCGACGCGCGTCGCCGTCAGCGCGATCGCCGTGGTCGAACGCCAGCTGCTAAAACTCTCGGCGCCGGCCTTCAGCACCATGCTGGTGACGGTGTTCTTTGCGGTCTTCTGGCTGTGTGGGGGCTTTTCCGCGCTCAGCTCGGCCAAAGTGGTTGAAGCGCCTTTCGTCCCCTTCACCATCGGCGATATTTCCGTGGAGAGCGAGGATGCCAATGGCATGAAAGTCCTCTCGGTGACCGGGACACTGACCAATAGATCGAGCGTCGCAAAGGTCACGCCGGGGCTCAGGGTCGTGAGTCGCGATGGCAAGACCACATTCGGCACCATTGCCTCGTCATCTCTCAAAATCGATGCCGCGGCTTCTGTCCGTTTCTCAGGGCGCTTCAAGCTTGCCGGTGGAAAATTCGGCGATATCGCGATAATTCCGGAAACGCAGTGATGCGGGCGCGGCAGGCATGTGTTAACGCTGGCTCCCATTTTAGAGTTACCGGAGCACCAGTATGCACGTCATTCGCGGCAAAAAAATCGAGCCGCTGTTCACCGCCGAGATGATCGCCAAGCGCAACGACGAGCTTGCCGACCAGATTGCGACCGGACCGACCAAGGACATGCTGGTCATTGCCGTCCTCAAGGGCTCGTTCATTTTCGCCGCCGACCTGATCCGCTCGCTGCACCATGTCGGCCTGGCGCCGGAAGTCGAATTCATCACGCTTTCGAGCTATGGCATCGGCACCGTGTCGCAGGGCGTGCGCATCATCAAGGACATCGACAGCGAAGTGAAGGGCCGTGATATCCTGCTGATCGACGATATCCTCGAATCGGGCCGGACGCTGCAGTTTGCCAAGGATCTGATGATCGAGCGCGGCGCGAACCACGTGTCGATCGCCGTTCTGCTCGACAAGCATGACAAGCGTCAGACGACGCTCGAAGCCGATTATGTCGGCTTCAAATGCCCCGATCATTTCGTCGTCGGCTACGGCATGGATGTCGCTTATGCCTTCCGCGAATTGCCCTTTGTCGGCGTCGTCACCGGCGACGCGTGAAAGCGCTGCTGTAAAGATTTGAGCAAGCATAATCGGAATTAGCCCGCCGATCCTAATTGCCGTTTACCCTTCTCAAAGTGCCGGGGGTGTTAGCTGCCGCCAGCAGTTAAAGCGGAGTAAACACTATGGCACGCATTCTCATTACCGAGGACGAGGACTCGCTACGCACATTCGTGGCCCGGGCCCTGCGTATGGATGGTCATGATACGGTGGAAGCCGCTGACGGCGCTGAAGGGCTGGAGGCGCTCAGCGCCAGCCGTTTCGACCTCTTGCTTTCCGATATCCGCATGCCGGTGATGGACGGCATCGAGCTTGCCCATAAGGCTTCTGCCAGCCAGCCGGGCCTGAAAATCCTGCTGATGACCGGCTATGCCGAGCAGCGCGAGCGCGCCGACGATCTGATGGAAAAAATCGTCGATGTCGTCTCCAAGCCGTTTACACTGCCTGATATCCGCAAAGCGGTGGCGCTGGCTTTGGCGGCGTAAAATTTCATCTGCCGCAGACCCCCTCATCCGGCCTTCGGCCACCTTCTCCCCGCTGGGGAGAAGAGGGAGCGTTGTCGATAGCTTCACCCTAAAAATGCCGCTCTACATATTCGGGATTGCGATCATGCGAGGTGGCGAAGCGAGTTGTCTCTTCTCCCCAGCGGGGAGAAGGTGGCGCGCAGCGCCGGATGAGGGGGTGACGCAGAGTTGAACCTCACCGCAAATCCAGCAACCGTTCGAGGTATTCCTTCTCGATGATGCTGGCTGGGCCGTCGCCCAGCTTGCGGCGGATCTGGTCGAGAATTTCGCGGGCACGCTGGACGTCGATCTGGTCCGGCACCTTTACCTGGTCATCGACTTCGCTGCCGAGTTGGCCCGAACGACGGCCCAGCGGATCGTTGCCCTCAGCCTGTTCGCCGCCTGGCATCGGCATGCCCGGCTGGCCATTCTTTCCCGCTTGCTGCATCTGCTGCATCAGATCGCCCGCACCCTTGCGCAACGCTTCTAGTGCCCTGCCCTGAGCATCAGCGGAACGCTGGCCCTGCGACTTGTCGAGTGCATCCGCTGATTCGCCCATTTCCTTGCCGGCATCACCGAAGCCGGGTATCGGCTTCATGCCGAGATCGGCAAGACCCTTCTGGAGCTTCTTGAGGTCGCCTTGCAGCTGTTGCTGGCGCTCCTTCATGTCCTTCAGCGCCTGTCGCAGCTCGTCGGCCGTCATCTTCTGCTCGGGCGTTTGCTGGCCATCGGCCTTGTCCTGCGGCTTCTGGTCCTCGGTGAGCGGCGGCTGGTTCTCGCCCTGCTGCTCGTCGTCGGAAAGCCCGTCCTCATCGGTGGGATCGCCGCGCTGCATTCGGTCGCGCAGTGCCTGCTCGGTGCGATGGGTATCCTCCATCAGCTTCTGCTGCTTCTGCATCAGCTCGCCGAGCTTGTCGATCTGCTCCCGCATCGGATTCTGCTGTTGCTGGTCGCCGTTGCGCGGTCGCGCCGTCTGCATGTTGTTGAGCATGCGCTGCATTTCCGAAAGCAGCTTCCGTGCCTCGTCCTTGGAGCCGGAACGCGCGAGGTTTTCCAGCTGGTTCAGCATGTTGTCGAAATCCTGGGCGCGCATCATGCGCATCGCCTGGCGCGACATCTGCATATTGTCTGGGTTTTGCATGCGCTTGGCCATCTCGGAGAGATAGTCCTTCATCGCCTTGCGCAACTCGTCCATCAGCTTCTTGATTTCCTCGTCCGACGCATTCTTCGAGAGCGCATCGGCGAGCTTGTCCTGCGCATCGCGCAGCCGCTTTTCAGCGGCAGAGAGATCACCGTCCTCGATATAGCGGGCAATATCCCAGAAATAGGCGGAGGTCTCTTCCAAAGCGGCAATACTCTGGGCGAATTTCAGCCGATTCTTGGCCGATTGCAGCAGCAGGTAATGATTGAGGTTGGGAATCTGGTCCTCGGGACGGAAGCTTGCGGCTTCGTTGAGTTCCAGCGCCCGGGGGATTTTGTTGATGTCGAGACTGAAGATCTGGCGCTGTTCCGCAACCGATCCGGCCAGCGGCTCGTTGAAGAAGCGCGCCGGCAACACGATGGTCTTGGTTTCGCTTCGGCCTTCGACGCCGGCGGCATCCTTGGCAATCAGCGTCAGGCGGACCTTCTTGCCCGACAGCGGATGCTCGGTGAGATCGCGACTGACGGTCGACTTGACGTCCTTGGCATCACCGCCCGGCAAGTCGAGCCGGAATTCCGGCGCCGCAAACAACGGGATCGCCTCGGCATCGCTTTCAACCGGCAGGATTTCCGCCCTGGCTTCCGAGACGCCATAGTCATCTTTCGCCTCGAAAGCCACTTCCAGCGCACCATTGACGGCCCTGCCCGGCTCCTTCGAGAAGCTGATCGTTGGTGGCTTGTCCGGTGTGATCAGGAATGCGAAGCTCAAACTATCGACGCTGACATCGCCGTCACGGGCAAGCTTGACCTTGTAGGTGTGGCTTGCGCCTTCATCGGTGACTGGTTGATTTCCGTCGGCCGCCTCGGCCTTTTCGGCGGTCAGGACGACGGGTGCGTGCTTGCCAGCGGGATTGAAGCGGACCGGCGCATCGCTGCCCTTGCCGCTGATGCGGATGGTCAGTTCGGAAAACTGCGGCACGCGGATCGGCTCGTCAGGCACCTTGGCTTGCATGCCGCTGAGGTAGATCGGTGCGACTGATGTATAGGTTGGCGGCGTCACCCAGGCGTCGATCCTCAGGCCGGTTCCGGCGATGGTCTGACGGCTGTAGTCGAACATGTCGGCGATGCGGCCGCCATAGTTGGACCAGGAGAAGGTCCAGGCGACGATTAAGCCCAGTACGGCCAGAGCACGTAGCGCGAAAGGGTCGTGCCGGGCAATATCGGGGGCGGGGCCACCACTATCGATGGCCGAGATCGACTTGGCCATGCGCTGCTGATGGGTCTTCCAGAGCGCTAGCGAGAACGGATCGTTGCCGACCGGGACATCTGTCTGGATGCTTATGGCCTGATGCGCAAGTCCGCTTCTTTCCTCCAGCCGCCGGTCGATCGAAGACTGGCCCGGTAGGCGAAAATTCCGGAAACGCACGAGCGTTGCGGCGAATGCCACGAGCAGCGCGGTGGTCACTGCCCCCTTCGCAAGTGGGGGCATCATTCGCCAGAGGCCGAACCAGCTGATGACGAGAAAAAGAGCGACAACGCCGAGCGCCGGAAGAGCCGTGATCAGCAACCGCTCGATCAGCAGCACCGTATAGCCGACCGCGCGCATGCCGGCGATCCGCCATTTCAATCTGCTTCTCGATGGATCAGGCGCCTGCCTGCCGATCTCCGTCATTCCTTGCCTTTGCCAATTCTTACGAAGCACAAGCATAGCATTGTTTTGGGCAAAGGCGAGGCGAAGCGGGCGATTAACCGATCACAATGATTTTAGTGCAAGTGCGGTGGTCCGACGTCTCCGATTGACCGAGGACATGTTTTCGTATATACGAATACCATGTTGATCACATGGGATGAGCCGAAGCGCGAGGCCAATCTCGAGAAACACGGTCTCGATTTCGCAGACCTGACAGATGCATTTTTCCTCGAAGCCACGATCAAGAATGCCAAGCATGGCCGTTTTCAGGCAATTGGCCGGCTTGCGGATGGAACGCTCTCGGTGATCTTCGCCACGCTGGGTATGGAAGCAATCTCGATCATTTCGATGCGTCCGGCCAGTGATAAGGAAAGGAGCCTGTTTGATGCTCAAAAAACATAAGACATTGAAGCAGTTCGAACCGGGGCATGGCTTTACCAAAGAAGATTGGGACGCGGTTTCCGACAATCCGGAATGGACCGAGGACGATTTCAAGAATGCCCGGCCTTTCGCCGAGGTCTTTCCGGAGCTTGCCGAAAGCATTGCCAAGAATCTCGGCGGGCGGCCGAAGCTCGAACACCCCAAGCAGCCCGTCAGCATCCGGCTCGACCAGGATGTGGTCGAGCATTTCAAGGCCGGTGGTGAAGGCTGGCAGAGCCGGATGAACGAGGCGCTACGGAAGGCCGCAGGCCTCTGATCAATCGAGCCAGGCCGGCAGGCTGTCGGCGCCGATCATCTCGTCGTAGGTGGGGCGGGGGCGGATGACGTGGAACTGGTCGCCCTTGACCAGCACTTCGGGCACCAGCGGCCGGGAATTGTATTCGCCGGCCTGCACTGCGCCATAGGCACCGGCCGAGCCCACCGACATCAGATCGCCCGGCTTGGGCATCGCCATTTCGCGGTCGAGCGCCAGGTAGTCGCCGGTCTCGCAGACCGGGCCGACGACATCGGCGCGGATGCGTGGGGCATTCGCAGCCTGGATCGTCACCGGTGCGATTTCATGCCAGGCCTCGTAGAGCGTCGGGCGGATCAGGTCGTTCATCGCGGCATCGACGATCACGAAGGTCTTTTCGCCGCCGTCCTTCACGTAGATGACTTCGGTCACCAGGATACCGGCATTGCCGACGATCAGCCGCCCGGGTTCGGTGACGATCTTACAGTTGAGGCTCTTGAGCTGGTTCTTGGCGACCGTGGCGTAGGCGTCGGGGTTCGGCGGCGGATCGTTGTCGAGCTTGTAGGGGATGCCGAGGCCGCCGCCGATGTCGACATGTTCGATAAGATGACCATCGGCGCGCAGCGTCTCCACCAGTTCGCGCAGCAGCTTGAAGGCGTCGTCGAAGGGTTGCAGCTCGGTGATCTGGCTGCCGATATGCATGTCGATGCCGGTGACTTCGATGCCGGCCAGTGTCGCGGCATGCTTGTAGATCGATCGCGCCCGCTCATAGGCGATGCCGAACTTGTTTTCTTTCTTGCCGGTCGAGATCTTGGCATGGGTCTTGGCGTCGACATCCGGATTGATGCGGAAGGAGACGGGCGCCCTCTTTCCCTTGGCGAGCGCGCGTGCATTCAACACTTCGAGTTCCGGCTCGCTTTCGACATTGAAGCAATAGATGCCGGCGTCGAGCGCATAGTCCATCTCGCGCGGCTTCTTGCCGACGCCGGAGAACATGATGCGGTTGGCGGGAATGCCGGCCTTCAGCGCCCGGCGCAATTCGCCCTCGGACACCACGTCGATGCCGGCGCCCATGCGGCCGATCGTCTTCAGCACCGCCTGGTTGGAATTGGCCTTCATCGCGTAGCAGGTCAGCGAATCGACATCGGCAAAGGCTTCCTGGAAGACGCGGACATGGCGCTCGAGCGTGGCCGTGGAATAGAGATAGAAGGGTGTCCCGACCGCAGCGGCGATCTCCGGGACAGCAACGTTTTCGGCGTGCAGAACGCCGTTCCTGTATTCAAAATGATTCACGGGTTTCAGGCCTTAAAGTATCGGATCAAGGAAGAACGGGCGGTCCTCTACCTTGGGTTTCGGCTTGGGCGTCGTGCTGGTGCTGCTGAAACTGTTGTCGGTCTTGGCAGTTGGCGGCGCGCCCGGCACATCGAGATCGCCCTTGCGGCCGCAGCCGGACAGAGCCAGCCCGGCGCAGGCCATGAAAATGACTGGAGCGAGGAATGTTCGAAGCGAGGCCAGCATGGTTATCCTTCAGGCAGCAATTGGTTTGGCGCCAGTCATAGTCAATTCTGATGCGCTTGGCATCCCTAATCTGATGATGGACCCATTAACAAGATCGATCATTGCCAAGATGGGCATGCACCGCAGATATTACATCAGCCGGTTGACGATCAGATTGCCGCCGTTGCGGGTGCCGCAGCCACTGACAACTACAAGAACAGGCATCAGGACAATGAAGAACAGCAGCATCGATCTGGAAATATTCACAAGGCAATTCCTTTAACAGAGTGGCCGAACCGGCAGGGCCGGATGAGATGCTATCCGGCTGATCTGTAACGGTTCGGCCGCCCCTGTTATTTGCAAATGCCGTGGTTTAGTTCCGCGCCCGCCACCAGGCGATCTGCTTGCGCACCTCGTCGGGTGCCGTGCCGCCGAAGCTTTTGCGCGAGGCGACCGAGGCCTCGACGGTGACGACATCGTAGACCGCGTCGGTGATCTCGGGGTGGATCGCCTGCAATTCGGTGAGCGAGAGGTCGGCGAGATCGCAGCCCTTGCTTTCAGCGAGCGCCACGACACGGCCGGTCACGTGGTGGGCATCGCGGAAGGGCAGGCCAACCGTGCGCACCAGCCAGTCCGCGAGATCGGTGGCTGTCGAATAGCCGGAGCCCGCTGCCTGCTTCATCTTCGCTTCATTGACGGTGAGGTCGGCGACCATGCCGGTCATGGCGGCGATTGCCAGCTCGAGGTTCTCGGCGGAGTCGAACACCTGTTCCTTGTCTTCCTGCATGTCCTTGGAATAGGCGAGCGGCAGGCCCTTCATGATGGTCAGGAGTGCGACCAGCGAACCGTTGATGCGGCCGGTCTTGGCGCGCACCAGTTCGGCGGCATCGGGGTTCTTCTTCTGCGGCATAATCGAGGAGCCGGTCGAAAACGCGTCAGACAGGCGCACGAAGCCGAATTGCGGCGTCGTCCAGATAACGATTTCCTCGGCAAAGCGCGACAGATGCACGGCGCAGATCGCCGCAATCGACAGGAACTCCAGCGCGAAGTCGCGATCCGAAACGGTGTCGATCGAATTGCGGGTCGGCTCGCGAAAACCGAGTGCCTTGGCGGTCATGTGCCGGTCGATCGGATAGGGCGTGCCGGCAAGGGCAGCTGCGCCGATAGGGGACTCGTCGAGATGCTCTATGGCGTGGCGGACGCGGCTGCGGTCGCGTCCGAACATCTCCACGTAGGCCATGCAATGATGGCCGAAAGTGACGGGCTGGGCGGTCTGCAGATGGGTGAAGCCCGGCATGACGGTGGCGGCGTGCTGTTCGGCCTTGTCGAGGAAGGCACCGATCAGGCCGGTTAGCATCTTTTCGGTCTTCTGCATCTCGGCCTTGACCCAGAGGCGGAAATCCAGCGCCACCTGGTCGTTGCGCGAGCGGGCGGTGTGGAGGCGTCCAGCGGCCGGGCCGATTAGCGTCGCGAGCCGGGATTCGACATTCATATGAATGTCTTCAAGTTTGCGTGAGAATTCGAACTTGCCGCTTTCAATCTCGGTCTCTATCTGTTTCAAGCCTTGGACGATCTGGTCGCGATCGGCCGAGGTGATGATGCCCTGTGCGGCCAGCATCGTGGCATGGGCGATCGAGCCCTGGATGTCCTGGGCGTAGAGCTTCTTGTCGAACCCGATCGAGGCGTTGATCTCCTCCATGATCGCGGAAGGACCGGCGGCAAAGCGGCCGCCCCACATCTGGTTGGAAGAAGAATTGGAATTGCCGTCGGACATGGCGCGCCTTGAGAGATACGAGAGTGAACCGAATGCAGGACAAGAAGCCGAGCCTCTTCCCCTCGATGAAACTGGTGGCAATCGCGGCCCTTGCGGGCATCATCGCCGGTGGTGTCGCCGTTTACATGAAGGAGACGGCCAATGGCAATGGCGTTGATCAGGTCGCCAGCGTCGATTGTGCGCCGGCCGCAGCTGCGATTGCCCGGCTGACGCCGTTTGCGAGGGGTCAGGTGGCCGCTTTCGTGCCGTCGGCCAATTCGACGGCGCTGCTGCTGCCGGCCTTCAAGAATGGCGAGGGCAAGGACGTCAAGCTCACAGACTTTGCCGGCAAGGTACAGCTCGTCAATCTCTGGGCGACATGGTGCGTGCCGTGCCGCGAGGAAATGCCGGCGCTCAATGGTCTGCAGAAAGCCCTGGGCGGCCCAAAATTCCAGGTGACTGCGATCAATCTCGACAATGGCGACGACCAGACCAAGCCCAAGGAATTTTTGGCCGAGACCAAGATCGATGCGCTGGCGCTCTATCACGATGGCGGGCTGGCGAGCTTCAACACCTTGAAAAAGGCCGGCGTCGCCATGGGCCTGCCCGCCAGCGTGCTGGTCGATGGCAAGGGCTGCATGCTGGGTGCGCTCAACGGCCCGGCGGCCTGGGAAAGCGACGATGCCAAGGCACTGATCAAGGCGGCGGTTGGCGAGGGAGTTTAACTATTCAGTTTTTGAGTTTTTAGGATCTTTGCGCCAAGTTGCCACTGACACAACGATCCTCGATGGGTTTCCTAATGAGACTGCTGTTCTGGCTTCTGACTGGTCCTCTCAGCTCCCAAACCAATGCGTTGATAGGGCTTCTGCTTGTTGTGGCGTTACACCTTGTTTTTGGTCTCGACTTGAAAGTTGGCTTCTTCAGCGTTCTGTTTTTGCAGGTCTTATTCGGAGTTCCCATCACAGCGTTCTTTCGAAAGTTGCGGGACAAGTATGAGGCAGATCGCCGGTATTACTGATTCCAAGATGTCAAGAGCGTTCACGCGGCGGGATTCCGTCCGTGGCATGCGGCATTTCCATTCTCTTGGCCCGTTAGGGCCGGCCGGGGCGCATTACGTGCCTCGTTCAGTAATTTATATGTGGCGCATAATGCGCCCCGCTTCGGTGGTTTTTACCTGCGAACCTGGAGCTCTGCTTCCCCACCGCGACAGTGCGCCCGGTGGGGAGATGTGTGCCTCTGAGGCACGCCCGCGGCCAGCCGCGCTCTTTCGAGCGCCTCCGAAGGGGTCTCCGTTTCTCGCAGGCCCCCGATAAGAGAATTTACGTCATCCTCTCCAACCGGTCACCGGCCCCACCTCGCCATGACGCCTCATGGTGTATCCGTGATGGGACGGGGATCAGTATATGCGAGGTGAAGAGGGCGGGGATATTGGCGGATAAGGCATTGAGTATGTTGGTGTATCTCAATTCGAACGGTTGCTGGCCAATTGCCTCCCGACCCCCGCTCTGGCAATTTCTAGCACTTAGCTTTCGCGTTGGCTGCCCAGCGTGCGGACGCGTCTCGTTCGCTCAAGCTAAATACTGAAATTGCTTTCTCGCCCGCCAGGGGCGAGATAAACCTGCTGCACCCTCGTGCTGCAATCTCGACATCGAATTTTGGCGGGCGAGAACCGCGAGCTTCTATCTCGCCCCTGGCGGCCGAGAAAGCGATTTCAACTCTTAAGCTTTGCGTCTGGAAACGGTTAGGCGAGTGCGACGTGGCTCGCAAAGCTTAAGTGTTAGAAATCGCAAGAGCGGGGGTCATGAGGCGAAAGGACTCTGGACAATAGGTGCTGGTCACCGACGCACCGCCAATCCCATCCTACCGAATAATTCCCCACACCCACCCGTTTCGGCATTGCGGGACAATCATATCGATTACTGGGGAATACTTATGAAAATGTATCTCATTGCTATTGTCGTCGCATTGCTCGGTCTTTGGGTGTCCACCGCAGCACAGGCCAAGGATTATTGCGGGCTCCGCTCTGCCACCGTGCTGGGCGTGAAAGATTGGCGAGCCGAGGCCACGGGCGACAAGATCCAGTTCACCGTCACGCTGAAGTCTGGCCATGAAAAAGCGATCAAGGGCGTTGGCGGCACAGTCGAATTCGTCGACCAGGGCATGCAACCGGTGACACGGATCCAGATCCGCCTTGCCGACGTCGTTGAAGCCAAGGGTGAGACCGTCATCGTCTATGCCGAACCTGCGACCGAAGCCAACAAGCGGCTGCTCGCCAGAACCAAGAACGATGTGGATGTGATCGCCTGCGTCGACAGCGTCGAATTTGCCGATGGCTCCGGCGTGATCATCAACTAGGTGTTGCAAACCACCTTTACTTTGATAGACTTTTTCCATGACCAACGCCGCGATCTTCAATTTGAAAATGCATGATGGATCGTGGCATTTTCTTTGCCCGCCGTAGGCCACTCTAATCAAGATTTTATTGAACGAATTGGGTGCTCGGCGGGGATATGACGGCGAATAACATTTGTCTTCTATGGGATGGGTTCTGATGAAGTATTACATAAGAGAATTTCGAAAAGATGGAATTGCCACAAGGCGTCAGTTTGGCAGCAATAACAATTATCAATTAGATGGCTCGGAGAAAAGGTATTTTGATCGAAGCAAATTTGATTCCAACGGAAATATAGTCATATTTGACATGGATTTAATCTACGGAGATTTCGTAGATTCGATGTACTCAATTTTGGACTTCTCGCCCGTATTGGCCGAGATGACCTCCGCTATCACAATAAATATGTGGTCAGGCGCTATCCAAAGTCATCTGGATAAATGTCATCGTGAAAAGATAACTGAAGATGAGATTCTATATGAGCTGACATCTGAACAATATCGCGAGTACAAAAGAATACACGACAAATTATCTAGCGCGTTTCATTACCACAAGACGTTCGTACGCAGTATTTTGATATCCGTTGTAACGAGCTTCGAGTTTTTTATCTCGAATATTATCAGGAAAATTATCGAAACAAATCCACGCGCGGCATTCGGCGAAGATAAGAAGGTCGAAGTGTTCAGCGTTTTGGAATCGTCCAGTATTGAAGAGCTCAAGACCAAACTTGTAGACTCAGAAATAGAGCGTTTGCTTTATGAGAATATATCAGGACAACTAAAATGGATTGGCGTGCGCATCGGAGAAAAAAATATTCAGGATAAATTGATATTTTTTAATGATATCAAGGAGATAATCGATAGAAGAAATTTGTTCGTACATAATAACGGAAGAGTTAATAAGAATTTCATTGATCGGTACGGCGACTCGTACGGAAATATTGGAGAAGTAATAAACGTAGACAACGAGTATATCGATAGAGCAATCCAGAGAGTTTTTATTGGCGGAACGTTGGTTCATCAGCTGGTTTGGCGTAAATTGTTTAAGACGGAGAGCGACGAGGCCAACAAAACTATACTCAATACGGGGTATGGAATGCTGATAAATAGGCGTTATAAGTTTTCGCGTGCTTATTACAGTTTTTTGGCAGATATATATATAAGAAGAGTGCGTCAGATTCAGATAAGAAGATGTATGCAATTAATCTAGCAAACGCATGTAGGTTGGATGACGATGCTGACGGAGCAAAAGCAGTAATTAGTGCCGAAGATTGGTCGTCCGCAAATAATGTGTTTTGCCTGTGCAAGGCCTCAGTGCTTGGGGATATTCAGGAGGTTTGCACCCTTATGGACAAAGTGGATCTTCAGGAGGATATCACAATAGAAGATTTCAGGGAGTGGCCGGTTTTTTTTAAGACGCGCAAAACTCCAGAGTTCCTAGCAAAGTATCGCGAGATTTTTGGGTTGGATTTCGTAGCGGCGCCGGAGCCGAAAGTAAGTGTTAAAATCATAAGTGGTCCACCCGAAGTGGCGTCAGAGAATTTGCAAGGTTCCCCACCCTCGGTCGAAGACGGCGAAGTGAATTCAATCGCGGAAAGGAAAAGACCTGTAGGAAGGAAGGCGCCGCACAAACGGGGCTAAAAGTTCTGAGGCAGATACGAACCATTGAATCCCTGATCTTCTTCCGCTAAGAGACCGCCAAATCCGCCCGATGGCGGGGTTGAGAAAGCGGGCGTGCCAAGGCCGATCCATCCCAGGCGCGCAAAGGGACTGGAAACGTAAAGAGAATGGCACGCATCGTCATGAAGTTCGGCGGAACGTCGGTCGCCGATATCGACCGCATCCGCAATGTCGCCCGTCACGTCAAGCGCGAGGTCGACGCCGGCCACGAGGTGGCGGTGGTCGTCTCCGCCATGTCCGGCAAGACCAATGAGCTGGTGGGCTGGACCAAGGCCGCCGACGCCATGCATGATGCCCGCGAATATGACGCCGTGGTTGCCTCTGGCGAACAGGTGACATCAGGCCTGCTGGCAATCACGCTGCAGTCGATGGGCATCAATGCCCGCTCCTGGCAGGGATGGCAGATCCCGATCCGCACCGACAACACCCATGGCGCGGCCCGCATCCTCGAGATCGACGGTTCGGAAATCATCAAGCGCATGGGCGAGGGCCAGGTAGCCGTTGTTGCCGGCTTCCAGGGTCTCGGCCCGGATAACCGGATCGCCACGCTCGGCCGCGGTGGCTCGGATACCTCGGCTGTGGCGATTGCCGCCGCTGTCAAGGCTGACCGTTGCGATATCTACACCGATGTCGATGGTGTCTATACGACTGATCCGCGCATCGAGCCGAAGGCGCGGCGCCTGAAGAAGGTCGGATTCGAGGAAATGCTGGAAATGGCATCACTCGGATCCAAGGTCCTGCAGGTTCGCTCCGTCGAACTGGCCATGGTATTCAAGGTGCGCACTTTCGTGCGCTCGTCATTCGAGGATCCCGATGCGCCGGGCATGGGTGATTTCCTAAATCCCCCCGGTACGCTGATTTGTGATGAGGAAGAAATCGTGGAACAGGAAGTCGTAACCGGCATCGCATATGCCAAGGATGAAGCCCAGATTTCGCTGCGCCGCGTCGCCGACCGGCCGGGCGTGTCCGCTGCCATCTTCGGGCCGCTGGCCGAATCCCACATCAATGTCGACATGATCGTGCAGAACATCTCCGAAGACGGTTCGCGCACCGACATGACATTCACCGTGCCCACCGGCGATCTCGACAAGGCGCTGAAGGTACTGGACGAGCAGAAGCCAACCGTCGGCTTCGACGTCATCCAGAGCGAGTCGGGCCTGGTCAAGGTGTCGGTCATCGGCGTCGGCATGCGCAGCCATGCGGGCGTTGCCGCTACCGCCTTCAAGGCGCTGGCCGAAAAGGGCATCAACATCAAGGCGATCACGACGTCTGAAATCAAGATTTCAATTTTGATCGATGGCGCCTATGGTGAACTGGCCGTACGCACTTTGCATTCGGCCTACGGACTCGATAAGAAATAGTTTGAGCCTGGAGGGCTTTGGCAGTAGGCGAATCTTCTCGATCTGCGGTAAGCCCTCTTCTTGATGTTGCAATTCAGAAGGGCGCCCAGTGATCAGAGACCTAGCTGCCGGTCCTCGCATCCTGCTGAGACGATTGCGGGAACTTTCCGCCGAGCCGCTCGATCCGCAGGACAGGCTCGACCGGATCGTCATGCAGATCGCCCGCAACATGGTGGCGGAGGTCTGCTCCGTCTACGTGCTGCGTGCTGACGGCGTGCTCGAACTCTATGCGACCGAAGGCCTGAACAAGGAATCGGTCCACTTAGCGCAATTGAAGATGGGCGAAGGCCTTGTCGGTACCATCGCCGCATCGGCCCAGCCGCTCAATCTTTCCGACGCCCAGGCACATCCCGCCTTCCAATACCTGCCGGAAACCGGCGAAGAACTCTACCACTCGTTCCTCGGCGTGCCGATCCTGCGCGCCGGCCGTTCGCTCGGCGTTCTCGTCGTGCAGAACCGCGCCCAGCGCCATTACAGCGACGACGAGGTCGAGGCGCTCGAGACCATCGCCATGGTGCTCGCCGAAATGGTGGCGTCGGGCGAGCTCAAGAAGCTTACCAAGCCGGGTCAGGAACTCGATCTCTCCCGCCCCGTTACAGTCGACGGCGACGCCTATGGCGATGGTATCGGGCTGGGCTATGTCGTGCTGCACGATCCGCGTGTCGTGGTCACCAACCTGCTGAACGAAGATGTCGAACTCGAGCTCAACCGGCTCGGCGAGGCACTTGGTTCGTTGCGCATCCATATCGACGACATGCTCTCGCGGCGCGAAGTGTCGATGGAAGGCGAGCACCGGGCGGTGCTGGAAGCCTACCGGATGTTTGCGCATGATCGCGGCTGGGTGCGCAAGCTGGAAGAGGCGATCCGCAACGGTCTCACCGCCGAAGCGGCTGTCGAGCGCGTCCAGAACGAGACGCGCGCCCGGATGATGCGGCTGACGGACCCTTATCTGCGCGAGCGGATGCATGATTTCGACGATCTCGCCAACCGGCTGCTGCGGCAGCTCTCCGGTTTCGGGGCGCATGCGGCGGGCGAAGAATTTCCCAACGATGCGATCGTCATTGCCCGCGCCATGGGTGCGGCCGAGCTGCTCGATTATCCGCGTGCCAATCTGCGCGGCCTGGTGCTTGAGGAAGGCGCCATTACCAGTCATGTGGTCATAGTCGCCAAGGCCATGGGCATTCCGGTCGTCGGCCAGGCAGAGGGTGTTGTCGGGCTGGCTGAAAAGGGCGATGCCGTCATCATTGACGGCGAGGACGGCAAGGTGCATCTCAGGCCCGCACAGGACGTGCAGAAGGCTTACGAGGAAAAGGCCCGCTTCCGCGCCCGCCGGCAGGAACAGTTCCGCGCGCTTCGCTCGGTCGAGCCGGTGACGCGCGACGGCAAGCGCATCAGCCTCAACATGAATGCCGGCCTGCTGGTCGATCTGCCGCAGCTGGCGGAATCGGGTGCCGAGGGCATCGGGCTGTTCCGGACCGAGCTGCAGTTCATGATCGCCTCGACCATGCCGCGCGGTGAGGAACAGGAAGCTTTTTATCGCAGCGTCATCAAGCAGGCCGCTGGCCGGCCGGTGACGTTTCGGACGCTCGATATCGGTTCCGACAAGGTCGTTCCGTATTTCCAGGCGATCAAGGAAGAGAACCCCGCCCTTGGGTGGCGGGCAATTCGCCTGGCGCTTGACCGGCCCGGCTTGCTGCGGACGCAACTGCGCGCGCTGCTGAAGGCTGCCGCCGGTACCGAACTCAAGATCATGATTCCCATGGTCACCGAGGTCGAGGAGCTGAAGGCAGTGCGGGCGCTGCTGCAGAAGGAAGTGCAGCACCTGTCGAAATTCGCCCATCCCTTGCCGCGCAAGCTGCAATATGGCGCGATGCTGGAAGTGCCGGCGCTGCTCTGGCAGCTCGATGAGCTGATGGCGGAGGTGGATTTCGTCTCGGTCGGCTCCAACGACCTCTTCCAGTTTGCCATGGCGGTGGATCGCGGCAATGCGCGGGTGTCCGATCGCTTCGACATTCTCGGCCGGCCGTTCCTCAGGCTGCTGCGCGACATCGTGCGCGCTGGCGAGCGCAACAAGACGACGGTGACGCTGTGCGGCGAGATGGCCGGCAAGCCGCTCTCGGCAATGGCGCTGCTCGGCATCGGCTTCCGTTCGGTATCGATGTCGCCGGCGTCGATCGGTCCGGTCAAGGCGATGCTGCTCGGGCTCGACACGACGGCGCTCAACCAGGTGATGACCGAGGCGCTGGACAGCCCGGCCGGTGACGTGCCGATGAGGGAAATCCTCAAGCGCTTCGCCGAAACCAACAATATCCCGCTGTGAAATAGGACCGACGTGGCCACGCTTCCGCTTGACAAGATGAGAGACCTCGAACGCCGCTACCAGGAGGTCGAGGCACGCATGGGCGAGGGTCCGGCGGCGGATGTCTATGTCAAGCTGGCCGCCGAGTATGCCGAGCTGCAGCCTGTTGTCGGCAAGATCCGCGACTATAACCGGGCCAGCGACGAGCTGACCGGTATCAGGGCCATGCTCGCCGATTCCGGCACGGACCGCGAGATGCGCGACCTCGCCGAAATGGAGCTGCCGGAAATCCAGGAACGGATCGAAGAGCTCGAAAAAGAGATGCTGATTCAGCTGCTGCCCAAGGACGCGGCGGACGAGCGTAGCGCGATCGTCGAAATCCGCGCCGGCACCGGCGGCAACGAGGCAGCGCTGTTTGCCGGCGACCTGTTCCGGATGTACGAGCGCTATGCCTCGACTAAGGGCTGGAAGGTCGAAGTGCTGTCTGAAAGCGAAGGCGAGGCTGGCGGCTACAAGGAAGTCATTGCCGAGATTTCCGGCCGCGGGGTGTTTTCCAAGCTCAAATTCGAATCCGGCGTGCATCGCGTGCAGCGGGTGCCAGCGACCGAATCGCAGGGCCGCATCCATACTTCAGCGGCGACCGTGGCCGTGTTGCCGGAAGCCGAAGACATCGATATCGAAGTCCGCAACGAGGACATCCGCATCGACACGATGCGCTCGTCAGGCGCCGGCGGCCAGCACGTCAATACGACGGATTCGGCGGTGCGCATCACCCATCTGCCGAGTGGCATCGTGGTGACGAGCTCGGAAAAATCCCAGCACCAGAACCGCGCCAAGGCGATGGCGGTGCTGCGCTCGCGGCTGTTCGACATGGAACGGCAGAAGATCGACAATGCCCGCTCGGCCGACCGCAAGAGCCAGGTCGGTTCGGGCGATCGTTCCGAACGTATCCGCACCTATAATTTTCCGCAGGGACGGCTTACCGACCATCGCATCAACCTGACGCTCTATTCGCTGGACCGGATCATTGCCGGCGATCTCGACGAAGTCGTCGATGCGCTGATTGCGGACTACCAGGCCGGTGAACTCGCCCGGCTCGGCAGTGACAACTAGGCCATGACCTCGCTTGCGGAGACGATGAACCAGATCCGCAACCGCCTGTCGGTTGCGGGCGTCGAGGATCCAGCCGCCGAGGCACGCATCCTCGTGGGCGGCTTGCTCGGCCTGTCGCGTACTGAGCTGATCACGCGGGGCGACATGCAGCTCGCGCTCGACGACGAAGCCCGCATTCATGATGCCGTCGGCCGCCGCACACGTGGCGAGCCGCCCTACCGCATCCTCGGATCGCGGGGGTTTCACGGGTTGGAGCTGAAGCTCAGCGCGGGCACGCTCGAGCCGCGCCCGGATACGGAGATTCTTGTCGATGCGGTGCTCGATGCGTTGAAGGGTCGGGAAGACGAACCCCTCAGCATCCTCGATCTTGGCACCGGCACCGGTGCGATCTGCCTGGCACTTTTGTCGCAATTGCCCAATGCGCGAGGCACGGGCGTCGATGTCTCCCAGGATGCACTCAGGACGGCGGTCGAGAATGCCGCCGCCAATGGTCTTGGCGATCGCTTCGAGGCGGTGCAGAGCAGCTGGTTTGAAGATATTTCCGGGCGATATGATGTAATCGTCTCGAACCCTCCCTATATCAGTAGCGGAACCATTCCGCTGCTCGACCGCGAAGTGCGCGAACACGACCCCTTGATCGCCCTCGATGGCGGTGAAGACGGGCTCGACGCCTACAGGGCTATTGCGAAGGAAGCCAAAAACCATCTCTCCGAGAAAGGGTTGATTGCCGTTGAAACCGGCTTCGACCAGCACGATGAGGTGAAGGCGATCTTCGAAAAAAACAGTTTCGCGCAGGTCTTTACCGTTAAGGATTACGGTGGAAACGACCGGGTTCAGGCGTTTCGCAGTGAAATGTGAATGGTTTATCTGAATTCCTGCTTTTTTCGCAATCTGGCCAAAGAAAAGGCTTGGATTCGCGCAAAAAGCGGTCTAGGTTCCAAGGCAGCACCGGGCGACTTCCAAAGAAATCAAATGATTCGAAGATGGACTGTCGCGCTTTGGGTTATCTCAAGAGAAATTACCGGCTTTAACGGAACTGGTGCTGGACTCTGGATTTTTGGATTGATTCCGGGATCAGCGGCGTCCGCGACGCTTCAGCCAAGGATCAGGTGAGCCTGAACCGCGGCGGAGGTCGGGCACGGATGGTTCGCAATGGAAACCGCAATTTTCGGGTGAGTGATTGATGAGGCCTGGACAACAACAGCAGAAGCAGCGCAGCCGCGGTCGTAACAATAACGGCGGTGGTGGCAGCAACAACAATAACAATAATAACAACAACAACCAGCGCAAGGGCCAGAATCCGCTGACGCGGAGCTATGACAGTTCCGGTCCCGATGTAAAGGTTCGCGGCACTGCACAGAGCATTGCCGAGAAATACATGACGCTGGCGCGCGATGCGACCAGTTCGGGCGACCGGGTGATGGCCGAAAACTATCTCCAGCACGCCGAACACTACAATCGCATCATTGCGGCCGCCCAGGCGATGTATCAGGAGCGCTTCCAGCGCGACGAACGCCAGGAGTTCTCATCCGAGCGCCAAGACTACAATGAGCGCGAAGACGACGACAGCGACAGCAACGACAATGAAAATTCATCGAACGGTACGTCGGACAGCGATATGCAGCCCGCCGAACAGCAGGCGCCACGTCGTGAACATCAGCAGCAGGCACCTCGTCGCGAGCATCAGCAACAGGCACCGCGCCGCAACGAGCACCAAGTGCCGCAGCAGCAGCCACAGCCAATCGTGATCGACGCTTCGACGCCTCAGCCGGTGTTTGAAGGCACGCCAGCGGAAGTTCAAATCGAGCAGGAGACATCGGCGCAGGAGAATGCCGAGCAGTCCCAGCCGCGCCGCCGCGCCCCGGCCCGACCGCGCCGCACGCCGCGCCAGCCGAAGGCTGAAGGCGCTGTCGCTGCGGACACCCCGGCTCCGGTCGACGAACCCGCCGAATAAGGCGGTTCGCTACAACAAGATCAAACTGCCGCGTCCGAGAGGGCGCGGCATTTTTGTTTGAGGCGCGTGATCTCATGCTGCGTGTGCAAGCCTGAGAGACGCCCAGATGCTTGAAAACAGAAAGCCGCCGGTTCATGCCGGCGGCTTCTGCTTGTCATCAAGTAAAAGATCAGGCCGCCAGTGCTTCCTGGTCCTGGAACATCTTGGCGAGATTCAGGAAGCAGATCATGCCGTTTTCGCGGGCGATGATACCGTCGGTGTAGGATTTGTCGAAGGACGTGGTGATTTCCGGTGCTGGCTGCACGTCGGAGCTCTTGATCGTCAGGATGTCGGAGACCTTGTCGACCAGCATGCCGATGATCATGTTCTTGACTTCGGTCACCACGATGGCGCTGCGCTCGTTTGCCGCCGTCGACTGCATGCCGAGCTTGTAGGCGAGATCGATGATCGGAATGACGGTGCCGCGCAGGTTCATGACGCCGACGACATCCTTCGGTGCATGCGGGATCGGGGTCGAGGGCGCCCAGCCGCGGATTTCGCGGATCGTGGTCGTCTTGACGCAGAATTCCTGGTCATGCAGGTGAAAGGCGATGATCTCGAGCGTGTCGGTTTCGAACATCGTGGTCGAATTCGCAGCGGTCATTCTCAGAACTCCTCCCAGCTTTCGGCTGATTGAGCGATGGCGGCATTGCCGTTGAAGGCCAATGCCCTTGTGGTTTTCTGCGCCATCGGTCGGACCGGCGCGGAGGCGGGTCGGGCGGTCATTTTCCGGACTGGTGAGGAAACGGGCGTTTCCCCGCCGGTGCGGAAAGTGGCGAGCAGCCGGTTCAGTGCTTCGACTTCCGTCGCCAGAGCATGGCTTGCGGCTGTCGATTCTTCCACCATCGCGGCGTTCTGCTGTGTGCCCTGATCCAGAGTTACAACAGCTTCGTTAATTTCCTTTAAACCGCCGGCCTGCTCGCGTGCCGAAACGACGATGGCGCTGACATTGAGATCGATTTCCTGCACCTGGGTGACGATCTCGCCAAGCGAGGCGCCCGTCTGGCCGACGAGGCCGACGCCCTTCTTCACCTGCTCGGAGGAGGTGTTGATCAGCGTCTTGATTTCCCTGGCGGCCTGCGCCGAGCGCTGGGCCAGTTCGCGCACTTCCTGGGCGACGACGGCGAAGCCCTTACCGGCATCGCCAGCGCGGGCTGCTTCCACACCGGCATTCAGTGCGAGCAGATTGGTCTGGAAGGCAATGTCGTCGATGACGCCGATGATGCTGGAAATAGCCTTGGAGGAGCTTTCGATCTCGCCCATGGCGTTGATGGCGCTTCTGACCACGTCACCCGAGCGTTGGGCGCCCTGCTTGGTGAGCGTGACGAGCTTGCCCGCATCCTCGGCCCGGCGGGTCGAATCGGCGACGGCGGTGGAGATCTGCTCGAGTGCAGCTGCCGTCTCCTCGACCGATGACGCCTGCTGGGCAGTGCGCTGGGCAAGCGCATCGGCCGCGCCGCGAATCTCGTTGGCGCTGCTGCCGATCGCCTGGGCGTTTTCGCCGACTTCCCTCATGGCATGCCGCAGCCGCTCGATCGAGTCGTTGAAATCCTGGCGAAGCGTCTCGAGATTCTGCGGGAAGACGGTCGTGATCTGTTGCTCGAGATTGCCTTGGGAAAGCTCCTGCAAACCCTTCGCCAGATTGCCGACGGCATGGACGCGCGGGGTGACGTCGGTGGCGAACTTCACGACCTTGAACACCTTGCCGTTCATGTCGAAGATCGGATTGTAGGAAGCCTGGATCCAGACGTCGCGGCCACCCTTGCCGATGCGGCGGAACTCGTCCGCCTGGAATTGGCCCGCAGCAAGATCGGCCCAGAACTTTTTGTATGCGTCCGAGCGCGTGTAATCCGGTTCGCAGAACATCGCATGATGGCGGCCGGTAATCTCGGACAATTCATAACCCAACGCGCCGAGGAAATTGCTGTTTGCAGTGAGGATGTCGCCCGCCGGCGTGAACTCGATCACCGCCTGGGCTCGTGACAGCGCATCGATCTTGCCGGCGTCCTCGGCAGTCCTCAGCTTGGCTGCGGTGATATCGGTGGCGATCTTGACGACCTTATAGGGTTTGCCACCGGAAAAGACCGGATTGTAGGAGGCTTCGATCCAGACTTCGCGACCGCTTTTGGCGATGCGTTTGTACTGGCCGCGATCGAACTGGCCACTGTTAAGGCGAGCCCAGAATGTCGCATAGTTGCTGACCGATGCTTCAGCGGGATCAACAAACATCCGGTGATGCTTGCCGATGATATCAGAGAGTTCGTAGCCCAGCGCCTGGCAGAAGTTCTGGTTGGCGGTGAGGATGTTGCCATCCAGCGAAAACTCGATGATTGCCTGGGATTTGCCGAAGGCATCCAGCACATGACGTGCGTCGGAACGCAATGCGATTGAAAGAAGGCTCATGGTACTTTCCCTTATTATCCCGGCTTGCGGGATTGCCTGCCAATGGTTTCGATGTCGCTTCGCACTGTGGCTGGGCGCGTTCATGGAGAGTGGCGCTTGGCTATAGGAGAAATAGGATGAATTGGTTAACGGGGACTTAAATGAGCGCTAATGTGGCGCATTATACTACCATAGCGATGTATAATACGAAAGAAAAACTTAACATATACATCTTGATGTAAATAGTCTCGAAAATTACTGTAGGCTAAATTAGTGAATGCTTCTAATTCGTTCTCTTCGCAATTCGATCACGCCCAAACGTATCGCTGGGCCGTATTGTCTTCAAAACTCCGTGACAGGAGACATTCCCATCAGCGCCATCGGTTTACAAATAGCTGATATCCGGCTTTAACAGCGTCAACGAACACGGCTCAGGAATATTCATGCTGAAGCGACTTTACGACTGGACGATGCGGCTTGCAGAACGTCCATCCGCCGAAATCTGGCTGTTCATCATCTCGTTTGTCGAAAGCTCCATCTTTCTCGTTCCGGCCGAAGTGCTGTTCCTGCCGATGGCGATCGCCAATCCCAAGAAGGTCTGGCGCTATGGGCTGATTGCGGCTGCCGGATCTATCCTGGGCGGCGTTGCCGGCTGGATGATCGGCTACTACGCCTTCGAGACCATCGCCCGGCCGATCCTCGAATTCTACGGCAAGATGGACAGTTTCGACTCGCTAAAGAATGCCGTCAGCATCGAGTTGGTGCTGCTGTTCCTGGTCACATCGGGCGCGGCGCATCTGCCGCCGCTGAAGGTGGTGACGATCCTTGCCGGCGTGCTTCACGTGAATCTTTTGCTGTTTTTCATCGCAGCGGTGGTGGCGCGTGGCGGCAAGTTCATGCTGCTCTCATGGCTGTTTGCAAAATACGGTCCGTCGATCCGCGACTTCATCGAAAAGCGCCTCAATCTTCTGGCAGGACTGGTCGCGGGATTGCTGATCCTCGCCTACATCGCCTATCACTTTCTCAAGCATTGACGGAATGCACCGATGACATCGACGACTAGCGGTCAAAAGCCATCCCTCACCCACGCCTTGCTGCTGACGGTCGCCATGGCCGCGGTGATCCTTTCGGCCCTGGGCTTCCAGTATATCGGTGGCTATATTCCCTGCGCGCTCTGCCTGTTGCAGCGCTGGCCCTATTACATCGGCGTGCCGATTGCGCTTCTCGCCGTGATTTCGTCCGCCCTCGGCCTGCCGCCGGCGGTAACCAGGACGCTGTTTGCGCTGGCCGGTATCGCCATGCTGATCGGCGCAGGCCTCGGCGTCTATCACGCCGGCGTCGAATGGAAGTTCTGGGAAGGTCCGGCCAGCTGCTCGACTTCGGTCAATGCGGTGACCCAGAACGCCGGCAACCTGCTCGACGATCTCAACACGCAGCATGGTCCGTCCTGTACCGATGCGACGCTGCGGGTGCTCGGGCTATCGTTTGCGGGCTGGAACGTGATCTGCAGCCTGGTGCTGGCAGCCATCGGATTTCGGGGGGCTGTAAAGGGGTGAGGCAAGGCGGCGGAAGGCAAATACGCGGCAATAGTGAAAATCGAGATAAGACAATTTTTAGTGACTTATCTGGCAATGTTCCTGTTCCTGACCCCGGCTCTGGCAATTTCTAGCACTTAGCTTTCGCGCTGGCTGCCGAGCCTGGTGAAGCCCCTTATTCGCTCAAGCTAAATGCTGAAATTGCTTTCTCGCCCGCCAGGGGCGAGATAGACCTGCCGCTGTCGCCTCGCTTCAATCCATCCTCGAATTTTCAGCGACCCTGATAGTCAATTTGGCAAGAGCAAAACCATGGCTGCAAGGCGCGGGTCCATTCCAGGAAAAGCCAAACCTTCTTACGGCTGCAGCTCGGTATCCCAGTAAAGATAGTCCATCCAGCTTTCATGCAGGTAGTTGGGCGGGAACAGCCGGCCGTTGTTGTGCAGGTCCTGCACCGTCGGCCGGTAAGGCTTCTGGTTGGGGAACATGCCGGCTTGCTTCGGCAGCTTCGAGCCTTTGCGGAGATTGCAGGGCGCGCAGGCCGTTACGACGTTTTCCCACGTCGTCTGGCCGCCCAGCGCGCGCGGCGTGACGTGATCGAAGGTCAGGTCGTCGTCGTCCGAGCAATACTGGCATTCGAACTTGTCGCGCAGGAAGACGTTGAAGCGCGTAAACGCGGGATAACGCGACGGCTGCACATAGGATTTCAGGCAGACGACGCTCGGCAGCTTCATCGAATAGCTGGGCGATGAGACCGAATGCTCGTATTCCGCGATGATATTGACGCGGTCAAGGAAGACCGCCTTGATCGCGTCCTGCCAGGACCATAGCGACAAGGGGTAATAGCTCAGCGGCCGATAGTCCGCATTGAGGACCAGCGCCGGTAATGACTGGGGTGACACTGCAATCGTCAAGACGTGCTCCCTGACCGATTCGATTTCCCTGCTTCTTCATACTAGGCGGATTGCAACAGGATTGTGAAGCCCTGAAAAGAAAGAGTTTTTTGCCTCTGTTGTTTTCAGGCAACAGGCAGGCCGTTGCGTCTCATCTGCCGGCCATAATAGGCCCAAAGCAGGCGCGCGGCAATCGATCGATAGGGTTGCCAAGGCTCGGCAAGCGCACGGAATTGCTTCGTCGTCGGGCGGGTCTCGAGCCCGAAGGCATTGACATAAGCGCTCAGCAAGGCGACGTCGCCGGCCGGGAAGATATCGGGGTGGCCGGCGGAAAACAGCAGGAACACCTCGGCCGACCAGGGGCCGATGCCTTTTACCGATGTCAGTGCGTGAAGTGCCTCGTCTACCGGCAGGAAAGCGGTGTGTTCGAGATCGAGTCCGTCATGGCATGCTGCAGCCAGACGTCGCAGGGTTCCCGCCTTGGCACCGGAGAGGCCGGCGCCGCGCATCTGGTCTTCGCTGAGCGCCAGAATTGATTCGACGCTGACTTCGCCGGCGAGCGTTTCGAGGCGCGCCCAGATCGCATCGGCCGAGGCGCGCGACACCATCTGCGAGATGACGATGCTGGCCAATCCGCGATAGCCCGGCGGCTGGTAGCGCAGCGGAATCGGTCGCGCCTTTTCAGCCACCACAGCAAAGTCGGGTGCGATGGCGGCCAGATCAGCGATCGCCGCCTCGATATCGGCTTCGGTGCGGATCGGCCGCATGGCCTAGAAATTATCCTTGCGCGAACGAATCTCGGCAAACACTTCCCAGTCTTCGGCGCCTTCCATGGCGAGATGCTTGCGGATCTCGGTGTCATCAGCGCGCAGGAACGGGTTGGTGCGTAGTTCCAGCCCAATTGTCGTCGGTGCGGTGAATTTGCCTTCGGCACGCAGCGCTTCGATGTCACGGGCGCGCGCCAGCAACTCATCGTTGCGCGGATCGACGGTCACGGCAAAGCGGGCATTGGACAACGTGTATTCGTGGCCGAAATAGACCGTCGTCTCTTCCGGCAGTTCCTTCAGCTTGGAGAGCGATGTCCACATATCGCGGGCAGGACGCTCGAACAGTCGGCCGCAGCCCAACGCAAACAGCGTGTCGGCGGAAAATAGCAGGTGGTCGTCCGGCAGGTAGTAGCAGATATGGCCCGCCGTGTGGCCGGGCGTTTCGATCACCATCACAGGCCGGCCCGCCCAGATGAAGGCACCGCCATCGCCGAAGGCGAAGCCGAGACCGGGAATCTTGTCCGCCTCGTTCTTCGGGCCGGTGATTTCGCAATCGTATTTTGCCTTCAGCGCCAGATTGGCCTCGACATGGTCCTGATGGTGGTGGGTGGTGAAGATATCGGTGAGATACCAGCCGCGGCGCTCCAGTGCAGCAATGATCGGGGCTTCCTCCGGCGCATCGATCGATGCCGTGCGGCCGGTGTCCGGATCGTGGATAAGCACGCCGAAATTGTCGCCGCGGGCGCTGAAGAGTTCGATCTGAAGTTCGGCCATGGCATGTTCGTCCCAATTATCATCTTGATTTTATGCTGCATTATTTAGGTTTTGCGGCCTTGAAGTCCAGCCCGGCAGGGTTACATTCGTGGGATGCAGACCGATATCGTTGATTTACGTGAGTTTTATCATTCCCAGCTCGGCCAGTTCGCCGAGGCGTCGATCAGCCACGCGCTGGCGTCACTCTGGTCGCGGCTGCCGGACGAAAGGCTGGTCGGTATCGGCTATGCGCTTCCCTATCTCGAGCGCTTCAAGGGCGACGCCGAGCGCGCCTTCGCCTTCATGCCGGCGGGACAGGGGGCGGTGAATTGGCCACCCGGCGCGCTTTCGGCCACGGCGCTGATCTTCGACGAAGAACTGCCGCTGCCGGATTCGTCCATCGATCGGATACTGCTGGTGCATTCGCTGGAATTTGCCGAAAATCCACGTGAGACGCTGAAGGAACTTTGGCGGGTTCTGGCGCCCGGCGGGCGGCTGGTCATCGTCGTGCCCAACCGGCGCGGCGTCTGGGCGCGGTTCGAGCACACACCGTTCGGGGCCGGTCGGCCTTATTCGCGCGGCCAGCTCACGTCGCTGTTGCGCGAGACCAATTTCACGCCCGGCGCCTATGCGGATGCGCTGTTCTATCCGCCCTATCGTACGCGATGGCTGCTGAAGCTCTTCCACGGCATAGAACCGATTGGCCGCCGGCTGATGCCGGTGTTTTCAGGGGTGATCGCGGTCGAGGCGCAGAAGCGGCTCTATCAGGGCCTGCCGGTGTTTGCGCGGGCGTCACGCCGCGTCTTCGTGCCGGTTCTAGCGCCGCAGGGCGTACCAACGACGCGTGTCGGCCTCTCGACAAAGGACTGAGTGGCCGCTATTGCCTTTGCCCATATCCTGCCTAACGGAATTTCCAAGATATGAGCGACATCCAGTTTGAAAAGATCGCATTGATCGGCATCGGCCTGATCGGCTCGTCCATTGCACGTGCCGTCAAGGAAAAGGGCCTTGCCCGCGAGGTGGCGATCACCACCCGCAGCGCGCTGACGCTGGCGCGCGCTGAGGAATTGGAACTGGGCACATTCTATACCGAAAGTGCTGCCGAAGCCGTTCGCGATGCGGACCTGGTCGTCGTCTCGGTGCCGGTCGGTGCATCCGGTGCCGTTGCCAAGGAAATTTCAGGTGCGATGAAGCCGGGCGCGATCCTCACCGATGTCGGCTCGACCAAGGCGTCGGTGATCAGCCAGATGGCGCCCTATATCCAGCGCGGCGTCCACTTCATACCCGGCCATCCGATCGCCGGCACGGAACATTCCGGTCCCGATGCCGGCTTCGCGGATCTTTTCGAGGGCCGCTGGTGCATTCTGACCCCGGTCGCCGATACCGATGCCGGTGCGATCCAGAAGCTTCGGACGTTTTGGGAGTCGCTGGGCTCACGGGTCGATGAGATGGATCCCGAGCACCATGACAAGGTGCTGGCGATCGTTTCGCACCTGCCGCACATCATCGCCTACAATATCGTCGGCACGGCGGCCGATCTCGAGACGGTGACGGAATCGGAAGTCATCAAGTATTCCGCTTCCGGTTTTCGCGATTTCACCCGACTCGCAGCATCCGATCCGGTGATGTGGCGTGACGTCTGCCTGCACAACAAGGATGCGCTGCTCGAAATGCTGGCGCGGTTCTCCGAGGATCTGGCGTTTCTGCAGCGGGCAATCCGCTGGGGCGAAGGCGACAAGCTGTTTGATCTCTTCACCCGCACGCGTGCCGTGCGCCGCTCGATCATCGAGGCTGGGCAAGACACATCAGAGGCCGATTTCGGCCGCCACGTCAAGCACGAGAAGTAGCCGCCGAAAGGGTCAGCCCCTGCCGGCCATCGAGCGGATCTTTTCGCGGATCAGCCGTGCGACGTTGCGGGTGTTCTTGTATAGATGCAGCTGGGTTGCGGCCTGCCGGGTCATGCGGTCGGCGTCCGGCGTCAGGCCGATGATCAGCGTGCCCATCTCCTCGCGCTCCTGCCAAAGGCGGCTCATGATCGGGTGGTCGGGCACCGCGCAGGAATCGGTGCGTGTGATGTTGGCGTCGTCGAGATGCCATTCCGTCAGTTGCGCGACCAACAGCTTGCCGGGCGAGAAGCGGGCAAGGCTTTCATCGTAGGCTGTCTTCCAGGTATAGGCCTCGCCATTCATGATCAGCACGATCATCGAGGCGATAGCGCGACCGTCGAGGTCGATTGTGTGGATGCGGGCGCCGTCGATCTCGGCGAGATTGTTGACTGCCTCGCGGGCGAACGCGGCACGGTATCGATCCGACAGCATGGCGGAACGTTTCTTGCCTTTCCATCCCGAGGCTTCGAGCAGCAGGAACTCCTCCATGCGCGCACGGATTTCCCTGGGTTGACGGGCAACCGAGTAGCTGGGCTTGCCGATTTTCTCCAACAGGGACCACTGACGGCGCATCTCGCGCATATGCGACGATTTGATCGAGCCGCGCAGGTAGGTCTCACCGTCCTTCACGCTTTCCAGCATCGGCCGCAGATAGGGATCGGCGATGGTCAGCGGCAGGTTGCGTGACAGCGCGATCGCCTTGATCAACAGGGTGACGGGGCCATGCAGGCGGACATCGGGCAGCACCAGAACCGGCGGCAACTGGCTGCGTTCGCGAGCCAGGACATCAAAGAAATGGTCGATCGTCTCGGCGGCATTCTCGCTGT
Source organism: Shinella sp. OV683 (assembly GCF_057787725.1). Taxonomy (NCBI): domain Bacteria; kingdom Pseudomonadati; phylum Pseudomonadota; class Alphaproteobacteria; order Hyphomicrobiales; family Rhizobiaceae; genus Shinella; species Shinella sp. OV683. The sequence goes on from NZ_CM173543.1 coordinate 5,286,642, forward strand.
CGACCAATGGCGTGCCGATCGGGCCGAATGGATTGGCCCAGGCGCGCATGATCGGCGTGCCGATCGAAAATCCGGGCTTTTCGATCGAGAACGGCAGCAGAAGACGCAATCGGCTGCGCTGGCCATTGTCGTCGCGAATGACGGCCAAACGGATTTCGCGATCGTCGAGACGGGGCATGGCGGGTGCCAGGAAACGGCTCGAGAAGAAGACATTCGGCTCCATGGCGCGATTGGAGAGGAAGTCGAGTTCTTCCTGCAGGTCATAGCCGGCAGCGGTGTGATAGACGGAAAGCGTGCGGCCTTCCTTGGCTGTCTTCAGCTCGAGCATCGGCACCGGCAACTGGCTCACCGTTCCAATGTCTCCGTGGGCAAGCCGCATCGAAGTCTCGAGCGTATCGTCGTGATAGACCGGGGCGGGCGTCATTTGCTGGTATCCTCGACTGCGCCTTGCGGGCCATCGGGGCGGGCAAAGGCGAAGAGTACTATGGAGAGTTTACGCCGCACCGTGACATGCAGCAGGATGGCTTCGATGAACATCGCGCCGGCGGCGGCAAAGGCGGCACCCTCGATGCCATAGAGCGGCACGAGGATGATGTTGAGACCGATATTGGCGGCAAGCGCGAAGGCATAGAGCTTGACACAGAGCGCCTGCTCGCCAGCCATGGTCAGCAGCACTTCACCGGGCCCGACCGAGGCCTTGGCGAGAATGCCGAAGAACAGGATGACCATCACCGAATAGCCGGAAGTGAACCCCGCGCCGAACATGCCAAGCAGGAAATGCCCGGCCGCCAGCATCACCAGGCCGACGCCCAGAGCGGGCCAGAAGGCCCAGCGCACGGTCTGTCCCGCAAACTGGCTGAGTTCGGCATGCTCGCCTGCGCCATAGAGCGCCGAGAAGCGCGGCGCGGAGGCGGCCTTGACCGAGAAGTAGACGAACTGCACCAGCGCCATGGTCTTGGATGCTGCGAAATAAATGCCGACCTGGGCGGGTTCGAGAAACAGGCCGGTGACCACCGTGTCTGAATTGGTCAGCAGAAAGCCGAAACCCTCGATCAGGAAGATCGGCAGGGCCACTCGGAGCCACGCGCCGAATTCGATATGCATCGGCCCCTTCTCGTAGCGCCGATGAAGCCGCCACTTGATGTTGAAGAACTGGCCGATAGTGGTGACATAGGTCGCGGCAAGGCTGGTCAGCATCGCGGTTTCGGCGGTCTGCGGCGCGCCATACCAGATTGCTGCCAGCATGAAGACGAGAATCAACGTCGGGCGGATGATGTAGGTGGGGGATAGCGCCACGAAGGCCCAGGAATTGGCACGCGCCGTGCCCTCCATCGTGTCGCCCAACGCCACCATCGGCAGGATGCAGAGCGCGATGAACAGCGGCACGAGATAATAGCTCTGGACCGCGGCGCCGAACAGCTTGAGCGCCACAAAGCCGACCAGCGCCACCGTGGTCGAGGACAGAAGCGCAAAGACACGCGCGGTGATCGCCAGACCGCGGACCCGCTCATAGTCGTTGTCGGCCTCGAATTGCGGCAGGAAGCGAATCTGGGCCGAATGAAAGCCAAGACAGGAGAGATTGCCGATCAGGATCACCAGTACCCAGACGAAAACGAAGATGCCGTATTCGTGTTCACCCATGATGCGGGCGAGAATGATCTGCGAGACGAAGGCGATTGCCGCGGAAAAGACGCGGATGAAGAAGGCTATCAGTGCCATGCGGCCGGCGCGGCCGGCACCATCTTCCGCCGTCAAATAGGTCGCGGCCCTGCCTGCAAAGGTCTTCAACCTCGCAATGCGGTTTTCCGGCAGATCCTTTGCGGATGCCTGGAGAATGGCCATGAAACGCAGTACCCGACTTTGTGACGCAAAAACAACGTCCGCATTCTAGGCACAACGAGGTTAAGAAACGGTTCGAGGGGCGGGTTCTTGCTTTCGCACGGGTTCGCGTGCATCGGCATCAAAACGCAGCTTTTTCATGAGGATGATTGCGGAATGAAACAGGTCATTTGATCATCGGCAATGCCGAAGCGGCCCACCCGTAAGACGCTGTTTCGAACGAGATGTTTGTTGAACGAGCGTTGCAAAAACCGGAAGCCATTTAAGCTGAAAAGCCCGGCATAACAGATATGCCGGGCTTCTGTCTTCCGTGATGGCGATCCGGCTTAGAGCTGGAAATCACCTTCCGTCAGTGTGATCTGGCCCTGAAGTTCAATTTCGAACTCGACAGTGCTCGCATCGGAGTCTGCATTGACCTGAACGACCGTGTTGCCGTGGTCGTCCTGTACGTAGCGGATCTGGCCAGCGCCGGTGAAAGCGTCGGTGCCGACGAATTCAAATGCCTGGTTGCCGTTCTTCTCGGCGCTGTCAGCATCGATGAAGCTGACGTCGATCTTGTCACCGGTATTCCAGTCCAAGATCGTATCGCGATTGCCAAAGCCAACGCCGCTTTCTGCGATGTCGCGGAACTGGAACGTATCATTGCCGGCACCGCCATACATGATGTCATTGCCGGTATTGCCAAACAGTGTGTCGGCTCCAGCGTCGCCCAGGAGGTAGTCGCGCTCGCCGCCACCGATGAGCAAATCGCCGCCAGCGCCACCGCTGAGGTAATTCTTGCCCAATCCGCCAACCAGATGGTCGCTTCCTGCGCCGCCGACCAGGTGATCGTCGCCACCGCCGCCGGAGATGAAGTCGCTACCGGCGCCGCCGCCGATCACGTCGTCGCCGCTTCCGCCTTCCAGATTGTCATCACCGTCGCCACCATCCAGCGTGTCATCGCCAGCCGCGCCGTAAAGGAAATCGTTTCCGATCCCGCCGTTCAAATAGTCGTTGCCGTCGTCACCGTTGATGGTGTCGTCGCCGGCTCCGCCATTCATGACGTCATCGTCGTCGCCGCCGCCGATGTTATCGGAACCGTCGCCGCCATTCATGTTGTCGTCGCCCGCGCTGCCCTGCAGCACGTCGTCGCCAGCATCGCCTGTTATCTTGTCGTCGCCAAGGCCGCCAACGACGCGGTCGTTGTCATCGCCGCCGTGAAGCGTGTCGTTGCCCTGGCCGCCGAAGATCCAATCGTTGCCCTTCTGGCCCCAGATGGTGTCGTCATCAGCTCCGCCATAAATCGTGTTATCCTGCGCATCACCATACACAGTGCTACCCAGTGCTCTTCCAAAGCGCTTAGACATTTTTCATCCTTATACTGTTACGGGAGTTTATTTATTGATATTTGTTGCGGTCAGGACACATCATTGCTTCGGGGCGAAGAGTTTCCATGTCCATTGCTTTCGTTCATACATTCAGAACACAAAGCATATTGCACTGCACTTGTCACTCACTTTCCTAACGAAATATTAAATCATTTTTTTCAATTTTCGTCACAATAGAGACAAATATGTCTATGCTATTGAGAATACATCGCTGCCTCACGCAAAGGTTGCGTTTTTGCGGTTGTTTGCTTTGACTGACCGCAGACTATTGCAGGCATGTAGTGATAATAGAGCGCTGTACGTCAAAGTTAAGAACTTTTTTTGGGTGGAGTAATTTTGAGTATCGGTGCTGCCGGAGTTGTGCCGTTTTGAAACATGACCTGGCGGATGCCATAGATAGCAGCACAAGGCAAGCGTGGATGCTGCAAAATAGTACACATCCGCATAACTGTTGATTGTAAATGCCGGGGCTTGCTGGGTGAGTTTAGTTGACGTCGTCAGGAAAGACGGGAAGGGCCGATATCTCGATGCCTTCGTCGATCAGCGCTTCGGCCTCGTCCGTGCTTGCCTGGCCGATAATACCGCGCGCCTGGCTCTCGCCATAATGGATCTTGCGGGCTTCCTCGGGGAATTTTTCGCCGACGTCCTCGGCGTTCTTGCGGATTTCGCCGACCGCTTCCTTGAGCTTGGCGATCATCTCGCGGCGGGTATTGTCCATCACCAGCGCCTTGGTCTGATCCTTCTGGCGGCCGGTGGTGACATTGGGTGCCATCAGCACTTTGGTCACGGCTTGCGAGTTGCAGGCAGGACAGGAGACATGGCCGGCTGACGACTGGTCGTCGAAATCGGCCGACGAGCCGAACCAGCCCTCGAAATCATGTCCATTGTCGCAGCGCAGGGAGTAGTGGATCACAATGTTAGTCCGCCATTGCTGTCGTTTGGGCCGCAACGACCTCGAAATCGCGGCCATTCTTGAGATTGGGGATCTTGGAGCGGGCCGCGAGCACCGCGGCACGATCGATATCGGCCACGATCACGGCCTCGCCCGATGCCGAGGCCTCGGCGAGGATGCGGCCCCAGGGATCGACGATCATCGAATGGCCGAAGGTTTCGCGGCCGTCCTCATGTACGCCACCCTGTGCGGCGGCGATCATGAAGACGCCATTTTCGATGGCGCGGGCGCGGATGAGGATTTCCCAATGCGCCTCACCGGTTTGGCGGGTGAAGGCGGCGGGCAGGCTGATGATATCAGCGCCGGCCAGCGCTTCGGCCCGGAACAATTGCGGAAAGCGCACATCGTAACAGATGGCAAAGCCCAACCGGCCGAAGGGCAGGTCAGCGGTGCGGGCTTCGGAACCGGGACGATAGACCGCGCTCTCTCGCCAGCTCTCGCCATTGTCGAGATCGACGTCGAACATGTGGATCTTGTCATAGCGGCAGACGATTGCGCCATCCGGTCCGAAAAGGAAGCCGCGATTGGCGATCTTGCCGTCGGCAAGCGCGATGGCCGTCGAGCCGACATGCAGGTGGACTTTCAACTCGCGCGCCAGCGACGCCGCCTTGGCGACGATGAGATCGGTTTCTTCCGGCCTCAGGATCGCAGCCAGGCCCTTGCGGTCACGCTGCAGGGCGCCGGTCATTTCCGGCGACTGGATGTAGACGGCACCTTGGGCATTGGCTTCGCGCACCAGCGCTTCGAGACGCTCGGCATTCTTGACCGGATCGGTGCCGGAGCACATCTGGATGGCCGCGACCTTGGTCATCGTCATACCGCCAGCAGGGGATCGAGCTTGCCGGCCCGATCGAGTGCATGCAGGTCGTCGCAGCCGCCGACATGCTTGTCGTTGATGAAAATTTGCGGGAACGTGCTGCCGCCACGCGCCTTCTGGATCATTTCAGCGCGTAGTTCCGGATTGCCGGTTGCGTCATGTTCGACGAAATCGACGCCCTTGTTGGCAAGCAGCGCCTTGGCGGCGGAACAGTAGCCGCAGAACTGTCTGGTATAGATGACGACGGACGTCATGGAAGTCTCCGCAAAACGCCCCGGTGCGCATAGGCCCTGGCGGTTAAACCTGTCATTTCAAATTCATATAGTGTCTGGCAGCGCCCTTGCAAAGGTTAAAACCGAAATGTCGGTCACCCCTGCGCGACGCAAAACCCTCGATATCGCCGTAACGGTCGCTCCCGTCGTGTAGACGTCGTCGATCAGCACGATGCGCTTGCCGAGCACGTCCTGCTTGCCGCGTTCGGTTACTTTGAAAGCGCCGCGGACATTTTCCTCGCGGCCTGTGCGGCCGAGCCCAACCTGGTGTTCAGTGTTGCGGGTGCGGCGGACGGCGGAGGCGAGCATGGGCTTGCCCGTAAGCCGCGAGATGACACTGGCCAATTCCGCTGCCTGATTGAATTTGCGGCTCATCAGCCGGAATGTGTGCAGCGGCACGGGGATCAGCGCGTCGCAATCGGTGAGCACCTGATGGCCGGAACGGACCATCCATCCCGCCATCATGCCGGCGAGTTCGGTGCGGTCACGATATTTGAGTGAGTGGACGAGGCTCTTGGCCGCGCCATCGAAGGCGCAGACCGAGCGGAGCCGGTCGAAATCCGGTGGATTGGCGATCGCCTCGGCCGACAGGATGCCGGCGCCGAGATCATGCGAGAAAGGTACACCCAGTACCTCGCAATAGGGCCGTTCGATGAAGACGATCGACGACCAGCAGGCCTGGCAGACCGCAGCATGGCGCGACAGCATCCTGCCGCAGCCCGGACAGGCCGGCGGAAACAGGAAATCGCCGGTCTGGCGTGCCAGCTTCGACAGGGTGCCAAGCACTATCCCCGTTCCTCCTTCGATGGGTTGACGGGTGGAACCTCATAGATCTCGATCGGCAGACCGTCGGGATCGGCAAAGAAAGTGAAAGCGCATTGCGTATAGGGGTCGATCCTAACTGGCTCGGTTTCGATGCCGCGGCTTGCGAGCCACGACAGGGTTTCGCTCATGTTGTCGATCGCGAACGCCAGATGCCGCAAGCCGCACGCCTCGGGCCGCGACGGACGTGGTGGGGAGGCGGGAAAATGAAAGAGCTCTATCTGGGCATCGCCGCGCCTGAGGTCGCATTTCCACGAACGGCTCTGTTCCCGCCAGTTCTCGGCGATTACTTCGAAATCGAGGCGTTCGACATAGAACGCCTTCGACACCGCATAGCCGCTGCAAAGGATTGCGATGTGATGGAAGCGATGCAGCATGACCCGACCTTGTTTCCTATATTATTACAGCTGGCTGCCAGCCGGCCCAGTTGCTTGACATTAATGCATGTTTGGTGACTTTGCGACAGCGTGACGAACAGGCCTTGAGACTATGGACATATTGATCGACGCGGCACTTGCCGCGACACGGCGCAAGCGCGCTGCACGGAATTTCGACCCCAAATCCGGATTCCTGATGGATGTCGCGGCCGAGGAGCTGGCAATGCGCCTCTCCACCGTCGAGCGCCATTTCGACCGGGCGGCAGAGCTGTTTGGTGGCACCGGTGCGGTCGGGCGGGAATGCCTGGCAACCGGCAAGATCGGCGAGCTCACCAGCGTCGATATCGTCGGTGGCGGCGAGACCCGGCTCACCGACTCGTTCGAGGATGTGCCGCTTGAGGCGCAGACATACAATCTGGTTCTGGCGCCGCTGTTCCTGCATCTGGTCAACGACCTGCCGGGCAGCCTGATCCGCATCCAGCGCAGCCTCAAACCCGACGGCCTGTTTCTGGCCGCCCTTCCCGGTGCCGGAACTCTAGGCGAACTCAACGACGTGCTGCTCGACACCGAGACGCGGCTTTACGGTGGTGCAAGCCCGCGTGTCACGCCGTTCGGCGAGGTCCGCGCCATGGGGGCGCTGCTGCAGCGGGCCGGATTTGCGCTGCCGGTTGCCGATGTCGACACTTATACGGTTCGCTATGATTCCCTGTTCGGGCTGATGGCCGACCTTCGGGCGATGGGCATGACCAATGCGCTGACAGCGCGGTCGCGGCGGCCGGTATCGCAGGCGTTTTTTCTCGAGGCTGCCAAGCTCTATCAGGAGCGGCACGCAGATTCGGATGGTCGCATCCGCGCGACGTTTTCGTTCATCTACCTCTCCGGCTGGGCGCCGCATGTCAGCCAGCAGAAGCCCTTGAAGCCGGGCTCGGCGAAGATGCGGCTGGAAGACGCGATCAAGGCGGTCCGGCCGTCGTAACATTCCAAGTGATGTCGGAGTGAAGACCCCTCATCCGGCCCTTCGGGCCACCTTCTCCCCAAGTGGAGAAGAGGGAGTTCGCTGTATCGGTTCACTTCCATGAAGTATTTCAGAACGTGCGGGTTCCGCTTTTTTTGGCGGAGGGGTTCAGCATATTACCTCTTCTCCCCAGCGGGGAGAAGGTGGCCGAAGGCCGGATGAGGGGGCCTTCAGACGGGTCTCAGCAACCGCTCTTGTTGCGGTTCTCATCGATGATGCAGACCTCGCTGGGATCCTTCTGCAGGATGCTGCGTCGGATGGTATAGCGCTTGACCTTGCCGTCGTGGGTCGGGATCGAGCCGGTCTTGATATCGTCATAGGCCATGTTGCTCGAGGCCATCTGATTTTTGTCGGGGGAAAGCACTGGTGTGAGGATCAGAGTCAGTGCAATCGCCACCGTGCCAAAAAGCAACGCCATGTTGACCGCGCCGATGCGGTTGGCGCGTTCGCCCTTAAACTCCTGGTCGCCTTGCGTTTTCCAGAATTCATCGTCCATCATGGGCAATCCTGTGTGATTCCAGACTCGGGATTGGCGGCAAACTCGCCGGCCGATATTGGTTACTGGAATGATAATTGCCACGAGGTGCTAAACGATCTCTTAACAGATCGTTATTTATCCACATTTCAGGGGAGAAGATCGACCAAAAATGGCACAAGCGGGTCATCCGCCGGCGGCATCGCATAGTTGCGCAGGTCTTTCGCGCGCACCCACTTGATTGCCTGGCCTTCGAGCCCGCGCGCGATGCCTTCATAGCGGCGGCATATATAGAGTGGCATCAGCAGATGAAAATCGTCGTAGGTATGGCTCGCAAAGGTCAGAGGTGCGAGGCACGCCACCTTGGTTTCGATGCCGAGTTCCTCGCGGAGCTCGCGGATCAGCGCCTCCTCTGGAGTCTCGCCGACTTCCACCTTGCCGCCGGGAAACTCCCAGAGGCCGGCCAGCGACTTGCCCTCCGGGCGCTGGCTGAGCAGAACGCGGCCATCGGCATCGATCAGCGCGCAGGCCGCGACCAGAAGCATGCGCTTGGATTCTTCCGTCATCGATCGGCCTTCTGCCAATAGGCGTATTGGTAGATCGATTTGAAGCCGAGCTGTTCGTAAAGGCTGCGGGCCGGGTGATTGTCGGCGATCACCTGCAGCCATGCATAGCGGGCGCCACGCAATTTCGCCCAGCGCAAAGCTGCCGTCACCAGCTCGAGGCCGATGCCCTGCCGCCGCAGCGACGGCTCGACGACGACCTGCTGCAGGCCGGCGAGATCGTTGTCCTGCACGCAGATGCCGACCGCTTTCGGGCCTTCGGACCCTTCCATCAGGAAGAGGCCGGCGGTGGGCTCGATGGATGAGATGATATTGGCCAGCACCGGTGCCGTTGTCTCGCGACTGTCAATCCGCACGCAGGCTTCGGTAAACCGCAGGATATCATGGGTCGGCAGGTGGTCCATGCCGGCCGGGATGTCGATCTTATCGAGATCGGCGGCCATGACGATGGTTTCGTATCCCGGAGTCCAGCCATCGTCGGAGAGGATATTGAGCAGACCCGGCGGGCAGAGTGGCGACTGGCGGATGGCAGCCTTCACCCCGGCGACGTCGAACAGACCGCGTGCATGCGCGACGCGGGCCTTCATGTCACGGGCGTCGGCGGGATCGAGCGGCACGAGGCTGTTCAATCGCTTCGAGGGATGGCCGGGTGTCAGGCGCAATTGCCAGCTGCCATCGAAAGACACCTCCGCAGCCGGCCAGGCACGAAAGCCCGCCGCTTCCAGCCGGCGGACCGCCGGCAGCCAGGGCTTGGTGATGTCAGCTGCGATAGTCGCCATTGATTTCGACATATTCCTTGGTGAGATCGCAGGTCCAGACGGTGGCCTGCCCCGAGCCGAGGCCGAGATCGACATTGATCGGGATTTTCGGTTCCTTCATCACGGCGGAGGCCGCAGCTTCGGAGTAATCCGGATCGCGCTCACCCTCAAATGCCACGCGTACGTCGCCGAAGCTGATCTGCAGCAGGTCGCGATCGGCGGGTTCGCCGGATTTGCCGACCGCCATCACCACACGGCCCCAATTGGCATCTTCGCCGGCAACGGCCGTCTTGACCAAAGGCGAATTAGCAATCGAAAGCGCGACTCTCTTGGCGCTATCGTCACTGACGGCACCGCTCACCGTGACGGCGACCATCTTGCGGGCGCCTTCGCCGTCGCAGACGACCTGATGGGCGAGGTCGAGCAACAGGCTGTTCAGCGCCTCGGCGAAATCGGCGAGTTCGCTGGCGGAAGCGCTGACGACCTTCTTCTGGCCGCGCTTGGCGGCAGCGCCGGTAGCAAACAGCATCAGCGTGTCTGATGTCGATGTATCGCTATCGACAGTGACGGAATTGAAGCTCGGGCCGACGCCAGCCGACAGTAGTGACTGCAACACGTTCGGTGCGATATCGGCATCGGTGACCACGAAGGACAGCATTGTGGCCATGTCGGGCGCGATCATGCCCGCACCCTTGGCGATGCCGTTGATGGTGACGTCGATGCCACCGATCTTGGCCGAGCGCGTAGCGACCTTGGGATAGGTGTCGGTGGTCATGATCGCCTTGGCGGCCTCGAACCAGAAGTCACCCGTGGCGCGGCTGTTCATGTCGCCGAGAACGCCGGCAAATTTGGTGGCGTCAAGCGGTTCGCCGATCACGCCGGTCGAAGCGAGATAGATCTCGTCGGTGGCGCAGCCCACGGCTTCGGAAGCGGATTTGGCGGTCAGTTCAGTTGCTGCCCTGCCCTTCTTGCCGGTGAAGGCGTTGGCATTGCCGGAATTGACGACCACGGCGCGAGCGCGTCCCGCGGGAAGGTTCTGGCGGCAGAAATCCACTGGTGCCGAGGGGCACTTCGAGCGGGTGAAGACGCCGGCGACGCTGGCGACCTCGTCGAACACCATCAGCAGCACGTCGGTGCGGTTCTTGTATTTGATACCGGCTTCGGCAGTTGCCATGCGGACGCCGTCGATGGCGGGCATCTCGGCAAAGGATTTCGGTGCGAGCGGGGAGACGGTGTGGGACATGCTGACCTCAATTCAGGACCGGTGATGTCCCATAGCAAGGTAGAAACGTGACGTTGGAATGACGAGAGGGCCGTCCGAAGGCGGCCCCCGACCGAATTACTTTGCCGGAGCCTTGTTGGCTTCGTCGTAGCCCTTCTTCAGCTCGGGATCGACGATGACGATCTTGGCTTCTTCCTTGGAGGTCTTGAGCAACTCGATATACTTGTCGCGCATGATGATCTGGCGAACCTGATCCTTGACCTTGTCGAGTGCCGGCGGCGGTGCGTCGCGCTTGTCCTCGACCTTGATGACGTGGTAGCCGAACTGGGTCTTGACCGGAACCTTGGAGACGTCGCCCTTGTTCATCGCGAACGCAGCGGTTTCGAATTCCGGAACCATCTGGCCCTTGTGGAAATAGCCGAGGTCGCCGCCATCCGACTTGTTCGGATCGGTGGACTTTTCCTTGGCGAGTTCGGCAAAATCCTTGCCTTCGCCGAGCGCCTTGATCACGGCCTTGGCTTCATCCTCGGTCTTGACGAGGATGTGGCGGGCGTGAACCTCTTCCTGCTTCGGCATGCCAGCAACTTCCTTGTCGTAGCGCGCCTTGACGTCGGCGTCGGTGACGACATCGACGACATGCTTCTTGAAGTAGGCATTGTGAAGTTCGCGGTCGGTGATGAACTCCATGCGATCCTTGAAGTCCTGGGTATCGTCGAGCTTTTCGGTCTTCGCCTTGGCGGCGATGAGCTTGGAGTCGATGACGGCGGTCAGCGCTGCGAGCTTCTTCTGCTCGGGCGGCAGCTGCGAAAGCTGCGGGTCGATATTGCCTTCAGCCAGGTCAAGATCGGTCTTTGTGACGTCAACGCCATTGACCGTGGCGACGACCGGGTCCTTGGCATCTGCCGCATAGGCAGTGTGGGACAGGGCCACGAGGGCGGTCAGTGCGGTGGCTGCGAACAGGCCTTTGCGAAACATCTTCTCACCATTTTGGAACAATTTGAGTTTTGGTGCTCGGGATTTGCATTTTTCCGGCCAAAACGCAATCGGAAAAGCGGGTGCGACAGCGGTTCGAGTTGACATGAACAGTGCCCACTCTTATCTGTCTCGCAGTTTTGTGCACACGAATAGTTCGGCGCTGCGGAACGTTTACTGGCAGATTTGATTGAATCGCCGAAAACGTTTGAACGTGCTGGTTATAGTTCAGAAAGGACCACGACGATGGTCAGTCTTGGCGGCCTCGCCCGCAAATTGTTTGGCTCGTCCAACGATCGCCGCATTCGCTCCTATGCAACGCGCGTTGTGGAAATCAATGCACTGGAAGCGCAGGTCCAGGCTCTGACCGACGAGCAGCTGCGCGAAAAGACGGCGGCCTTCCGCAAGGAACTCGCCGACGGCAAGACGCTGGATGACCTGCTGCCCTCGGCATTCGCGGTTGCTCGCGAAGCCGCCAAGCGCGTGCTGGGGCTCAGGCCTTTCGACGTACAGCTTACCGGCGGCATGATCCTGCATGAAAAGGGTATCGCCGAAATGAAGACCGGCGAAGGCAAGACGCTGGTTGCGACCTTGCCCGTCTACCTCAACGCGCTCGCCGGCAAGGGCGTGCATGTGGTGACCGTCAACGACTACCTCGCCCAGCGCGACTCCGCACAGATGGGCAAGATCTACGCGTTCCTGGGCCTGTCGACCGGCGTCATCATTCACGGTCTCGACGACGACCAGCGCCGCGAGGCCTATGCCTGCGACGTCACTTACGCCACCAACAACGAACTCGGCTTCGATTATCTCCGCGATAATATGAAATTCGAGAAGGGCCAGATGGTCCAGCGCGATCACTTCTTTGCGATCGTCGACGAAGTCGACTCGATCCTGGTCGACGAAGCGCGCACGCCGCTGATCATTTCCGGCCCGCTCGACGACCGTTCGGAACTCTACAACACCATCGACGCCTTCATCCCGATGCTGGTCGAAAGCGACTACGAGCTCGATGAAAAGCAGCGCTCGGTCAACTTCTCCGAATCCGGTACCGAAAAGCTCGAGAACCTGCTGCGTGCGGCCGGCCATCTCAAGGGCGAATCCCTCTATGATGTCGAGAACGTCGCCATCGTCCACCACGTGAACAATGCGCTGAAAGCGCACAAGATGTTTGCGCGAGACAAGGACTACATCGTCCGCAACGGCGAAGTTGTCATCATCGACGAATTCACCGGCCGCATGATGCCGGGCCGCCGTTTCTCCGAAGGCCTGCACCAGGCGCTCGAAGCCAAGGAAAAGGTGCAGATCCAGCCGGAAAACCAGACGCTGGCCTCGATCACCTTCCAGAACTATTTCCGCATGTATGACAAGCTCGCTGGCATGACCGGTACCGCATCGACGGAAGCGGAAGAATTCGGCAATATCTACGGCCTCGAAGTCGTCGAGGTGCCGACCAACGTGCCGATCAAGCGTATCGACGAGGACGATGAGGTCTACCGGACCGTCGAGGAGAAATACAAGGCGATCATCGCCGACATCCTCGAATCCGCCAAGCTCGGCCAGCCGGTGCTGGTCGGCACGACCTCGATCGAAAAGTCGGAATATCTCGCCGACCGCCTGCGCAAGGAAGGTTTTAGCGAATTCCAGGTGCTGAATGCTCGCTATCACGAGCAGGAAGCTTTCATCGTCGCCCAGGCCGGTGTGCCAGGCGCGATCACCATCGCCACCAACATGGCCGGTCGCGGCACTGACATCCAGCTTGGCGGCAATGCCGATATGCGGGTTGCCGCGGAACTGGCTGATGTCGAGGCGGGTCCCGAGCGCGATGCACGCGAAGCGGCCATCCGCGCCGAAATCCAGGTTCTCAAGGAAAAGGCGATTACCGCCGGCGGTCTTTACGTGCTGGCAACCGAACGTCACGAAAGCCGCCGCATCGACAACCAGCTGCGTGGCCGCTCCGGCCGCCAGGGCGACCCGGGCCGTTCGAAGTTCTTCCTGTCGCTGCAGGACGACCTGATGCGCATCTTCGGTTCCGAGCGGATGGATTCGATGCTTGTCAAGCTTGGACTCAAGGAAGGCGAGGCGATCGTCCATCCTTGGATCAACAAGGCGCTGGAACGCGCCCAGAAGAAGGTCGAAGCCCGGAACTTCGATATCCGCAAGAATCTGCTCAAGTATGACGACGTGCTCAACGACCAGCGCAAGGTGATCTACGAGCAGCGCCTCGAGCTGATGGAAGCCGAAGGCATGACCGAGACCATCGAGGATATGCGCGATGGCGTGATCCAGGTGATCACCGGCAAGCATATGCCGGAAAAGGCCTATGCCGAACAGTGGGACGTCAAGGCCCTGCGCCAGGACGTGCTCGAAAGCCTCAATCTCGACCTGCCGATCGAAGAATGGGCTGCCGAGGAAGGCATCGCGGAAGACGATGTCTACAATCGCATCAAGGAAGCCGCCGACAGCGAGATGAAGGCCAAGGCCGAGCGTTTCGGTCCCGAGCTGATGGCCTATGTCGAGCGCTCCGTGCTGCTGCAAACGCTGGACACGCTCTGGCGCGAGCATATCGTCAACCTCGAGCATCTGCGCTCGGTGGTCGGTTTCCGTGGTTATGCGCAGCGCGACCCGCTGCAGGAATACAAGCAGGAAGCCTTCGAACTCTTCCAGGCGCTGCTTGCCAATCTCCGCAATCAGGTGGTCAGCCAGCTGATGCGCGTCGAACTCGCGCAGAACGCGCCGGAGCCCGAGGAGTTGCCCTTCATGGTCGGCCATCACATCGATGCGACGACGGGCGAGGACGATTTCCGCGAAGGCGTTTCGGTTGGTTTTGCCGCAAACGAGGTCAAGCGCGATCCGAACAACCCCGCGACCTGGGGTGACGTCGGTCGTAACGAGCCTTGCCCCTGCGGCTCCGGCAAGAAGTACAAGCATTGCCATGGCGCCTACGAGACGATCGCCTGAGGCCTCGATATTGCCGGAAATGCGAAACGCTGCCTGAAAGGGCGGCGTTTTTTCATTTGTGATGGCCTTTTGACAGCCCGTCCAATGTAACGAGCGCTATTTCTTTGTACGCGGCAGTTTCTTCGCCTCGGCCGTCAGATCATCGATCAACGAGTCCGCCTCTTTTTGTCGCTGGATTTTCCTGATTTGATCGAACTTTTGATACTCTTCCTCCGAGCGCCGTTTTGCTTCGGAGGATTTGATCGAACCGCCACTCTTCAACACTGACCGTCCCAACTGAGCCAATTGCTGATCAAGAAAATTCTGCGCATCTTGCATGATAACCAGCCGGCCGATGTCCAATTGGTCTTCAAAAATATCGAGCAAGATTGTTGTAAGCCTGTTCAATTCCTTGACTTCCCGCGCAGTTAGATAGTTCTTGGAAATGGACACGTCGCTCTTACGGATATTGTCATTTTGCTAGGTTTGAAGTCCCATATTCTCGATATGATGATCCGCTCGGGCAACGATGATTTCAGCTGGAGTGTGTGACGTGACTGCATGGATCAGCTTTGCCTGTATGCGCTGATAGAATTCGCGAGCGGCCTCTGTCGTGCCATCGTAATCCTGGCACATCGAGCATATTTGCCGTAGCTCGCGATAGATGTTTGCTTCATCCGACCGAATATCTCGGATTATCTCGCGAAGCTCAGCAATTCTGTCGTGATTTTCGGGTAGCTTCAGACGTGGCGAGTCGACCACAAAACCTCGTTTGGCATATTGGACAAGGACGCCCGTCGCCCAACGTCTAAAGAGCGTCGCTTGCGTCGATGAGACGCGGTAACCAACGGAAATGATCACATCCAGATTATAAATGACGGCTGGCCTACCAGCAGTTGTTTGCACTTTTTGCAAAGAAGTCGGCTCGTCAAGTTCGCCTTCTTCGAAGATGTTAGTAATATGCCGAGAGATACTGGAAACATCGCGGCCAAAAAGGTCTCCGATTTGAGCCTGCGTCATCCAAAGCGTTTCGCCCTCAAATCGGATGTCCAATTTCAGGCCTTTGCTGGTTCCATAGACTAGAAATCTGTCCCCCGTCGTTGAATCTTCAGTCAGGTGAACCGGCTCATTCTTCTCGTCGCTCATGCAGTCCCCAAACGAATATCAACAGAATCGCTGTGAGAAGAAGTCTATTCCGCTGATCTTTCCGCCACCAGCATGTAATTCACGTCCATGTCCTTGGACAGGTTCCACTGGTTGGAGAGCGGGTTGAAGAACACGCCGGTGCGCTCCACCACCGTCATGCCGGCGGCGTTCAGGGGAGCCTCGATTTCTTCCGGGCGCACAAGCTTTTCATATTGATGGGTGCCGCGCGGCAGCCATTTCAGCACATATTCGGCGCCGACAATGGCAAGGGCTGCGGCCTTGAAGGTGCGGTTGATGGTGGCGACGAACATCAGCCCACCCGGCTTGACCATGGTGGCGCAGGTCTCGATGAAGAACGGCACGTCGGAGACATGCTCGACGACTTCCATGTTCAGCACGACGTCGAACTTCTCGTCATCGGCCGCCAGTGCCTCGGCGGTCACGGCTCGGTAGTCGACCACGACGCCGGTCTGTTCGGCATGGGTTTTGGCAATGCCGATATTGCGTTCCGAGGCGTCGGCGCCGAGCACATTGGCGCCCATCCGGGCAATCGGCTCGGACAGAAGGCCGCCGCCGCAGCCGATATCGAGCACGCGCAGGCCCTCGAATGGCCGGGATTTCGGATCGCGGCCGAATTTTTCGGCCACCTTGTTGCGGATATATTCGATGCGCACCGGATTGAACTTGTGCAGTGGCCGGAATTTGCCTGTCGGATCCCACCACTCGGCGGCCATGGCCGAAAAACGGTCGACTTCCGTCTGGTCGATAGTGGTCTTGGCGGCTTCGGACATGGTGATACTCCGGCTATGCTCGATACATGCTCTATATAGGCCGATACAGCCTATCGCGACAGTTCTTTTGCCGCAGCCTCCAGCCCGCCGAGGGTCAGCGGATACATCTTCCCCGCAAAAAGTTCGCGGATGATGCCGGTCGACTGGGTATGGCCCCAATATTGCTCGTTGATCGGGTTGAGCCACACGCATTTGCGGAAATGCCCGGTCACGCGGTTGAGCCACGCAGCACCCGGTTCCTTGTTCCAATGCTCGACCGACCCACCGGCCATGGTGATCTCATAGGGGCTCATCGAGGCGTCGCCGGCGAAGATCACCTTGTAGTCCGGCCCATAGGTGCGGATGATCTCCGACGTGTCGATCATCGACGACTTGCGGCGGTAATTGTCCTTCCAGACGCCCTCATAAAGGCAATTGTGGAAGTAGAAATATTCCAGCTGCCGGAATTCGGCCTTGGCGGCAGAAAACAGTTCCTCGGCGATTTTCAGGTGATCATCCATCGAGCCGCCGATATCGAAGAACATCAGCAGCTTGACCTTGTTCTTGCGCTCCGGCCGTGTCTGCACGTCCAGCCAGCCATGCTCAGCCGTGGCACGGATGGTGTTGTCGAGATCGAGTTCCTCGTCGGCGCCGTCGCGCACCCAACGCCGCAGGCGCTTCAGCGCCACCTTGATATTGCGCGTACCGAGTTCGACGGAATCATCGAGATTCCTGAATGCACGCTTGTCCCAGACTTTCACCGCACGGCGATGGCGCGATTCATTCTGGCCGATGCGAACGCCTTCCGGATTGTAGCCACCGGCACCAAACGGCGAGGTGCCGCCCGTACCGATCCACTTGTTGCCGCCCTGATGCCGGCCCTTCTGTTCGGCCAGTCGCTCCTTCAGCGTCTCCATCAACTTCTCGAAGCCGCCGAGGCTTTCCACCAGCGCCTTTTCTTCCGGGCTCAAGTGTTTGTCGGCCAGCCGCATCAGCCATTCGTCCGGTATCTCTGCGACATCGATCACGGATGTGCCGCCGACAGCTTGTACGCCCTTGAAGCAGTGAGCGAAGACGCGGTCGAAGCGGTCGATGAAGCGCTCGTCCTTCACCAGCGAGGCACGGGCGAGATAATAGAACGCCTCGATATCATAGTCGGCTATGTGGGCTTCCATTCCCTTGAGCAGCAGCAGAAATTCCCGGAGGGTCACCGGGACTTTCGCTGCCTTGAGCTCGAGGAAGAACGGGAGGAACATGCCGGCGTGACCTCATGCCGGCAGCAATTGCGGCGACTTCTCTTTCTCGCCGATGTCGGCGATGTTGAACTCTGTCGTCTGGTAGACTTGGTTGATCCAGTTACCGAACAGCAGATGCGCGTGGCTGCGCCAGCGGTTGAGCGGCACCTGGCTGGGATCGTTGTGCGGAAAATAGTGTGCCGGCATCTTGATCGGAATGCCTGCGGACTGGTCGCGGAAATATTCGTCGGCCAACGACGTCGAGTCATATTCGACATGATTGAACATGTAGAGCCGGTTGCCCTTCTTTTCGGCGACGAGGCACAGGCCCGCATCGTGCGAGGTCATCAGCACTTCAAGCCCGGAAGACGGGTCGATATCCCTCCGCAGCACCTCTGTCCAGCGCGACACCGGCACGGCAAAATCATCCGAAAAACCCAGCAGATAGGGTGAGGTGGGCTTGAGGTTGCGGTGCTGATAAACCCCGAAGGCCTTCTCCGACAGCGTATACTTCGGCACTTTGTGGAAATGATAGATCGCCGCCATCGCCCCCCAGCAGATGTTGAGCGTCGAATGGACATGCGTTGTCGTCCAATCGAGGATCTGCTTGAGCTCGTCCCAATAGGTCACGTCCTCGTAGTCGAGCATCTCGACCGGCGCGCCGGTGATGATGAAGCCGTCGAACTTGCGGTGCTTCACCTCGTCCCAGGTCTTGTAGAACGACAGGATGTGATCTTCGGACGTGTTCTTTGACTTGTGGCCGCCGATGCGGATCAGCGACAGCTCCACTTGCAGCGGCGACGCGCCAACCAGCCGCGCGATCTGGATCTCTGTCTTGATCTTGTTGGGCATGAGGTTCAGCAGACCGATATGCAGCGGGCGGATATCCTGGCGGATGGCGACGGAATCCGTCATCACCGAAACGCCCTCGTCGATGAGCGTCTGGAAGGCAGGGAGCTGGTCTGGAATCTTGATAGGCATCGGGGTACTCCATAGATTACCGGCGCTTAAACAGATTGCCGGTCCCCGAATGCGGTGGCCCCATTTAGCAATTTGTTTAACGTGGCTGCAAGCCGGCCGGCAAATCACCACGGATATGTCTCATATACCGGGTGAAGAAATTTATCAATCGGGTTGAAAGCAGGCGATTTGGCGGGCGTAGGCCTCTTGGGCATACGCCCTAGCGCATCTCTCTGCGCGCCATGAATGCCAGCCGCTCGAACAGGTGAACGTCCTGCTCGTTCTTGAGCAGTGCGCCATGTAGCTTGGGCAAAGCGTTCTTGTCGCTGGCGGCAAGCGTTTCGGGCTCGACGTCATCGGCAACGAGCAGGCGGATCCAGTCGAGTGCTTCCGATGTCGATGGCTTCTTCTTCAGGCCGGGCATTTCCCTGATCTCGAAGAAACGGCTCAGCGCCTCGGACAGCAGGCGCTTCTTGATGCCTGGATAATGCACCTCGACGATTGCTGCCAGCGTATCGGCGTCGGGAAAGCGGATGTAATGGAAGAAGCAGCGGCGCAGGAATGCGTCCGGCAGCTCTTTCTCGTTGTTGGAGGTGATGATGACGATCGGCCGTACACGCGCCTCGATCGTCTCGTTGGTCTCGTAGACGTGGAACTCCATGCGGTCGAGTTCCTGCAGGAGGTCGTTGGGAAACTCGATATCGGCCTTGTCGATCTCGTCGATCAGCAGCACGACTTTCTCGTTTGCCTGAAACGCGTCCCAGAGCTTGCCCTTGCGGATATAGTTCTTGATGTCGTGGACTCTGATATCGCCGAGCTGGCTGTCGCGCAGGCGCGAGACGGCATCGTACTCATAAAGGCCCTGCTGGG
Organism: Shinella sp. OV683; assembly: GCF_057787725.1. Classification (NCBI taxonomy): domain Bacteria; kingdom Pseudomonadati; phylum Pseudomonadota; class Alphaproteobacteria; order Hyphomicrobiales; family Rhizobiaceae; genus Shinella; species Shinella sp. OV683. The sequence goes on from NZ_CM173543.1 coordinate 5,306,014, forward strand.
CCTTGGTGGTGGATTTGACGTTCCATTCGATCAGCCGCAGGCCGAGGCTTTCCGCCACCTGCCGCGCAAGCTCCGTCTTGCCGGTACCCGGCTCGCCTTTCACCAGCAGCGGCCGTTCGAGCCGGATGGCGGCATTGACCGCGACCATCAGGTCCTTGTCGGCGATGTAGTGTTTGGTGCCGGTAAACTGCATGTCTCTATCCGTTATCTGAATTCATTCGGTCATTGGTATTTGGGGAAATTCTAGGCAACAAAAAAGGCGGAACGTGAACGTCCGCCTTCTATCCGGCCAAGGCTGAAAGCCCGGCCGATGTATCACATGTCGATGATCGTGCCCTTGCCGTCATTCCAGATGCGGAGCGCCTCGGCATGCTGCTCTGCAGTCGTGCGGCGTGGCCGCGTATAGGCGCGCACAGGCTGCGGCTGGTTGCCGGAAAGCACATTGGAAAGCCATTGGCCAAACAACAGCACCGTCACGGCGCCAGCGATCGCCAGGCCGATGGACGCTGTAAACAAGGCTGCAACTGCGACGAAGGTCAAGCCGCTGAGCGTGAGCAAGAATGAACGCAAGCTTCTCATGGTAATCACCATTCCTTTGACCATAAGATGAGGTAGTTTCCCCTCAATTGCAAGGGTCCCATGGTCTAGCCTCCGTCACATATTCTTGAACTCCGGCGGAATTCGGGCCATAAAACGACCATGACACTGAATTCCGATCCCACGTCCCTCCCTCTTCGCCGCTCTGTATTGTGCCTGCCTGCATCCAACGCGCGCGCCATCGCCAAGCTTTCGAGCCTCGAAATGGATGCCGTCATCCTCGATCTCGAGGATGCTGTGGCCGAGGAACAGAAGGAAGAGGCACGCAAGAATATCCGCGATTTTCTGGCTGCCCGTCCTTTGAAGGATCGCGAGATCGTCATCCGCATCAATGCCGCCTCGACGGCCCACTACGAGGCCGATCTGGCGCTGGTGGTGGAATGTGAGCCGGATGCGGTGCTCGTGCCCAAGGTAAATACCGCGGACGACATTCTCGACCTCTCCGGCTTCCTCGCCGACAACGACGCGCCTGAAACCTTGCGGATCTGGGCGATGATGGAAACGCCGCTCGGCATCCTCAATGCCGGCTCGATCGCCGAGACCGGCAGGACACGCGGCGGGCGGCTGGATTGCCTCGTGGTCGGGCTCAACGATCTGCGCAAGGATACCGGCGTGCTGGCTGATCCGGCGCGCACCTATCTGGTGCCCTGGCTGATGCAGGTGGTGCTGGCCGGCCGCGCCTTCGGACTTTCGGTACTGGACTCGGTGTCGAACGATTTTCGCGATCTGGCGCCGTACGAGGCCGAATGCGCGCAGGGCCGCGCAATGGGCTTTGACGGCAAGATGCTCATTCATCCTTCCCAGGTCGAGGCCGCCAACAGACTGTTCCAGCCGTCAGCCGCAGATGTTGCCGAGGCCGAGGCGATCATCAAGGCTTTCTCGAATCCCACCGCCAAGACACTCAACGCGATTGACGTAGACGGCAAGATGGTCGAGCGGCTGCACTACAATCAGGCGCTGGCGCTCGCCGCCCGCGCGGACAAGATCAAGTCAAGGACATCAGCATGAAACTCTACCGCTTCCTCACCGGCCAGGACGATTCCGCATTCTGCCACCGCGTCACGGCGGCGCTCAACAACGGCTGGTCGCTGCACGGTTCGCCGAGCTACGCCTATAATTCCCAGACCAACCTGATGATGGCGGGCCAGGCGGTCGTCAAGGAGGTCGAGGGCAAGGAATATACGCCTGATATCAAGCTCGGTGAGCAGTAGGCTATTGAGTATCGGGGTTAGTTAGAGGCGAACTCCCTCTTCTCCCCTGCGGGGAGAAGTACCGAGCGTATGCGAGGCGATGAGGGGTGCTTGCAAATGCGGCGATGCCCCTCATCCGGCCCTTCGGGCCACCTTCTCCCCGTGGGGAGAAGAGGAAAGGTTCATCTTAGCGCCCCGGCCCTCAAACCGTCTTGAGCTTCGGCTCTTCTGTCGGAATCGTGTCGGCGCCTTCGCCGAGTTCCAGCTGCATCAGAACGGTATCGACCCATTTGCCGAATTTGAAACCGCTGGCGGGCATCAGTCCTGTATGCTTGAAGCCGGCCTTTTCATGCAACGCGACCGAGGCCGGATTGGCGCCGCCGATGACGGCCACCATCTGGCGGATGCCGAGTTCGGCTGTACGGCTCAACAACGCATCCAGCAGGATGGCGCCGACGCCCAAACCCCGCGCGTCGGCGGAGACATAGATCGAGTCCTCGGCGAGATAGCGATAGGCGGGGCGGGTGCGGAAAGGCGAGGCGTAGGCATATCCCAATACGCCGCCGTTTTCATCCTCGGCGATGAGGTAGGGATAGTTCTGCGATGCGATCGTGTTGAACCGCGATGTCATCTCGGTCTCGGACGGCGCCTCGAGCTCGTAGGTGCCGATGCCATTGAGCACCGATTCCCGATAGATCTCGGTGATGATGGAAACGTCGGTGACGGCGGCATCGCGAACGCGGATCTTCATCGCTCAAATTCTCCACATAGCAAAAGGGCGGCTTGAGAGCCGCCCTTGATAGTTCAGGCTTTCGACCTGTCTTATTCGCGGTTGCCCATGAAGCGCAACAGGAAAAGGAACAGGTTGATGAAGTCCATGTACAGGGCAAGCGCGCCCATGATGGCCTTCTTGCTCATGGCTTCCACGCCGTCGCTTTCGAGGTACATTTCCTTGATCTTCTGGGTGTCCCAGGCGGTCAGGCCGGCGAAGATGAGCACGCCGATGGCCGACAGCGCGAAATCCAGCGCCGAAGATTTCAGGAAGATGTTGACGAGCGAGGCGATGATCAGGCCGAAAAGACCCATGACCAGGAACGAGCCCATGGCCGAAAGATCACGCTTGGTCGTGTAACCGTAAAGCGAAAGCGCCGCGAACGAGGCAGCGGTCACCGCAAAGGTCTTGACGATCGAGGCGTCGGTATAGACCAGGAAGATGCTCGACAGCGAAGCGCCAACCAGGCCGGCATAGATCCAGTACGTCAGCTGAGCGGCAAAGGCGCTCATCTTTTCGATCCGGAAGCTGATGAAGAACACCAACGCAAGCGGAGCGAAAAGGATGGCCCAGCGGAGCGGGCTCGTATAGATGGCGACGCCGAACGGCGTCAGCGCTTCACGGGTACCGGCCATCTCTGAAAAGGCATAGGCGACCAGTCCGGTCAGCGCCACGCCCACGGCCATAAGGTTGTAGACCTTGAGCATATAAGAGCGCAGACCCTGGTCGATCGCGGCATCGGTGCGACCGACAGCCGGATTGACGGTTCGGGTTTGGAAGTCTCTGATATCAGACATAGTTCCCTCTAAAAAGCTCCGGTTTCTCAGATTTCACGGTACCGGACCATAGGCCACCCATGGCAGTCATCGCCCGTGCGCCGCTGCGGAGCTCCAGCAAGCATGGGCTGAATATGGGGGCGCTTTCAATTTGAAGCAAGGGCCTTACCATGACAAAAGAGTCATGTTTTGCGTCTTTCGATTGAGTCGCTCTATCTTTTCCCGTTTTGCTACAGTTCGCGAAGCACCGGCGCCGCCTTCTGGCCAAGTACCGACCAGGTGCCGGCGAGCCCTGTCCCCGCTGTCACCGCCAGTGCGACCAGCAGGGTCGTCAACGCCGTCGTGGCCAGGAAAGTGAATGGCAGTTCCATGATTTCGGTGACCACATACCAGGATGCGGCCGTGGCGGCGGCGAGCGCGAAGACCGAAGCGGAGAGCCCCAGCAGCACATATTCGTAGAGATAGGCCGACATCAGCATCGTCCGCCGGGCGCCGAGCGTCTTGAGCACCACCGCGTCATGGATGCGGGCCCTGTTGCCGGCGGCAATCGCCCCAGCCAGCACCAGCACCGAGACTACCAGCGCAATCGACGAGGCGGCACGCACGCCGACCGCCATCTGGCCGATCATATCCTGCGCTGTGTTGAGCGCGTCCTTGGTGCGGATCGTGGTGATGGCGGGAAAGGCATTGGTGATAGCCTTCATCACGGCAGCCTCTTCCGATGCCGGGGCGCTGGGGCTGGTCAGCGTCGCCAGCCAGGCATGCGGCGCGCCCTTGAATGTGTTTGGCGAGAAGACCATGACGAAATTGATAGACATCGAGCGCCATTCGACCGCCCGGAAATTGGCAATTTTCGCGGTGATGTTTCGACCCAATACATTAACGGTGACGGTGTCGCCGATCTTCAGGCCCAGCTCGCGGCCTTCTTCACCCGAGAAGGACACCAGCGGCTCGCCGCCATAGTCCTTGGCCCACCATTTGCCCTCATCCAGCGAGGCATTGGCCGGCACCGTCTCCGAATAGGTGATGCCGCGATCGCCTTGCAGCACCCAGCGGGCGCTCCGCGGCACGTTGCGCTTCTGCACGTCCTCGCCGTTGAAGGCGACGATACGGCCGCGCAGCATCGGCACTTCGGCGATCCTGCCCTTGGGCGACTGCTGCTGCAACAGGGTGCGGAAGGAATCGACATCCTTGCCCTGGATATCGACGAAGAAGAAGTTCGGTGCCTTGTCGGCGAGCGAGCCGGTCAGGCTGCCGCGCAGATTGCCCTCGATAAGTGCCAGCGACGCCAGCAGCGTCAGGCCGAGACCGAGTGACAGGACCACTGCTGAGGTCAGCGAGCCCGGCCGGTGAATATTGCCGATCGCCAGCCTGAGCGCCGGTGAACGGACTTTTGGCGCCCGTCGCGCGATGGCGGAAATGCCTGCCGCGACCAGCCTGAGCACCACGAAGGCGGCGGCGGTCGCGCCCAGGAACCACGAGGCGATGAACTTGTCGGCGGAGGTGACGATCGCTAGCGCTGCGATCAGGCCGAAGGCGATGAAAGCTGCGAGGTAATAGTGCCATGGTACGATGCGCCATCCGTCATAGGATTGCGAACGGAACAGTTCGGTGGCCCGCACCAGCCGCGCCCGCCCGAGTGGCAGGATCGAGAAGGCTGCCGTTGTCAGGAGGCCGAAGGCTGCGGCAATTGCCAAAGCGCGCGGATAGATCGGGAAGCCATCCGGCACCGGCAGGAAGCCGCGCAGGAAATAGCCGGCGATGGGCGTGATGAAGATGCCGACGATCAGCCCGCCCGCTATCGCCAATGCGGCGATCGAGAGGATCTGGATGAGGTAGATCGATACGATCAGATGGCCGGGTGCGCCAAGGCTCTTGAAGGAGGCGATGACCTGACGCTTCTGGTCGAGAAATGCGGTAACCGCATTGGCGACGCCGACGCCGCCGGCGGCCAGGGCTGCGAGCCCGACCAGCGTCAGGAAGGTGGAGAAGCGTCTGATATTGTCGGTCAGCGATGGCGCGGCATTGTTGGCGGTGCGGATGGCCCAGCCGGCCTCGGGAAACTTTGCCTTTGCCTCACGGCGGATCACGCCGGGCCGGTTGGTAGGCTCGTCCAGTTTGATACGATAGTTGTTGTCGACGAGGCTGCCGATGCGCACCAGACCTGTCCTGGCGAGCGCATTTCGCGAGATCATCAGCCGTGGCGCAAAAGCAAAGCCGTCGGAGAGCTGGTCGGGTTCGCTGACCACCCGGCCACGGATTTCCAGTAGCATATCGCCGAGCAGGATACGGTCGCCCGGCTTCAGGCCGAGCCGGTCGAGCAAGGCAGGTGCGGCCAGCGCACCAAACACGCCGTCCTTTTCGGCGAGCAGCTCGCTCAGCGGCCTTTCCGGATCGGAAACGAACTTGCCGTAGAGCGGATAGGCGTCGTCGACCGCCTTGAGCTCCGTCAAGGCCTGCGCCGACTTGTCTTCGCTGCGCACCATCGAGCGGAGATTGCTGGAGACCGCGACCTTGCCGAGGCTGTCGAGATAGGCACGTTCCTCGGGCTTGGCCTCGCGCTGCTTGAGCTCGAAGCGGATGTCACCGGCAAGGATTTCCTGGCCCTTGGCATGAATCGCCTGGGTCATCGACTGGGCGACGGAGTTGACGCCGGCGATCGCGCCGGTTCCGAGCAGGATGCAGAGGATGAAGATGTAGAAGCCGCCCAGTCCACCGCGCATCTCGCGCAGCGCGAAGCGGATGGCGAGCGGCAGGCTTTGAAAAAAGGTGATCGCGTTGACCATCAGAGACCAGCGTCCACGATCTCGCCGGAGCGGATCTTGATCTGGCGGCTGCAACGGGCGGCAAGCGACGTGTCGTGGGTGACCAGCAACAGCGTCATGCCGCGCTCGGCCTGCTTGGAGAATAGCAGATCGGCGATCTGGCGGCCGGTCTCGCCATCGAGATTGCCGGTGGGTTCATCGGCGATCAACAGTTTCGGTGATGGGGCGAGGGCGCGGGCGATGGCCACGCGCTGCTGTTCGCCACCGGAAAGCTGGCCGGGATAGTGTTCGAGCCGCTCGCCGAGCCCCACGGCTTTCAACTCCGCCCTGGCGATTTCGAAAGCATCGCGGCGGCCTGCCAGTTCCAGCGGCACGGCGACGTTTTCGAGTGCCGTCATGTTGGGGATGAGATGGAAGGACTGGAAGACGATGCCGATGTTGCGGCCACGGAAGGCGGCAAGATTATCCTCGCTGGCATCGTGCAGCGCGTGGCCCGAAATGCGGATCTCGCCGGCGTCGAGCCGTTCGAGGCCTGCGAGTACCATCAGCAATGTCGACTTGCCGGACCCCGAAGGACCGGTGATGCCATTGGATGTTCCCGCACCGATACTAAGCTGCAGCTTCTTGAGGACATGGACCGCGCTCGCGCCATGACCCAGGGTGAGATCCGCATCTTTCAGCTCGATGATGGTTTCATCCATGCGGTCCGTTCCTATATTGTCGGGAGAGTTTGTTGGCCAGTGCATCGAGATTTAGGGAAGTAGCCATGAGATTTAAAGCGCTTGCGAGCACATTCCTTGCCCTCGGCCTATTCTTTTTCGCAAGCGCGAAGGGTCAGGCGCAGCCAATCAACCTCGTCGGCTTCGGTGATTCGCTGATGGCGGGCTATGAATTGCCGGCCGACCAGGCCTTTCCGGTGCGGCTGGAAAAGCTGCTGAAAGACAAGGGCCATGACGTCACGATCACCAATGCCGGCGTGTCCGGCGACACGACAGCGGATGGGCTTGCCCGCGTGGACTGGTCGATCCCGGATGGCACTCGGGGTGTGATCCTCGAGCTCGGCGCCAATGATGCGCTGCGTGGCTTGTCGCCCGAGGAAAGTCGCAGCAATCTCGATGCCATCCTCAAGCGCTTGAAAGAACGAGAGATTCCGGTATTACTGGTCGGCATCGTAGCACCTCCCAATATGGGAACCGACTATGAGGCGAAGTTCAATTCGATTTACAAGGATCTTGCCGCGAACTACTCGGCACCCCTCTATCCGTTCTTTCTGGACGGTGTCGCGATGCAGCCGAGCTTGCAACTTAAAGACGGCATGCACCCCAACGGCGATGGAACAAAGATGATGGCAGAGAAGTTCTTGCCAACAGCAGAAGCGTTTCTCAAAAGCCTCACACCATGATTAATTGTTAATGAAAGATGCAAATTGATTGCGCCGACTTCCATTCGGTGATTCGTTGAAGAAGTAGAAGCGATTCGAGGAGGCCTAAATGCCGCGATTGTTTACCGCCCTCGAAATCCCGCAGAATGCTGCAATGAGTCTGTCGTTGTTGCGGGGTGGTCTTCCGGGTGCACGCTGGATCGACAGGGAAAACTATCACATTACCCTGCGCTTCATCGGTGACGTCGATCACCGCACCGCCGACGAGGTGGTTGCCGCCTTCGACCGTGTACGCCGGCAGCAATTCGATCTCACCCTTTCCGGAACCGGATTTTTCGGCTCGAAGAAACCACACAGCATCTGGGCAGGCGTGCAGCCGACCCCGGCGCTGATGGCGCTTCAGGCCGAGCATGAGCGGATTTGCCAGCGCATCGGCCTTCCCGCCGAGCCCCGGAAATTCACGCCGCATGTGACGCTGGCCCGGCTCCGGAATGCCCGGGTCGACGACGTGGTCCACTATCTCACCGGACGCGGCAATTTCGCGGCCGGGGCGTTTACCTGCTCGCGCTTCGTGCTGATGTCGTCGCGGGATTCGGTGGGTGGCGGGCCTTACATGGTCGAGGAAGCCTATCCTCTCGACCTGCCGCTTGCGCCACGTGTCGCGCCGTTGGAACTCCGCCCTTAAAGGTAAGAGTTTCCACGTTTGGCGACAAATCCAGTACGCCTCGCCTCTCGTAAATGAGATCGAGAGCATTTGTTTGCGTGGGACAGATTATCCCGCGCTTTACAAGCTGCGATCGACATTCCATAAACGAGACGTGGTTGACTGGGACAATAGGCGCACGGAATCATTTCATGAAGAGAGCTTGGATATGCGCGTTGCTGCTGCTGGCAGGATGCGCGAAAATGCCGAAAGATATTGCACCGACTGCGGTGTCGGCGGACCCCTATATGCAGATGTCGTGTGAGGGGCTGGCGCAGGAGCGGCGAGCCAAGCAGGCCGAGCTAAAGCGCCACGAAGATGTTCAGACCGAAACGTCCAATCGCGATAAGGCCTGGATGACCATCGTCCACGTGCCGGTCGCCTCGATGAGCGGTGGCGATCTCGAGCCGCAGATTTCCCGCGTGAAGGGGCAGATCAACGCGATCAACCAGGCCTCCCAATCCAAGGCCTGCCCTGCGGCGTGATCAGGCTGGCTTGAACAGGGTTGCGAGCAATCTGTCGCAACCCGTCGCCAGCATCGCATAGACAGATTCGAAATCCTGCATGTCGCCGTAATAGGGGTCGGGAACGTCGCGCTTTTCGCCGCTGACGAAATCCATGAACAGGTGGATGTCGGCCGAGGAATCATGTGGCGCGATCTTGACGAGATCGCGCAGATTGCTGCGGTCCATCGCGAAAATCAGGTCGAATGTGTTGAAATCGCTCGACGTTACCTTCCGGCCGCGCAAACGTGAGATATCGATGCCGTGCGCCCGACCGGTATCGATCGACCGCATGTCTGGCGGATCGCCCTGGTGCCAGCCGCCGGTGCCGGCCGAGTCGGTCTCGACCTTCGACGCCAGGCCGCGCTCGTCCGCCAATTTGCGCAAAATGCCCTCGGCGAGCGGCGAACGGCAGATGTTGCCGAGACAAACAAAGAGAATCCGTCTGGAATCCATGGTAAACTGCCGCAATAATTCGGGAGAGGGATGATGAGTCGCGAGAAGCTATCCAGTAAAGACGTCGAGACGAAGCTTCAAGCGTTGAATGGCTGGTCGCTGAGTGCGGACGGGTTGGCGATCGAACGGACATTCAAGTTTTCCGGCTTCGCCCAGGCCTTTGGTTTCATGGCGGAATGTGCGCTGTTTGCCGAGAAGGCCGACCATCATCCCGAATGGAGCAACGTCTACCGCACCGTCGTTGTCAAACTCAGCACACATACGGCAAAAGGCCTGAGCCAACTCGATTTCGATCTCGCCGCCTTCATGGACACGGCCGCATCGCATCATTGAATCCGCTGCGATCATATACCATATCGGATTTGGTGTATTCTTTGAGGAAGACGATGGACGACATCAAGATCGGCGAGATCCTGCTGCCAGGTGAGGAATCCGATACTGAAAAGCGCGCGAAGAAGGTCAAGAAAGGTTTCTGGCCGGTTTTCAAGCGTGCCTTCAAGCAGTTGCCGTTTTCGCGCGACGTCGCGGCCGGTTATTACTGTGCGATGGATCCGACGACACCCAGACGGGTGCGGGCGATCCTGCTCGGGGCGCTCGCCTATTTCATCCTGCCCTTCGACGCCGTTCCCGATATCCTGGCCGTCGTCGGCTTCACCGACGATATCGCCGTGCTGGCGGCCGCACTCGCCGCCGTGCGCGCACATATCCGTCCGGATCACTATCAAAAGGCCGATGATGCGCTCGCCAGTGAAGATACATTAACTTGACGTGGAACTCCGCCAAATTCTTGCCTGATTCTTTCGATCAGAACTGGGTTTGCTTGCCCGGCCGCGAAACTTTACAAGCTTCCGGTTCGTAAGATAAATCTGATGTGCCAGTTCGAGGCAATAAAACCCCCCGGACCATCGGCGTTGACGGATTGGTAACCTGAATTAAGTCATAATGAATGGAAAAATCCAGGTTCGTCCCCATCCCCGGCCGGCCGTGAATAAAATCGGAAGGAAAACATGTTCGTGAGAAAACTGGCTGCCGCCCTCCTGGCTGTCATGGCCATTGCTTCATCCGCTGCCGCACAGGCGCCGACCCGTATCGAGCAGTTCAAGGCTTGGGGCGCGTATTTCTACCAGGGCGCCAGCGGCAAGGTCTGCTATGTGCTGACCGTTCCCGATCCCAAGCAGCTGACGCCGCCGAAGGTCGATCATGGCGACGTGTTTTTCCTGGTGACCCAGCGTCCCGGCCAGAACATCTCCTATGAACCACAGGCGATGGTCGGCTACGAGATGCAAGCGGGCTCGAAGGTCACCATCAAGGTCGACGAGAAGACCTTCACCATGTTCACCAAGGGCAAATCGGCATGGCTCGAAAATGCCGCCGAGGAACCCGCGCTGGTCAATGCCATGCGCACCGGCCACAGCATGACGATGGGCGCCGTGTCCAAGAAGGGCACCCAGACTGGTTATGTGTTCTCGCTGTCGGGAATCTCGGCTGCCCTGAAGAAGATCGAAGGCTGCCAGTAAGCGGCATTGAGCACCTATTGAAAAAGGCCGGCATTGCCGGCCTTTTTCGTATCTTCGATTGGTTCAGATTCTTGGGCGCGTCTTCTGCGGATCGTAGTGCGAGAGCGGCACGATCACAGCGGGAAGCCGCTTCTGATGCCCGTCGAGCTTGCCAATCTCGACTTCGGTGCCGACCGCGGCATGGATCGCCTCGACCCGCGCCAGCGCTATGGATTTCTTGAGGATCGGCGAGCGCGTCGCCGACGTCACGACGCCGATCTGGGCGCGGCCGATATGGATGCAATCGCCATGGCCGGCGCCTTCGCTCGATGCGATATCGAGACCGACCAGAATATGGCGCGGATTTTCCTTGCGCTTGATCAACGCGTCGCGGCCGATAAAATCGTCGCCCTTGGATTTCAGCGGCACGGTAAAGCCGATACCAGCCTCGAACGGATCGGTCTGGTCGGTGAATTCGTGGTTGGCGAAGATCAATCCCGCTTCGATGCGCAACATGTCCAGCGCCTCGAGTCCCATCGGCTTCAGCCCATGCGGTTCGCCCGCCGTCAGAACCGCATCGAGGACCGTCAGCGCATCCTTGGGATGACAGAAGATTTCGTAGCCGAGTTCGCCGGTATAGCCGGTGCGCGAGACGACGATCGGTGCGCCTTCGAAGCTGCCGATGCGGCCGACCGCGAAGCGGAACCATTCGAGCTCGGCAATCGTCGGCTGCTTGGGCGCCGTCCAGATGATCTCCTTGAGGATGTCGCGGCTTTTCGGGCCCTGCACGGCGATATTGTGCATCTGATCGGTCGACGACCGCACCCAGGCGCGATAACGCATCTTCTCGGCCTGCTGGCGCAACCAGATGCCGCTCTGGTCGTCGCCACCAATCCAGCGAAAGTTGTTATCGCCCAGACGAAACAGCGTGCCGTCGTCGATCATGCCACCGTGTTCGTAGCACATGGCGGAATAGACAACCTGGCCCGTCGAGAGTTTTCTGACGTCGCGGGTGAGGCAGTATTGCAACAAGGATTCGGCATCGGGGCCTGTGACTTCGAACTTCCGCAGCGGGGAGAGGTCAGTGACGATGGCGGCCTCGCGACAGGCCCAATATTCTTCGATCGGCCCGGTCGATGTGAAGCGATTGGCGAGCCAGTAGCCGCGATATTCGGCGAAGTCGCGGGTCATCTCGGAGAAGCGCGGATGGAACGCTGTTTCGCGCGTCAGTTCGGCGTCGGCATCTGGGGTCATTCGATAGGCTACCGCTCGTGTGAATTTCTCTTTATCCGAAAAGGTCCGGACATGGATGTCGGTCGGATTCCAGCCATTGGCGGCGTCGATGTCGTCGGGGCAGGAGGATGACACGCAGACCAGGTCGGTCACCGCCCGCATCAGCACATAGTCACCCGGCCGCGACCACGGCTCGTCGAGATAGAGCTGGTTGTTATGGTCGATATTGGTGTTGTAGAAATAGTTGATGGCTTCCCAGCCCTTGCGTGGAGCAATGCCATACGGCGCCAGGGCATGGTTGAAGTTGTCGGTGCAATTGACATGGCCAGGATAGCCCATGTCGTCATAGTAGCGCGAATTGCAGGCGGTGGCGAAGGCATCGTGCCGGCCGACCGTATCCTGCACGATCTCGACCAGCGGCTGGAAATCACGGTCGAAGGCCTTCGACGGCAGGCCCGGCGTCGGGTAGGAGCGGCCGAGCAATGTGCGGGTGATTGTTGCGTCGAGCGCAAGATCCAGACCCTTGTCGACATTGCGCGCCGCAAACGCCTGGAAGTCGGTGCACTGGCGGCCCGAAACGTCGATGATCTGGATGAATTCGCCGGCGCGCACGAAATAGGCCGAAGCATGAGCTGCGCGCACCCTGATGTCCTGAAGCGGATCGGCCATCGGCTCGGGCAGCAGCGATTCGTAGGAACGATCGACATGGCTGCGCTGGATGCGCATCTCGATCGGTGTCGCGGTGGATTGCTCGTCCGGCGCCATCGGAGTGCCCGGGGCAGCAACGATCAGTAGCCCTTCGCGTGAGATCGACAGGTCGGCACAGGTGCCTGGCAGGCTCGCTCCACCGAACAGGCGCAACGCGCCAGCGCGCGCGAGGTCGACCTTGCGGCGCTTGAGGGCCGCCAGCGTCCGTGCTGCGCTCGGATCGTCGGAGGCGAGGATCATCTTGAGGCCGTCTGCCTGTCCGGTGAAGGCTGTTCCCAGCGCCCCGGCATCGAATTGCCCCTTTGTGTCGACGAAGGTTACTTCACAGGGCTGGCAGCCCTCGAGGTCTCTGAGCGACACCTTATCGCCCGGTGCAACGCGCACCACGACAGAGCCGCCGCCCCGCACGCGATAGCGTTCCATACCGGGCACGAATGTCCGCAGACCAGGCTGCAGAACGAGACTTGGCCTGGGCGGCGAGAGAACCGTTTCCTGCATGAGGACTCCTAAGCGGGCAATTAGAGCCCTACTCCCATAAAAGCAGTGCAATAATATTTTCAAAACCGGTTGCCAATGTAAAGCCCTCTTGACCTGTATGAAAAATTATTCACTCTTAGTAACGCGCCGGCGCCGGGTGAATCGCCGATCGACAGTGGCAGAATGCCGAGAAAACTCGGGCTGTCGAGGCATCTGGAATGATGCGCCGCACAAAAAGGGGACTGCGCGTAATCCGCGCTACGAAAACTGGCTGAGGAGCCTGATATCAATGACACAAGTATTGGAAGCGGGGGCAACTCCGGCGGCGGAGAGCAGCAACCTCCACCGCGCACTCGACTGGAAAGGCGCCTTCTGGGTCGCCGCGGGCGTACCGCCGCTCGTCCTGTTCTCTATCGGCGGCATCGCCGGCACCACCGGCAAGCTTGCCTTCCTGGTCTGGATCATCTCGATGGTCATGGGCTTCCTGCAATCCTTCACCTACGCGGAAATTGCAGGCATGTTCGGCAACAAGTCGGGCGGTGCATCTGTCTATGGTGCCACGGCCTGGCTGCGCTACTCGAAATTCATCGCTCCGCTGTCGGTCTGGTGCAACTGGTTTGCCTGGTCGCCGGTTCTGTCGCTGGGTTGCGCCATTGCAGCCGGCTACATCCTCAATTCGCTTTTCCCGATCCCGCTGGCAGATTCGCAGCCAGTGCTCGACTGGATCAAGGCCAACGCCGCCTCTTTGACGGCTGACAGCCCGCGCGTAGTCGAATATATCGCCGCCCATGCCGGCACCGCGCCGGATGCGGCCATCCAAGCGCTGCTTTCGACGGATGCCGTTGCGGCACTGACGCCGGCGATCCGCAGCTGGTCGCTGTTCAGCTTCCAGATTCCCTATCTCGCCGCTGCCAATATCAACATGACCTTTGTCATCGGCGGTATCCTGATGCTGATCATCTTCGCGATCCAGCATCGCGGAATCCAGGGTACGGCGAGCGTGCAGAAGTGGCTGGCGATCATCGTGCTCGTGCCGTTGCTGCTAATCGGCATCTATCCGATCCTGACCGGCGCGATCGATTACACCAATGTCACGGGCCTCGTGCCACCGACGGCAGGCTATTCCGGTGTTGATGGGACGTGGTCGCTCGGTGGCTGGACGTTGTTCCTCGGCGGCCTCTACATCGCGGCATGGTCGACATACGGCTTCGAGACCGCAGTCTGCTACACGCGCGAACTCAAGGATCCGAAGCGGGATACGTTCAAGGCGATCTTCTATTCCGGCCTGCTCTGCTGCCTGTTCTTCTTCCTGATCCCGTTCACCTTCCAGGGCGTGCTCGGCCATGCCGGCATGCTCGCACCTGGTATCGTTGACGGTACGGGTGTCGGCGAAGCACTGGGGAACATGGTTCATGGCGGCAAGGTGGTTACACAGATCCTGGTCATCCTGATGATCATGGCGCTGTTCCTGGCGATCATGACGGCAATGGCCGGCTCCTCGCGTACCCTCTACCAGGGTTCCAAGGACGGCTGGCTGCCGAAGTACCTCGACCATACCAACGAGCATGGCGCCCCGACCCGGGCGATGTGGACCGATTTCGCCTTCAACCTCTTCCTCCTGGCGATCGCATCCGATGCCGCGGGCTACTTCTTCGTGCTCGCCGTCTCGAATGTCGGCTATATCATCTTCAACTTCCTCAACCTCAACGCCGGCTGGATCCACCGTGTGGATTCGGGTCATATCGAACGCCCGTGGAAGGCGCCGACCTGGCTGATCGGGTTGAACACCATCCTCGCCTTTGTCAACGTTCTATTCCTCGGCGCCGGCGCCAAGGTCTGGGGCTATTCGAATGCTCTGTGGGTTGGTTTCATCTTCGCAGCCCTCATTCTGCCGGTCTTCGCCTTCCGTCACTATGTCAGGGACGGTGGCAAGTTCCCGGCGGGTGCAATGGAGGATCTCGGTCTGATCGGCCAGGATCTCGGCGTCAAGAAGGCGGGCATGCTGCCCTATCTGACACTGGCGGTAGGTCTCGCCATCGTGCTCTGGGCCAACTGGTTCTTCGTCCTGCCGGGCTGAGCAGCCATCAGCTGAAATGCAAAATGCGCGGCCCAGGCCGCGCATTTCTTTTTCTGCCTATGCATGGACTGATTACTCGACCGTGACTTCCGGCCCGGCAATATGGACCGCGAGCAGACAGCCCTCGGGCGTGTAGGAGCAATGTTCCGTACCGTCCTTGAACCAGACGAGATCACCCTTCTTGAACACCGTGCCGTCGTTTTCGATCAGCTCACCGTCGAGGATCAGGAACTGTTCGTGGCCGTTGTGGCGATGTGGACGAGAGGTCATGCCCGGCGGCATGCGGTAGACGTGAAAGCCGATGCCCAGCGGCAGCTGCTGATCGAGCTGCAGAACGCTGTCGCCGAGCGCCAAGCCATCGTCATAGACGAAAGGTTTGAACGCGGCGGAATAGATATTGGCGACTTTGCGGTCTTCCGGCTTGACTGGCTGCATGTGTTTCTCCCTCATTTATTGCTGCGGTCGGCGCCCATTATCGCCAGCACATGCGAAAATACCAGCCAATTCCCGCATGCCGGGAGCGCGAAAGCGGCGCCAGAGTTTCTATCTGCATAGCAAGCAGGCAGAACAGGATTGATTGTTAAGCAACGCGCTGATCTACTATGCAGGCTGCAGCTAAAAACATGAATTCCCGCAAGAAATACCGAAAATGCCGGCTTCTGACGAGGTTTGCGCTTTGCAAATGTTACTAGCAGTGTATTAATATTCCTCGGACGAAAGAATTCGTACAGCCACCATTTATTTTATGCCTCTAGCCACAGGCAGCCACTCCGCAATCACGTCATAAGGAACCTCGAAACTTCCCACTATCCATACGTATCAGCAGAGACGGCATCCATTCGTCCATGAAAATACTTTGGGGAACAACCTCCGCAATGCAGAGTTCAAACGGGAGATTTCAGCATGCTAGTATCCGGACTGCTTTCGAAAATGAAAGTCGGGGCGCTCGCTTTTGCGGCGGTGACCTCATTTGCACCCCTTGCCTATGCCGACGCGCCTGAATCCAGCGACCCGATCAAAATCGCTCTGTTCGACTGGACCAGCGTCAATCTCAACGCCAAGATCCTCGGCGGCATCCTCGAGAAGATGGGCTACACGGTCGAGTATCCCACAGCCGACTATCTCTCCAGCTTGACGACCGGCCTGACCAATGGCGACCTGACCATCGGCATGGAATTCTGGGCGACGACGGCGGGCGAGGCGATGGCGGCATCCGACGCCACGAGCCAGACCGAAAATCTCGGACCACTTGGCCCGGCCGCCAAGGAGGAATGGTGGTTCCCTGAATATATGAAGGAAAAGTGCCCGGGCCTGCCCAATGGGGAAGCGCTGAAGGATCCGAAATGCGCCGAGGCCTTTTCGACGCCGGAAACAGCTCCGAAGGGCCGCTACCTCGGCGGACCGGTGACCTGGGAAGGCTTTGACGACGAACGGGTCGCGGCATTGAAGCTGCCGTTTACCGTCATCCATGCCGGCACGGATGCGGCGATGTTTGCCGAACTCGACTCGGCCTATCAGCGCAAGGCGCCAATCATGCTCTGGGTGTACTCGCCGCATTGGGCGCCGGCGAAATACAAGGGCGAATGGGTGCAGTTCCCGGAATATACCAAGGAATGCTACACCGATCCCAAATGGGGCTCCAACCCCGATGCCAAGTATGACTGCGGCAAGCCGCATGGCGAGATCTACAAATACTCCTGGAAGGGCATGAAGGAGAAGTGGCCGATCGCCTACAACATCGCCAAGAACTACAAGATCGACACCGACGTGCTTAACAAGATGAGCGGCGAGATCGACCTGGACGGCAAGACACCCGAGGATGTCGCCGCCGAGTGGATCGATGCCAATGAGGCAACCTGGAAGGAATGGGCGAAGTAGGTCGGGCGAGACCGGCCGAGGGGCTGCCTCTTCTCCCCTTGGGGAGAAGGTGGCGCGCAGCGCCGGATGAGGGGTTTTCACCTTGGTTAGAACTGGTTTTCACCCGGGTTGGAACCCCTCATCGCCTCGCATTCGCTCGGCACTTCTCCCCTAGGGGAGAAGAGGGAGAATGCGGCGCTCACTGCGTACCCCCTGAGCAACTGCACCGCATGTCGATTAGAGCCGAGGAAATTCCATGAATACTGTTGCCGAGGTACGTGCGATCTCGTCCTCCGACGACTTACCTGACTCGAGACCAATCAAGCTCGCCTGTCGGAAAGTCTGGAAACTCTTCGGGGCCAACGCCGGGCCTTTCATTTCGACACGTGATGGCAGGGCCAGCGCCGAAGATCTGACGCAGGCAGGGCTGGTGGGCGCGGTTCGCGGCGTTGACCTCGAAATCCGCCAGGGCGAGATTTTCATCATCATGGGCCTTTCGGGTTCGGGTAAGTCGACGCTGGTGCGCTGCATGTCGCGGCTGATCGAGCCGACCTTCGGCAAGGTGGAATTCGAGGGCAAGGACCTGCTGACCATCTCCGATGCCGAGCTGATCGAGATCCGACGGCATCGCATGGGCATGGTGTTCCAGAATTTCGCGCTGCTGCCGCATCTCAACGTGCTGGAGAACATCGCCTTTCCGCTGTCGATCCAGGGCATGGGCAGGGGAGATCGTGACAAGCGCGCCCGCGAAGTCATCGAACTCGTGGGCCTCAAGGGGCGCGAGCATTTCTACCCCCGCGAACTCTCGGGTGGCCAGCAGCAGCGCGTTGGCATTGCCCGCAGCCTCGCCACCAAGCCGGAAATCTGGTTTCTCGACGAGCCGTTTTCAGCGCTCGATCCGCTCATCCGGCGCGAGATGCAGGATCAGCTGATGCGCCTGCAGGCCGTGCTCCACAAGACCATCGTGTTCATCACCCATGATTTCGACGAGGCCATTCGGCTGGCGGACCGCGTCGCGATCATGAAGGATGGCGAAATCATCCAGATCGGCACGCCGGAGGAACTGGTCGTTCATCCGGCAACCGACTATGTCGCGGAATTCACGCGGGATGTGCAGCGAGCCAAGGTGGTCTCGGCGCGACGCCTGATGCGGGCTACCGCGGGCGGAGACTATGGCGGTTCGGTCGGACCGGATGCGCGCATCTCGAGCTTTTCGGCTGCGATCGTGGCGTCGGGCAAGCCGTTTGCCGTCGTCGATCCGTCGGGCGAAATCCTGGGCGAGGTCACCCCGGATTCGGTGATCGCTCTTTTGGCCGGACTTGGCGAAGAGGAGCCTGCGCATGGCGCTGCTCACCTCTGAGGCCGGCACATCGGAGCCGCGGCCGGCGCAGGCTTGGCTGATGGTCTGGGCACTGGCGCTGGCAGCCGTGCTGGTGCTCTTCCTGTTGCGCGACAGGTTCGCCTTTGCCGTCAACTATCCCGAAAGTGCCGTCGTGCCGCTGGCCGACTGGATCACGGCAATCATGCAATGGCTGAAGACCAACATCACCTGGCTGACGCGGCTGATCACCACCATCCTCGGCGTGCCGCTGGATTTTGCGCTCGAGCTGCTCGCCAAGAATTTCAAGATCGGCCATGGCCTGGAGGCGACGGTCATCCCGCGCCTGTCATGGCTCGGCATCGTTGCCGCCGCCTTCCTGGCTGGCCGCGCTTATGAAGGTACTAGGCTCGCCTTCATTGTCGGCGGCTGTTTTCTCTATGTGGCTTTGTTCGGCAAGTGGACGAGCGCGATGCTGACGCTGGCGCTGATTTCGATCGCCGTGCCGTTCTGCATACTCACCGGCCTGCTGCTGGGTATCTGGGCGTGGCGGCGGCCTTGGGCCAATCGGCTGATCGTATCTCCGGCGCTCGATCTTGCCCAGACGATCCCGACCTTCGCCTATCTCATCCCGATGCTGCTACTGTTCGGCAACAGCCCGGTTTCCGCGATGATCGCCACGGCAATTTTCGCGACGCCGCCAATGGTGCGCGCCACGATCCTCGGCCTGCAACGTGTGCCCCCTGAAATCGTTGATTTCAGCGACATGGCGGGCTGTACAAGGCGCCAGAAGCTTTGGCGGGTGCTGATCCCGTCGGCCCGGCCGACATTGATGATCGGCGTCAACCAGGTGATCATGCTGGCGCTCAACATGGTGATCATCGCCTCGATGATCGGCGCCGGCGGGCTTGGCTATGACGTGCTGCTGGCGCTTCGGGCGCTGAAAGTAGGCGAGGCGATGGAGGCCGGGCTGGCAATCGTGGCGCTGGCGATTGCACTCGACCGATTGAGCCAGGCGATGGCGGTGAAGCAGACGCATGCCGATGCGCCGGACGACGCGGCCAAGCCATTCTGGAAGCGCTATCCCAATCTCACGCTGGCAATCGCCATCCTCCTCCTCACTACTGCTCTCAGCCTCACCGTGCCGGCGCTGGTGCAACTGCCAAAATCGCTGACGCTGTCGACGGCGCCGCTCTGGAAGGCGTCGCTCAACTGGGTGACGGTCAACCTCTTCGATGTCATCGAGGTCTTTCGCGTCACGCTGATCCTCTATGTGCTCAATCCCGTGCGTGCCTTTTGCGAAGGGTTTCCGTGGCTCGGCGCCGTGCTGCTGCTTGGGCTGGCTGGCTACCAGCTGGGCGGCCCGCGTCTGGCCGTAACCGTCGCGCTGTTGACGACGTTCTGCGCTGTCACCGGGCTTTGGGAAAAGACCATGTCGACGGTCTATCTCTGCGGTATCTCGGCGGTGATCGCCTGCCTGATCGGCATCCCGATCGGCCTGATGGCCTCGCGGAGCGACCGGTTCGAGCGCATCATCACACCGGTCATCGACACGCTGCAGGTCATGCCATCCTTCTGCTTCATCATTCCAGTGGTGATGCTGTTCCGGGTCGGCGATGTGACCGCCATGATCGCCACGGTCGCCTTCGCCATCGTGCCGGCCATCCGCTACACCAATCATGGCATACGCCAGGTTCCGCCTTCGCTGATCGAAGCAGCTGTTGTCTCGGGCTGCACGAAGCGGCAGATGTTCTGGCGGGTGCAATTGCCGCTGGCGCTGCCCGAGATCATGCTAGGCATCAACCAGACGATCCTGATGGCGCTGGCGATGATCATCATCTGCGCCATGATCGGCACTCGCGATCTTGGGCAGGAAGTATTTATCGCCTTGTCAAAGGCCGATTCGGGGCGAGGCATCGTCGCCGGCCTCGCCATCGCATTCATTGGAATCATCGCCGACCGGCTGTTCAACGCCATGAGCGCCCGCAGCCGCAGTCGTCTGGTGGCCTAGAGAAATCTAGATCGCGTCCTGATAGGCCGGCATCTTGTCCGCCACGGCTTCGAGCCAGTTGTCGCGAATGCCGAGTTCGCGCAGGTGGGCCAGCGTGTTGGCGACATAATCGGAATTCTTGCCGGATTTGCCCACGGAGGTCGCGACTGTCCTGGCTGCTGTGTCGATCGTCAGGCCGGCGGCATATTGGACGTGGTTTCGGTCGGCGACATAGGTGATCGCCACCGCTCGCCTGCCGTCCTCGATGTGCACCGGCAGGCAGCGTTCGAGATAGACATTGGTGACCAGTTCGCGCTCGCGGAGATAGGCGACGACATCGTCGCGGTTGTCGGGATGGATGCGGAAGGCCGCTCCCTTGCAGGCGCCGCCACGGTCGAGGCCGAGCACCAGTCCCGGCGCATCCTGTGTTCCGCGATGTACCCAGGAATGGATGCAAAGCGCCCGCCGATAGCCCCTGAGCACCGCGAGCCGCCGCTCTTCGAATTCGAAGCCGGGATGCCACATGAGCGAGCCATAGCCAAACACCCAAAATTCGTCCATATCCGCAGGCATTGGCATAGAGAAATTGATTCCGCTCGTAAGGAGTAACGCATGGCTGCATCCGATATTGCCGGGCCTTCGCCAGCCTCGCGGAAGATCCGGCGGCTTGGCATCACGGTGGCAGTCATCGTTGTTCTTTATTCCGCCGGCTGGTTCTTCGTTGCAAGCAAAATCGAAACCTATCTCGACGGGATGGTCAACCACACCGGGCCGGGCGGGCTGAATGTCCAGTGCGACAAACCCACCACATCGGGTTTTCCTTTCCTGATCGGATTTTCCTGCGACCGAACGGCGATCAGCGACAAGAACAACGGCAATATGCTGATGGCCGGCGCTCTGAACGTCGCCGCCCGCATCTATAATCCCGGCACGGCGGTGGTCGAGCTCAAGGGTCCGGCCAATGTCGCGCTGGAAAACGGCGGTACGATCGAGGGCCAATGGGACCAGCTCAGGGCGTCTTTCCAGGCGAATTTCTCCGGCCTCTCGACATTTTCGAGTGACGGCAAGGCGCTGAACATCAAGGTGAATTCGCCGGAACTCGTGGACGCCCTGACCTTCGCCGCCAAGGATGGACAGCTGCATCTGCGCAACAACGCTGGCGATCTGGACGCCGCCGTGAGTGCTGCGGATTTCTCGCTCACCGATAGCTCGAATACGCGGCTGCTGCCGTTGTTGTCGACAAGCGTAGAGCTTACTTTGGCTGGCAAAGGCGCTGTGCTCGAAGGTATGCTCTTTGGGTCGAAGGCGATGAAGGGCAAGCTCACCAGCTTCAAGATCGAGACTTCAGACGGTATCTATGGAGAGATGTCGGGTCCGTTTACCGTCGATGACGAGGGCTACATCTCGGGCACGTTCAAGACCAAGCTGGAAAAGCTCGATCTCTGGGAAGACAGGCTGCGCGGCATTTTCCCCGAGGCGGGCGACACGATTTCAGCCGTGGCGATCCTGCTCAAGGGACTTGCCAAGGGCAAGGATGAGGTGACTGTCAAGCTCAAGGTCAATGATGGCAACATCTCGCTCAGCCTGCTGCCGCTCGGAAAAATTCCGCCAATTTGAACCTATCGGCGCGCGGACTTCTTCACTGACGCAGCGCTACCGGCTTCGGCAATCGCCTGGTCGCGCAAGATCCGCCGGATGACCTTGCCGGTCGTCGTCAACGGCAGGGCGTCGACGAACGCAACTTCGCGCGGATATTCGTGCATCGACAAGCGATTCTTGACCCAGGCCGAGATTTCTACGGCAAGCGCATCCGACGGCTGGAAGGCAGGCTTGAGGACGACATAGGCCTTGACGATCTCGGTGCGCATCGGGTCGGGCTTGCCGATGGCGGCAGCCAGTTGCACCGAGGGATGCGACAACAGACAGTCCTCGATTTCGGCCGGGCCGATGCGATAGCCGGACGAAGTGATCACGTCGTCATCGCGACCGAAGAAGTCGACATAGCCTTCGCGGTCCATGACGCCTTCATCGCCGGTCAGCATCCAGTCGCCGATGAATTTTTTTTCCGTTGCTTCCGGGTTGTTCCAATAGCCCCGGAACATCACGGGATCAGGTCTTCGTACGGCAATCTGGCCAGCGGTACCCGCCGGCAGTTCACGACCCTGCGGATCGATGATCGCCACTATGTGGCCTGCGGTCACCTTGCCGATGGCGCCGGCGCGGCTGACACCAAGCGAGATCATCGATCCCAGCACGATATTGCATTCCGTCTGGCCGTAAAACTCGTTGACGGTGATGCCGAGCGCGCGCTTTGCCCATTCATAGGTTTCGCGGCCAAGCGATTCGCCAGCCGAGCCGATCGCCCTGAGCTTGAGATCGTATTTGTCGCGTGGACTTTCGATCGCAGCCATCAACCGCAGCGCGGTCGGCGGAATGAAGGCGTTTGTGACGCCCATCTCGGCCATGATCCGATAGGCGAGGTCGGGATCGAATTTCTGGGCCGGCGAACAGACACAGGGTACACCCATCATCAGTCCCGGCAGCAGACAGTTGAGCAAGCCGCCCGCCCAAGCCCAGTCCGAAGGCGTCCAGAACAGATCGCCAGGCTGCGGCATGAATTCCTGTGCCATCTGCACACCGGGTACATGGCCGGGAAGCACCCGATGGGCGTGCAACGCGCCCTTGGGTGGCCCCGTAGTGCCTGATGTGTAGATCATCAGCGCCGGATCGTCTTTCGACGTGTCGGCGACATCGAAGAGAGCCGGGTGCGCGGCGCAGAGTGCATCAAACGAAATGGCGTCGGCATGTTCGCCATCGCCAGTGACGACAATGCTTCGGAGCGCCGAAAGCTCGGCGCGTATGCCATCGAGCTTCGTCCAGCCGAACGCATTGGTAATCACCGCAGCCGCGCCGGAATCCTTCAGGCGGTATTCGAGAGCATCGGCGCCGAACAGCAGCGCCAGCGGCAGCGCAATGCCGCCCAGCTTGTAGATCGCCACATGGGCGATGACCGTCTCAAAACTCTGCGGTAGCAGGATCGCCACGCGATCACCGGGCCGGATGCCAAGAGCCACAAGGCCATTGGCCAACTGGTTGGAGCGATCCCGCAACTCACCATAGCTCATCGAGCGGTGCGCGCCGTCTGTGGAGAAATGCTGCAGCGCAAGGCGCGACGGATCGCGCTCGGCCCAATCATCGGCCACCGCGCGGCCAATATTGAATTTTTCGGGGATTTCCCAGCGAAAATCCCGGATCAGGCTGGCATAATCGCTGCGTTTCGGCAGAAACATTCACAAAACTCCGCACTTTGTGCATTGCAATAGCACTTTTCCGCGGCGCTGGGAATATTTAGTTCAAGGCTGAATTTGTTTGTCTGCCGGGCTATTTGCCAATGTCGTATTCCAGCGTCTCCATCCTGGTGTCGCACTGGTCCGGGCGCGCGGCATCCTGATGATAGATCTGCTTTTCGATAACGACCTTGTTGCCCTTCACTTTCACCGTCTGCAGACATGGCACCCAGGATTCTCCCAGTGCAGTGAGCACATGCACCTTTGCGGTTTGCGGCTTGAATAGCTCGTCCTTCATCACCTGCTCATCGATGCGGTAGGCGGCAACCCAGTTGTTCGACAGCCTCAATACGAACACGCCGCTGTCGGTCCGGCCGACGACCTCATAGCTGAAAACCTCCGACTCCACCTCGGAGGCGACAGCGTCCTCGACCTTCGTCGACACAACATTCCCGCCAATGGTGATCGGATTGACGGCATAGGCCCAGTTGCTGTTCTGGCAATTGTCGAGCACGATGGATTTGATGATGATTGCTCCGTCGCTGAACCACGGGCGCATCTTCTGTAGGCACATCGGGTTGATGACCTCGCCGCCGATATTGAAGCCGAGGAATTTCTCCTCCGCCTCGCTGCTGCCACCAAAGGCGAGAATGAACAGCATGCTATAGGCAATCATTCTGAGCATCGGAAACTCCGTTTTGGCGGGACATGCTGACAAGAAAAGGCAGTTAGCCTGGTTATGACGTCTTGGACGCGATGAATATTTTCGGGTTGCTTGCCGCTTTTGGCTTCCGGCACTACAAATTGTACCAAAGACACAGGAGGAATCGCATGAGCAAGACAGGCACGATCCGCATGGGCATTGGCGGCTGGACCTTCGAGCCCTGGCGCGGCCCTTTTTATCCCGACAAGCTATCCCAGAAGCGCGAACTTGAATACGCCGCCAGCAAGATGACCTCGATCGAAGTCAATGGCACCTACTACGGTTCCATCAAGGCCGACAGCTTTGCCAAGTGGCATGACGAGACACCGGAGAATTTCGTCTTTTCGCTCAAGGCGCCACGCTTTGCCACCAATCGCAAGGTGCTGGCCGAGGCCGGAGGCTCGATCGAGAAATTCATCACCGGCGGTATCACTGAACTCAAGGACAAGCTCGGGCCGATCAACTGGCAGTTCATGGCCACCAAGAAATTTGATCCCGACGATTTCGAGGCCTTCCTCAAGCTCCTGCCGCACGAGGTCGACGGCAGGCAGCTACGGCACGCCGTCGAGGTCCGTCACGACAGTTTCAACGCACCGGATTTCATCGCGCTGCTGAGGCAATACAAGGTGGCCGTCATCGCCGCCGGTGATTCCAAATTCCCGCAAATCGCCGATATCACTGCGCCCTTCGTCTATTCCCGCATCATGGGCACGACGGAAGGTCACAAGCTGGGCTACACGCCTGGCGAACTCGACCGCTGGGCCGAGCGCGCCAAGGAATGGGCGGCCGGCGAGGTACCGAAGGACCTCAAATCGGCCGGCCAGGACCAACCGAAGCCCGAGCCGCGCGACGTCTATCTCTACGTGATCAGCGGCTTCAAGGAAAAGAATCCGGCCGCGGCGATGGAACTGATCGAGCGGGTGAAATAGTCGGGCTCCCGGCGCGCAGTTTGGAAGCCTTGCTATCAGTGTCCTGACCGGCGTGCCGCTTTTGTCGCGGGCACTGTCATTGACTCGTATCAAACCGAGGGTACTATCGCAGGTGGCGGGTGTGGTATCAACTGGAGGATAAATCCATGAGTCTCCTAGATAATATCGGCGGTATCCTCGGGGATATCATGGCTGGCAAGCAGGTGGACCTCGTCGGCCTTGCAGAGCAGGCATTCGCATCCAGCGGCGGCGTTGGCGGTATTCTTTCACAGCTTCAGTCGGCCGGCCTTGGCGACCAGGTTTCGTCCTGGCTCGGCAAGGGCTCCAACCTGCCGATCTCAGCCGAGCAGATCCAGGCTGCGCTGAGCAACGAGCAACTTGCCAAGCTTGCAGCATCCTTCGGCATCGACGTCAGCCAGGTCTCGCAAGTCCTGGCGCAACATCTGCCGAACGCCGTCGACCAGGCAAGCCCGGACGGCCAGCTTCAGGTCTGATTTTCGAGCCGACACCACGTCAATCTGAATGGCAGCGACGGCATTTGCCGTCGTTTTGCTGTGTGGGATGTGTCATCCCTTGGGGGATGGCCGGTCATTTCGCTTAATGGTATATATTAGAAACCGGGCGGGGATGCTGCGCCATGCGGCATCAAGAAAGTGAAGTGAGACGCACAATCTTCGCTCCCCTGCGACCGCCTGGTACCCCCTAATTGATGTTGAGGCGTGGGGTAGCCTACGTCGCCACAGTGCGTTTGGTTGACACCTCCGCCACTCGTGGCATCATCGCTCTCAACTACGGGGAGAGCGTCTAAAGAATGCGGTCTAAGACGCGATACGCCTTTAGGAGCGGAGAACGGCTATATGAGGTCTTTTCGATCTCTGAGCTGTCGGATGAAAGCCTGATCCTGTTCGTTAAAAAGTCCACCAACTATGAGGACTTAGCTGGTGGAAAAAATATCGCGATCAGGGAAACACACCATTCCATCCATTCTAGCAAGGACAGCACTGGGACGACGATAAAGTGCACCTACCTTCTCGGCGACGAGACCAAGCGAACTTTCGCGTCGTTCATTCAGAATTCAAAGCAGAACTTACTTGCTCACGTTCTATCATTCCGCGTACCGATGCCCGCCGATCGATACCTCTGTCAGCCGAAGGCGCGGGACAAAGTCCTGACCATAGCGACGTTTGGTAAGTACGATCACGCCTGCCTCATGTACCATGTATTGGTCTGCGACCGCGATTTTTCCGCACCGGAACTCGAAGGATATTCTCTTCAGGCGACAGACTTTTCCCGGTTTAGGGTGCTCGTTTACACAACGATTGCGAACGTTCCCGGCTTGGATTCCGGGTCATTTCTTATACTCATGACCTCGCCGGAGAGGATTGATGATGTACCTCAGCGCGAGCCGTTCGGAGACGGCATTGCGTCACATCCGCCCGAGAAGCTCCCCGAATTACTAATGGAGTGGTCCCGGCGCATGGCCGTCGACTTGGTTGCCAGGCATTGCTCGAAGACCTCAAAAGCACATTGCAACAAGATGATCGCTCACCGCGTTTGGTTTTATGCGGACCGCAGCAAGCTGTTGTTGGATGGCCAACCGATCTTTCCCATCAATTGATTTAGGCAGCGTTCCGCACCCCACATCTGCTGATGAGCACGGTGCAATCAACCGGTACAAGCCCGCTGATGGGCCGTCGCAGTCCGTCGCTATATCAAGATTGATCGGGAAACCACTCGCTCAGCGGATGTGGGACCTCGCCTATGTAATGTAGTGCGTTGCATTCTTGGAGCATCTCGTACGCGTCATGACGCAGGTGTTCGAAAATTTCTTTCGCAATACTCATATCATGCAGCACCAATGCGTTTTGGCCAACAACGCCCGATACGACTGCATCAGCGACCTTATATGCCGCTACCGCCGACCACATGTAGCTGTTGGCTGCGCATGTGGCGGGTGCATCCCCTTGCATCAGCTTTTCCATCTTACTTTTGCCTTCGGCGTCCAGCGCTGCAGGGTCGAAAGTTTTTGGTCGCATTGCGTGGCCGAGCCTCGTTGGCGGCATCAGCAGCATTCGCCACAACACGACGACCCTGAACGCCCCCAAAACGATCTCGAATTTCGTTGCCTCGGCATGTTCGCATGCCTCGTCGGCGCCAAACGCGGTGTCCTTGTGCCCAACGAACACGGAATAGAAAATCTGTCCATTTGACGAGGTGAGCTCCCCAAATATCACACCGGGCTGATCCGCGGGCTCCGCCATGTAATGCAAGGATGGCATGAACTCGCATAGCGTTGAGCCTACCCAAGCAAAGGTACCATTTTGCTTAACCGCGGAGGTAAGTGCCACTGAGGTCAGTTCCTTCTCCAACTCTGCGTGCCGATAGTGAGATTTTATCGTGGAGAATTGAGGGCTTCGGGTCCCAAAGTGAACAGATACCCCTTTTTCAACAATTTCGCTCTCACTTGTGAACCCATGATTTCGACCCGCTCGAGCGACGTAGAAAAGCGTTCCGTCGCTTGTGAGCTGTAGCGAAAAAATGTTCAGAGGTAGGCCACCTGCGCTCAGCTGATATCGAATACGCGGTGTCTTCATATGCGGGAACCTTTCGACTAGACGCGGGCGCTTGCTATCTTGCTCACGAATGAAGCTACATACCTGCTATGCCCGCGATAACCGCAGCCCCCTTTATTGCGCCTTGAGTGGTGCGATGCCCGCCATCGGACGTATCGCTAGTATCAGCCAACTGCGATGTTTCTGTCGGTGAGTGAGTGCAAAACCAGAACAAATGTGCCCAGCTTTTTCAACTGGTGCAAATTTTCTGGACACTTTGACCTAATTTACCCAACGATTTCAAGGCCAAAAAAACCTAGTGGTGCCATGCCGAATTCGAAGATATCGCATAACTCATTGATTAAGCTCACAAGTATCTTTCGACAGCTTACGCCGCACCCCCAATAATACCCCCAAACCCAGAGGCTACCGTTCCTACTGCATTCTCAAGATTGCAATATTTATGTAAAGCATCAAATGATTGCATCATCCAGATACCATCGCTGCGTGAACAGATTTTTATATAGCAACCCAGGAATTGTAGCAATCGGAAGGGTACCACGATTTTCCTGCGATCCCAGCGCATAGCGGCTCAAACAGGGTCAGAGAAACTCCGGGCGATTTTTAGAAAACGGGACTGATATCATCGCAGTGGGTTGGTCAATCATAAATTCAAGTACACAACCATGATGCATTCTGCATCGCTACGATTAATTCTGAACGTTGCGGACCTACACTACCCCTCTTACTTCCCCTCTGTCGCGAAAATACAGCACAGAGGACCACCGTTTATGAACGTCGCACCGATCACTTGCACCATTGCCAATGCCACTAAGGCAACTGGCCTTTCCCGCTCCACTCTCTACAATCTCATGAAGGCTAAGCACCTTCCCTACGTCAAGGTCGGTAAGCGCACGCTCCTGAAAATCTCTGACATTGAAGCTCTTCTTGAAAACGGCCGGGAGGTTCGCCATTGAATTTCCTCGAAATGCTCCACCGGCACAGCCCGGCGGATGGTCTCATTTCCATCAGCCATAAGGTTGGAAACGCATTCCCTCCGCTCGGCTTCTTTACGATGAAGCAGCTGCCCGAAGCCGATGCCTTCATGCGAAAAGCAGCCGTCACTCAAGAGGTCTATTGCACTGTCGCCCCGCTGGACAGGCGCCCTCCTGAGGGCAAACGGGGTGACGGTAGCTACATCGGCCATATCTCCGCATTCATCTTTGATTTCGACGTTCTGAACCCCAGTAACGTCAACGCTCACGCCGAAACGGCAATTCCGCAGAGCGTCGATGAGCTTCAGGCATTTATGGATGACATTGGTCTTCCCCCGCCAAGCGCCATTGTACATTCCGGCAACGGTTTGCACACGTACTGGTTTCTGAATAGCCCTATGCCGGCGTATGAAGCCCAGACCGCCCATCGCCGTTTCCAGCGGGCTATCATTGAACTTGCTCACAAGAAGAAGCGGTGGAAGCTCGACAATACCTCGGACCTGGCCCGCGTGCTTCGGTACCCTGGCACTTGGAACCGGAAGAGGGACATCGTCACGCCGGTGCTGCTTGTCAGTGCAGATGAGAATCTTCGCTACAGCGCCGCCGAACTTGATGAATGGGTCACCAAAGCTCACCCGCGTACCGCAGCTCTCGACGCTGCCCTCGTAACCAACAAGCTGAACACGGCCGATCATAACGATCGGCGCAAGGTCGCTGATTTCGATGACATCAAAACCAATTGCCCTGTCGTGGCCGATTGGGTCGCCCGCATGATGAATGGCGTTCATCTCCCCGAGCCTGAATGGCGCCACTTTCTGAGCCTTGCCTGCGCCTGCGATGATGGCGAAGCCATCGCTCGCGACCTCTCGCAGCTTGATGACCGTTTCAACGAGGTCGAATTCACTGCCTACATGGGACGCCGCACGCCGCCCCACAAGTGCGAGACCATTCAACAGACGTGCGGTACTAAGAAATGTGCTGGCTGTCCGCTGATGGATCAGGGTCGCTCGCCCATCACCTTTGGCTTTCGCCTCCCCTCCGATATTGAAAAAGCTGATGCCATCCGTCGTTTCATCCGTGTTGCGACACCCAATGTTCGCTACTTCGATCTGGATCATTTGAGCCGGGACATAGAGCTTCTGCCGGACGCCCTCGACTCTGAGATTGGCTATCTTTTTGAAGGGAAGGCCCATGCTGCCTTCATGGCGTCTCCCGAGGCCCAGCGCGTCCGCCTTGCCCAATACCTGCCGGGCAATCACGACCGCATCACCAAAACCGATGACGGCATCCCTGCCCTGAATCTTTGGACGCCCTCGCCACTCCAACCCGTGCAAGGGGATTGGCCCGTTTTCCGGCGTCATCTCGACCTGCTATTTTCAGATCCTGATGACGGCGCGATCGCCTTCGAACACCTGCTGAATTGCCTCTCTTATATCGTTCAGCATCCGGGTGAAAAAATCCGCCACGCCTATCTGCTTGCCAGCCCGGAACAACAGATCGGCAAGGGGCAGCTCTTGGAACTCATCAAGAGCCTTCTGGGGCCGGACAATCACCAGACCATCGAAGGCGAGGATTTTGGCGAAAAATTCAACGCCCATAACCACAGCATTGGCGAGTTCGACCTCTATTATCAGGATGTGCAAAAGCGCATCAAAGACCAGCAGTGGCCCAATGACAACCAGCCGCATGCGCAGAAAATCGACATCACCATCGTGGTGGACATGCTGCTCACCGGCTTCGATTCCAAATACTTGAACACGCTCTATGTGGACAAGAAGCTCAAGCACCACGGTTTGATCCAGGCCTTCTCCCGTACCAACCGCGTGCTCAACGCCACGAAACCTTATGGCAACATTCTCGACTTCCGTCAGCAGCAGGACGCCGTCGATGCCGCCATCGCCCTTTTTTCTGGCGAGTCAGCGGGGGAAAAAGCCCGCGAAATCTGGCTGGTCGACAAGGCCCCCGTCGTCATCCAGAAACTGGAAGCCGCGGTGGAGAAACTGGATGCCTTCATGAAATCCCAGGGCCTCGACTGCGCCCCGGACGCGGTGCCAAGCCTCAAGGGCGACGCCGCCCGTGCCGTTTTCATTGAGCGCTTCAAGGAAGTCCAGCGCCTCAAGACCCAACTTGACCAATACACCGACATCACCGACGAAAACGCCGCCGCCATCGAGCAGATTATGCCCAAGGAAAATCTTCTCGGCTTCCGCGGTGCCTATCTGGAAACCGCCCAACGCCTCAAAGCCCAACAGGACAAGGTCACGGACAAGCCGAGCCCGGAAGTGGACCAGCTCGATTTCGAGTTCGTCCTCTTTGCTTCTGCCGTCATTGACTACGACTATATCATGGGACTTATCGCTCGCTTCTCTCAAGCGACGCCGGGCAAGCAGAAAATGAGCCGCGAGCAGCTCGTTGGCCTCATCCAGTCCGACGCCAAGTTCATGAACCAAAGCGCGGACATTGCCGCTTACATTGCCACCTTGAAAGCAGGCGAGGGGCTAAGCGAAAAAGCCATCCGCGATGGCTACACGCGCTTCAAAGGCGAACAGGAAGCGGCGGAACTGGCTGGCATCGCGGACAAACATGGCCTAACCACCCCCGCCTTGGAAACGTTCGTGGATGGCGTCCTGCAACGCATGATCTTCGATGGTGAGCAACTCACCGACCTGATGGAACCGCTCGGTTTGAACTGGAAAGCCCGCCGTGTGGCGGAACTTGACCTCATGACCCAACTTCTGCCTCTCCTCACCAAACGCGCCGGAGGGCGCGAAATCTCCGGACTCAGCGCCTATGAACAATAAGACTAGAACCATGGCCATGAACGACGACAAACCCGTATTGATGCCGAAACTGCGCTTTCCGGGGTTCCCCTACGAAGGCGAAACCCAACCCCGTCTCCACTTCCCCGAATTCCAAGATGCCGGGATCTGGGAGGAGACAATTCTTGGAGAAATTGTGGAAGTAGCATCCGGTCAGGTTGATCCGACGGAGGCGCCATATTGCGACATGCCGCATATCGGCGGCGAAAATATTGAGTCACAAACAGGGAAACTACAAGGCGTGAGGACAGCAAGAGAGCTTGGACTTATTAGCGGAAAGTATCTCTTCGACGGAAGTGATGTTCTTTACTCGAAGATTCGCCCTGCCTTGAACAAAGTGGCCACTCCGGACTTCGAAGGAATTTGTAGCGCCGATATCTACCCGCTCCGACCATCCAATCGAAAATTGAATCGGCAATACCTCGCTTATCTTCTTCAGACGGATGGCTTTCTTGCATATACCACAAGACATTCAGACCGAAGTAAAATCCCAAAAGTGAACCGCGACTCTCTCCTGGCGTACGAGTTAGTTCTTCCATGTCCGCCCGAACAGCAACGCATAGCCGACTGCCTCGCCTCGCTTGACAACCTCATCACCGCCGCAACCCTAAAACTCAGCGCCCTCACGACCCACAAAAAAGGCCTGATGCAGCAGCTTTTCCCATTGATGGAGGAGGTTGAAGCATGAGCGGCAAGCCAAAGATTCATCGCTTTCCAAACATGCAGAAACTTGTCACTCGCCTACGGGACGACCTGACCAGCGGCAATCAGGACTTTGTCTTGCTCTACGCTTACAACGGAACGGGAAAAACACGGCTGTCCATGGAGTTCAAGGAGGTATCCAGCCACCCCACCTGTGGAACAGCATCGCCAACATGGCCCGCACCCAAGATGGCGAACTGCTCAACACGCTGCAGGCGGGCTTCAAGTACATCGAAACGGAGTCATTTCAGAGCACTTTCAACGGCCTATTCTCCGAGATCAATCTCGGTTCAGACAAGCTGGGTCGTAAGTATGAGGACCGCAATGCCAAGCTCTGTGCCATCATCACCGAAATCGCCAAAGGCTTGGCGGAATTTTCTTCCGAAATTGATACTCTGGGCGATGCCTATGAATATCTGATCGGCCAGTTTGCGGCGGGCTCAGGCAAGAAGGCGGGCGAGTTCTATACCCCACAGCAGATTTCCGATATCCTCTCAGCCATCGTCATTCTCGACAGCCAGGAGCCCGCCACGGGCAAGAAGGATCGCCTCGCGAGCGTGCTCGACTTCGCCTGCGGTTCCGGCTCCCTGTTGCTCAATGTCCGCAACCGCATGGGGCCGCATGGCATTGGCAAAATTTTCGGCCAGGAAAGCAACATCACCACCTACAACCTTGCCCGGATGAACATGCTGCTGCACGGGGTGAAGGACACGGAATTCGAAATCTACCATGGTGATACGCTGACCAACGACTGGGACATGCTGCGCGAGCAAAACCCCGCCAGAAAACCCGCGTTTGACGCCATCGTCGCCAATCCACCCTTTAGCTTCCGGTGGGAACCGACCGAGGCAATGGGCGACGACGTGCGGTTCAAGAACTATGGCCTGGCCCCAAAATCCGCCGCCGACTTCGCCTTCTTGCTGCACGGCTTCCACTTTTTGAAAGAAGAAGGCGTGATGGCCATCATCATGCCCCATGGCGTGCTCTTCCGGGGCGGTACTGAAGAACGCATCCGCACCAAGCTTCTCAAGGACGGTCATATTGACACCGTCATAGGCCTACCGGCCAACCTTTTTTATTCCACGGGCATTCCGGTCTGCATCCTCGTGCTGAAGAAGTGCAAGAAACCGGACGACGTCTTGTTTATCAACGCGGCTGGGCCTGAGCATTTTGATAAGGGCAAGCGCCAGAACCAACTCTCAGACAAGCACATCGCCAAGATCATCGACACCTACCAATTCCGGAAGGAAGAGGACCGATACTCCAGGCGCATTGGTATGGAGCGTATCGCCGAGGAAGGCTACAACCTCAATATCTCCCGCTATATCAGCACAGCCGAACAGGAGACCGCGATCGATCTGTCAGCCACGCACAGGGAGTTGGTCGAGATCGAGAAGCAGGTTGGCGAGGCGGCAGCGAAACACAACACATTTCTACAGGAGCTTGGGCTTCCCCTTTTGCCAACTGCCGATTAGTGACTTGGGCCTATAGTCCGATTATTCGGACTTAGGCCCTGCGAGTTAAGACATCGAGCAACGCTAAAGAAGGGATATCCCAATTGATGGCGAAGTTGGCTTCAACGACTGCGACGTGGTCCCGATGGGTAGAACTAATCCACCCGCACTTAATGCGCTTGCCTGGCCTGCTGAAATATGAGGCGGAGGTCAGCGTTTCGGCCGATGACCAAGGCATTGAGGAACGTTGATTGACCGAATTCCGTTCACTACAGCTTGCGCCGCTTCAGGAAAACTTCTTGCAAGGTTTTCTCACGAGAAGCGACCCGCGAACTTTGCTCGTCGCGGCACCGGGTACGGGCAAGACCGTGACATCCCACGTTGCGGCGACCCGCATGGTTGCGGCTGGCCTCGTCGATAAGGTTCTGCTCATAAGCGCTCACCGGGCGCTAGGGGACCAGTGGCAACATGTCGGTCAAAACACCGATCCATGGCCAATCGATGCGGTAGACGGCATATCGGTTACTACCACTTATGCCGCATTGACCCGCGATCCGGATCGGATGTGGAGGGACGTCGCTCCCCATACGCGTTGGCTTTTCGTTTTCGATGAAGTAGATTGGGCCGGTGAAAAGGCCGAAGCGATAGCAGCTGACGCAATCGCACGGTTCCCCGGCTCGCGTGCGCTGTTTGTGTCCACCGAGGTTCCACCGATCACAGTGGATTGGCAGTTCACGTTCGAATTCTTCGGCAGCGATGCCCTGGCGCGGCCGGACACGCAGACGATTCTTCAAAAGTTTGCGCCGAGCTTAGGGCTCTTACAGAAGGTACAGCGCAAGCTGCTACAACTCGATGATCTTTCTTGGCGAGAGTTCGAAGAGCTGATTGCTAAGATGCTTGAAGCCGACGGTTATAGTGTCGATCTAATGCAGGGTACCAAGGACGGAGGCGTCGACGTCGTTGCGGTCAGAGATCTTGGCACTGCTGGCCTTATGAAGTCGATATGGCAAGCCAAGAAGAACCACATTGACCGAAAAGTAGGCCTATCGATTGTCCGCGAGCTCGCCGACACCCGACTCGAGCATAAGGCCAGCAAGGCATTCATCGTTACTACGTCGTTCCTTACAAGCGGCGCGCTTCAACGTGTTGAGCGCGATAAGTTCTTGCTAGGAAAGGTTGATCGTAACGACCTCGACCAGTGGATTGATAGAACGCTGCGGGGTAATAGCTAGCTCCCTTCCGAGTCGCCGCGACGAATGCGAGCTGATGCCAATGTAGCGAAACGCATCACGATCCGCGCCAAAATATTTGCAGCCGCGCTGCTGCGCGGTCATAATCTCGGGAAAATGCCGTCGCTGATGAGGGCGGAGACTCCCTGTGCACCTGCATCGAACGGCAGAGCGACGGCCAATTGATGATCGTTTTCCTTAGTCTATCCTAAACGGGACAAGGAGAATTCTGGGGCGCTTGAATCTCTTCCACCTTTCCAAGGCAGAAGCTCTTCGATCCGGCTCGGCTTGTGGCTGTAGACGATCGCGGTAAGTGTCCTGGTTAAGGGCGGCGAGGACAACGTGGGGCCGGAGCACGGGTTACTGTTTCTCGCCTCTATTCCAAATTGCCTCGCGACTCCCCAAATGCCTCACCACTGCCTCACAATATTCCGAGTTGCGAGGCATGGCTTTTCGTTGAATTCATTGATGACTTTAGAAAATGCCTCAGTGCCTCGCAACTTTTGGTCAGTTCGTGCGCGCATAGAGAACGGATTTTTACGTTGTGCTAGCTCGTCGGTGCTTATGGGAGACGGGGCATGACGTCCGGACAGTAGGTGGTAGTGTGGCAGGACAGAGCATCCGATGCCGCGAGTGTGCTTTAGCCTCTTTTCAGTTGAACAACCTCCGCCCCACGGCGCATCTTATCGCACTCACCTACCCACCATGCCACCATGCGAATGCGCTCATCCCAATAAACGCCACGATGATAGGCAGCGCGGACGGTATTTTGATCCATGTGCGCCAGCTCTGCTTCAATAGCATCCGGGTTGAACTTGCCGCTCTGATTCAAGAGCGTTGAAGCCGTTGTGCGGAAGCCGTGCGGGACATGCGTGTCTTTGGAAAAGCCCATGCTTTTCAGGGCCGTGTTCATGGCCATGTCGCTCATGGGACGCTTGACGGTCCGCTCCGAAGGAAAGACGTAGCGTCCATCGCCCGTCCACT
The DNA here is from genome assembly GCF_057787725.1 of Shinella sp. OV683. Taxonomy (NCBI): domain Bacteria; kingdom Pseudomonadati; phylum Pseudomonadota; class Alphaproteobacteria; order Hyphomicrobiales; family Rhizobiaceae; genus Shinella; species Shinella sp. OV683. Next base: position 5,341,967 of record NZ_CM173543.1, read on the forward strand.
CTTGCATGCCTTTCAACAGCACCACAGCTTGCGGAGGCAGAGGCTTCTTATGATCCCGCCGCATCTTCGCCCGACTTGCGGGGATCGTCCATGTGGCCTTGTCAAGATCGAATTCCTTCCATTCCGCTTGACGGAGTTCACCCGGCCTCGGGTAAAGCAGAGCCATCAACTGCAGCGCCACCTTCACACCCGGCCCACGACCCTCATAGGCATCAATGGCCCGGAGCAAGTCCCCAAAGCCCTTTGCATCGGTGATGGCGGATTGGTGCTTTGCCTTATGGGCTTTAATAGCACCCCTTAGAGCGCCAGTAGGATCGCTCTCAGCCCGTGCGGTGGCAATGGCGTAGCGGAATACTTCGCCAATCACAGCCCGCACTCTGCCAGCTGTTGCCAACTTTTCACGCTTTTCCAGCTTGCGGAGTGTGACAAGAATTTCCGGTGCTTTGATCTCAAAAATAGGCCTTGAACCCAGGTCGGCTATGGCAAACCCCAGATAGAAGTGTTTGTTCTTCATTGTTGCTGCTGCCTTGCCTTCGGCCAGCTTCTTGGCCACCAGTTCGTCAGCGACTTCCTTGAAGCTGTTCCCACCAACAAGGCGTTGAGCTTTTTCAATTTTCGCGGTCACGGATGGGTCGACCGCCTTCGCCAAAGAAGCCTTGGCTTCATCGCGCAGCTTCCGGGCATCCTTGAGAGTGATGGAGGGATAGGCTCCGAAAGAAAGCGTCTTCTCCTTACCACCGAACCGGTACTTCAGCCGCCACAGTTTTGAGCCGTTGGGGTTAACCAGAAGATACAGCCCCTCGCCATCCGCATATTTTTTCGGCTTGTCTGTGGACTTGAGACTTCGAATCGCTGTGTCCGTCAAACTCATGTCAAACCTCCTGGGGGCATTATGGGGGTATTGGCGAGGGCACCATCAAAGTAGCACCCCCAGACATACCCCCAAACATCTTGGCTGCAAGTGGACAGCCGTGGACAGTCGTAGACGGAAGAGTTTGATAAATCAGCTCTTTGCGTCTAGCATATGGACTATCATAGATGGTGGTGGAACAGAAGGTGGTGCCCCATGCCGGAATCGAACCAGCACTCCTTTCGGAACTCGATTTTGAGTCGAGCGCGTCTACCAGTTCCGCCAATGGGGCATTCCGTCAGGGAAATCAATCGGAGACAGCGGCGGACTATACGAATGACCGTCGTGCGGTCAACCGCTTTTTCTGCTTGATCTAGGGAATTCGGCATTTAGCCGGAACGGCTGCGGACAGATTTCGGGGCGCGATTGACGCGCCCCGGACCTCATTTGAAAATCAATAAACCACGACCCTGGTGCGGGTGCGGTAGCGTGCCGGGCAATCGTCGATATAGCGGCGGCCGTAGCGGTCGCGATAGTAGCACTGGCCGGGCTGGGCCGCGACGGCGCCGAGCACGCCACCGATGGCTGCGCCGACTGCTGCGCTGCGGACGTCGTTGCCAAGCACGCCGCCGATGATGGCGCCGGATGTAGCGCCGACCGCGGCACCCTTTTCGGTCTGCGTGCAGCTGGCGACGGAAAGACCCATCAGAAGAACAGCGATTGCCTTGTACATTTGCATTGCCTCCGTAAGTATGCCGTTTAAGCGGCTTAAGAAATTTCAGTATTGCCTCGGACGGTCAAGCCGAAAGTCGATGTCCAGCTTTTTCCGGCTAGGGCGTAAAAGAGTTTAAATTGTGAAAATGTTCCCAGGCTCGTCATGTTTGTTCGAGACGGCTTATGAAACGTTAAAATCACCCTTTTGAAGCCAGTGTCTCACAGTTGCGCCAGTTTGTGCGGCCATCGAAATGCTTCGTCCAATCATTGCTTGGAACTCGCTGGGAATGTGGCAACATGAGATCCTACTGATAAGGGAGGAAAAAATGACAAAGGTGACGTTGACGGTCAACGGCCGCAAGGTAAGCGGTGATTGTGATGATCGTATCCTGCTGGTCAACTTCATACGCGACAATCTGGGACTGACAGGCACGCATGTCGGCTGCGACACGACGCAATGCGGCGCCTGCGTGATTCATATGGACGGCCTCTCGGTGAAGAGCTGCTCCATCCTGGCCGTGCAGGCCAGCGGTTCGGACATCACCACCATCGAGGGTCTTGCCAAGGACGGCGAGCTGCATCCGGTGCAGGCGGCCTTCAAGGAAAATCACGGCCTGCAATGCGGCTTCTGCACGCCGGGCATGGTGATGACGTCGGTCGACATGATCCGCCGGCATGGCGGCAATCTCGACGAGGCGACGGTGCGCCACGAGCTCGAGGGCAATATCTGTCGCTGCACCGGCTACCACAATATCGTCAAGTCCGTGCTGGCCGCCGCCCATGAAATGGGCGCCAAGCAGGCCGCCGAATAATCACCAGCTTTCTCGGAGGAGGAACAAGATGGGTGTCGAAGGAATTGGAGCGCGCGTGACGCGCAAGGAAGACAAGCGCTTCCTCACCGGCAAGGGCCGGTACACGGATGACATGAGCGTGCCGGGCATGAAATATGCGGCCTTCGTCCGTAGCCCGCATGCGCATGCCAGGATCAAGAGCATCGATTTCACTGAGGCGAAGGAGATGCCGGGCGTGATCGGCGTTCTCGGCGGCAAGCAATTGCTGGACGATGGCATCGGCAACATCATCTGCGGCTGGATGATCCATTCCAGGGATGGCTCGCCGATGAAGATGGGCGCGTGGCGTCCGCTGGCCGTCGACACGGTTAGATATGTCGGTGACGCGGTGGCCATCGTGGTCGCCGATAGCGTGGCGGAAGCGCGCGACGCGGCCGAGAAGGTCGCGATCGATTACGAAGTGCTCGACGCGGTAACCGAGGCTATCGATGCGATCAAGCTCGGTGCGCCGCAGATCCATCCGGAATCGTCCGATAATGTCATCTTCGACTGGGAGATCGGCGACAGCACCGCGGCGGATGCGGCGATTGCGGCGGCGACCCATGTCACCGAAATACGGCTCACCAACAATCGGCTGTCGCCCAATCCGATGGAGCCGCGCGCAACGCTCGGTATCTACGATTCGGCCGAGGACCATTACACCTGCTACACGACCTCGCAGAATCCGCATGTCGCGCGGCTGGTGATGAGCGCGTTCTACAATGTCGCTCCGGAAAACAAGCTGCGCGTCATTGCGCCGGATGTCGGCGGTGGCTTCGGGTCCAAGATCTACATCTATCCGGAGGAGATCGTCTGTCTCTGGGCTTCCAAGAAGACCGGCGTGCCGGTGAAATGGACGTCCGACCGCACCGAGGCATTCCTCACTGATGCGCATGGCCGCGACCATGTCTCGACCGTCAAGATGGCGTTCGACGCCAACAACCGGATCACGGCGCTGAAGGTCGACACGATAGCCAATCTCGGCGCCTATATGTCGCTGTTTTCCTCGGCGGTGCCGACCTATCTCTATGCGACGCTTTTGTCAGGGCAATATGATATCCCAGCGATCCATTGCAATGTGCGGACCGTCTATACCAATACTGTCCCGGTCGACGCTTATCGCGGCGCCGGCCGTCCGGAAGCGACCTATCTTCTCGAGCGTACCGTGGAGACTGCGGCGCGCGAGCTCGGCGTCTCGCCGGCCGAACTCAGGAAAACCAACTTCATCCGCACCTTCCCGCATCAGACGCCGGTGATCATGACTTATGACGCGGGTGACTACGAGGCTTCGCTGAATGCCGCCATGGCCGCTGCCGACTGGAACGGCTTTGCGGCGCGCAAGGCGGCGGCCAAGTCGCGCGGCATGCTGCGCGGCATCGGCATGAGCTGTTATATCGAAGCCTGCGGCATCGCGCCGTCGGCAGCCGTCGGTTCGCTCGGCGCCGGCGTCGGCCTGTGGGAATCGGCGGAGGTGCGGGTCAATGCCGTTGGCACGATCGAGGTGCTCACCGGCTCGCACAGCCATGGCCAGGGCCATGAGACGACCTTTGCGCAGCTGGTCGCCGAACGACTGGGCGTGCCGATCGATAGCGTCAACATCGTCCACGGTGACACCGACAAGGTGCAGATGGGCATGGGCACCTATGGATCGCGCTCGGGTGCCGTCGGCATGTCGGCGGTGGTCAAGGCGCTCGACAAGGTCGAGGCCAAGGCGAAAAAGATCGCCGCCCACCTGATGGAAGCCGATGAGGCCGACATCCGCATCGAGAACGGCGAGCTGGTGGTGGCCGGCACCGACAAGAAGCTGCCGTGGTTCCAGGTGGCGCTTGCGGCCTACACCGCCCACAACCTGCCGTCGGGAATGGAGCCGGGCCTCAAGGAAACCGCCTTCTACGATCCATCGAACTTCACCTTCCCGGCGGGTTGCTACATCGCCGAGGTGGAGGTCGATCCGGAAACCGGCAAGACGAAGATCATCCAGTTCGTCGCCGCCGATGATTTCGGCAACATCATCAATCCGATGATTGTCGAGGGCCAGGTGCATGGCGGCATCGCCCAGGGCATCGGCCAGGCGCTGCTGGAAGGTGTCCATTATGACGAAACGGGGCAGCTCCTGACGGCAAGCTACATGGACTATGCCATGCCGCGCGCCGACGACCTGCCGTCGTTCGATCTGTCGCACCAGAACACCCCGTGCCCCAGCAATCCGCTCGGGATCAAGGGCTGCGGCGAAGCCGGCGCCATCGGCTCGCCGCCGGCGTTGATCAATGCGATTACCGATGCCATCGGCAACAACAATCTCAGCATGCCCGCGACACCTGAAAAGGTCTGGTCGCTGGCACATGCCTGACTGCAGGAGGATTGAGCTATGTATAACACCACTTATCATCGCGCCTCTTCGGTTGCAGATGCTGTCGCCCAGCAGGCGGCGGCCGACGAGGGTAAATATGTCTCCGGCGGCATGACGCTGATCGCCACGATGAAGCAACGACTGGCCGCGCCGAGCGATCTCGTTGATCTCCGTCATATCCCTGAGCTCAAGGGCATCAGCGTCAACGGACGGACCGTGCGGATCGGTGCCGCGTCAACGCATTTCGAGGTCGCCACGTCGACGGCGTTGAAGGCCGTTTGCCCGGCGATCTCGGCGCTCGCCGGCATGATCGGCGATCCCCATGTTCGTCATATGGGCACGATCGGCGGCTCGGTTGCCAACAACGACCCGGCCGCGGATTATCCCTCGGCAGTGCTGGCGCTGAATGCCAAGGTGATCACCAACAAGCGGACGATCGCTGCGGACGATTATTTTCAGGGCATGTTCGAAACGGCGCTGGAGAATGGCGAAATCATCATCGCCTTTGAATTCGAGGCGCCCGCCAAGGCGGGCTACTCGAAATTCCCGAACCCGGCATCACGCTATGCGATGGCCGGTGTGTTCGTCGCCAAGGCCAGCGACGGCAGTGTTCGCGTCGCGGTGACCGGGGCCGGCTCGGATGGTGTCTTCCGGCATCAGGGCATGGAGCAGGCATTGGCGGCCAAGTGGTCGCCGGATGCGATCGCCGGCCAATCCGTGGATCCCAGCGACATGCTTGCCGATATCCATGGCTCGTCGGAATATCGGGCGAACCTGGTGAAGGTCATGGCCAAGCGCGCGGTTATTGCCGCCGGATGATCAACACCAAACACTGAGAGATGAGGGCCCGCCTAGCGCGGGCCTTTCCGTATGCGACAGCTCGTCTCACCGATTGATAAAGCCATAAAATCAGCATTTTAAGTTTATTAAATCTTTAACTTCGTTGGTTAATCGGGACTGGAAGCCAGATGCTCCGGTCGTCGGAAGGTGATCCGTGGAGCTGGCACATGCCAGAACAGGATAGAACCATGAGCGCTGCAAAATCCCCCTCCGAAAAGCCCATCAACATCGAGCAGCGGCTGGATTTCATGCAACTCGGCGAGGATAGCCGCAAGAAGTTGCGAGAGCTTCGTCCGGTCGTCGAACGCGAGCTGCCGAAGGCGCTCGACAAGTTCTATCAGATGGTCCGCAAGACACCCGAGACCAGCAAGTTCTTTTCGTCCGACCAACATGTCGCCGGCGCAAAGGGTGCACAGGTGGGTCATTGGGCCAATATCGCCAAGGGCGACTTCAATGCGCAGTATGGCAGCAATGTGCAGACCATCGGTAAGGTGCATGCCCGCATCGGGCTTGAGCCGCAATGGTATATCGGTGGCTATGCAATGATCCTCGATCACCTGATCAAGGAAAGCATCAAGGAACATTTCCCCAAGGGCGGCCTGTTCTCCAAACGCACCGTCGACGCTGACGCCCTCGGCACAATGCTTGGCAGCCTCGCGAAAGCCGTGATGCTCGACATGGATCTGGCGATCTCGGTCTATATCGACGAGAAGGAAGCCGCGATCCAGAAGACGCAGGACCGTATTCTCGAAGAAGCCAAGGCGGTTACCGACGTGTTCGGCCGGGCGATTTCCGCCGTTTCCGACAAGCGGCTAGACCATCGTATCGATGAGCCGTTGCCGGATGCCTTTGCCTGTATGCGCGATGCCTTCAATGACGCAGTGGCCGAACTCGGCCAGACGATCGCGCGGATCGAAGCCTCGGCTTCAGGCGTCAGCCACGCGGCCACGGAAATCCACTCGTCCGCCGACAGCCTCGCCAAGCGCACCGAACAGCAGGCCGCCTCGGTAGAGGAAACTGCAGCCGCGCTCGAACAGATCACCGCAACCGTCACCGATTCGACCAAACGCGCCGAAGAGGCCAACAGCCTTGCGGCCAAGGCGCGGTCCGGCGCCGAACGCTCCGGCGATGTCGTCAACAAGGCGGTCACCGCCATGGGCGCGATCGAGCATTCCTCGCACGAGATTTCCAACATCATCGGTGTGATCGACGAGATCGCCTTCCAGACCAACCTTCTGGCGCTGAACGCGGGCGTCGAAGCAGCGCGCGCCGGCGACGCCGGCAAGGGCTTTGCTGTTGTCGCACAGGAAGTGCGCGAACTTGCCCAGCGCACGGCAAAGGCTGCCAAGGAAATCAAGAACCTGATCTCCACCTCCGGCGACCAGGTGAAGGCCGGCGTGGCGTTGGTGGCCGAGACCGGAGAGGCGCTTGGTACAATCGTCAGCGAGGTCACCGAGATCAGCCAGCATATCAACGCCATCTATCAGGCCGCGCGCGAACAGACCTCGGCGCTTTCCGAGATCAATGTCGCCGTCAACGTCATGGACCAGGGCACGCAGCAGAACGCCGTCATGGTGCAGGAAACCAATGTCGCCAGCGACAGGTTGGCCGAGGAAGCGGTGCGGATCAACCAGATGCTTTCCGAGTTCAGCACCGGCTATGAGCAGGCCCCGGCTGCAGCCGAGCCGCGTCGCGCCGCGCGACCGATTTCAAAGACCGCCGCTCCCCCCGCAGCAAAGCAGGTTGTAGCGGCGAGGCGTATGCCAGCAATCGTCGGCAACACGGCGCTCGCACAGGACGCATGGGAAGAATTCTGAGGAATCCAGCCACCTGTAGGAATTTCTTGATCGAGGTCAATGAAATCGGACTCTGGAACGTCCAGATATAGAATCACGGGCATCACGGCAGCGTGATGCGCCCTAACGCCGCGGAATCGTCAAAAGCTGGCGCCCGGGGGTTGACGATTGGAATGATTCAAAACAAAACAATCGTCTGTTATCTGGAGAGAATGATGGAATTCGAAGCCTTTTTCAAAGACGCGCTGGACGGCCTTCACCAGGAAGGACGCTATCGCGTTTTTGCCGATCTCGAACGCCAGGCCGGCAGCTTCCCGAAGGCGATCCGCCATACGGAAAATGGCCAGCAGGAAGTAACCGTCTGGTGCTCGAACGACTATCTCGGCATGGGCCAGCATCCCAAGGTCATTGCCGCGATGAAAGAGGCGATCGACTCTTGTGGCGCAGGCGCCGGTGGCACGCGCAACATTTCCGGTACCAACCACTACCATGTACTGCTTGAGCGGGAGCTCGCAGACCTGCATGGCAAGGAAGCCGCACTGCTGTTCAATTCCGGCTACATGTCCAACTGGACGACGCTTTCGACGCTCTGTTCGAAGATCCCGGGAATGATCGTGTTCTCGGATGCTGGTAACCACGCTTCGATGATCGAGGGCATTCGCCATTCGAAATGCGAACGCGTCATCTTCAAGCACAATGATTTGCGCGATCTCGAAGAGCGCCTTGCGGCCGCCGACCCGGCAGCGCCGAAGCTGATCGCTTTCGAATCGGTCTACTCGATGGATGGCGACATCGCTCCCATCAAGGAAATCTGCGACCTCGCCGACAAGTACGGCGCGATGACCTATCTCGACGAAGTTCACGCCGTGGGCCTCTATGGCCCGCGCGGCGGCGGCATTGCCGAGCGCGACGGCCAGATGCATCGCCTCGATGTGATCGAAGGCACGCTTGGCAAGGCATTCGGTGTCATGGGTGGCTATATCACCGGCTCCACCGCGCTTTGCGATTTTGTACGCTCGTTCGCTTCGGGCTTCATCTTCACCACCTCGCTGCCGCCGGCGATTGCCGCAGGCGCCTTGGCTTCGATCCAGCACCTGAAGATCAGCCCGTTCGAACGCGCCCGTCATCAGGATCGCGTCCGCAAGCTGCGCGCCGCACTCGATGCCGCCGGTATCCCGCATCTCAACAATGCCAGCCACATCGTGCCCGTGATGGTCAAGGATGCGGCGAAGTGCAAGTGGATCTCGGACCTGCTGCTCGACAATTGCGGCATCTATGTCCAGCCGATCAATTACCCAACGGTGCCGAAGAAGACCGAGCGCCTGCGCATCACCCCGGCTCCTTACCATTCCGACGCCGATATCGAGCATCTCGTCAGCTCGCTGCAGCAGCTTTGGGCGCGTTGCGCGCTGGCCCGCGCCGTCGCCTGACAGGTCACCTGACTTGGGCGTCTTTCGACTTGAAATTGGAATGCGGATCATCGACATATGATCCGCATTTTTTAATTTATGGATTTTTCGGGGGGAGTGAATGGGTATTGAGGAACGGGTCAACCGCGTTGTTGACGAGACCCTGAAAAGCGGCAAGATCACCGGCACCGTGGTGTTCGTCTACCAGGATGGCAACCCGATTGTACGGCGCGCGGCGGGGTTTGCAGATCGCGAAGTCGGCAAGCCGGTGGCTTTCGACACGATCTTTCGCCTGGCATCGGTGACCAAGCCGATTGTCGCTGCCACCGCGTTGGCAATGGTCGAGAAAGGCCTGATCGGCCTGGATGACAAGGTGGCCGATCACCTCCCCTGGTTCCGCCCGAAGACGTCGGACGGCAAGGTGCCCGACATTACGCTGCATCATCTGCTCACCCACACATCGGGTCTTGCCTATGATCCGGCGCTCGAACTTCTGCCGAAGATGCAGCGGATCACGGCGGGCCTTTCCAATACCGATCTCGACTACGAGTCCAACTTCGGCCGTCACAATGCCCTGCCGCTGGCCTTCGAGCCCGGCACGCAATGGCTCTATTCATTTGCGACCGACATTCTAGGCGCCGTGGTGGCCAAGACGCATGGCGGCACGCTGGAGGATGCGGTCGTCGCCTATGTCGCGGGACCGCTCGGTATGCACGACACGCGCTTCCATGTCGCCGATCCAGACCGGCTGGCGACGGCCTACGGCGACACGGAAGACCTTCCGATCAGGATGCCGGATCCATGGGTGGCCGGTGCGCCGTTCGACTGGGCGCTGGCTTTTTCGCCAAGCCGGATTTTCAATCCGAAGGCGTTCCAGTCCGGCGGCGCAGGTGCGGCCGGAACGGCCGAGGATTTCCTGACCTTCCTTGAGGCAATGCGGCTGGGCGGCAAGGGCATTCTCAAGCCCGAGACAGTCAAGGCAGCCTTCTCCAACCAGATCGGCACCGTGGACCAGGATGTCGGCATGAAATTCGGCTATTTCGGCGGCATCGTCGACAATCCGGCACTGGCGGTGACGCCGCAATCCAAGGGGACATTGCGCTGGGGCGGGGTTTACGGCCATAACTGGTGCGTGGACCCCGAAAAGGGGCTGACCGTGATGAGTTTCACCAACAATGCCCTCGAGGGCTGCCTGGGCGACTATCCCAACCGCATCGTCAACGCGGTCTATGGGGTTTAGTCCTGCCAATATCCAAGACCGCTCCCAAACCCTTCCCACAAGGGGGAGGGCTTAATCCGCTGCGCGTCCATCTGTAAAGATGAGTGTCCCAAATGCTGGACGGTCGCTTGATGGAGGAAGGGGTGCCACATCTTAAGCCCTCCCCCTTGTGGGGAGGTTTTGGGAGGGGTCTTTCTTAGATGCTAAGCCGCAGCTACGCTTTGTTCAATCGCCGAGCCTGCCAGTCGTCGAGCCTCGGCATCGACGGCAAAGACGTCATCCATAGACGACGCCTGCGGTACCGACAGCATCGCGTCCATCACACCTTCGGTGACGTCGGCCATCTGCAGGAAACCCGAGCGGCCCTCGATAAAGGCGTCGAGCGCGACTTCCTTTGCGGCGTTGAGCACAGCACCCTGCAATCCGCCGCGCGTCATGGCCAGCCGTGCCAGGCGCAGGGCCGGGAAGCGGGCCTCATCCGGCGCCTCGAAATCGAGCCGCGACAGTTTTGCGAAATCAAGCCGTTCGACCGAAAGCGTCGGCCGGCGCGGATAGGTCAGCGCGTAACCGATCGCCGTGCGCATATCCGGACAGCCGAGCTGGGCGAGAACCGAACCATCCTTGTAGCCGACCATCGAATGGATGACGGATTGCGGATGGACGATGACCTCGATCTGTTCGGGCGCCACATTGAAGAGATGCTTGGCCTCGATCATCTCCAGCGCTTTGTTGAACATCGAAGCGGAATCGATCGAGATCTTCAGGCCCATGGACCAGTTGGGGTGGGCGCGCGCGGTGGCGGCGGTGACATTGGCCATCTGCTCGCGGCTCCAGGTGCGGAACGGACCGCCGGATGCGGTCAGCACGATGCGCTCGAGTGCATGCCGCTGGTTTTCCTCCAGCACCTGGAAGATGGCGTTGTGCTCACTGTCGACCGGGATCAACCGGCCGCCGCCGAGTTCCACGGCTTTGAGGAACAGATCGCCCGCGGACACCAGGCATTCCTTGTTGGCAAGCGCGATATCGGCGCCGCGCTTGGCGGCCGCCAATGTGGGCGCGAGGCCCGCCGTGCCGACGATGGCCGCCATCACCCAGTCCGATTGCATTTCGGCGGCTTCGATCAGGCCGCTACGCCCGGCAGCCACTGCAATGCCGGTATCGGCCAGTGCCTCCTTGAGATCGAGATAGCGGCTGTCATCCGCCGTCACCACAAGGCGGGCGCCGGAGACACGCGCCTGGGCGGCGAGCAGTGCAATATTGCCGTTGCCGGTCAGTGCTGCGACCTCGATGCGATGGTCGCCGCGCAGCTGGCTCAGGACGTCGAGCGTACTGCAGCCGATCGAGCCCGTCGAGCCGAGAATGGTAATCGTCTGCGCACTCATGCTGGTCGGCCCGTTACATATCCGTGTTCATTCTCTATAGAAGCTTGCAGGGAGCGGCAAGGCGCGGTAGCCGAATTCCAGTATCGCGCCACGCATTCGAACGAGTATCATGGACACTTATCTCGCCTTCATCGCTGCCGCCGGCCTGCTGCTGATCCTGCCAGGTCCGACCAATGCGCTGCTGATGACGGCAGGTGCCGGCCACAAGCTGCGCCGGGCATTGCCGCTGATTGCGGCCGAACTGGTGGCCTATGCGCTGGCGATTGCACCGCTACTGATCTTTCATGAAGCACTGGGTGCCTGGCGTGCAGTCGGTGGGTTGGTGCTGAAATCGATCGCTATCGCCATCATCCTGGTGATCGCCTATCGGCTGTGGCGGGCAAGGCCGGCCGGTTCGGGCGCGGCCCGGCTGGTGACGATGCCTGACATATTCTGGATGACGTTGTTCAATCCCAAAGCACTGATCTTTGCGTTTGCGATCTTTCCACCGGTGCTCGGCGCAACGGACGTTCTGGTGAAAGCAGTATTGTTCGTGATCCTGGCCGTGGTTGCCGGCATTGCCTGGATCTTTGCCGGTGCGATGCTGTCGGCCGGCAGCGTCGGCTCGAACGGGATAGGCAAAGCCGCAGCGGTGATTCTCTGCGGCTTTGCCATTTATCTCGGGACGTCGGTTGTGGCCGACGCCAGCGCGGTTTTCAGCTGAGGCTCAGCCACTTAGCGACATCAGCGGCGCGTAAAGCTCCGGCCGCCGGTCGCGGAACAGACCCCAGGCGCGACGCTGTTTCTCTATAGCGTCAAGATCGAAGGTTGCCGTCAGCACGGTTTCCGTGGCGCGATCCGCTTCAGCAATCTTTTCGCCCGTCTGACTGGCAATAAAGGACGAGCCATAGAAGGTGATTTCCGTGCCATCGCGGCCCGGCTCGGTGCCGATGCGGTTGGACGCAATGACCGGCATTAAGTTGGCGCCCGCGTGGCCCTGCATCACCCGCTGCCAATGGGCTGATGAATCGATGGTAGCATCCTGTGGCTCCGAGCCGATAGCGGTGGGATAAAACAGAATCTCGGCGCCCTGCAGCGCCATGGCGCGGGCGGCTTCGGGAAACCACTGGTCCCAGCAGACGCCGACGCCGATCGTCGCGTGGCGGGTTTTCCAGACCTTGAAGCCCGTGTCGCCGGGCGAGAAGTAGAATTTCTCGGTGTAGCCTGGACCATCGGGGATGTGGCTCTTGCGGTAATTGCCGAGCACCTCGCCGTCGGCGTCAATGATGGCGATCGAGTTGAAATAGGTCTTGCCCGATTTCTCGAAATAGCTGATCGGCAGCACGACATTCAGTTCTGCGGCCAGCTTAGAGAATCGCTCGACAATCGGGTTGCCGTCGAGTGGCTGGGCGAGATCGAAGAAATCGGCGATCTGGTCCTGGCAGAAATAGGGTGTCGCAAACAACTCCTGGATCAGCACGATCTGCGCACCATCGCTCGCGGCCTGCCGGATCAACCGTTCGGCCTTGGCGAGATTGTCCTCGATGGTCCAGCTGCAGGACATCTGCGTGGCGGCGACGGTGACATTGCGCATTCTGCTTTCCTTATTTCCCTGGCGGCACTCTATTGAGAGCAGGCCTGGGAAATCAAGGCCGAGCAGAAATATTGCGGATCCAGTAGGTCAGCGCCTAATGCCTTACACCGTGGACGGCTTTCTCTGACCGAACCACGCGCTCAGCAGATTGCGAAACAGGTTCATCAACCGCTTCTCAAACAGCAGGTGATAGATCACACCGACCGCTACACCGACCACGAAGATGATCACAGCTGCAACGCCGATCGGCAGCAGGTCGAAATGGATCCTCGACAGCGCATTGGTCATGAATGACAGCGCCACCGGATGGATCAGGTAGATCGAGTAGGAAGCGGCACCCAAGAGTAGTGCGAATTTCGGCACGGGGATCGGTTTCATGCGATCGATTTCCACGGCTGCGAGCACGAAGACCATCGCCGGGATGCCGAAGGCAATACGAGCGAAAAGATTGTTGTCCTGGATATGATGGGCGAACACCATGATCGCGATAAAGACCGTCGCACTGACAACCAGCATCACTCGGGGTATCGGAATCGAATAGCGACGCAGGAGCGCACCGGCTGCAATCCCCATAATGAATTCGAGATTGAATGGGCTGAGGAAGAAGGAAAGCGGGTAGTCCAGCGGACCGGCGAGATTCGCGGCAACAATCGCGGCCGCCCAGATCGGCAACACCAGCAGTGCGTTGCGTCCGAGATAGATGATGAGACCGAACAGCAGATAAAAGAAAATTTCGTGCGTCAGCGTCCATGCTACGCCAAGCACTGGCTGGCTGGTGTAGGGTGCCAGGAAAACGGACAGCACGATATTGACCGGATCGTGCTGGCTGGGAATGCCGGCGCGCGGGAAGATCAGGTAGAGCACGATCAGCGGAATCACGATGCCCCAATAGGGCGGATAGATCCTGAGGAAGCGCTTTGTGGCGTAGTTGCCGATGCGCTGGCGATTGCCGATATCACCCCAATGAACCCAGGCGATGATGAAGCCGCTAAGCACAAAGAAGAAATCGACGCCGACGTTGAAATTCCCCAGGTAGCCGCCGAGAAGCTCGGTGTTGAAGAACCGCGGCTGCGCCATCATGTTGCGGGTATGGAGAACGACCACGAGCAGCGCGGCAAATCCGCGGCCTGCCTCGAGAAGCTGGAACTTGTTCGATTTTTGCTGGCTCATTCCACTGCAGCCTTGAATCGTGCGGACACCTTCAGGCGTTCTCGCAATGCATCGATCACGCCTGTCTCATTGAAGACATGGTTCCTGCCATCATCAAAAGTCGCGATCAAAACCGCGTTCCTAAGACACAAGATCGGATGATCTTCCGGGGAGGGATTGGCACTTGCTGGCAAGATTTCGTCCAATGCGATTTCTGTTTGCGGTGCAGCATAGCGCTCTTGTGCGCCCGGGTCGACCCCATTTCCTTGGCTGTCTACCCTAGAGTCTGTCAGAGCTAAATAGAGGCAGTTCTGCCGGAGCAGGTTTGTGTCGGGGCAGAGGCGATTGGCGAAGGTCATACGCGCAGGTATGGTCGAGCCAGTCGCCTCTGATCCCGGCGGAAAGATGCCCGGCCCTTCGGGTTGGCTGAAACGGGCCGGCTGTTTGGCCGGCTAGCTTGGCCGTATGCTTTGGCTACGACGCGCGCCAGCCGGCCAAACATCCGACTCCGTTTGAGCCAACAGAACTGCCTCTATTTAGCTCTGACAGACTCTAAGCTTGCGCGGCGTTTGCCAATTCGATGACACGCATCGCCCGGTTCTTCCAGTTGTGAACCGCTGCCGTCGAGCCGGCATTGCGTTTGGCGATCGTGCCGTCGGCAAGGCCTTTCACCAGCGGCCCGATCTCGGTGGGATCGCGGGCGATGTGAATCTGTTTGCCAAAATCCTCGGCCTTGGGAATCGCGGTCGAGATCACTTCCATGCCGGAATTCAGGCAGTGATAATAGCGCAGCGGATCGATGTAATAGGTGAGCGGCGAGGATAGCATGTAGGGTGCCACGGTGACGGCGTAGTCTCCCAGGATGCGCGGCAGGTCGCTGTTCACATAGGCGCCACGATGGCGAATGTTGGCTTGCGTCCTGACAGCGTCGTCGACACGTTTCCTGATTTCCGGATTGTTGCCGGCGATCTGTCCATAGATCTCGAATGTCAGTTCCGGCGCAGCGCGGGCGGCCGACAGCAGGAAATCGAAATCCAGCCGTTCATCGATGCTGGCGAGAATCAGCACCTTGCTGAAATCCGGTTGTGGCCGGACGATTGCCGTGACCGTGGATGCATTGCCGAGATGCTGTGAGGTCGGAAACAGCTCCTTCAGCGTCGGTGCCGCATGAACGATCATGTCTGACCCGGAAAGCAGCGTCTGCAAGGCCTTCAGCGCCTTGTCCTTCGCTGGTCCGGTCTTGCCGTAGGTCAGCTCGTCATGCATGTCGAGAATCCAGAAGCCGCCACATATCAGCCGAAGGATGCGGCTGATACCCGGAAAAACCAGATTGGTGGAATTGAAGACGAGCAGCGGTGAAAGCGGGCGAAAGTTTCTGAACGCATGGAGGAGGAAGGCGAATATCGAAAACTCCAGGCGCGGATCCTTGCCGCTCATCGAAATGACCACCGGGCGCCGCTTCAGATAGATGTAGTAGACGTCATGGCCGAGCGCCTGCAGTTCCTTGGCCAGCGGCAGCCGGAAGTCCGTTTCGGGATCCCTGCATGTCAGCAACAGGACATGCCAGGGCTTGGTCGGTGTATTGGGCATCAGCGTCCCCGGATCTTGTCGAAGTAATAGCGGATGCGGCCGGGCGAAGGCGGCAGCGCCAGCGCCACGAAGGGCGCTGCGATAGCCCACCAGCCAAGATCGCGCCAGAACAGGCCGATCGCAATGCCAACCCACCAGACGGCAGCCGGCATGTAATTGGGGCTGCCGACCGCGCGCGCCGTGAAATAGTGGATGACGACGTAGCTCAGCAAGGCAGCGACTTCGCCGTAGCCATATCCCAGCATGCCGACTTTCGGCACCATGATCGCCGCCACGCCAGCAAACAGGCAGACATGAACGGCATGGAAAATCGCCACGCGAAAGTTGCGCTTCAGCAGCGACAGCACCGAGGAATGCATGTTGAACAGCGCATTGGTGAAATAGCCGAGCGCGACATAGGGGTAGATATCCATCACCGGCGCCCAGCGCTCGCCGAAGAACCACGGCACCAGAACCGGGCCGAACCAGGCAAAGCCGACCATCGCCGCGCCGATCGCCAGGGCCTGGAGTTCCATCCCCTCGCGCACGGCAATTCTCAGCTTGGCGAGATCATCCTGGAAGCGGGCAAGAATCGCCACTGACAGCCGCCAGACGATGGTCTTGATGACGCTGATCATATCGAGGAGGCCCGCCGTCATCCCGACCAGACCGACCGCTTGGGCGCCCAATGCGGGGCCGACAATCATCGGATTGACCAGCATGCGCAGCTGCCAGACCCAGTTTGAAAACGAGTAGCTCGCGGCATAGACGAAGATCGCCTTGGCAATGCCGCCGTCGAAATCGAATTTGGGATAGGTTTTCACCAGAGCGAAGGTCGCGATGCAGGTCACAGCCTGCTGGACCACCAGTGCGATTGCCAGCGAGACAGGCCCGACCTGCATCCAGACCAATGGCGCGCCAACGAGATAGAAGAAAACCTGGCCGGTGATTTCCAGAAATGCGATAGCCCGAAAATTCAGCGCGCGCTCAAGCCTTACCGTTGCCGGCACGCAAATCAGCTGGAAGGGCAGCGCGAAGACGATAACCGCTGCGACCTGCGAAAAGCCTTCAACGCTGATCCAGCTTGCAAGCGAGCCTCTTCCGAACTCCAGCGCCGCCATCAGCACGACGGTCATGCAGGCCAGCATCGTATAGGCTGTGCCATAGGCCTTGTCGGCAACGTCACCCTCCTGCCGCAACAGGTAGACGCCGACGCCCGCCTGGCCGAGCATCAGGATATACTGGTAGACGCTGAAGGCGGACACGTAGGTCCCATAGCCCGAAGGCCCAAGCAGGCGGGTGATGACAAGGACGCCGAAGGCCTTGAGCGCAATCGAGACGACCTGCCGGCCAACGAGATAGGCGCCACCCTTGAGCGCGGTCTGGCGGAGGGTTTCAGTCGATGCCATGGTCAATCATGCACGCCGTTGGAAGATGATGTCGATGATTTTTCAGCTTGGCGCAGAAAGTTCATTGCTCGGTGGCCCCAGTTCGGTTCAATTTTTCTCAATCGTCTTGAAGATCCACCCGGGTCCAGCATGCCGCACACAAGGCGAAAGCCGTTTATCTCGGCGGATATCGACCGGGCAACACAATTCAGGCTTTGTTCACTCATGCGCTATACCATTGAAAAACCGCGAGCCTTCTAGGCCGATACCACAATAGCGGAGATGTATTGCCGCGATCTCCAGGTTGGACGTGGCGACGGTATATGATTTTTTTTGCTATGCAACATTTTTCAGGATCTACCAGTTCAGCGCTACCCCGTCACATGTCCTATTTGACGGAAAGTAGATTTGACGAGAAAGAAAACGTCGATAATTCAGTGGCTTTCGGGGTTTTGCAGAGTTGGTGGACGCTGGTGGCGACGGTTTACAGGTGCTTTCACGAGAGCTTCGCATGGTGCAATCCGGGACATCGAAACGCCTTCGCCAACCTGCGCGCTCTTGCGCTGCAGCGAAAAGTGACTAGTATCCGGCACTGCTCGTGTTCAACTCGGCACACCACTACGCGTGTGATTGGCCAATCTTTCCGAGCTGCCGGCTCAGTACGGACGGGATAAACTGGAGAGACGTTATTTCATGAAGTATTCTCTCGAGATGAACGACAGAAATCAGGACTACAGGCTGTTGGATTCATTTCATGAAAATGAAAACGTCATCGATTTTGACAAGGTATTCGCCATTATCCGGCGGCAATGGAGAGTGGTGGCGCTAGCTGTCGCTTTCTTTGCTGTGCTCGGGGTCATTTACAAGTTCACGGCGACACCGATATATTCCGCGTCGACAAGCATTCTTATCGACAAGAATAATAATCAGATAGGCGACAAGATATTTGCGCTCGAAGGTGTATTGGATGACGAGTCCTCCATACTCAGCCAAGTTGAATTGCTGAAGTCGCAGAAGATCGCCCGCAATGTCAGCCAGGCACTGGATCTGAAGAACAATGAAGTCTTCATGGAGCCCAGGCTTTACCCCCTCCAGGCGATGATGAAGTCGCTGGTTTCCGTCATCAACTTCCCGGCGTGGTTCAGAAGCGAGACGGTGGAGAGCGACGAAGCAATCCAGCAAGACATCGTCGATGGTCTCATCAAGGGTGTGAATGTTGAGCGCGTAGGCAAGAGCTACGTGCTCGAACTGTCGTTTGCTTCGCCTGATCCCGGCTTGGCGGCGTCAATCACGCATGCATATGCGGATGCTTACATGACCGACCAGCTCGACGCCAAGTACGAGGCGACGCGCAGCGCCGGCGAGTGGTTGCAGAAGCGCATTGCCGAACTCCGGCAGAAGTCACTGGAAACCGACCTTGCAGTGCAGAAATTCAAGGCCGTCAATGGTCTGATCACCAGCGACGGCCGGCTTGTCAGTGATCAGCAGCTTACGGAGATCAACAGTCAGCTGATTATCGCGCGTTCGGAATCGGCAAGTGCCGAGGCCAAGGCCAACCGGATCAAGAGCATCATCAGTTCTCGCGACATGCAGGGTGCTGTGACGGAATCGCTCGACAGCTCGATCATTGCCGATCTTCGCACGAAGTATCTCGAGGCGTCCCGCAAGGAGGCCGACATTTCGAGCCGGCTTGGCCGCACGCATGTGCAGGCTGTTCGCCTCCGAAACGAGATGGCGGAATACCAGCGCCTGATGTTCGACGAACTCTCACGCATCGCCCAAGGCTACCAGAGCAACCTGGATGTGGCTCTTGCTCGCGAAAACAGCCTGAAGTCGCAGGTCGCCCAAGCAACCAGCACGAGCGCGAGCGCCAATGACGCCCAGGTTCAACTGCGCGAACTGACACGCGAATCCCAGACTTACAGGAAGCTTTACGAGACGTTCCTGCAGCGTTACCAGGAGTCGGTGCAGCAGCAGTCATTCCCGGTCAACGAAGCTCGCGTCATTTCGGAAGCGACGACGCCTGACCGCCCCAGCTCACCCAAGCTAAGTATGGCCCTCGCCGTTTCGATTTTTCTCGGCTTGATGGTAGGCTCCGGTGTCGGCGCGTTCCGTGAATTCCGCGATCGCTTCGTGCGTACCATCGACCAGATCCGCGAACATTTCGAGCTTGAGCCTCTGGGCATGGTGCCGCTCACCCAGCCGACCGAGATGATCAAGCATAGGGATTCTGTCAGCGTTGCTGCAAGCAGCCGGGTCGTCAGCAAGGCAAGTCCGATCTCGAACTATGTCATCGATCACCCGCTGTCGTCATTCTCCGAGACGATGCGCAGTTCGAAGATTGCAATCGACGTGTTCGTCGGGCAGAAAAAGCCGAAAACGGTCGGCATCGTATCCGTGCTGCCCGGCGAAGGAAAATCCACCATCTCGATCAACTTCGCCGAACTGCTTGCCAGCCAGGGTTCGCGGGTGCTGCTGATCGACGCCGACCTGCGCAATCCGGGTGCCACCCGCCAGATCGCACGTCATGCAGAGCGCGGCATTCTGGAAGCGTTGCAGGACGGCGTTCCGGTGCGCGATATCATCATGATCAATCCGGACACCAAGCTGGCTTTCCTGCCAGCCGTGATCAAGCGCCGCATTCCCTACTCGTCCGAGCTCCTGGCATCCGAGGCTATGGACCGGTTGGTGCGGGACGTTTCCGACGCCTTCGACTACATCATCTTCGACCTTCCGCCCCTGGCGCCCGTCGTTGATGCGCGTGCGATGAGCAGCAAGCTCGACACCTATCTCTTCGTGGTGGAGTGGGGCAAGACGGCGCGCAACGTCATCAAGAAGACGCTGATTGCCAATTCCTCCGTGGCGGCGAAATGCGCCGGCGCCATCCTGAACAAGGTCGATACCGAGCGGATGAAATTCTACCAGACCTATGGGTCGTCAGAGTTCTATTATTCGCGCTACTCGTCCTATTATCGCAACGACTAGGCTCGGCCTGCTGTGCCGAACTCGCATGATCATAAAAAAGGCGGCCGTTGGCCGCCTTTCTTTTTGCCCCTATTTCGCGGTGGCCTTGTAGAGGTCATGTAGCATCGGCAGAACAGCGACATCGCTATAGTGGTCCTTGACGCGCTGACGTCCGGCGTCCGCCAGGCGGAGCCGCAGCTGTCGATCCCTGAGAAGCGAGGCCATGGCATTTGCCAGCGCAGCCTTGTCGCCCGGTTCGAGCAAAACACCATCGACACCATCGGTGATCAATTCCGGAATGCCACCGACCTTGGTGGTAATGACAGCGAGGTTAGCGGCCATGGCTTCGAGAACGCTCATTGGCAGGCCTTCATTATAGGACGGCAGGATATAGATGCTGCTGGACTTCAAAAGCTCTTCCTTGGTATCGCCACCGACCCAGCCTGCAAGCACGGCGCGGCCATGGAGATTGAGTTCCTTGATCAGTTTTTCTGCCACTTCGACCTGGCCGTTGCCGCCGATGATCAGGCGGGCGTCGGGAAAATCATCGGCAATCCGGGCAAAGGCGGGAATCATGTCGAACACGCCCTTGCGTTCGCCGATCAGGCCGAGAAACAGGATGTCGTGCTCTGCCCGTGCAGCAGGATCGCTTGCCGGGGGAACGGTCACATAGTTCGGCACGACGATAATCTTTGCGGCCGGTGCTATGGAGCCAACGAATTGGCGCCAGCTCTCCGACAGTACGACGACGCTGCTGGCGCGCTCGAGATGCCGGCGGATGAGCCTCTGCAGGAAGGGCCGCTGGCTCTGGTAAAACGGCTTCATTTCAGAGCCATGCAGATGCAGGATTACGGGGATGCCAAAGAGCCTGGCGAGAGACGCAAACAGTCCCTTGCGCCAGAAGCTGCCGCGCATCGCAGCATGGGCATGTACGAGTTCTACCCTTTTCGTGGTGAGCAGATAGAGATAGACGCACAGCGCCTTGGCGAGGACAAGCTGGCGCGTAAGCACATTGCCATCGACATAGGACGTGACAAGCCGCACGTTTTCGCGATCCAGGAAGCCATCCCGCTGATAGGCTTCCACGACGCTGCGCATTCCGCCTCGCGCCGCACACCAGACCATAATTTTCATCCATCGCCCTTTCGGTTGATGCGCGAGATTTTCGCTGCATTGCACAATTTCTGACTTTAGCTGCAACGCAGTCGGGAAGACAATAGCTTTCCCATCTTGATTTATGGAACCGCAGTCCGGATAGTGGATTGGATAATCTCTCCTCTTTTCTATTTGGAATGATCATGAAGGAGCGCACAGCTTCGACCCGCGGCAGCCAGACTATCGAGAACCTTCTTCTGGCATGTCTGGCTTTCGTGTTGTCCGTGGGCCTCAGTATCGGCGCCAACTGGTTTTTCTATAATGATTATGCCCAGCAACGGGCTTATCGTGAAGCGCAGGAAGCGAAGTTGCGGGCCACTTGCGCCGATCTCTTGACGAAGCGCCGCAAGGATCCCGGTAACATCTATATTGCGCGTGATCTGACAAAATGCGGCATGCGTCGCTCGAGCACCGAAAAGTAACGGATGGTCGACCTAGAGCGCGTCGCGATCCTTCGGATTCGCTTACAGCGCTTCAGCTCTTTGTTTTGACGCATGTTTTCGGCGCAAAACCGCTGCACACTTTTGTGCAACATGCTCTTGCCTCGCCGCTACGATCGAAACCTCTGTGCGGCGGCGAGCGAGATATCCGTCTTGATCGCCCTGGTGGACATCGACGTGACCGTTCGCCTGACGCCCGGCAGGCGGCTGATGCCCTCGCGCAGCAGGTCGTCGAGCGCAACCATGTCGGTGGCGATGATGTGCAGGAGATAGTCGGCCTCGCCGGTCGTGGCATGACAGCGACGGATCAATGGATGCCTCAGAACTGCGGCTTCGAAGGCGTGCGATTGCTCATTGTCGATCGACACCTGCACGAACGCTTCGAGGCTGAAGCCCAGCCTCGCGGGATCGAGCCGCGCGCCATAGCCGCGAATGATGCCGGCCTCCTCAAGCGCCTTGACGCGTTTCCAGCACGGCGTCTTGCTGAGCGCCACCTGCTCTGCCAATTCCGCAAATGAGAGCCGGGCATCGGCCTCCAGAAGCGCGACGATCTTCAGATCGATCGCATCCAGATTCGATTGTTCCATAAATTTCGTCCATCCGAATGCATCGTTCTCCCATACCCTTACATCGCACAACAAATAAGAACAATATCTGTGCGCCGAAGCGTAAACTTCCCTCGGGAACGAAAAACGACTGGAGCGACATCGACATGAACAAACAAGACTATTACGCCCGCATCGAAGCGCCGCAGATGCTCGATTACGGCGTCTATCTCAATGTCGACAGGCTGCTCGACTGTCAGAAGCCGTTGGCTGACATGGCCAACTCAGACGAGTTGCAATTCCAGATCGTCCACCAGGTTGAAGAGCTCTGGATGAAGCTGATCGCCTATACGCTGGTTGATGTCATCGATTACATCGAAAAGCAGAATGCCCATCGCATCGTCACGCTGATGGGCCGCGTCCATCGGCTGATGCGGATGATGACCGAGCAACTCGATGTGCTCGAAACCATGTCGCCCAAGGAATATCAGGAAATCCGCTTGCAGCTTGGCAATGGCAGCGGCCAGGAATCGCCCGGTTTCAAGTTTCTGCTGCGCATGCCGATGGATCTGTGGGAAGCCTTCAAGACCCATTACCTCGATGGTCGCGGCCAGACCGTCCGTGATATCTACGATACCAAATACGATCATGGCGACAGCTATGTCGTCGCCGAGGCGCTGATCGAGTTCGACGAACTGTTCCAGAAATTCCGCGCCATGCACCTTTACCTTATTCACCGCTCGATTGGCTTGGGCTCGAAGTCGCTGAAGGGCCGACCAGTCGAATTGCTGGCCGCCGGCGGACGGCATCGCTTCTTCCCGGAATTGTGGGATGTCCGTTGCGACATGACCGACGACTGGGGCAGCGAATATGGCAAGGTGCGCGACTCGATCAGCCATCCGAAAGAGGCCGCCGGCTCCTGATCAGACCGATCCGACCTCGTCGAGTCTGTCACGCAGCATGCTCCATGGCAGGAGCATGTTGGGCGCGTGTTTCACGAGACCGTGCAGCGGAATGGCTTTCGGCGGCGAGAACGGAATGGCCAGATCCCTGGCGTTCGCGCCACTGGCCCAATCGGCCAGCACCTTGCCCATGGCCGTCGTCAATGCAATCCCGCGACCATTACAGGCGAAACCTGCGATCAGCCCGGGGCCGAGATCGACGAGATGCGGCAGGAAATCCGGCTCCACAGCCGCCATCCCCGACCAGGCATAGGCGATCGGCGGAATATCTTGGAGTTCCAGCATATAGGCCAAGCGTTGACGGATGGCACGGGGCACCCGTTCTTCGGCTCCCGGGCTGAAAATGTGCATGCCCCCCGAGATCAGCCGGTTTGCAGCGTCAAAACGGAAGGTGAAAAGATTTCGCCGGGTATCGGAGACACATTGATTGCCCGGCAGCAGGTGCGAACGAACCGATTGCGGTAGGGGCTCGGTAGCGATCTGGAAAACCCTGAGCGGAAAATAGGTCCTGGCAAGCGTCGGGTCGAGTGCACCGCCATAAGCATTGGTGGCGATGAAGACCTTGCCGGCACGCACTGAACCCAGTGGCGTCTTCAGCCGGTATCCATTCTTCTCTCGGGCAATCGCGGTTACGGGGCTGCGTTCAAAGATTTGAGCCCCGGCTGCTTCAGCCGCATCGGCCAGACCACGCGCATACTCCACCGGATTGAGAAGCCCGCCGGAACGATCCGTCCAGCCGCCAGCGTAGCCCTTGGCCCCGGTCGTCTTCTCTATCTCGCTGGCGTCGAGAACCACGGCAGATCGATCCCGCCTGGCCCATTGATCAGCCCGGGACTTCACCTTGTCGAAGGCGGCCTCCGAATGCGCCGGCTGGATCCAGCCACTTTGCTCCGCATCACACTCCATGCCGTGGCGCTTGATGAGATCGAACACGAGGTCGCCGCTTCCGCTGGCGAAGTCGATCAGGCGCTCGCCGCGCTCGGCACCGAGATAGGCCGTGATGTGATCCGGGTCCATCTTGGCAAAGTTCGGCACGACAAAACCGGCATTCCGGCCAGTCGCGCCCCAGGCGATGATCTCGGCCTCGAGCACGACAACCGAGAGGCCTCGTTCCGCCGCATGCAAGGCAGCCGACAGGCCGGAAAAGCCGCCGCCGATAACGGCGAGATCGGCCACCACTTCTGTTTCCAGCCTTGGGCGGTCCCGGCGATTGCGGCCCACAGCATGCCAGAGCGAGATGTCGGTCATTTCGCTGGACCGGCTGCATCCGCGGCTTGCTTCCTGAGCCCGAAGCGGCGGCGTTCCGTCATGTTGCCAAACAATCCATTCGGTCGCACCAGCAGGATGACGCAGAGCATGACGCCGATGGCGACGATCTGCAGCGCGGCGGCACGCGCCTGTTGCTCGGGCGGAACGAAGGTGCTGACAAAGGTGCCCGATCCAGCCCAGATTGCCCAGACGAGGATAGCGCCGATCACAGCACCCTTGTTGCTTCCCGATCCGCCGACGATCAGCATCACCCAGACCTGGAATGTCAGCATCGGCAGGTAATTTTCCGGCGCGATGAAGCCGATGAAATGTGCCTGCACGGCGCCCGCCAGACCCATCAAGGCACCGCCGACCGCAAAGGCCTGGACGCGATAGAAACGCGCGCTCTTGCCGAGCGAGATCGCGGCACGTTCGTCTTCACGCAGCGCCTTCAGCACCCGACCCCACGGGCTTCTCGTCAGATGCTGGAGCGCGAGATAGGTCACCAGCGTCACGACGGCGACGATTGCCACGTTGGAGAGATTGAACAACAGCGGGGTTTCGGCAAGACTGGCAAACGGCCGGGGAATGAAGCCGATGCCGAACGCGCCGCCAGTCAGCCCTTGCGCATTCAGCGCCACGAGTTGCACGACGACGGCAACGCCGAATGTCGTGATCGCCAGATAATCCGATTTCAGCCTGAGCGTCGCAAAACCGGTGACGGCAGCCGCGAGGCCAGCCACCAGCATCGCGCCCAGCCAGCCGATAACGATCGGCATGTCAAAGCCACCGAAGCGGGCGATATCGTCCGGCGTGGTCAGCAACGCCGATGTGTAGGCGCCGATCGCCACGAAACCGGCGACACCGACGTTGAAGAGGCCGGTCAGGCCCCATTGCAGGTTCAGACCAAGGGTAATGAGCGCGAAAATCAGCGCTGTGGTCAGGAAGAACGCGCCATATCCAAGAAGATCGATCATCTCTCGCGCACTCCGAATATGCCGATAGGTCGGACGAACAAAACCGCCATGAGGATGACGAAGGAGATCGCGGCGCGCCATTCCGCGCCGACGAGTTGCACGGCGCCGGCTTCGGCGACGCCGATGATCAGCCCGCCCAGCACCGCGCCCGGCACACTGCCGATCCCGCCAAGGATCGCCGCCGCAAACATCGGCAGCAGCATGTCAAAGCCCATCAGCGGCCGGATCTGCACGAGAATGCCGATCATAGCGCCCGCCACGCAGGCGAGTGCGCCGCCCAACACCCAGGTAACGCGAATGACCCTGTTAACGTCGATACCGACAACACGGGCGAGCGCCGCATTCTGGCTTACGGCCTGCATGGAGCGTCCGGTCTGCGTGCGCGTCATAAGGAGATGCGTACCGGCAACCAATGCGGCGGTGACGAGCAACAGTGCGATCTGGTCAGGCGTGATGCGGATGCCGAAACCGACCGG
This sequence comes from Shinella sp. OV683, assembly GCF_057787725.1. Lineage (NCBI taxonomy): Bacteria > Pseudomonadati > Pseudomonadota > Alphaproteobacteria > Hyphomicrobiales > Rhizobiaceae > Shinella > Shinella sp. OV683. Next base: position 5,367,803 of record NZ_CM173543.1, read on the forward strand.
CATCGCCATCTGGATCGCCTTGGAGAAATAGGCCGGCCGCGATGTGAAGATGAATTCCAGCAGGCTCCTGAGTGCCATCGAGGCGCCGAAACTGGCCATCACGACGATGATCGACTGGCCCTTCGAACGTAGCCGAGAAAACAACACGAGATCAAGCGTCAGCGCCAGGACGCCTGTCAGGGCACAGCCGAGAATGACGGCAACGATCAGCGGCCAGCCGAAGGACAGCGCGCCGATCGGTGCAAATTTACCGAACATCGCGCCAATGGCGCTGACCACGGCCAGCGTTGCATAGGTGCCCCAGGCCATGAAGTCGCCATGCGCGAAATTCGAAAAGCGGAGGATCGAATAGGTCAGCGTGACGCCAATCGCACCAAGGCCGATCATCGAGCCGGTGAGCAATCCGTCGACGATGAATTGCAGGTTCATGCTGTGCCTCCTGCATTCTTATGGGCACGCTGGCCGAGATAGAGCTCGGCGACGACAGGATCGTTCCAGAGTTCGGAAGCAACACCCTCATGCGCATCCTTGCCTTCGACCAACACATAGGCGCGGTCGCCGATCTTCAGGGCTGCCTTGGCGTTCTGCTCGACCAGCAGGATGGTGACGCCGGAATTGCGGATATCGCTGAGCATCGAAAACACCATCGAGACGAATTTGGGCGACAGGCCTGCCGAAGGCTCGTCAAGCACCAGAAGTTTCGGCTCGACGATCAGCGCACGCGCAACCGCCAGCATCTGCCGCTGGCCGCCGGAGAGATTACCAGCGCCTGTGCGGCGGAACGCCTTGAGATCGGGAAAGGTCACATACATCTTGTCGATGCGTTCGGCCGCTTCCCTGGGCTTGAGGATGCCGCCCGCGGTCTTGAGGTTGTCCTCGACGCTCATCAGCGGAAAGATGTTTTCCGTCTGCGGCACGAAGGCCAGGCCCATGCGCACCATCTGGTGAGCAGGCGTGGTGGTGATGTCCTTCCCCTCAAGCAGCACGGTGCCGCTCGACACAGGAACAAGGCCGGCGATTGCCTTGATAAGGCTGGATTTGCCGGCACCATTGGGGCCGAGCACCACGACGATCTCGCCGCGATTGACCGTGATGGACGCGCTACGCACGATCGGAACGCCGGGCTCATAGCCGGCGACGAGATCTCGAACCTGAAGGACCGCTTCGCTCATGCCGCACCTCCCAAATAGGCTTCGATGACCCTTGGATCACGCGCGACTTCCGCTGCGGTGCCCTCGCAGATCAACTGCCCGCTGGCCATCACCAGCACACGGTGGCAGAGCCGGGTGACCATATCGATATTGTGCTCGATGAGCAGGAAGGTGACGCCGCGGGCATTGATCTCGCGGATGCGGTCCATGATCACCTCGAGAAGCGTGGCATTGACGCCGGCGGCTGGCTCGTCGAGCAGGATGATCGCGGGGTCGGCCATCATGACGCGAGCGAGTTCCAGCAGCTTGCGCTGGCCGCCGGAAAGCACGCGGGCGGGCTCGTGGGCCAGCCGTGACAGAAGCACGAGGTCCAGCAGTTCCATCGCCTTTTCCTCGGCGATCCTCTCCTCGGCCGCGACGCGGAACGGTTTCAGGAAATTGGCGATCAAGCTTTCGCCCGTCTGGTTCTGGCCGGCGAGCATGACATTTTCGACCAGGCTGAGATTGGCGAGCGGCCGCGGGATCTGGAACGTGCGGCCAAGCCCACGGTTGATGCGCCGGTGCGGCACCTCGCCGGAAACGTCGACATCGTTCAATATGATCCTGCCGCTGCTCGGCGGGATGCTGCCGGCGAGAAGATCGAACATCGTCGTCTTGCCGGCGCCGTTAGGCCCGATCAGCCCGAGGATTTCGCCACGCCGCACTTCGAACGACACATCGTTGACGGCATAGAGCCCGCCGAAGCGGCGGACGATATTCCGCGCCGCGAGCACGGAGCCGCCGGGAGGTTGCGCCTCTCTCATTGAAACTGAACTCATCGTACCCTCTGGCCGAAACGGATCATCGCCGCCTCATGATTTTTTGTTGTGATCTGTGATCACACTTGCATTGATCACAATATTAAGCTTAAAATAATTCGCAAGCAAAAAATTTGGATGACCGATGTTGATGAAGCCCAGCCTGGAAAAAACCAATGACGTTGCGACAGTGCAGCTGGCGCCTGTGGGACGTGAGACCGTGCAGGATCGCGTCTACACCGAGCTACGGCGCGCACTGATCGGCGGCTTGTTCGAGCCCGGCCAGGTGTTGACTATTCGCGGTCTGGCCGATGCGCTGGCGACCAGCACCATGCCGGTGCGCGAAGCCGTGGGGCGGCTGATCACCGAAAAAGCATTGGAAGCCTTGCCCAATCGCTCCGTCCGCGTGCCGCCGATTACGCTTGAACGCATGGACGACCTGCTTCGCACCCGGATCCTCATCGAGGGCGAGGCGATCGCCCTTGCCGCCAGCCGCATGACGCCGCGCCAGATCGCCATCACTGAAGGCATGCTCGGCGAGTGGGACGAGATGCGCGCGCTGAAACAGAAAAAGGATGTCGACCGCGAGGTAACGCTCAACCAGAGCTTCCATTTCGAGATCTACCGCGCCTGTGGCTCGGCCGTGCTGATCCCGATGATCGAGAGCCTCTGGCTGCAATCCGGCCCCTGCATCCGCGTGGCAATCTATGCCTTCTCGGAGGCCGGCGAGGTCGACACCGCCCACTATCACCGCAGCATCGTCACGGCTCTCGCCGCCAAGGATCAGCAAGCAGCCCGCGAGGCGCTGGCCGCCGATATCAGCCGCCCCTTCGCCTTTCTCCGCACCAAGCTGCTGGCTGACGCCCAAGCACAGGAAAACAACGCATGAGCACATCAGCAATCCTCATCACCGAGCCGAGATCCGGCCTTTCCGTCACTGCCCCGCTGCTGCCAGCCAAGGCGCCGGACAATGCAGCCTTTTTCTGGGATTATCTCTCGGAGCCGCGCGTGGTCGGGGGCATCCATGCGATGTGGACCGGTCCGGAAATCTCCTGCCCGATCCCGTCGGCACATCTCGTCGGCGCTTCCTATGCCGTGGCGTTGCCGCCGGAAAACGCGACTCTCAATCCGCAGCCCGGCGATATCGTTCTCTCCTACGTGCCGCCGCGCATGTGGGGCGGCAATCCCGACCCGGTCTTCGATATCGGCCTTTATTATGGTGCCGGCGCGCGGCTGCTGTTCCCCATCGGCTGGCTGGCCGGCAGTGTCGTGGCGCAGGTGCGGCCTGAGGAACGCGAGCATTTCGCTACGGCCTGCGGCATCATTCGCCAGAACGGCGCATGCGAGGTGACCTTCTCGCGCACGGAGGTGTGAGATGAGCGACGACAGCTTCGAACTCTACGACCTGCGCGTCGAGGCGGTGATCCCCGAGGGCAAGCCGATCTATTGCGGGGCTAAGGAAGGCGATTACTTCGAGCTCAAGGGCGAGATGCTGTCGATGCCGGCCGGCCAGGGATTTTCGATCTATTCGATTTCCGCCGTATTGCCTCTTCTGGCAGCCAAGCAGCGGCCGACCCACAAGAACGACTGGATGACCTCGGATGCCGAGATCGCCTGCCCGGACCCTCATTGTGCCAGCCGGCTGCGGATCGTGCGGCTCGAGAAGCGCAAATTCAGCCACGCGGCCACGACGGCTGTGCCGCTGCCGGACGCCGAGAAAGAGTAAGTGACATGACCAAGACCTTCGAACTCAGCCCCGGATACACTATTTCCCGCGTCATTCGCGGCGGCTGGCAGCTGGCTGGCGGACATGGAGCGGTCGACCGCGACCAGGCGGTCACCGACCTCATCGCCGCCTTCGATGCCGGTATCACCACTTATGATTGCGCCGACATCTACGCAGGCGTCGAGGAACTGATCGGTGCCGCGCGTCTTCGGCTCGCCAGCGAACGCGGTCTCGATGTCGCCGCCAGCATGAAGGTGCACACCAAGCTGGTGCCCGACCTCGAAGTGCTGCCGCGCATCAGCCGAGACTATATCAGAGGCATCGTCGAGCAATCGCTGAAACGGCTGAAGACAGAGCGGCTCGATCTCGTCCAGTTCCATTGGTGGGACTACGCCCAGTCCGGCTATGTCGATGCGATGGGCTGGCTGAACGAGATGCGCATCGAAGGCAAGGTGCGCAATGTCGGCACCACCAATTTCGACACGCCGCGCGTCGCCGAAATCCTCAAGGCCGGCATTCCTTTGGTCAGCCAGCAGCTGCAATATTCGGTACTCGACCAGCGAGCCGCCAATCATCTGACAGCGCTTGCCGTGGAGAACAACGTCAAGTTCCTCTGCTATGGCTCGGTCGCCGGCGGCTTCCTCAGCGACAAGTGGCTTGGCCAGCCGGAACCCGATATGCCGCTCGAAAACCGTTCGCTGGTCAAATACAAGCTGATCATCGACGATTTCGGCGGTTGGGACCTGTTCCAGCAACTGCTCGGAACGTTGAAGAGCATCGGCGATCAATATGGTGTCGATGTCGCCACTATCGCCAGCGCCTGGGTTCTGACCCAGCCGCAGGTGGCCGCCGTCATCGTCGGCGCCCGCAACCAGGCGCATGCGATGGCCAATGCCGGCATCATGGACATCGCTTTGAGCGCGGCCGACCACGAAAAGATCAGGGCAATCATCGACCAGAGCACGGGCCCGCTCGGCGACGTCTATACGCTGGAACGCGATCGCAACGGCCGCCACGGCTCGATCATGCATTACAACCTGAATGCGGGGAAGCAATGAGCAATTCGCCCTCGCTGCTTGAACGCGCCACTGCCGAAATCGTCGGACTGCACGACTTCTTCGTCGCGTGGTACGACAAGGCGACTTCAGCGGATACCGATTTCGGTCGGTTCGAGCGCGCGATGGGCCAGGACATGCACATGATCCCACCGAGCGGCGCCATGCTCGATCGCACCGCCGTGGTCGACTACGTGCGCGCCAATCGCGGCAGCCATGCCGGCAATTTCAGCATCGAGATCATCGACATCACGCCGCTCTGGCAGCGCAATGACATGATCGCGGTCACCTATATCGAAAAGCAGCATCGCGATGGCGCACGAACCGCCCGTCGTGCAAGCGCGCTTTTCATCGAGAGTTCATCGGCGCCGTGCGGCGTCGAATGGCGCCATCTGCATGAAACCTGGATGCAGACGGTCGAGACCTGACAGGCCGGCGGATAACGTCCGCCTTCAAATCTGGGAATAAGTCACATCTAAAAAGAGGGAACCACGATGAAGAAGACACTCATTCAACTCACTGTAGCGCTGCTGCTTGCCGGCACCGCCGGTATCGCCAACGCCGCCGATTGCAAGATCACCGTCGGCCTGGTGATGGAACTGACCGGCCCGGCCGGCGAATACGGCCAGGCGGGCGCGAAATCCGTCGAAATGGCGTTCCGCGACATCAACGCCGCCGGCGGCGTGCGCGGTTGCGATCTCGCCACAGATACCCGCGACAGCCAGAGCCAGGGCAATGTCGCCGTCGACGCTGCCACGCAGCTCGTGCAAGTCAAGAAGGTGCCTGTCGTCATCGGCGGCATCATTTCGTCGGTGTCGATCCCGATCCTGACCTCGGTCACCGGTCCGGCCAAGATCGTCCAGGTTTCGCCCGCCTCGTCCTCGCCGACGCTGACCGCGCTCGGCCGCGACGGCAAGACCAACGGCATCTTCTTCCGCACCATCACGTCGGATGCGCTGCAGGGCGTTGCGGCTGCGAAATATGCCATCGACAAGGGCTTCAAGAAACTGTCGATCATCCATGTCAACAACGACTTCGGCGTCAACATGGTGGCCGAATTCTCACGCGCCTATAAGGCGCTCGGCGGCACGATCGTCTCCGACACGCCCTACAATGAGAAGCAGTCGAGCTATGCTTCTGAAGTCACTGCTGCCATGGGCGGCGAGCCGGATGGCCTCTATCTCATCAGCTATCCCGTCGATGGCGCAACCATTGCCCGCACATGGATCTCGCAGGGTGGCGTGCAGAAATTCCTGCTCAATGACGGCATGAACAGCCCCGACTTCATCGACTCGGTCGGCGCCGATTATCTGAAGGAAGCCTACGGCACGTCGTCCGGCACCAGCCCGACGGCCTCGACCGATTATTTCATGAAGAACTACAAGGAATTCTCCGGCATCGAGCCATCCAACCCGGCTGCCGACCGCTCCTATGATGCCGGCGCCATTGTCGGCCTGGCCATCGCGATTGCCGGCTCGGAAGATCCGGCCAAGATCAAGGATGCAATGTTCAAGGCAGTTGATCCGGCCGGCACGCCGATCTTTGCCGGCAAGGAAGAGTTCGCAAAGGCGCTCGGCCTGATCAAGGATGGCAAGCCGATCAAGTATGAAGGCGTGATCGGCCCGGTCAATTTTGACCAGTATGGCGACATCACCGGCCCATTCCGCCTCTGGAAGATCAAGGACGGCAAGGTCGAGACCGAAGGTGAAATGACCACCGACGATGTCGGCAAGCTGCAGGCGCAGATCAAGTAAGCGTCGAACTCACGATATTGGACGGCGGCGCATCCATGCATGTGCCGCCGTCCCCGTTGTTTAGCCTGCGGCCTCTTTCTCGAAATCGGTGCTGAGGGTGACGTCTTCCCAGCGGTCGATCTCCTCGATCATGGCATCGAGCTTGATGCGGGCGCGACGCAGCGCATCGGATCCCAACAGAAGGTGCAATGGCGGATTGTCGCTCTGCACAAGCTGCAGAATTGCATGGGCGGCGCGTTCCGGATCGCCTATCTGGCTGCCTGCCATGGCATCGAGTGCGGCATAGGCGCGACCGACGCTGTCGGCATAAGCGTCGGCCTGGGTTTCGCTTTTGCGGATCGAATGGGTCGATAGAAAATCCGTGCGGAATGCGCCCGGCGCGACAGCGGTAACCTTGATGCCCAGCGGTGCCACCTCCTGCGCGAGCGCCGCCGACATGCCTTCCAGCGCATATTTCGCCGCGGAATACATCCCCGATGCCGCACCGGGCGCCCGCCCTGCGATCGAAGTGACATTGATGATGTGGCCGCCTTTCTGCTTGCGGAGATAGGGCAGCGCCTCGCGGATGATACGGAATGGCGCGAACACGTCGACCTCGAACAGACGCGCAACCTCTTCGTCCGCCGCGCTTTCTATCGCGCCAAGCAGGCCGTAACCTGCATTGTTGACGATGACATCTATCTGGCCCACCTGTTCGAACGCCTGTCTTACAGCCGTCTGGATCGCCGCGGCGTCGGTCACGTCGGTGGTGACGACATGCAGCGAGCCCTTGCTGGCCGGCAGATCGGGATGTCCGCTGCGGACGGTACCTATGACGGTATCGCCCTGTGCCAAAGCCGCCTTAGCCAATGCGAGGCCGAGCCCGCGTGAAATGCCTGTAATAAACCAAGTCTTCATGTGGATATCTCCTGTGACGCCATGGAAATAGGACTTGTTATCGTTATGCATAATGGTGCCATTTCTTACTGTGCTTGTAAGACTGGCTAAACAATGTGATAAGTGCGGATGGAACCTGTTCTGTCCGGAAGTGACTACAACCAACTGCGCGCCTTCGTGGCCGTCGCTGAATTGCTGAGCTTCAGCCGTGCCGCCGAGATGCTCGGCGTCTCTCCATCGGCGCTCAGCCAGATGGTGCGGAGCTTTGAGGAGCGGGTGGGTATCCGGCTTCTCAATCGCACGACACGCAGTGTCGGACTGACCGAAGCCGGGGAGAACTTGTTCAAGCGCGTGCAGCCGGCGGTTTCGGAACTCGGTGATGCGATCGGCTCGGTCCGCCTTTATCGCGAGCGGCCTGCAGGTACGGTGCGCATTCATGCATTTCGCTCAGCCGCCGCCAAATACGTTGACCCGATCTTGACGAGGTTTGCCGTGGACTACCCGGACGTCGTCCTGGACATCACCCTGGACGATGCCGTGGTCGATCTCGTCGGCAGTGGTTACGATGCGTCGATCCGAATCAGCGAGGTGATCGAGCGGGATATGGTTGCGGTGCGGCTAGGCCCGGACCTCAGGCAAATCGCCGTGGCGTCGCCGGAATATCTGGCAGTTCATGGCCGTCCGGAACATCCACGGGATCTCTTGAAACACAGATGCATACGGTGGCGCTGGCCCGGTCATACGACGCCCTATGCCTGGGAGTTTTTCGAGAACGGCGCCTGGTTTTCGGTCGCAGTCAATGGCCCGCTGATCGTCAATGACAAGCAGTTTGCAGCCCAGGCGGCGTTGAAGGGGATCGGTATCGGATTTTCGACCGAGGAGGCTGTCCGGGACGATATAGATGCGGGACGGCTGGTGGCGCTGCTTGAACGCTGGTCCGTGGCTTTCCCCGGGCATTTCTTGTGCTATCCGCAGCAGCGGCAGATGGCGCCGGCCCTGCGTGCCTTCATCGACGTGGTGCGTTCGATCGGGGGCTCGGTCCAAGACGCTCCACAGACAGCCACCGCCACATCAAGCGGCAAGTGAGATTCCGGGCCGGCAAGCGGCCCGGAGCGATTGTTCAAGCTTAGTCTTTCTTGACCGTGCGGTAGAAGACGAAGTCGGGCAGGGCGCCGTTGACATAACCATGCACCTTCTTGGACATGGCAATTTGCAGCTCGGCCTGGAACATGACAATGATCGGCGACTTGGCCTGCACCTTTTTCTGCAAGTCGACATACATCTCGTTGCGCTTGGCCTGGTCGGGCTCGGCAAGAGCCGCCTTGGTTTCGTCGTTCAGCTCCTTCGGCACGGCCCAGGCGTTGCGCCAGGTCGTGGTCGACTGGTACTTGTCATCGGCATTGTCTTCATTGAAGGCAAAGGCATGGGCGTTGGAATCCGGATCCATGAAGTCCGGGCCCCAATAGAGCAGCATGGCTTCGTGGGTGCGGGCGCGGTACTTGGTGATCACCTGGCCGCCGGTGCCCGGCAGGATTTCAAACTCGATGCCGCCCTTGGCGAACGATGCCTGCAGTGATTGGGCCATGTCGGTGAACGGCGCCGAGTTGATGACGTCGAGGGTCACCTTGACCGGCGTCTTGATGCCGGCGTCAGCCAGGATCTGCTTGGCCTTTTCCGGATTGTAGCTGTAGGGGTTCTCGTCATAGGAGCCGGGAAAACCCTTCGGCCAGAAGGCCTGGTGGACATCCATCTGGCCCTTGAGGAACGAATCCGTCATGCCGTTGTAGTCGACGAGGTAGCGCGCAGCTTCCCAGACGGCCTCCGGCTGAAGCGCGGCGGCCTTCTGGTTGAGGCTGAGGAAGTGGACAGCAGCCTGTGGATAGGTCTCGACCGTCAGATCCTTAAGGCCGGCGATCTGGTCGGGCGTCAGGTTCTTGGCGATATCGACGTCACCCGACTGCAGCAGCAGTTGCTGGGTGGCCGATTCAGCAACGTGGCGGATGATGACCGATTTTACCGCCGGCGCACCCTTGAAATAATCCGGGTTGGCGTCGAGCGCCAGCATTTCGCCGGCGCGATAGGTCTTGAGCTTGAACGGGCCGGTACCGGCCGAATTGGCGTTCAGCCAGGCGTTGCCGAAGTCGCCGTCCTTCTCGTTGGCCTTGACGGTTTCCGCGTCGACGATCGAGCCCGGACGGGCAGCCAGCACATTGAGCACGAAGGCCGAGGAGAACGAGCCGGTGAACTTGACGGTCACCGTGTTGCCATCGGCCTTGACCATGTCGCCGATGTTTTCAGGCGTCCAGCCGAGCTGGGTCAGGATGAAGGCCGGGGCCTTGTTGAGTTTGACGACGCGGGCAAGCGAATAGACGACGTCTTCGCCACGCAGCGGGTTGCCGGAATGGAACTTGACGCCTTCGCGCAACGTAAACGTGATGGTCTTGGCCGCTTCGTCGGCTGTCCACTTTTCAGCGAGACCCGGGCTGACCTTGGTCAGGTCCTCGGGCTCGTACTGAACGAGGCGATCATAAACCTGGGTGACATATTCGCCCGAGGAGAACTCATACGCCTCGGCCGGATCGATGGCGACGATATCATCGATGTTCTGGGCGACGACGAGAACGTTCGGCGGCGTCTCGGCCTTGGCGGCGAGCGGCGCGAAGGGAATCGCGAGTGCTGCGGCGAGTAGTGCCGCTTTGAAGAGCTTCATTTTTTAGTCCCCCTTTTCAACAAGGTCGGTTTCATTGCCGCCGGAACAACAGCCCGGCGGAATATCCTATTCGGATGGTTTGTCGTTGCCGGTGCGGAACATCGCCAACGTGCCGGCCCAGAAGAGTCGGGCGGATTGTTCGGAATTGTTTCTCCAGGCATGCGGCCGATTGCCCCGGAAATGCAGGCTGTCGCCCGCCCGCATGACGAACTCGTCGTCATCGACGCGCTGGGTGATCTCACCCTCGAGAATGTAGAGAATCTCCTCGCCTTCGTGGCTGACCATCTCAGAGCGGTAACCCGGCGGCACGGTGAGGATGTAGGAGGACAGCGAGCTGCCGGGAAAATCGGCGCCCAAGCGCTCATAGATGATCGATGAGCCGTCGATGGAGAATTTGGGCCGCTGGCCGGCGCGGCTGAAAGCGTCCTGGGCGCTGGGCGTGGCAATAAAATACTCGACGCCAACATCGAGCGCACGCGCCACCTGGGTCAGCGTGCCGAGAGACGGAGTCGCCTGATCGCGCTCGACCTGGCTGAGATAGCCGACCGAGACGCCTGACGCGGTGCCGAGATCCGACAGCGTCATCTTCAGTTGCTGGCGCCGCGCCCTGATCAGGGCGCCGACTTTGGGCGCTCCCGGCGCCTCCTTTGCGAGTGCGGAATTCGGCAAAAAAGTTTTTCTCCCACAAAAATTTTTTTGATATAAGCAAATAAACTTGCATCCTCCAAGCATATTTTTATGCTTCCGGAAAATTGCCGGTGTTGAGATTGGCGCCGGACGAAGGGAAACAGCTTGAGCACCATAGACGCGATGCCACCAGGAAACGCCTTGGGCGATCCGGGTCCGAATCGAATTTCCAAGGGATCCTTGTCATTTCTTCGTGGATTTGCCGGATTCGTGCTGACCGTGGCGCTGACCTTCCTTGGCTTGCTGGCCATCACATTCTTCATCGGCCGTGTCGTGCCGATCGATCCGGTTCTGGCCGTCGTTGGCGACCGTGCGCCGCCGGCCGTCTATGAGAAGGCGCGGCTTGCACTGGGCCTCGACCAGCCGTGGATCATGCAATTCCTGCACTATGTCTGGAATATCCTGCATGGCGATTTCGGCACTTCAGTCTCAACCAAGAACCTGGTGATCGATGACCTTGCCCGTGTCTTTCCGGCGACGCTGGAAATGGCAACGCTCGGCATCATCATCGGCGTCGTCATCGGCGTGCCGATGGGCATCTATGCCGCCAGTCGACAGGGCTCGCTCACCGACCAGATTATCCGCGTGCTGGGGCTGCTCGGCTATTCCGTACCGGCTTTCTGGCTCGGTCTTGTCGGGCTGGCGCTGTTCTATGCAAAGCTGCAATGGGTCGGCGGGCCGGGCCGCGTCGAGATTTATTACGACGGCATGGTCGCGCCGATCACCGGCCTGCTGCTTGTCGATAGCCTGGTCGCCGGCGACATGGACGTGTTTTGGAGTGCGGTCAGCCATATAATGCTGCCGGCCTTCGTACTGGGCTTCTACAGCCTCGCCTATATCGCCCGCATGACGCGTTCCTTCATGCTGGACCAGCTCGGCCAGGAATATATCACCACTGCGCGGGTCAAGGGCGTGCCGGAACGGCTGGTGCTCTGGCGGCATGCACTAAGGCCGATCCGCGTGCCGTTGATCACCGTCATCGCGCTCTCCTATGCCGGCCTGCTCGAAGGCTCCGTGATGATCGAGACCGTGTTTTCCTGGCCCGGCATCGGCAACTACCTGACCTCCGCGCTTCTGAATGCCGACATGAATGCCGTGCTCGGCTCGACGTTGGTCATCGGCGCCGTGTTCATTTTTATCAACAAACTATCGGACGTTCTCTACCGCGTCCTCGATCCGAGGGCTCGCTGATGTCGACTACTCGCGAATGGCTGCTGGACGAATTTCCGCAGTCCCGGCTACAGGCCGATATCGGCCGCTTTTACCGCATCGTGCTGGCGCTGGCGCGCAATCCGCTGGCGGTGATCGGCGCAATCATCATCTTCATCCTGATCATCACCGGGCTGTTTGCGCCCTGGATCGCGCCCTATGTCTCGGATGGGCAGGATCTGGCCAACCGGCTTGCGCATCCGAGCCTGACGCATTGGATGGGCACCGACGAGCTCGGTCGCGATATCTTTTCGCGTATCGTCTACGGCTCGCGCATCACGCTGACCATCGTGCTTTTGGTGGCCGTGATCGCTGCCCCGCTCGGCCTGGTGATCGGCGCTGTCTCCGGCTATGCTGGCGGTTGGGTGGACCGCATCCTCATGGGGATCACCGACATTTTCTTGTCGATGCCGAAGTTGATCCTGGCACTGGCCTTTGTCGCCGCGCTCGGACCCGGCATTGAAAACGCGATCATCGCCATCGCCATCACCACATGGCCGGCCTATGCCCGCATCGCGCGGGCCGAAACGCTGACCTTTCGCAATTCGGAATTCATCTCTGCTATCCAGTTGCAGGGGGCATCCGCCATGCGCGTGGTGCTGCGGCATATCCTGCCGCTCTGCACATCGTCGATGATCATTCGTGTGACGCTCGACATGGCGGGCATCATCCTCACCGCTGCCGGCCTCGGCTTCATCGGTCTCGGTGCGCAGCCGCCGCTGCCCGAATGGGGCGCGATGATCTCGCGCGGCCGCACATTCATCTTCGACCAGTGGTGGGTGGCGACCATGCCCGGCATCGCCATCATCGTGGTCAGCCTCGGCTTCTGCTTCCTCGGTGACGGATTGCGCGATGTGCTCGATCCTCGGCAGGGAGAAAAGAAATGAGCGAGACAATTCTTGAAGTCGAAAGCCTGCGCGTCACATTCCCCGGCCTCAACGGCGATGTCGACGTGGTCGGTGGCATATCCTTCACGCTGGGTCGTGAACGCCTCGGCATCGTCGGTGAAAGCGGCTCCGGCAAATCCATGACCGGCCGCTCGATCCTCAAGCTCGTGCGTTCGCCCGGCAAGGTCAGTGCCAAGAAGATGTCATTCGAGGGCATCGACCTGCTGACCCAGAGCGAGAGGCAGATGCGGGCAATCCGCGGTGCGCGGATCTCCATGGTCATGCAGGACCCGAAATTCTCGCTCAATCCTGTGATGACGATCGGCGAACAGATCGCCGAAGCGCTGAAAATCCATACGAAGCTCTCCGGCCGCGATATCCGCACCCGCGTCTTCGAGATGCTAAGGGCAGTGCAGATCAACGATCCTGAGAGGGTCTTCAAGCTCTATCCGCATGAAATCTCCGGCGGCATGGGACAGCGGGTGATGATCGCCATGATGCTGATCCCGGAACCGGATCTGCTGATCGCCGACGAGCCAACATCGGCTCTCGACGTTTCGGTGCAGGCCGAAGTGCTTAATATCATCGACGAGCTGGTGACGCGGCGCGGCATGGGGCTGATCCTGATCAGCCATGATCTCGCGCTGGTGTCGCGCTACTGCGATCGCATCCTGGTGATGAATGGCGGCAAAATCGTCGAGGAATGCATCGCTTCGAAACTGTCCGAGGCGCAGCATCCCTATACGCGTGGCCTGCTGGCCGCGATGCCGCGCATGAACGAAACCCGCGACGAACTGCCCGTTCTCGCCCGTACCCAAGGGGCTCGGACATGACAGCGCTCAGCCTGAAGAATCTCGACATCTCCTATGGTCCGTCGAAGATCACCCATGACATCAGCTTCGACGTCGCGGCTGGCGAGAGTTTTGCGCTGGTGGGGGAAAGCGGCTCGGGAAAATCGACCGTATTGAAAGCCATCGCCGGTCTCGCGACCGAATGGTCCGGCTCGATCAGCATGCTGGGCAAGCCCGTGCATCACCGCATTTCGCGCGATATCGCGCTCATGTGCCAGATGGTGTTTCAGGACCCCTACGGCTCGCTGCATCCCAAGAAAACGATTGACGCGACATTGACCGAGCCACTGGTCATCCATGGAATCGGCAATCGCGGCGCCAAGGTCGAGGCGGCGATGGAGGCTGTCGGGCTGGACCGTCGCTTCCGCTTCCGCTTTCCGCACCAGCTTTCCGGCGGCCAGCGCCAGCGTGTGGCCATTGCCCGCGCCCTGATGCTGGAGCCGAAGGTGCTGCTGCTTGATGAGCCGACCTCGGCGCTGGACGTATCGGTGCAGGCCGAGGTGCTCAACCTGCTGAAGCGGCTGAGGAAGGAACGCGGCCTGACCTATGTGCTGGTGACGCACAATCTGCCGGTGGTGTCCTTCCTCTGCGACAGGCTCGCCGTCATGCGCAAGGGTCGGATCGAGGAGATTGCCGATGTTGCCCAGCTCAAGGCCGGCAAGCTCGGCTCGACTTATGGCCAGGCGCTTTACGCCGCCAGTATCGGCGACCTGGTCGCGTAGCGGGGAAATGGCGAGCAAAAGTCGGCGACCGGCTTCAACAAGCACAACGGCCGCCAGAGCATCTGGGCGATTTGGGCGTGGAATTTGACGGAACAGTCAACCCTCGTTGCCGTCCGAGATCCAGTTCGCCTCCATGGTCGGCTGGACTGGATCGTGATTGGGGCGATGTTCCAAGCACCACCATTCGCTGATGCCTGCGCCTGCGTCATATCCCCATCCGCCCCATCTCTTGCAGCCAGCGTGACGACAGAGATGTTTGGACGAGTCGCCGTCAGCGGCTGCCGATAACTTCACATCAAGCGTCATGTGCCATCTCCCCAGCAAGCCAGTGTCGATATGCGGTCTCATCGGAATGGGACCGAAAGCCATGCTACTCCATGTCTGGAATATTGCCTTGCTGAAAAAGCACTTTCGGCGGGCCATAATCGCCGAGATCCGGATCAGCCTCGCGCGACCATGCGACGACCGCGGCATGGTCCCCTGAGATCTTCCTGGCTTCGCGGATGGCACGTTCTTCGCTGTCGAACTGCCTGGCATCGAAAGCCGGCGTCATCTCGCCCTCGTCGGTCTCGTTAAAGGCGGCCAGGACGATGAGTTTCGGTTTGGTCGTCATGCTTCACTCCGCGCGCATAGGACCAGCACGGTGGGTCAGCGACGAGAGAGAGTCAAGCTCGCCGATATGCCATCCGTTTGCATGGAGCAGTTCGCAAGCTTCCGTCTGTGCAGAACATTGCTTCTCGATATATTCGCGGCGGATTTGCATTGTTGTTACTGTAACGTACTTCTTCTGACGAGCCCGCAAAGTTACCTTACGAAGGTAAAATTGCTGTTGACGGGCGGCAGCAAAGGAATGTGACGCGCATGATCGGGAGAACGGCAGCAGATGTACCTCGAAGGGCATCATTGAGACTGATCCTAGGCTTCGTCATGGTCGCCTTGCTGACGGCAGTATCTGCGACGCTGGTGGGGATCACCTATATCCGTGCACGCAATCTCGCGATTGAACGCGTCGAAGACAACATGCACGGCTTTGCGGACCGCCTGGTCGGGCGATTGGAAGTGCTTTCGGGAGACACGTCGGCGCTGGTCGGAATGGTCGCATCGGTTTCAAATTCACTGCTGGCAAAATCGACAGAACGAGTGGATGACAAGTTCGCGGTGTTGCGCGAGGTCATCAGGCGATCCCATCACATCGAAGGCGTTTACGCTGGCTATCCTGACGGCTCATTTTTCCATGTCGTCGATCTGAGAAGCGTCGCATGGCGTAAGGTTCTTAACGCGCCCGACGAAGCAAAACTTGCGATCCGACTGATTGTTCCGACCGGTGGCGGGCTGCCTATGGTGCATGTTCTCTTCTTTGACGCGATGGGAAACCGAGTGTCAGGTGAGAAGATAAGCACATCCCGCTTCGATCCGCGGCTGCGCGCCTGGTATGTCATGGCGGTGGACGGGACCGAGCCTGTTGCCACCGGCCCCTATGTGATGGCAACCACCGGCGCGCTCGGCATGACGATATCGCAGGCGCATATCCACAATCCCAAGATCGTCATCGGGGCGGATGTCGTTCTGCAAACGGTCACCGACTTCCTGGCACAGGAGCGGATCACCCCCGGTTCCGTCGCCTTTCTGATCAATGCCGATGCCAAGCTGATCATTCATTCCGACAAGGCGATCAACAATCGTATCATGACCTCCAAGGTCGAGCGCGATTTCGACCAATCAATGCTCTCCGATCCGCTCCTGAGAAGGATCAAGGCAGAACCTCCTGTGCCTGGAAAGACGAGCTTCGTTGATGTCGAGGGCCGGACCTTCGTCGTGATGGCCACGCCGATCAAATCCGCCCTGCTGTTTTCCGGAGACAGGCTGGTCATTGCAGCGCCGCTGGAAGAGCTTATGGTGTCCGCCAAACGCGGCTTCATACAAGGGCTTGCAATTGCCGGTGCCGTACTGGCATTGGCGATTCTCTGTGCTCTGCTGCTGGCCCATCTGATCACCAAATCTCTCTCTCAATTGACAGAGAGCGCCAACCGCTTTCAGCATCTTGAGTTCAGGACGCCTATCGACGTACCAAGCCGCGTCCGCGAGATCAGCGCCCTTGGAACAGCGATGAACAGGGCGCGTGACGCGATTTTCACGTTCACCCTCTACGTTCCGAAAGAGTTTGTTCGCAAAGGAATAGAAGCCGGGCACTTCTCGGGCAGATCGGCACGCCGGCAGGAAGTCACGGCACTGTTCACCGATATCTACGATTTCACGACGATCAGCGAACACCACACGCCGGAAGATGTCGTGGCGATGCTCTCGGAATATTTCGATATCCTCAATGAGAGTGTCGAGGCGCACGGCGGCACGATCATTCAATTTCTCGGAGACTCCATCTTTGCGATGTGGAATGCACCCGTCGCTGATGCCCAGCACGCAGAAAGCGCTTGTCGCTGCGCGATCGACATGAACAGGAGATTGAAGGATTTCAACTCCAGGCAACAAGCCAGAAACCTTCCGGAATTCCGCACACGTTGCGGAATTCATACCGGCATGGCCGTCGTTGGCAGCGTCGGTGCACGCGATCGCCTGCAATATACCGCCATGGGCGACACGATCAACGTTGCCTCACGGCTCGAGGGAATGAACAAGACTTATGGTACGGCCATCCTGACGACAGCCGCTGTTGTTGCGAAATGTCATGACAGATCAAATTTCAAGCCGCTGGGAAAGGCGACGGCGAAGGGACGCGAAGGTGCCCTGGAGATCTATGAGATCGTCGATGTCCAGGCGCCGGAAAAGCTCTGAGCAATCGTCACGCAATGCATTTATGTGGAGTGCATGAATCGTTCCTGCAAGCCCCAGGCTGTTTTCCATCTTCGAATGCAAGGACATGCACCCAGTCGCGCATTGGGCCCCATGTGCGACTTTGCCCGTGCAGTCTCTCAACGCCTCACCGATTTAGCGATGGGGCGCTCGATCAGCACATTTGAATGCCTAAACGTATACGGCAGTTGTCTTGCAGGCGATTTCGATGAAGGCTCACGCGACGGTGTTGACATTTCGGTTCAAGCGTCTACCATTAATATATTCTAATATAGATACTGGAAATATACATAACGGAGAGCGAGGGGCCGCCACTACAGCTACTGGCGGGGCCCTAGCGATGCGGATGGGTGGCCAAACCCATTCCGACAATTATGCATTCTCGGATCTTGGTCCGATTGTCTCGGACATCCGAAAATTGTGCAACCTAAGCATTGCACGAAACCCATTGCCCTTGCACACGCAGCGGATTCTCAACGCACGCTGCCCTAAAACGATACCGAAGTTGAAAGCCGTGCACCAACGGAACTGAACTGCGTTATCGAGGACACAATCTACTCATTGCTTTTCTTAGCTAGCGAAGGTGTCAACATGGCAGCTGTTCATGAGCAAGCATTCGCAACAGAGGAACGCTCCGACAAACTCACTCTCCTGCCGCTGACGGCTCTCGTGGTAGGCTCGATGATCGGCGGCGGCGTCTTCAACCTGCCCTCCGACATGTCCCGTGGAGCTTCGCCCGGGGCGATCATCATCGGCTGGATCATTACCGGCATCGGCATGCTGATGCTCGCATTCGTCTACCAGTCACTCGCCGTGCGGAAGCCGGATCTCAATGCCGGGCCTTACGCCTATGCGAAAGCCGGTTTCGGCGCGTTTATAGGCTTCAACAGTGCCTGGGGATATTGGCTCAGCGCCTTCCTGGGCAACGTTGCCTATGCCGTAGCCATATTTTCCGCGCTGTCCTTCTTCGTCCCGGCTTTCGGCGACGGCAACAATCTGATCTCCATTGCCGGTGCCTCGATCTGCCTGTGGCTGGTACATTTCCTCGTGCTGAAGGGCGTGAAGCAAGCCGCCTTCATCAACATCATCACGACGGTTGCAAAACTCGTGCCGCTGCTGTTGTTCGTGGTTATCGCGATCATCGCCTTCAACTGGGACAAGTTCACCTTCAATTTCTGGGGCAACCCGACCGGCGCGGAGGGCGATACCGGTCTCGGCAGCATCGTCAATCAGGTCAAGAGCACGATGCTCGTGACGCTCTGGGTGTTCATCGGCATAGAGGGGGCCAGCGTCTATTCCGCACGCGCGGCCAGACGCTCCGACGTCGGGCGCGCCACGGTTATCGGCTTCATCGGCGCCCTCGGAGTCTATGTTCTCGTTTCTCTGATATCAACCGGCGTGCTCAGCCAGCCTGAACTTGCCGGCCTGAAGGTTCCGTCCATGGCCGGCGTACTGGAGCCGCTCGTCGGGCGCTGGGGCGCGGCGCTGATCAATGTCGGGCTGATGATATCGGTCGGCGGTGCGTTCCTGTCCTGGACACTGCTTTGCGCCGAAATTCCCTTCACATGCGGACGGGATGGTACGTTTCCGAAATGGTTCGGAGTGGAAAACTCAAACGGATCACCGGTCAACTCCCTGTGGGCGACCAACACGCTCATCCAAGTGTTCCTCGTACTCAGCTTCTTCTCGAAGAGCGCCTACCAGTTCTTCTACTTCATTGCTTCGGTCGCCATTCTGCCTCCCTACGTGTTCTCGGGAGCTTATGCGCTGAAGCTTGCACTGACGGGCGAAACCTACACCAACGGCTCGGGACGCAACCGCGACTTGATCGTCGGCTTGGTCGCCACGCTTTACGGCCTGTGGCTGGTCTATGCCGCCGGACTTACATACCTGCTGATGTGCACGATCCTGTTTGCCCCGGGCATCCTTGTCTTCGTCATGGCAAGGCGGGAGCACGGCGAAAAGATATTTACCGGCGCCGAGGCTCTGATCGCGGGCATCATAGTCGTGCTGGCGTTGATAGCGGCATACCTGCTCATCGTCGGGAAGATCAGCCCGCTCTGATCGAACGCGACCTGCAGGCCTTGAACATTCCAGTGACCAATGGAGGACCTAATCGTGCCTAATTTTGGTGTCCATTCGGAAGTCGGCAAGCTAAGGACGGTGATGGTATGCAGGCCATCGCTTGCACATCAAAGGCTCACTCCCGGCAATTGCCACGACCTCCTGTTCGACGATGTCATCTGGGTCCACGAGGCCCAGAAAGACCACTACGATTTCGTGCTGAAAATGCAGGAACGGGGCGTTGAAGTCCTGGAAATGCATGATCTGTTGGCCGAGACGGTGGCAGATGCCGAGGCTCGCAAGTTTGTGCTCGACAGGCGGATTGTCCACAATGCCCTCGGCATGCAAATTGTCGACACCGTTCGTCCGTGGCTGGACGAATTGCCTGCAGAGCAGCTGGCAGCCTTCCTGATCGGCGGCATCGCCAATGCCGATCTTCCCGATTCCAAAGCCAAGACAATGCTGCTCGACGCCTTTGGACCGTCGGAATTTGTCACCCCGCCTATTCCCAACACATTGTTTCAGCGCGACCCCTCGTGTTGGATCTACAACGGCGTGACCGTCAATCCGATGTTCTGGCCCGCGCGCCGTCCGGAAACGCTTATCCAGCGGGCGATCTACAAGTTCCATCCGTCTTTCAAGGGTGGCGACTTCAAGATCTGGTGGGGCGACTCAGACGAACAATTCGCCAACTCCACAATGGAGGGTGGCGACGTCATGCCGATCGGCAAGGGTAACGTGCTGATCGGTATGGGCGAGCGCACGACCTACCAGGCGGTCAGCCAGGTCGCGAGTTCACTCTTCAAGAACAAGGCAGCGGAGCGTGTCATCGGCTGCCTGATGCCCAAGAGCCGGGCCGCTATGCATCTCGATACCGTCTTCAGCTTTTGCGACCGCGATGTCGTTACCCTGTTTCGCGATGTCGTCGACCAGATCCGCTGCTACAGCATCTATCCCAAGGACGACAACGGCGGCTTCGAAGTCCGAGAAGACGAGAAACCCATGCTGGAAGTGGTCAGCGAGGCCCTTGGCATCGGCAAACTCAGGACTGTCGCCACCGGTGGTGATGCCTATGAGGCCGAGCGCGAGCAGTGGGATGACGGCAACAATGTCGTCGCCCTCGAGCCTGGCGTGGTCGTGGCTTATGACCGCAACACTCACACCAACACGCTGCTGCGCAAGGCAGGCATTGAAGTCATCACGATCCGCGGTTCCGAACTCGGCCGCGGTCGTGGCGGCGGCCACTGCATGACCTGCCCGATTTCACGGGATCCGGCTTACTGACGGGATCCAAACCGAAATCTCGAAAAATCTGGAGAAGCATCATGAGTCTCAATCTTCGCAACCGCTCGCTGTTGACCGTCCAGGACTACACGCCGCGCGAGTTCCGTTTCCTGCTCGACCTTGGCCGCGACCTGAAGCGGGCCAAATATGCCCGCACCGAACAGCAGCACCTCGCGGGCAAGGAAATCTGCCTGATCTTCGAAAAGACCTCGACCCGGACGCGCTGCGCTTTCGAGGTCGCCTGCTCCGACCAGGGAGCGAACGTCACCTATCTCGATCCGGCCGGCTCGCAGATCGGTCATAAGGAATCTTTCAAGGACACAGCTCGCGTGCTGGGCCGCATGTATGACGCGATCGAGTATCGCGGCGCGGCCCAGGGCGGCGTGGAAACGCTGGCAAAATGGGCGGGTGTCCCGGTCTACAACGGCCTGACGGATGAGTATCACCCCACCCAGATGCTCGCTGACGTCATGACGATGCGTGAATTCAGCGACAGGCCGATCGAGCAGATCAAATACGCCTATGTCGGCGACACCCGGTCGAACATGGGGCATTCACTGCTGATCGTCGGTTGCCTGATGGGCATGGATGTCCGCATATGTGGCCCGAAGTCGCTGTGGCCCGCCGATGAGTATCGCAAGATTGCCGATGAATTGGCGGCAAAATCCGGCGCCCGCCTGACGATCACCGAGGACCCTAAGGCTGCCGTCAAGGATGTCGACTTCATCCACACCGACGTCTGGGTGTCGATGGGCGAGCCGAAAGAAGTCTGGAAGGAGCGCATCAAGCTTCTCACGCCTTACCAGGTCAATCCCGAACTGATGAAGGCGTCCGGCAACGCGCATGTCAAGTTCATGCACTGCCTGCCGGCCTTCCACGACACGGAGACCGTGCTCGGCAAGCAGATCGCCAACGATTACGGCATGTCTAATGGACTCGAAGTGACCAATGACGTCTTCGAATCCGAGGCCAATATCGCCTTCGAACAGGCGGAGAACCGCCTCCATTCCATCAAGGCTCTGCTCGTCGCCACTCTGGGGGATTGATCATGCGTATCGTCATCGCCTTGGGCGGAAATGCGCTTCTCAAACGTGGCGAGCCAATGACTGCCGAGATGCAACGCAAGAACATCAAGGTGGCTGCGGAAGCTATTGCGCCGATCACAAAGGAGCATCAGGTGGTGATCACCCATGGCAACGGTCCGCAGGTGGGGCTGCTTGCCCTGCAGGGCGCGTCCTACAAGCCTGATGAAGCCTATCCGCTCGACGTGCTGGGTGCTGAGACGGAAGGCATGATCGGCTATATGCTAGAGCAGGAGCTCGGCAACCTCCTGCCCTTCGAAGTGCCTTTCGCGACGCTGTTGACCATGGTCGAGGTCGATGGTGATGATCCGGGTTTCAAGAATCCCACGAAATTCGTGGGCCCGGTCTACGAGAAGGCAGATGCAGACCGGCTTAAACAGGACAAAGGGTGGGTTTTCAAGCAGGATGGCGAGAAATGGCGTCGCGTTGTGCCGTCACCTGTGCCCAAACGCATTTTTGAGAATCGTCCGATCCATTGGCTTCTCGAAAAAGGAACGATCGTCATATGTGCCGGCGGCGGTGGCATCCCGACAATGTATGCGGCGGGCGAAGATCGGAAACTGATCGGTGTCGAGGCTGTGATCGACAAGGACCTGTGCACGGAACTGTTGGCGCGCGAATTGAATGCCGATCTTTTCATCATGGCCACCGATGCGGACGCGGTATTCACTGACTGGGGAACCCCACAACAAAAGGCAATCCATAAAGCGAATCCGGAAGCAATGAGCCAATATAAGTTTCCGGCAGGTTCGATGGGTCCAAAAGTCGACGCTGCCTGTCATTTCGCCACGTCGACCGGAAAGGCAGCAGCTATCGGTGCATTGGCTGACATTCCTGCAATTTTGAACCATGAGCGCGGCACAATCATCAGTCCGGCCTTTTCCGGAATAGCATGGCATGGCTGACCAACGCCCGGCGCTAAGGATGTACGCCGTCTTCTAACAAGGTCGTAGCCATGGTTGAGAAAACGGAACGTGAAAATGGTATTCGACCGCCGTCACTGACCGATGCGCTGATTCCGAGCATCGCGCTGATCGCTCTCCTGGCACTTTCGTATCTGCTTTATGGCGATGCCGCATCATCGGGCCCTAATCAGGTGGCGCTCTTGCTTTGCGGCGCGATTGCAGCCGGTGTTGCATACAAGAACGGCATGTCCTGGGAGGGGATAAGGGAGGCTGTCGTCAATGGTATCGCCACGGGTCTTCCGGCAATCCTGATCCTGCTTGCTGTCGGCTCCCTGATCGGCGCCTGGGCGATCAGCGGTACGATCACGTCAATGGTTTATTATGGCCTGAAGCTGCTCAGTCCTAATTTTTTCTACGCAACAACCCTGCTCGTCTGTGCTTTCGTGGCCTTTAGCATAGGCAGCTCATGGACGGTTGCCGGCACGATCGGTATCGGGTTGATGGGCGTTGCTGCCAGTATGGGCCTCTCGCCCGCTATCACAGGCGGAGCAATCATTTCCGGAGCCTATTTCGGTGACAAGGCGTCACCACTGTCCGACACGGTCAACCTGGCGACAGCGACCGCTGGTTCGGACATCTACAGACATATCCGTGAATCGCTCTGGACATCTATTCCGTCGCTCGGCATCGCAGCCGTGGCCTTCTCGATGCTCGGCCGACCCGGTGATTTCGACGCAACCGTGTTTCTTCGCGCCATCGATAGCAAAATGCACGTTTCCATCTGGGCATTTATCCCCCTCGTGCTTGTCTTCACGCTTTCCGTAGCCCGAATCGCGCCATTCGTGGCGATCTTCGCGGGCGCGGTCGCAGGTGCCCTGCTCGCCATCCTCCAGGATCCAGAAAGAGTGCTGGCGTTTGCCAATGCGCCGGAACTTCCCCGAAGCTTGGGCCTGCTCAAGGGAGTATGGTCAGTGCTTTCGAATGGATATGTCGCCTCGACGGGAGACAAAGCACTTGATCAAATCATGACGCGAGGCGGCATGTCCAGCATGATGAACACCGTCTGGCTGATCATCACCGCGCTCGCCTTTGGAGCCGTCATGGAGCATGCCGGCCTCCTGAACCGGCTTGTCGATCCTCTGATCCGGCGTGCGAAATCGGACGGTGGTCTCGTCTCGACCGTGGTGGGCACCTCCGTGCTTTCGAATATCGTCACCTCAGACCAATACATCTCCATCGCCCTGCCCGCCCGGCTGTTCGGGCCGTCGTTCGCCGCCCGTCGATTGGCTCCAGTAATGCTTTCAAGGGTGGTGGGGGACTCGGCAACCGTCACGTCACCGCTTATTCCGTGGAACAGCTGCGGTGCCTACATGGCATCAGCACTGGGAGTGAGCACCACAGCATATTTCGGGTTCTGCTTTTTCAACATACTCAATCCCCTCGTGAGTATCGCATTCACATGGTTAGGGTGGCGCGTGATTACTACGGTCCCTGCTAACCGGCCGCCCAATGGTGAAATGCAATCGCCGTAGCAGTACACATACACCGCATCTCAGCAGCATGGGCGATGTGACGGAAATGCGGGTTCTTCGTATATGCAGTGTTAATTATACAACACCATTCTCCAGATCGCCGCTGCCATTGCCAGTCGAGCTTTCTTGCCATTGTTCACGATTCACTGAAATGCTAATTCTCCGGTCGGGATCAAGAGGAGCGATCTTTTCCGCGCAAGGATCTGGACGAGGGCATCGCATAGCGACAGAGCCCGGCTCCTGAAGAGTTACTGGAGATGGGGAAATGAGCATGAAGAGCCTTCTTCTTGGAACTGCGGCAGCGTTTGCGGTCGTCTCCGGCGCCAGCGCTGCCGATGCAGTGGTTGCGGCTGAACCGGAACCCATGGAATATGTCAAAGTCTGCGATGCTTACGGCACGGGCTTCTTTTACATTCCGGGAACGGAAACCTGCCTCAAGATCGGCGGCACGCTGCGCTATGAAAAGCGCGTCCAAAAGACAGGCAACCAAGACGAGGTCTACGACAACCACGGCCGCATCAGGCTCAACGTCGAAGCCAAGAACGATTCCGAATGGGGTACGGTCTTCAGTTGGGTGCGCCTTGAAGGCAACCAGGTCAACAATGGAACCGATATAGACGGTTCCGGCCCCGCTGACTCATTGGTCTGGTACTACTACTTCGGCATCGGCGGCCTGGAATTTGGCAACTGGGACAGCCAGTGGGCCAAGTTTTTCGGCGACAACGGCGGCTTCACCGATGACGGCGGAATCTACCAAACCGATTGGGACTACCCGGATTCTCGCCAGTATGTCAGCTACACCGCTGAATTTGGCAGTTGGAAGGCCTATATTTCGTTGGACAACGATGCTGACGAGTACTACTCCACGTCGGATGTAAACGGTAAGCTCTACCGCGGCGAGGACCATAGCGGTGCTGACCTCAACGACCTGAATCGTGGTCGTAAGTATATGCCCGACGTCACTGGCGGTGTGTCCGTTAAAGTCGGCGAGTGGGAGGTTGCTGGTGGTGCAGCTTACGACGAATCGGCTGAATCAGTCTCGCTGAAGGGCTTGGTTGCCGGCAACTTCGGAATGTTCGGCGTCCGCTTCATGCCTTTGTGGTCTGATAGCTCGCAGAACATCTTCTTCGCCTACGACGGCTTCAGCGCGATTCTCGGCCTGCAGGCCAAGGTTACCGACACCATCACGTTGTCGAAGGACATCCAGTGGTGGGATGATGGCTCCTGGCGGTTGGTTGGCGATGTCAACTGGGAAGTTGCTTCTGGCTTCTCGGTTCTCTTCGAAGGCATCTACTATGACCTCGATCAGGGCCCGGATACCAAGTCTGCTATGCTCCGCTTCGAGCGCGCGTTCTGATCTGACGATATGACGAGGGGAAGGCCCGAAGACCTGGCCTTCCGCATCGGTCGACTGCCTCTGAGACGCCCTGTCAAAACAAGGTACGCATCATGAACCTTATCGGTCACACGGTGCAGTCTCCATTCCGCATTGGGCTATCTCCTCCCACAACAGTTCGAGGACTCACCGGCAACCCCGCAGCCTGAAACGGTCCATTCCAAAGGGCGCAAGTCCACCTCTTCGCCTGAAGCCTTCCTGACCGTCTCTTCAATGCACCACATACACCACGACAGTGCCCCAGAGCGCGAGGAGCACATTGCCCACAGCGTAGGAAACGCCATAACCCAGCGTCGGGATCTTGCTTTGCGCCGTTTCCTGTATCGCTGCGAGGGCGGGACCTGAGGTTCCCGCGCCGGCGCAGATGCCGAGCAGGGTTCCCGGATGGATGTGCATCAGCTTCCGGCCGACCAAGATGGTGAGAAGATGCGGTAGGAAGGCGACGCAGACCGCCGCGACGAACAGCGAAAGGCCGGAATCCATCAGGCTGCTGAAGAAACGCGGCCCTGCCGTCAGACCGACGATGGCGATGAAGGCGTTGAGGCCGAGCGAGTCGAATATCCAGAGTGCGGCTTCCGGCACGCGGCTGAAGGTGCGGCGCGTTGCTCGCAGCCAACCGCAGACAAGCCCGCCCAGCAATGTGCCGACGCTCGTTCCCAGGCCAATCTCGACGCTGCCGATATGTAGTGCCGGCAGACCAATCAACGCGCCGAGAAAGATCGCAGTCGCGACCACGGACATGTTGGTGACAGATGTCGGGCGGTCGGCATAGCCGAGCAACGAAATCGCGCTCGCGATGCGCGGCTGCAGGCCGACGAGCGTCAAGGCATCGCCGCGCTGTATCATGGTTGCAGGGGTCAGGGGCAGTTCGTTGCCCAACCGGGCGATGCGCCGGAGAAATACCCCGCGTGCCATGGGAGCCTCGGACAATTCGGCAAGCGTCTTGCCGATGATGTTGCCGCTGGTGACGATGACGTCGACGGTGTCGATGGGGATATCGAGGAGCTCGACATTCTCGACTTCGGCCATCTGGCCGAGGCGGTCATGCACCAGGAATTCACGCCGGCCGGAGAGCGCGATGATATCGCCGCTGTGCAAAACCATCTTCGGCGTTGCATCGATGATCGTACCGGACTGGTGGATTCTCTCAACGAACAAGCGGTCGCCGATCGAGTTTTCGAACTCCGCGATCGTCTTGCCGTCGAAGCTGTCCTTGATTTCAAAGGCACGCAGTTCGAATGCTCGCCGAGCCGACAAGAAGTCCGTATCCCGGCCGAGGTTCATTTGTGCCTCAAGGCTGCGGCATTCGGCTGCGAGATCGATGCCCATTAGGCGCGGCGCCAGTGTTCCGAGCAGCCAGGTCACCCCGACCACGCCGACCAGATAGGCGACGGCGAAAGCCGTCGCAACGTTTGCGGTGAGTTCAGCGATCCGGGCGGGATCGTGATTCATCGAACGTATCGCATCGCCAGCCGTGCCGACGGCGGCCGATTCCGTCAGTGCGCCGGCGGCTAGCCCCGCAGCCGTGCCGGGATCGAATTGAAAGACGACGGCCGCGACCAGGCTGGCGGCCAGCGCGGCGAAACAAAAAAGGATGGTGACGGCGAACTGCTGCAGTCCCTCCTTCTTCAGGCTCGAGAAGAATTGCGGGCCGACCTTGTAGCCGATGGAGAAGAGGAACAGCAGAAAGAACGTCGCCTTGAGATCATCGGAAACCGGCACACGGATCTGCCCGATCAGCACGCCGCAGAACAGCACGCCGGTGACCGAGCCGAGGGTGAAACTGCCGATCCTGATCCGGCCGACGGTGTAGCCCAAAGCAAGCGTGAGGAACACGACCATTTCCGGATGCGACTTCAATTCGGCAAGCAGCCACAGCAAGCGAGCCCCCGTTCCTGTGCCGTCACTCCGGGCAGATTGCGCCGGTCGACGCTCGGCAATTTCTACGCTAGATATCTTAGAGATATCGCATGAACTGTCCATCGCGAAAGGGTCGCCATGGCAATCTGCGGACATCACCTCGGCCTCAAGATCTGCATGCGGCGCGATCTTCAGCAATTATCGATTTTATTTCGCTCAAACTATGAATGACAACATAAGTGTCCACAGGGAGACATAAACGAGAAGCGCAAAACTGTAGAACAGAGTCGTCCGCATGATGTCGGATTCTCGGCCGACTTGGCCAACAGCGGCGGCGGCTATTGCGATGGACTGCGGCGAGATTAGTTTTGCCATCACTCCACCACTCGTATTGGCGGCCACCAACAGGGCTTGGCTGGTGCCGATCTGGGCAGCTGTAACCGATTGCAGATGGGCAAAGAGGGTATTGCTGTTGACAACCGATCCGGTGATGAACACGCCAAACCAACCGATTACAGGCGCAATCAGCGGAAAGATCCGGCCGGTTTGAGCCAATCCCAGGCCGATGCTGGATGATGCTCCAGAGAAATTAGCGATATAGGCGACGGCCATGATGAGAGAGATCATGGTCAGCGGGCTCCACAGCTCACGGATTGCGGTCTTGAGCTGGTTGAATGCTTCCGAAATTGACAAATTCGACGAGAACAATGTTGTGATGATTACGGCGATTAGAATTGCCGTTCCCGATGCGCTGATCAGAGCTACGTTCCAGACAGCAGGCAGAGCATGGGCTGCATCGACAATCGGAGGTATTTCCTCGACCTGCAAATGCAGGAACGGGATTGGCAGTTTCAACACCGCGGCCGCGAAAAGACCATCATCCGCAAAGAGCTGCTTAAACTGCGGCATGCTCCATACGAAGATAACACCGGTCAGAATGTAAAAGGGAGACCAGGCCCTGATTACCTCCGTGAGGGACCAGCGTTGAGCCGATACGGGCGGAGCGCCATCCTCTCTGTAAATCCGCTTCGGTTGCCAGAACTGCATGAACAAGGCCAGTGTGCCCATCGAGGCCAACGGGGCTACGATGTCAGTCAGTTCCGGGCCAAGGAAATACAATGTGAGACTTTGAAGACTACTGAAGAGTACGCCAATCAGGACCACCACTGGCCAGGTTTCGGTCACGCCGCGAAAGCCATCGAGAACAAGAATGAGCAACAGTGGCACGAACAGCGTGGACAGCTGGACGATGGCGATCATCATGAGAGACATTTCAGTGAGATCGACCCCACCCACGCGAGCCCCGACCACAACGGGAATGCCGATGGCGCCATATGCGCCAGAGGCAGCGTTGGCCAACAGGCAGAGCATAGCTGCTTTGATCGGCTTGAAACCCAGCTCCACGAGTAGCGCGGCGCAGATGGCGATGGGCACACCGAATCCAGCCGCACCTTCAAGAAAGGCACCGAAGCAGAAAGCAATTAGAATGACCTGAATGCGCTGATCATCCGATATCGTTGCAATACTTCCCCGGATAACATCGAACTTGCCGCTTTTGACCGCCAACTTATACAGCCAGACCGCCATGAGCACGATATAGCCGATCGGCCACAGACCGCTGAGGATGCCGAAGACGGCCGCCCCAAGTATCTTTTCCATCGGCATATCAACTACGATGAAAGATACGGCGATCGATAGTGCCAACGTGACGATCGCGGCATTCAATCCCTTGAGCTTCAGGAACGTCAATGCGACGAGGAAGAACAAGATTGGAAGCGCTGCGACCAATGCCGAAAGATATGGATTTCCCAACGGGTCGTATACTTGTTGCCACATCAGCTATGTCCTGACTTGTGTGGTTTGAACGTAGCGCAGGAGGAGAAATCACGCCTTCCCGAGGGCGTTTGGGCACTTGGTTCCGTCGGCAAGGCAGTGCGTGTTTTGAAAAGTCACTTCCGCAATCTCGCGCATGGCTTCGGTAGTGAAAAAGCCCTGATGTCCTGTCACCAGCACATTGGGAAACGTCATCAGCCGCTGGAAGACATCGTCGGCAATGATGTCGGAGGATCGATCGTGAAAGAAAAGTGCGCTCTCCTGTTCGTAGACATCGATACCGAGAGCGCCCAGGCGACCGGATTTGAGTGCACGGATGACCGCCCGCGTATCGATCAATGCTCCGCGCGAAGTATTGATCAACATTGCGCCCGGTTTCATCAAACCCAGTGTCTCTACGTTGATCATGTGCCGGTTATCTTCAAAAAGCGGGCAATGGAGCGTGACGATATCGGAGCGCGCCAGCAGGGTATTGAGGTCTACCATCTCGCCTAGAGTTGCAAACTCTGGAGAAGCCACCGGATCGAACCCCAGTACACGGCAGCCAAAACCGTTCACAATCTTCGCGGTAGCAAGTCCGATCTTGCCCATGCCGACAATGCCGACCGTCTTTTCGTGAAGTGTCATGCCCAACAGACCGTCGAGCATGAAATTGCCTTCACGAACGCGGTTATAGGCACGATGCGTGTGCCTGTTGAGCGTCATGATCAGTGCGACCGTGTGCTCGGCGACGGCCTCCGGCGAATAGGCCGGTACACGCGCCACAAGGAGGCCAAGTTTGTCGGCCGCCTCTATATCGACGTTGTTGAAACCAGCGCACCGCAAAAGGATGCCCCTTACACCGAGATTGTGTAGCGCTTCAAGTACGCGCGAATCGGCCAGGTCGTTGACAAAGATGCATACGGCATCGCAGCCTTGCGCAAAGGTGGCCGTCTGCAGAGACAGGCCGGCCTCTTGATAGAGCAGATCGAAGGGCACCGCCTCACGCTGGTTCGCCTCGTCCAAAAATCGCTTGTCGTAGCTTTGAGCGCTGAACACTGCAATTTTCATCGAAGAATCCTATCGTAGATGAGGAGCGGCGACTGGCGGAGGCCCGCGTCGGTCTGCTTGGAAACAGCTCAGGCGGCGGCGGATCCAGGGCCGCGGATGCCTTCGATCATCTTGACACGAACCGCACGCACATCGCCGTATACCATGTTGTAATTGTCATTGTAGAAAAGAGTATTGACGATTCCTGCATAGCCTTTTCCCTCGCCGCGCTTGACGACGTACACTTGATGAGCCTTGTCGGCATCGAGAATGGGCATGTCGATCGCTGATGGCTTATCCACGCGGGCGGCATGAATTGACCATGTCGCAGGCACCGATCATGTCTGGATGACGCCTGCTTGGCAATGTGATTCTGAATGACGTTTGAGGTTTTCGGGTCGAGTGCGAGCTGACCTCGAATGAATGATGTTCTGATCGACAACGTCATGGTGCGGGCGCATCAGGTTGGCGCTCGCAGCGGATAAGAACCAAATCTTGACGGGTCGTTTCGCCAGACACATCCTTCAGCCG
This sequence comes from Shinella sp. OV683, assembly GCF_057787725.1. NCBI lineage: Bacteria > Pseudomonadati > Pseudomonadota > Alphaproteobacteria > Hyphomicrobiales > Rhizobiaceae > Shinella > Shinella sp. OV683. The sequence continues at coordinate 5,398,552 of NZ_CM173543.1, forward strand.
CTCGTCACGAAAGGCAGCAATGTGTTCTGAAGTGATTGTGGTCGCAAGGACTGACCCGATCTGGTGCCGTTGGAGTTTCCCAATCCGATAACCTTCTTGGGGCGCACTCTTTTTGCCAGGCGTGTTCTTTCCCTCTAGGTGCTCAACAATCCCGCAAAGTGCGTTCGTCAATTTCTTTGGAAGGCAGGGCAATCTCGCCCTGATCCAAGCGACGCTCTATGCCACGTGCCCAGATTTCCGCGTCTTTTCGATTAAGGAAACTCTTGGAAATCGGCTTGCTGTCCTGCCGACGGATTTGGCCCGGCCACTTGTTGTTCCGCTTTCTAAACGTCGCCATAAATGTCTCACTGTGACTACAGTGTGACTACATGAAAACAGATCGACGTTTCGATTTTGCAAGCCATTGACAAAAATGGTGATCCCGGCGCGATTCGAACGCGCGACCCCCAGATTAGGAATCTGGTGCTCTATCCTGCTGAGCTACGGGACCACTTACCCTTCCTTACAAAAGTGGATGCGGTTCGCCAAGGGCTTTTCGGTCTCACCTGAAAAATCATCGCAGCACAGAGCTGTTCCCATGGAAACAGCGCGGGCAGTGTAGGTGTGGGAAAAAGGTTTCAACGGATGGAAATAAGCATCCGAACCGAATGAAACCAGAACCAAGCCAATTCACTCCGAGGAGAACTCAAATGAAAAAGTACATCATCGCTGCCGTTGCCGCCGTCGTCGCCACCGTATCGCTGTCGTCGGTTGCCGAAGCCGGCTGGCGCCGCCATCATGGCTGGTATGGCCATCACCACTACTGGGGCGGCCCACGCATCGTCATCCGCCCGGCCTATTACAACGACTATTGCTTCATCAAGAAGGTCCGTCGTTACGACGATTGGGGCAATGTCTACATCAAGCGCGTCCGCATCTGCGGCTGATGTCTAGCCCTTCGCATATCTGACCGTCCGGCGCCTCCCCTGCAACCCGGATGGTCAGCGCTCTGATCCTCCCCAGAATTCGCCCGGTTCTTTAAGAACCGGGCTTTTTTTATTCAACCTTCGAGTTCCTCGCGCAGCATTTCGAGTTCCAGCCATTCTTCTTCCATCTTGTGGATGGCGTTGCGGGCGGCTTCCAGCTGTGCGGCGACCTTGGAAAAGCCATCGGGGTCGCGGGCGAAGAATTTCGAGTCGGCCATCTTCTTCTCGAAGCCGGCGATTTCCGCTTCCTTGGCCGCCATCTGCTTGGGAAGGTTCTCGATAGCGAATTTCTGCTTGAAGGAGAGCTTGCCTTTCTGCTGGCCGCCATCGCCGCGAGACGAAGCCGTGTCGGTCTTGGCGGCAGGCTTCTCCGCTTTCTTCTTCTCGTCGGCGAGCGATTTGCGTTGCGCGAGCATGTCGGTGTAGCCGCCGGCATATTCGATCCACTGGCCATCGGGAAATTCGGGATTGGCCGGCGCAATCGTCGAGGTCACGGTGCGGTCGAGGAAGTCGCGGTCGTGGCTGACGAGAATGACGGTGCCCTGATAGCCAGAGACGACTTCCTGCAACAGGTCGAGCGTCTCGATGTCGAGATCGTTGGTCGGCTCGTCGAGGATCAGCAGGTTTGACGGCTTTGCCAGGATGCGGGCGAGGATCAGCCGGGCGCGCTCGCCGCCCGAAAGATTGAGGATCGGCGTGCGGGCCTGTTCGGGCTGGAACAGGAATTCCTTCATATAGCCGGTGACGTGACGCTGCACACCATTGACCAACAAGCTCTCGCCGCGACCGTCGGTGAGGTAGCCCGCTAGCGTGTCGCTGAGATCAAGCCCGTCGCGGCGCTGGTCGAGCGTGGCGATCTCGAGATTGGTGCCGAGCTTGATCGTGCCGCTGTCAGGCTCGAGCTGGCCGGTCAGCATCTTGAGCAGCGTCGTCTTGCCGGCGCCGTTGGGGCCGACGAGACCGATGCGGTCGCCGCGATGCACGCGGATCGAAAACGGCGCGACGATCGTTCGGTCGCCATAGGCCTTGGTGATTTTGTCGGCTTCGGCAACCAGCTTGCCGGACTCTCGCGCCTCGGCGACGGTGGCCTCGGCGCGCCCGAGCGCGCCCTTATGCGTGCGGTGTTCCTGGCGCAGGTCCTGCAACTGGCCGAGACGGCGCATGTTGCGCTTGCGCCGCGCGGTGACGCCATAGCGCAGCCAGTGTTCCTCGCGTTCGATCTGCTTGCCGAGCTTGTGCTGTTCGAGTTCTTCCTCCTCAAGCACCTTGTCGCGCCAGGCCTCGAAATAGCCGAAACCCTGGTCGAGCCGGCGAGCGACGCCACGGTCGAGCCAGATGGTCGCGGTCGAGACCTTTTCGAGAAAGCGACGGTCATGTGAGATGACGATCAGCGCGCTGCGGGTCTTGGTCAGTTCGGTTTCCAGCCATTCGATGGTCGGCAGGTCGAGGTGGTTGGTTGGCTCGTCGAGCAGCAGGATGTCGGGTTCGGGCGCCAGCACGCGGGCGAGCGCTGCGCGCCTCGCCTCACCGCCAGACAGGCTTTCCGGGTTCTGGTCGCCGGACAGGCCGAGATGCTCGAGCAGATAGGTGACGCGATAGGGATCGTCGGACGGGCCGAGGCCGGCCGCCGCATAGGCTTCGACGGTCGAATAGCCATCGAAGTCCGGTGCCTGGTTGAGATAGCGCACGGTCGAAGACGGATGACGGAAGATATCGCCGCTCTGCGGTTCGGCAAGGCCGGCGGCCATTTTCAGCAATGTCGATTTGCCGGAACCATTGCGACCGACGAGGCAGACGCGCTCGCCGGGTTCGATCTGCATATTGACGCCGGCCAAGAGTGGGGCGCCTCCGAAGCTCAGGAAGATATCGTCAAGTTTCAGGATTGGCGGGGCCAAATCTATACTCCGGAAAAATCGTAGGGCCGAGCGAACACCATGGCGCGGCCTCTTTCGAGGCGGACGGTGATCGCACCTTCGGCGACATTGGAAAGGGTGCGGGACGAGCCGAAAGGCAGGGTAAAGTCCGACAGCGGATAGCGGGCATTTTCGATAGACAGGCCGTGGAGATCCTCAAAGCCGATAATCGAGAACAGGCTGCCGGCGGGCAGATCGAGCGACAGCGTGCCGGCAATCAGCGGATAGGCCTCCTCCTCGCCCGAGGTCAGCAACACATCGTGGCCCTTGCCGGTCAGCGACAGCGCGTTGACATAGTGCCCCATCGAGTGGTCGGTGCGTTCGCCACCCAGCGCCCCGGCGAGCACGAGCCGGCTTGCGCCACGTGCCAGCGCCTCGTCGATGGCGATCTCGCCGTCGGTCATCGCTTTTTCGGCGGGATAGGTCTGCCGCTCGACGGACTGGTAATGCTCGATCAGCCCGTCGGTGACGGAATCGAAATCGCCGACCCACAGCTCGGGCACGATTCCGAGCAATGCCGCATGCTTCATGCCGCCATCGGCCGCGATGAAGCGCGCACCGCCGAGGACGTCGGCAAGGCGGCTGGTGTTGCGGAGCGGGCCGCCAAGCAGGATGGCAAATGTCGTCATGGCCGATGCTCTAACGCAAAGTGGCCATCAGGGGGAAGGGGTAAAGTCCGGGAAAAGCAGGGGGAGGGAGATCTCAGTCGCGCAGGAACTGCACCTTGTCGAAGAATTTCAACACCTGCGCCAATTCGTGGCCGCGCTTGAGGATCTTGCCCTGGGTGTTGACGATGGAGAATGCGCCTTGCTTGGATGCGAATTTCGGATTCTTCTCGACTTGGTAGAGGGGAAGGTCACCCGACCGCTTGAAGACGGAAAACACCGCCTTGTCCTTGAAGAAATCGATCGCGTAATCGCGCCACTCGCCTTCGCCGACCATGCGGCCGTAGATACGCAAGATCTGGTTGAGTTCGAGTCGATGGAAGGTGACCGGCATCGGGTCGCGTGCGTCGCGATATTCCCTGAGATCGACGACACCCTCGCTCTTTCGGCTGGATGCCCCTGAATGCTCCGACTGATCTGCCATCTCAAGCCTTTTCCAAGGTTTCCGCCGGGCGGCAGCCCGATTCGAACAGGCCCTTGGTGACGGAACAGTGACAGTTTGCCTGAAGAGAAATGAATTGCAAGCCGAAGTTTTACCGATTCCGGCGCCGTTTCACAGTGCCGCCGCACCCAGAATCCGACCCGGATTGCCGTCCTTATCGTGCGATTGCAGCAGGATAGCGCAGCCGTCCTGGCCCTGCTTGCCGATCATCGCCGCGGGTAATTTGACCGTCAGCGCCTTGCCGTCCCACATGCCGACCGTCTCCAGCTTGGTCACGGAGTTGCGATAGGTCATCTGCTTGCCCTGGTTTTCGCCGCTCTTGATATCGACCACGGTCGCCTTCTTGAAATAGGCGATGACCACGTCGGCCTTGCCCGATCCCTCGCCAACGGAAATGGTCAATTCATCGGATGACAGCGTGGCGGTCACGGGCACGGTGACGCCTTCGCCGTTCTCGGCGAGTTTCTTCAGATTGGCCTGGATGACGAAGGGCGCTGCCGCTTTCATGTCATGCGTGCCGTTCAGCACGATCTGCGGTGTATAGACGTTGGTGTTGCCCAATGTCTTGGCATAGGCATATTGCCGGTCGGTATTGGCCTTGGCGCTCAGTGTGTCCTGCCAGCCGAGATAGTTCCAGTAGTCGACGTGATAGGTGATCGTCACCACGTCGGGCCGGTCGGCCATTTCGGAGATCGCCCGATCCGCCTTCGGACAGGAGGAGCAGCCCTGCGACGTGAAGAGTTCCACGACACCGATGGGGCGTGAATGTGCGACTTCATCGGCATTCGCAGCCTGCGCAAGCAAGCCCGCCGCCAAACCGGCAGCCGCCACGATAAAATATCCTGAAAAGCGCATTGAAATTCCTGGTCAACGATCGCCGACCCACTGCCGGACAAACTCGTCCGGTCCTGCAGGCCGCATCCCCTTCCTATAGTGCATTGTGCCATCACGTTTAAATCAAAATCGGTTGACTGGCGTTTGATAGAATTATCAATATGGCCACTGCGCGGTATCGAATCGCATCGTGCGGTTGTGCCGACCGCTTAAGATGCGAAATATTGCACTTTCGGCGTGGAAAATTTCGCTCTAGATGCTTAGTTTAAGCTTAATCGATTTGGAGACTGCAAGATGAGTATTTTGGATGAGACGGATCGAAACCTCCTTGCTCTCTTGCAACGAAACGACAGGCTGTCGCTGGCTGAAATCGGCCAGGAGCTCAAGCTGGCACCGTCCACCGTCAACGATCGCATCAAGCGCCTGATCCGCAACGAGATCATTTCCGGCTTCCATGCGGCCGTCAATCCCGAGAAAGTCGGGCTCGACCTGCTGGCCTTCGTCTTCGTCGGCTGGAACGAACCGGAGGTCGAGGCCGCCTTCCTCACCAAGATCGCCAATAGTGGCGCGGTGCTGGAATGTCATCACGTGACCGGTGCCTGGAACTATCTGCTCAAGGTGCGGCTGAAAAACACGCGCGAGCTGGAACGCTTCCTCGCCCAAGAACTCAAGGGCATCGAAGGCCTGATGCGCACGGAGACATTGATCGTGCTTTCCTCCGCCAAGGAAGTGTCGACGCTCGACGTCTGATTTTTTTATCTTTTCTTGCGAATGATTTTCAGAGTCCGCCGGTCATTGCCAGCCAAAGTCCTTGCCTGACTTTCGCGTACAACTGCGCGGCTCAGCCGTGTCAGATCGCCGTGTTGACCACGACGCGACCCCTGACCCCGCCCTTCAGGATCGAGGCGCCGAGGGCGGGCATCTCTGCAAGGCCATGTTCGGAAATCATGCTTTCTAACTTTTCCCGCGGCAGGTCGGTGACCAGCCGCTTCCAGGCCTCGACACGGTCGGGATAGGGCCGCATGACCGAATCGATGCCGAGCAGGTTGACGCCGCGCAGCAGGAACGGAATGACCGTGAAGCCCGGCACATCTGCGCCTCCGGCAAGCCCGATGGCTGCAACAGAACCATTGTACTTCACCTGCCTGAGCACGCGGGCGAGCATCTGCCCGCCGACAGCGTCGACGGCTGCGGCCCAGCGCTCGGACTCCAGTGGCTTGCTGCTGGGCTCGGTCAGTTCGGACCGGTCGATAATGGTGGCGGCGCCCAGCGCTCGGAGATAGTCGGCCGCTTCGGGCCGCCCAGTGACGCCAGCGACGGAATAGCCGAGCTTTGCCAGGATCGCCACGGCAACGGATCCGACGCCGCCCGCAGCGCCCATCACCAGCACTTCGCCCTGGTCCGGTGTCAATCCGGCCTTTTCCAGCGCGATGACGGCGAGCATCGAGGTCAGGCCGGCCGTGCCGATTGCCATGGCGAGCCGGGTGGAGATTTCGTCCGGCAGCTTGACCAGCCAGTCGGCCTTGACCCTGGCGCACGTGGCGTAACCGCCCCACCAGGCCTCGCCGACACGCCAGCCGGTCAGCACGACCCGATCGCCCGGGAGATAGCGCGGATCGTCGGATTGTTCGACCACACCGGAAAAGTCGACGCCGGGAATATGCGGGTAGGTGCGCACCAGACCGCCCCGGCCGTGCATGCAGAGCCCGTCCTTGTAGTTCAGCGTCGAATATTCGACCTTTACCGTGACATCGCCGGCAGGCAACCTGCTGTCGTCAAGTTCCTGCACCGTCTGGGAGAGGCTCCCGTCTTCCGCCTTTTCGATCACGAGCGCGCGAAATGTCATGGCCGTTCTTTCTGTCGCTGTTTTCTTACTGATATCTGCAACGAAAACACCGCCAGGAGCAAGTTTTGAACGCGGCCTCAGACGAACGTCACCTCGTCGAAAAGCGGCATGCGGCGGACGCGTTTGCCGGTCAACGCGAAGATTGCATTGGCAAGCGCTGGCATAACGGGCGGGGTCGCCGGCTCGCCCGCGCCACCCATATGCTTGGAGTTTTCCAGCAGCTCGACCTCTATCACAGGGCACTGGTACATGCGCATGCCGTCATGATCGGAGAAGTTCTGCTGTTCGACCATGCCATCGGCAAAGGTGATCTTCTGACCGGTTGCGGCCGACAGACCAAAAATGATGCCAGACATCATCTGGGCGCGGAAATTCCGCTCGTCGAGCACGAGGCCGGCGTCTGCCGCGCAAAAGACTTTCTCGATGCGGATGCCGCCTTCTTCCTGCGCGACCTGCACCACTTGCGTGACCCAGGTGCCGAAGGACAGCGTGAAGGCGAGCCCCCGCGCCTTGCCTTTGGGCAACGGCGTCTGCCAGTCCGACATACCAGCGACGGTTTCCAGCAGCTTGGTTGCCACCGGATATGGCGCCATCAGCTTTTGGCGCAGCGCCAGCGGATCGGTTTTGCCGACACTAGCCACCTCGTCGATGAAGCTTTCGTGCATGAAAGCATTGTAGGAGCAACCCACCGAGCGCCAGAAGGTGGTCGGGATGGCGAGTTCGATCGGCCGCCCGTCGATACGGTAATTCTCGATCTGGTAGGGCTGGTTGTAGGCGCCGTCGATCAGCGCGATATCGGGTCCGCCCATCGGTACCGATGGGTAGACGCGCCCGACAAAGCTCTTGGTGATCGAAGGCGACGCGATGGAACCCGTAAGCGCCTTCGGCGTGCCGTCCTCGTTGAGCACCGCCCGATAGCGCGACTTGGCGACGGGCCGGAGCGGGCTGTGAGTCATGTCCTCCTCGCGCGTCCAGGTGAGCTTAACCGGCTTGCCCTGCATTTCGAGAGCCATGCGCACGGTGTAATCGATGAAATCCGGCTCGGCGCGACGGCCGAATCCACCACCGAGGAAGGTGATATGGGCGCGGACGCGATCTTCCGGAAGACCCGAGATCTCAGCGCCGATCATCTTGACGATCGAGGGCGACTGGTGCGGTGCCCAGATATCGAGCCAGCCGTCCTTGAGGCGCGCTGTGGCGTTCATCGGCTCCATGGCTGCATGTGACAGGAAGGGCGCGAAGTACTCGGCCTCGACAACGCGTTCCTTGGGCGCTTCGGCAAATACCCGATCGGGATCGCCAAGCGTCCGGAGCGTGAAACCGACTTCGCCATTGAGCTGGTTGTCGAGCAGCTTTTCGATACCGTCCGATGTCTGGGGATAGGCGGCCTTGCCCCATTTGGCAGTCACCGCATCGGCTGCCTGGAAGGCGCGCCAGGTATTGTCGGCGATGACCCCGAAGCCTTCGCCGAGCGGGCTCTTTATCTCAACGACTTTCTTGACGCCACGCATCGCCTTGGCGGCAGATGCATCGAGCGACTCCAGTTTGCCGCCCAGATTGGGATTCATGCGGATCGTCGCATAGACCATGTCGGCTTCCGCGACATCGATGCCGAAGATCCGGCCGCCGGTGACCTTGGCCAGCATGTCGCGGCGCGGCGGCGACTTGCCGAGGATCTTCCACTCGGCCTTTCCCCTGAGCTTGATCTCTTGGGGCGGTGCGAGCTTTGCAGCTGCTTCGGCAAGCTCGCCATAGGCAAGGCTCTTGCCGCTTTTCGGGTCCGTCACCTTGCCGTCCGATGTGGTCAATGTCGAAACGTCGACGCCAAAACTCTTGGCGGCGGCGGATTTCAGCATTTCGCGGGCGGCGGCACCGGCCAGCCGCATCTTCTCGTAATGATCTACCGTCGAGGTCGAGCCGCCGGTCAGTTGCAGCGCCAGGAACTTCGCTACCACGCCCATCGCCGAACGAACGGCTTCGGCGGTAAAACTCTCATCGAAGCGGGGAAAGGGAGCGCCTTCCTCCAGTGCTGCCCTGTTGTAATAGGCAGGCGCGGCGGGGCCGTGCTCGATCTTGATCTGGTCAAGACTGACGTCGAGTTCTTCTGCGACCAGCGCCGCAAGCATGGTAAAAATGCCCTGGCCCATCTCCGCGCGGGGCGCGATCACCGTGATGGTATTGTCGTTGGCGATCTTCACATAGGGATTGAAGGTCTGCTCGCCGTCGGCGAGGCCGTCCTCCAGCGGATTGGCGAAGGGCTGCTTGTATTTGTAGTAGCCGAAGGCCACTCCGCCAGCGATGGCTGCTGCGCCCACGAGGAGAGTACGTCGGGTGAATTTTGCGATCGCGCCCATGGTCAGGCTCCCTGCAATTCGGTTGCGGCACGCAGGATGGCTGCGCGGATGCGCGGATAGGTGCCGCATCGACAGAGATTGCCGCTCATCGCGTCGTTGATGGCCTGGTCGTCGGGATTGGGATTCTGGCTGAGGAGCGCGACCGCGCTCATGATCTGGCCGGACTGGCAGTAGCCGCATTGGGCGACCTGCTCTTCCATCCAGGCTCTTTGCACCACGTGCAAAGTTGTACCATCGGAAATGCCGTCGATCGTGGTGACTTTGCCCTGCACCGTGCCGATAGGCACCGAGCAGGAGCGGACTGGATCGCCATCAATCAAAACCGTGCAGGCGCCACACAGCGCCTGGCCGCAGCCGAATTTGGGACCCTTGATGTCGAGTTCATCGCGAAGCACCCAGAGGAGAGGCATATCCTCTTCGACATCAACCTCGTGGAGCTTGCCATTCACCGTCAGCTTCATCACACTGTCCTCCAAATCACGTCGTTGACAAAATATCAAATAATGTCAGAATGTCAAATATGGAAAATACAGAAACACTCGATCGCCGCTCGATCATCCTGGAAGCCGCATTCAAAGTCTTCATGTCCTATGGTTTCAAGCGCACGACGATGGCCGATATTGCCGTTGCCGCCGGGATCTCGCGGCCGGTGCTCTATCTCGAGTTCAAGAACAAGGCAGACATCTATCGTGCCGGCTTTGTCGATATGCTGGAAAAGACATTCCGCGACGTCGATGCGGAACTCGAAGGCGAGGCGCCTTTCCCTGACCGGTTGATTGCGGCGCTCGATGCGGCCATCATTACGCCGATGCGGCGGATCGCCAGCATGCCGCATGGCGCCGAACTCTTCGAGATCAAGCAGGAACTGGCGGGCGATCTCGGCGATGATTGGAGCACTGTGCTGGAGCGAACCCTGGAGCGCGCCATTAGGCGCGCCGACACAGCCGGCGAGATTGCCCTTCCCGCAGCCAGCGTGTCGGCTGGCAACCTTTCCCGCCTGATAGTATCGACGATCGAGGGCCTGAAGAAACGGGTGGGCGACTGGGATGAGGCGGAAGCCGACATTGCGCGCCTGATTGACCTGATGGTGCGGCCGCTGGTACAGCGCGCTCATTAAGCGGCGATCAAATGGTTGTCATCGAAAAGCCTCAAGGTTGACATTGAACTCGGTCTTTGCCACCTGAATGTCTATTCCTGCTTCCCGTGAGGCCATCCATGTCGTCCGTCACTGATTTTGATCCGAAACCGCGCCGGGCGTCCGTCGCCGTCGATGTCGGCGGGGTGATCATCGGCGGTGGAGCGCCGGTCGTCGTCCAATCTATGACCAACACAGACACGGCCGATATCGATGCCACCGTTGCCCAGGTCGCGGCGCTGTCGCGTGCCGGCTCCGAAGTCGTGCGCATCACCGTCGATCGCGACGAAAGCGCCGCTGCCGTCCCGAAGATCCGCGATCGCCTTCTGCGCCTTGGCTTGGACGTGCCGCTGATCGGCGATTTCCACTATATCGGCCACAAGCTTCTTGCCGATCATCCGGCCTGCGCCGAGGCTCTCGCGAAGTACCGCATCAATCCCGGCAATGTCGGCTTCAAGGACAAGAAGGACAAGCAGTTCGGCGATATCGTCGAGACGGCGATCAAGTACAACAAGCCGGTGCGCATCGGCGTCAACTGGGGCTCGCTGGATCAGGAATTGCTGACCAGCCTGATGGACAAGAACCAGGCCGAGGGCTTTCCGCTCACTGCGCGCCAGGTCACCCGCGAAGCGATCGTCCAGTCGGCGCTGCTGTCGGCCGAGCTTGCCGAGGAGATCGGTCTGCCGCGCAACCGCATCATTCTGTCGGCCAAGGTTTCCCAGGTCCAGGACCTCATTGCCTGCTATTCGATGCTGGCCGATCGCTCCAATCACGCTCTGCATCTCGGCCTGACCGAGGCCGGCATGGGCTCTAAGGGCATCGTCGCCTCGTCCGCTGCCATGGGCTATGTGCTGCAGCAGGGTATTGGCGACACGATCCGTGTATCGCTGACGCCCGAGCCGAATGGCGACCGCACCAAGGAAGTCATCGTCGCGCAGGAACTGCTTCAGGTCATGGGTTTCCGGCAGTTCCTGCCGGTCGTCGCCGCCTGTCCCGGTTGCGGCCGCACGACCTCCACCGTGTTCCAGGAGCTGGCGCAGAATATCGAGCGTGACCTGCGCAAGAACATGCCGGTCTGGCGCGAAAAATATCCGGGCGTCGAGGCACTCAACGTCGCCGTCATGGGCTGCATCGTCAACGGTCCGGGTGAAAGCAAGCACGCCGATATCGGCATCTCGCTGCCCGGTACCGGTGAAAATCCAGCCGCGCCCGTCTTCATCGACGGCCAGAAGGCGCTGACATTGCGGGGCCCGAAAATCGCCGAGGATTTCGAGGCGCTGGTTCTCGATTACATCGAAAAGCGCTTTGGGCGCGGGGCGCAGGCGGCGGAATAGAAGGCACCCTTCACTCTACCGCGAGCCGAAGCGCGCCTTTGCCGCGTCGGTGACCGGCATGAAGAAGGCGACGATGTTGCCTTCCGGATCGCGCATCTGCAGCGAACGATTGCCCCACGGCATCATCTTGGGTTCGTGGACGAAATCGACCTTGCCCTGCAAACGCTCAAACTCGGCATCGATGTCGTCGACGCGGAATTCGATGATTGCGGTGCGATTGGCGCCGGGCTCCGCACTGCCCTCCTTGAACAAGGCCACGGTCTCGGCGCTTCCTAGGGCAAGCGTGGCGGTGGGCGTAACGATTTCGGCGAAGACCGGCACAAGCCACTCCGCCGATTGAGCGGTGACCATCTCGTAAAACTCCACCATGGCTTTGATATCAGCGCAAATCAGTCGGGTTGAGGCAAATTTCATTGAGGACTCCGCTGGATTGTTTTCGGCAATTTAAGTCGAGAGGCTTTTACGCCAGTTCGATTCCTCAATTTGGCAGTATCACACCGGTTGCGGCGGCGCGCGGATGGTCACCGCTTGATCAGCGTCCTGACGCCGGCCAAGCAGCCGCACCGTACTCGCGACAGAGATCTGTGCACGATTGCCCTTGATCAGCGGCGGTTCGCCAAAACGCTCCTCATTTTGCCGCAATTATTCTATCTTGCGGACTGCGGCATCATGGAGGGAACACGGTGATCAAGCGATTCATGCTACTTGCGCTTTGCGCAACCTATCTGTCGGCCTGCACGACGACGGATCCTTATACGGGCGAGAAGAAAGTCTCCAACACGACAAGCGGCGCGGTGATCGGCGCGAGCCTCGGCGCCTTGGCCGGCCTCGCCGTCGGCAAACCCGGTGTCGGCAAGCGCAATGCGGCGCTGATCGGCGCGGCGGTTGGTGCGTTGGCCGGCGGCGCTGTCGGCAACTATATGGACACCCAGGAGTCCGAATTGCGGGCCCAGCTCGAGGGAACCGGAGTTTCCGTGACCCGCAAGGGCGAACGGATCATTCTCAACATGCCGTCCAACATCACCTTTGCGACCGACCAGGATGCGGTGATGCCGGAATTCTACCCGACGCTCAACTCGGTCGCGCTGGTACTGAAGAAATTCAACAAGACGCTGGTCGATGTCGCGGGCAACACCGACTCGACTGGCAGCGCCGAGCACAATCAGGCACTGTCGGAACGCCGCGCCGTTTCGGTCGCGAACTATCTGGGTTCGCAGGGTGTCGACGTGCGCCGCATGGCTGCCATCGGCAATGGGGCTGACCTGCCGATCGCCTCCAATGCCACCCCGGATGGCCGCGCGCAAAATCGCCGCGTCGAAATCTCGATTTCGCCGCTCAAGGCTGCCTGATCGGGTCTGGCTTGACGAAAAAATCGGAGACGCCGCCTTGCTGGGCGGCGTTTTTGCATTCACACCTGCGTCGTCAGCATCTTCACCCCGGCAAAGGCAAAGAACGCGCCCATCGTCGCCTCGATATAGCGGCGCGCCTTGCGGTAGCCGGCAACGACCGGCGACGTGGAGAACATCAGCGCCATCGCGTTGAGCGACAGAAGGCCGATGCTGAGGCAGCCGACGATATAGACGGCCATGATGGAGGCCGGTGCACCGCTGGGGAGCCCGAGCGATACCAGCGAAATCCAGATAAATATCGCCTTGGGATTGGTGAGGTGCAGCAGGAAGCCTTTCAGATAAAGGCGTCCGAGCGTTTCGCCGCCGTTGCCGGACGCGTGTCGGACTGCGTCATCCGTAGACGCTGCACTCCTGAAAGCCTTCCAGGCGAGATAGAGCAAATAGAGCCCGCCCGCGATTTTGATGACAACGAGCAATTCGGCGTAGGCGGCGATCAGCGCAGCAAGGCCGATCGCTGAAAGGCTGGCCCAGACCAGCGAGCCCGTCATGATGCCGGTTGCAAACGCCATTCCAGCCTTGCGACCCTTGGTCATCGACGTGTTGATCAACGCCACCACCGCCGGGCCGGGGCTGACGACAGCGATGAAATACACCGACCATGCAGCGGCGAGATAGGGCAGATATTCGCTAGCAGACATTTGTGCACATCCTCCGGAGAGAGAGTGAGACCCTAAGCCACAGGCCTGTCGCGAAATAACGAAAAAAATTGACGTCAGGTTCACAGAAATTGATCAAGGGCACCGGATCTCGGTGGACTAGCAAATCTTATAGGTGCATTTGCTTCATCATAGCTTGACAGGGTTGTGCTGTATGTTCACGATTTGATCAATTTCATTGGAATCAATACGTAGTCAATTTTTCGGGCCAACATAAGGAGTCTGATGTGAATCTTCGCGCAGCTTTAAGATTAATATCAAATCAGTTGGGTCAAACCGGCCAGCTTTATAGTCACATTGACGTTATTCGCGAACTGCGCAAAAAATATCCTGAGTTGGTTACTGCCAATTCTCGCAGACTCGAGGACGTCGCCTTGAAGCGTTTGTTGGCTGACGTTGACGCAAAGCAGGTTCGCAATTTTGACTCGACTCAAGGGGAGCTTTTTTCAGAGCTTGTTGGAATACCGGCGTCGTTCGACGCAAGAAAATTTGGACTATCGAATGAAAAAGGTGCGCGAATTTTAAGCCGCAACCTAAGTGTCAGACATCTGCGATTTCTCATTGCGGCTCCAGAAATGCCACAACGAGAATCTTCTTATAAGAAAAGACTGAAACTGCTCTTGGAAAAGATTGAAGGACACTTCAGTTCCGAAGACGAAATAATCACCAAAGTTCTCGAAAAATCGAGGAAGAGTTAGGTCCTTGGATTAAGACACCGCCGGGATTACTCCCGGCGGCTTGCTTGTTCTGCACCGTGAAATCAAGCCGCCAGATCGCGCAGCACCGTCTGCAGGATGCCGCCATTGTGGTAGTAGTCGATCTCGTCGAGCGTATCGATGCGGCAGATGATGGGGATTTCCTTCACCGATCCGTCGCCGTAGGTCACCTTGGCGACCGTCTTCTGACGCGGCTTGATCGTGGCCAGACCCTCGATCGTCACGATCTCGTCGCCCTTGAGGCCAAGCGATGCCCAGCCAGCGCCTTCCTCGAAGACGAAGGGCACGATGCCCATACCGACGAGGTTGGAGCGGTGGATACGCTCGAAGGACTGGGCGATGACGGCGCGGACGCCGAGCAGGTTGGTGCCCTTGGCAGCCCAGTCGCGCGACGAGCCGTTGCCATATTCGACACCGGCGAAGATGACGAGCGGAACGCCTTCTTCCTTGTACATCATGGCCGCATCGTAGATCGACATCTCCTCCTTCGACGGATAGTGGATGGTGTAGCCACCTTCCTTGCCGTTCGGCCCGAGCATGTGGTTGCGGATGCGGATATTGGCGAAGGTGCCACGCATCATCACTTCATGATTGCCGCGACGGGTGCCGTACTGGTTGAAGTCCGCGACACCAACGCCATGGTCGATGAGGTAGGCACCAGCCGGCGATGCTGCCTTGATCGAACCGGCCGGCGAGATGTGGTCGGTGGTGATCTTGTCGCCGAACAGGCCGAGCACGCGCGCGCCCTTGATGTCGGTGACGCCACCGGCCTTGAGGCCCATGCCGACGAAGTAGGGTGGGTTCTGCACATAGGTCGAGTTGTCGTCCCAGGCATAGGTCTTGCCGTCGGGGATCTGAACGGCCTGCCAGTTCTCGTCACCCTTGAAGACATCAGCGTATTTCGACGCGTAGAGTTCGCGCGTCACATACTTCATGATGAATTCCTGGATCTCCTTGGAGGAGGGCCAGATATCCTTGAGGTAGACCGGGTTGCCCTGCTGGTCTTCGCCGATCGGCTCGGAGGTCAGGTCTTTCTGCACTGAGCCGGCCAGCGCGTAGGCCACGACCAGCGGCGGCGAAGCCAGGTAGTTTGCCTGGACGTCCGGAGACACGCGGCCTTCGAAATTACGATTGCCGGAGAGTACGCCGGCGGCAATCAGGCCCTTGTCGTTGATGGTCTTGGAAATCGGCGCCGGCAGCGGGCCGGAATTGCCGATGCATGTCGTGCAGCCGAAGCCGACGAGATTGAAGCCCAGTGCATCGAGATCGGTCTGCAGGCCGGACTTCGACAGATATTCGGCGACTACCTGTGATCCCGGTGCCAGCGAGGTCTTGACCCACGGCTTGGACTTCAGGCCCTTGGCGACAGCGTTGCGGGCCAGCAGGCCGGCGGCGATCAGTACCGAGGGGTTTGAGGTGTTGGTGCACGACGTGATGGCGGCAATCGCCACATCGCCATGGCCGAGATCGTAGTCGGTGCCTTCGACCGGGTAGCGGTTGGTCAACTGGCCCGGCTTCTTGTAGTCGCCTTCGAGAGCGGCTGCAAAGCCGGGCGCAATGCCTTCAAGCGCGATGCGGCCTTCCGGACGCTTCGGGCCGGCCATCGACGGCACGACATCGCCGAGATCGAGCTCCAGCGTGTCGGTGAAGACCAGATCGGCACCGTCACCCGTGCGCCACATGTCCTGCGCCTTGGAATAGGCTTCGACGAGGGCAATGCGGTCGGTTTCGCGGCCGGACATGGTGAGGTAGTTGATGGTTTCGCCATCGACCGGGAAGAAGCCGCAGGTGGCACCATATTCCGGACCCATATTGCCGATGGTGGCGCGGTCGGCGAGCGACATCGAATCAAGGCCGGGGCCGAAGAATTCGACGAACTTCGAAACAACGCCCTTCTTGCGCAGCATCTGCACCACGGTCAGTACCAGGTCGGTGGCGGTGACGCCTTCCTTGACCTTGCCGGTGAGCTTGAAGCCGATGACCTCAGGCAGCAGCATGGAAACCGGCTGGCCGAGCATGGCGGCTTCGGCTTCGATGCCACCGACGCCCCAGCCGAGCACGCCGAGACCGTTGATCATCGTCGTGTGCGAATCAGTGCCGACGCAGGTGTCGGGATAGGCAACTGTTTCGCCGTCTTCTTCGCGGATCCACACGGTCTGGCCGAGATACTCAAGATTCACCTGGTGACAGATGCCAGTGCCCGGGGGCACGACCCGGAAGTTTTCGAATGCCTGCTGGCCCCACTTGAGGAAGCGGTAGCGCTCGCCGTTGCGCTCATATTCAAGCTCGACATTGCGGGCGAGAGCGGTGCGGGTGCCGAATTCGTCGACGATGACGGAGTGGTCGATGACGAGGTCGACGGGAACCAGCGGGTTGATCTTTTCCGGGTCGCCACCGAGCGATGCCATCGCATCGCGCATCGCGGCGAGGTCAACGACGGCGGGAACGCCGGTGAAGTCCTGCATCAGCACGCGAGCCGGGCGATAGGCGATTTCGTATTCGGTCTTGCCCTTGTTGACCAGCCAGTCGGCAACCGCCTGGATGTCTTCCTTGGTGACGGAACGGTCGTCTTCATTGCGGAGGAGATTCTCGAGCAGAACCTTCATGGAATAGGGAAGTTTTGAAACACCCGTAAGGCCGTTGGCCTCGGCCTTGGGGAGGCTGTAATAGACATAGTTTTTGCCGTTGACCGTCAGCGTCGAGCGGCATTTGAAACTATCGAGAGAGTGCGACATGGGTTGACCCGTTTCGTCTGATCAGCTTGAACTGACGTGCGAACGCCCGGCGCGGGAAGCGCTTGATGGGATGCGGGTACAGCCATTTCCGCTGTCCGCACGCGAAATTGCTTAAGCCGCAATTCCAAGTTCGGCGCTAGGATGATATTCACGCCGGCTGCTGGCGCGATTGCGGACCTTATAGATAATTTCTAAACAAGGTTCCATACATACCAAGGTCATATAAAAAATATTTTTGCATTGCGGCGAAAAGCGTCGTTCGGAGGTAGGTGTGACGCGATTGGAAGTCCGGAATCTCTCGGCGATCAGAGGGGAAGAACGAATATTTTCCGGCCTGGCATTTTCACTGGATTCAGGCGATGCCCTGATGGTTCGCGGCCGCAATGGCAGCGGCAAATCCACCCTTCTGCGGGTGTTGGCCGGCCTGCTTTCCCAGGATGGCGGCGAGGTGAAAATTTATGATGCGGCAGGGGTGATTCCCCGTGCCGCCGAGGCGTGTCATTATCTCGGTCACCGCAATGCAATGAAGCGCGAACTGACGGTGGAAGAAAACCTGCGGTTCTGGAAAAATCTGATGGGCGATTTCGCCGGCGGCAAGAGCCTCGATCCGGAAGATGCCGCCGAGGCGCTCGGTCTCGAAAGCCTACTGCATCTACCCTTCGGCTACCTCTCGGCCGGCCAGCAGCGCCGCATGGCAATGGCGAAACTGCTTTGCGCCTGGCGGCCGGTGTGGCTACTCGACGAGCCCACCGCGGCGCTGGATGTGCAATCCGAAGAGATTTTTGCCGGACTGATGCAGGCGCATCGAGCAAGGGGCGGGATGGTGGTTGCGGCGACGCATCAGGAGTTGGGGCTGGATGGGGCGCAGGAGCTGGTGATGAAGGGGTTTGAGTATGCTGCGAGTTGAACCCGACGCATTTGTTTCGGCGCCAGCTTACCCCCCTCTGCCCTGCCGGGCATCTCCCCCACAAGGGGGGAGAGTGGCTGTCGGCTTGCTCCCTGCCTCACTGGAAGAAGCGCTGAGCAACGGATGCGCAGTTGTGGATGACGCGGCCGCTCCATCTGCTCTCCCCCCTTGTGGGGGAGATGCCCGGCAGGGCAGAGGGGGGTATGGCCCCGGATCGCGAGAGCGCCCATGATCGCCCTCTTCCTCCGCGACCTCAAACTCGGCTTCCGTGCCGGTGGTGGCGTGCTTACAGGCGTGCTGTTTTTCATGACCATCGTTGCCGTCATCCCATTCGGCGTCGGGCCGGACCTGAAGCTGCTGGCGCGAATCGGGCCGGCAATCCTCTGGGTTGGCGCATTGCTCGCCTCGCTGCTTGGTCTCGACCGCCTCTTCCAGGCGGAGCGCGAGGATGGTTCGCTCGATCTGCTGCTGATGCAGGAAACGCCGTTGCCGCTGATCGTGCTGGTCAAATGCCTGGCGCATTGGGTGTCGGCCGTGCTGCCGCTGATCGTCGCCTCACCGCTGCTCAGCCTGTTCATGAATATGGACGAGATCTCTATCGGTGCCTTGATGCTGACGCTACTGGCGGGATCGCCAGCGATCACGTTTATCGGTGCGGCCGGTGCTGCGGTCGCCGTTGCCTTGCCGCGCGGCGGGTTGATCGTCTCCATTCTTGTGCTGCCGCTGACCGTGCCGGTGCTGATTTTCGGCGTGTCGGCCGTTTATGCTGCGGTGGAAGAGCCCGCGCCGTTTCTGCCGCCGTTCATGGCGCTGGTCGCGCTCAGTCTGTTCTTCGCAGTGCTCGGCCCGCTGGCAGCGGCGCTGGCGCTGCGGGCTTCGTCGGAATGACAGGAAAGTGAGGCCGTCTATGATGTGGATCAATTGCAGCCTCGGACCAAAAACGCTATGAGATCGCCATGACCGAAACGAGCCTTCCCATTTCCAGGATCTCGGCACTTGCCAACCCGACGCGCTTTCTCGCGCTCGCGGGCAGGATCCTGCCGTGGCTCGCCGGATTGACCTTCGTCTGTCTCGCGGCCGGAGTGTGGCTGAGCTTCACAACCGAAGGCGACTACCAGCAGGGCGAGACGGTGCGGATCATGTATATCCATGTCCCGTCGGCCTGGCTGTCTATGATGTGCTACACGGTCATGGCGATTGCGGCGCTCGGCACACTTGTCTGGCGCCATCCACTGGCCGATGTGGCGGCAAAGACGGCAGCACCGATCGGCGCGACCTTCACCTTTCTGGCGCTGATCACCGGCTCGCTCTGGGGCAAGCCGATGTGGGGCACATGGTGGGTGTGGGACGCACGACTGACCTCCGTCTTCATTCTCTTCCTGATGTATCTCGGGCTGATCGCCTTCAACCGTGCCATGGATGATCCGGGTCGTGCGGCACGTGTCAGCGCCATCATGATCCTGGTCGGCTTCGTCAACATCCCGATCATCAAGTTTTCGGTGGAATGGTGGAATACGCTGCACCAGCCGGCAAGCGTCATGCGGCTTGGTGGTTCGACCATCGACCCGGAATTCCTGCGGCCGCTGCTGGTGATGGCGATCGGCTTCACGTTGTTGTTTTTCACGCTGCATCTGATGGCGATGCGCAACGAGATCTGGCGGCGGCGGATTTCCGTGATGCGCAGGCATGCCGCCCGCGCCGCGCAAGCCGGGAGTGAAGGCCGTTGACCCATGCGTTCTATATCTACTCCGCTTGGGGAGTGTCCGCCGTCACTGTGCTGGGCGTGGTCGGTTACACGCTGGTCGAGAATTTCCGCCTGCAGGCAGAGCTGAAGCGGCTGGAAGCCAAGGGAATTCGGCGGCGTTCTGCAGAACCGCAGGGCGGAAAAAAGTGACCAGTCAAATGCTTCCGGAAATCCCCCAGCCACCATCCAGGTCGCGCCGCATCGTCGTCGCGCTGATCCCGCTCATCCTGTTTCTCGGCCTTGCCGGAATCTTCATGAAACAGCTCATCTCCGGCGGAGATACATCGGTGTTGCCCTCGGCACTGATTGGCAAGCCTGCGCCGACGCTCATGCTCGCGCCACTCGATGGCGCAGTGATTGCCGGCAAGCCAGCACCGGCGCTGACGACGGAGGCGATCAAGGGCAAGCTGACGCTGGTCAATGTCTGGGCATCATGGTGCATTCCCTGCCGACAGGAACATCCCGTCATTCTGGGTCTGTCGCGCGATGACCGCCTGAATGTCGTCGGCATCAACTACAAGGACCGCAACGATGCGGCGCTGGGCTTCCTCGGCGAACTTGGCAATCCCTTCAAGGCGATCGGTGTCGATCCGAAGGGTGCTGCAGCCATCGACTGGGGCGTCTATGGCATCCCCGAATCCTTCCTCGTCAGTCCCGACGGCGTGATCCTCTACAAGCATGTCGGCCCATTCGATGACAATTCGGTGCAGAACGAGCTGTTGCCGGCGATCGAGAAGGCTGTACGTGGAGCGCAGGGCTGATTTGGCCCAATCAAAATTTAGTATCATTTATTGATACGCTCATATTGACTTACATTCGTATCAATCTATGATACCGGCAATAGGGGCCAAACGTGATCTGCTCCTTTAAGGACAAGCTTACTGAGTCGATCGCTAGCGGCACTGTGAAGAAGGGTTTTCCGGCAGATTTGGTGCGCCGCGCTCAACAGCTTCTAATCGTGTTGAAAGCCGCCGGCGATTTGAGTGAATTGCGCTCTCCACCTGGCAATCGGCTTGAGAAGCTTTCTGTTGATCGTGACGGCCAGCATTCCATTCGGATAAATAAACAATGGCGAATTTGTTTTGTCTGGACCGATGCCGGTCCTGATGAGGTTGAGATCACAGACTACCGTTAACGACCATGAGGAAACCACCATGCTCCGCGACATGCTTCCCGCCATTCATCCCGGCGAAATTCTGCGGGAGATCTATTTGGAGCCTCTTGAAATGACACCCTATGCGCTGGCGAAGAGCCTCAAGGTTCCTCGTACTCGTATCGAGCGGATCGTGGCGGAGAAGATCGGCATCAGTGCCGATACGGCTTTGCGCCTTGGCAAGTTCTTCAAGACCACGCCGCAGTTCTGGCTCAACATGCAGGCGAGTTACGATATCAAGATTGCAGAGGCCGCCATGAAGGATGAACTCGCTGAAATTCCTGAGCTGGAAGCTGCCTGAGGGCTAAACCCCGCCCTGCCAGACCTTGATCGCATCCACCGGATAGATCAGCATCAGCACATTGAGGGTGAGATTGTCGCGGATTAGTATTGCCGTGGTGATCTCGGCGATCACGGCCAGCGCGATCGTCACCCAGATCGGCAGGCGCCAGGCGGCGAGGAAGCCGAGTGCCATGAATACTGTATCCATGCCCGAATTGAGGATGGAGTCGCCTACATAGTCGTAGGCGATGGTGGCGGCGCGATAGCGATTGATGATCAGCGGACTGTTTTCGAGGATTTCCCAGCCGGCCTCGATCAGCGTGGCAAAGCCAAGGCGAAAGGCGATCGAGCGTTTACGAAACAGCAGCCAGCCGAGCCCATAGAACAGGAAGCCATGGATGATATGGCTCGGCGTGTACCAGTCCGACAGATGCTGCGAATTGCCGGCCGAATGCACTTGGCTTTCGAACAGCTTTACATAGCCGCAGGTGCAAATCCAGACGCGGCCCATCAGCCGCTCGGTGATGACTTGGATGAGGAGAATGGCAAGGAAGATGCAAAGCCCGATGGCAAGCTGGCGTCTGACGTCCGGTTGGCTTTGCGGCATCATTGCTCCTTGGCGTCGATGGAATGCTTCATGATCAGCGGCATCTGGCTGAGCGTGAACAGGAAGGTGATGGGCATCGTGCCCCAGACCTTGAACAGCACCCAAAGATCGTCGGCGCGCTTGGTATCGGGCAGGTAATACCAGTTGAGACCGCGCCAGGCGACTTCGTTCATCACGGCGAGAAACAGGAAGAACAGCCCCCAGCGCAGCGTTAGCTTGTTCCAGCCCTCGTCATCCAGCTGGAAGGCTGAATTGAAGACATAGCCGAGCAGCGAACGCCCAAACACAAGGCCGCCGAGCAGGATGACGCCGAACAGCGTGTTGATGATGGTCGGCTTCATCTTGATGAACATCTCGTTCTGAAGCCAGATCGACAGCCCGCCGAAAACCAGCACGACGACCCCAGACACCAATGGCATCAGCGGCAGCTTGCCGATCAGGATCTTGGAAACGACCAGCGAGAGAACGGTTGCGGCCATGAACAGGCCGGTCGCCACGAAGAGCGGACCGCCCAGCGAGGCGAGAAACGGGAATTTCTTGGCGAGCGTTTCGCCGTAGATATTGCCGAAGAAGAACACCAGCAGCGGGCCGAGCTCAAGCACGAGCTTTAGCCCGACATTTTCCTTGGCATGGCCTTCCGGCAATTTCGTTTCGATATTCCCGGCCATGTCTGTCAGTCTTCCGTAAATTCAGTGCTTTTCGCTATAGTCGCAAGCGTAACGGCTGGAAAGCGCTATTTGTTCGTGGCTTGCAGGCCCGCAATGGCTTCGGCGAAGTCACTCGCATTGAACGGTTCGAGATCATCGACGCCTTCGCCGACGCCGATGAAATATATCGGCAGCTTGTGCTTGGCCGAGATCGCCACGAGGATGCCGCCGCGCGCCGTGCCGTCGAGCTTGGTCATCACCAGCCCTGATACGCCGGCGATGTTGCGGAAGATCTCCACCTGGTTCAGCGCATTCTGCCCGGTCGTGGCATCCAGCGTCTGCAGTACGGTATGCGGCGCATCCGGGTCGAGCTTGCCGAGCACCCGGACGATCTTTTCAAGCTCGGCCATCAGCTCTTTCTTGTTCTGCAGCCGGCCGGCGGTGTCGATGATCAGCACGTCATGGCCGGATTGCTTGGCCTTCTCGTAGGCTTCAAACGCAAGGCCGGCGGCATCCGAGCCGAGCTTGCTGGAGACGATGTCGGCGCCGGTCCTTTGTGCCCAGATATGCAATTGCTCGATCGCAGCGGCACGAAATGTATCGCCGGCGGCCAGCATGACCTTGAGGCCCGAGCGCGACAGTTTTGCGGCAAGCTTGCCGATGGTTGTCGTCTTGCCGGTACCATTGACGCCGACGACGAGGATGACATGCGGCTTGTGGCTGAGATCGAGTTCAAGCGGCTTGGCGACCGGCGCCAGCACCTTGGTGATTTCGCCCGCCATGATGCGGCTGACATCGTCGCCGCTGACATCTTTGCCGTAGCGTTCCGACGACAGCGTGTCGGTGATGCGCAATGCGGTCTCGACGCCGAGATCTGCCTGGATCAGCAGGTCTTCCAGATCCTGCAGCGTTTCTTCGTCCAGCTTGCGCTTGGTGAACAGCGATGTGATCTGCGACGAAAGCTGTTGGGATGTGCGGGCAAGCCCCTGGCGCAAACGCTCGATCCAAGTGCGGCGCTTTTCCGGCTCAGCAACAGGTTCGGGCAGGCGCGAGGATGCGGTCGTGAAACCGGCGGGAAGCACAGGCTCGGCTTTCGTGATCGGCTCGACCACGTCTGAGGCCGGATGCTGTTCGTCAGCGATCTCAAGCGCCTGCTGGTCCTCGTCGTGGAGAATATCCTCGACGGTCTCGACCGGCGCGTCCTCTTCCTCACCGATGATCTCGTCGATGATGGACGCGGGAAGGTTTTCTTCCTGATCGCGCAGCGTCTCAAACCGCGCCCGGTCGTCGTCAAGCAACTGCGGCAGATCTTCGGAGAGAACGGCGGGCTCCCTGACTTCGCCGGGCTCGGCGGCATGCTCAGCGTCGGCAGGTGTTGGTGTCGAAAGGTCGGGTTCGTCGGCGGTTTCGGGCGTGAAGGCCGGGGCACTCTCTGCAGGGAAATGCTCGACGGCAGGCGTCGCCTCTTCCAGCACCACGGCTTCTTCCGGGGCCGGAGCAGCCGGCGGCTTGTCTTCCTTGCCGAAGGAAAAGATCTTCTTGATGAAACCTAACGCCATGAAATGCTTTCGGTCAGGCCGTCAGGCCGCCGCCTCCTGAAGGGATTCGGCAATCAGATGCTTGCCGTTGTGGCCGCTGATGCGCACCGGCACGAACATGCGCGGCTTCCAGGTCTTGGCATCAACCAGCGTGAAATTTTCGGTATGCGCCATGCCCGAGTTCTCGATCAGCAGCACCTGCGATGTGCCGACCATTGAGTCGAGATGGGCATGGTGCAGCCGTTCGCCAACAGCGCGAAGACGCGCCGCGCGTTCCTTGATCAGGCCACGATCGAGCTGCGGCATGCGGGCGGCAGGGGTACCCGGTCGGGGCGAGAATGGAAAGACGTGCAGCCGTGAAAGCGCGCATTCCTCGGCAAGCCGCTCGGAATTCAAAAACATCTCTTCGTCTTCGGTGGGAAAACCGGCAATGATGTCGGCGCTGAAACTGATGTCCGGACGGAGCGTACGGGCGCGGTCGGTAAAGGCGATGGCGTCGTCGCGCGCATGCCGGCGCTTCATCCGCTTGAGGATCATGTTGTCGCCGTGCTGCAAGCTGAGGTGCAGATGCGGCATGAAGCGCGGCTCGTCGGCGATCAGATCCCAGAGGTGATCGTCGGCTTCGATACTGTCGATCGACGACAATCTTAGCCGGCTAATCTCCGGCACATGCTTGAGGATCGACTTTGCCAATTGGCCCAGCGACGGAGTGCCGGGCAGGTCGGCGCCGTAGCTGGTGGCATCGACGCCGGTCAGCACGACTTCGCGGTAGCCGCTCTCGGCCAGCATTCGGGCCTGCTCGACGACGGCACCCATCGGCACCGAGCGCGAATTGCCACGGCCGTAGGGGATGATGCAGAAGGTGCAACGATGGTCGCAGCCATTCTGCACCTGGATGAAGGCGCGGACATGGCCGTCAATCAGCTCGACCATCTGCGGTGCGGTGGCCCGCACGCTCATGATGTCGTTCACCCGCAGCTTCTCGCTCGCGGCGACGCCGAAATCCGGCAGCTTGCGGTAGCTGGCAGAAGTGAGCTTTTCTTCGTTGCCAAGCACGGTGTCGACCTCAGGCATTTCGGCGAAAACCGAGCCTTCGGTCTGGGCGGCACAGCCCGTGACGATAATGCGGCTTTCGGGGTTTTCGCGGCGGGCACGGCGAATGGCCTGGCGCGCCTGACGCACGGCCTCGGAGGTTACCGCGCAGGTGTTGAAGATCAACGCGTTGTTGAGACCGGCCTTGCCCGCCTCCGCCTTGATGATCTCGGATTCATAGGTGTTGAGCCGACAGCCGAAGGTGATGACGTCGACCCCGCTCACTGCGCCACCGCCTCCTGCGCATCGCGCGAGAAGCTGCCGCTGGCGGGATCGAGCATGCCGGACCATTCCCATTCGGCCGGGCCTGTCATGACGACATGGTCGTCGTCGCGCCAGACGATATTGAGTGCGCCGCCGCTGGGCATATTGACCTTGACAGTACGCCTCGTGCGGTTAGTGCGTGCGGCGGAAACAGCAGCCGCGCAGGCAGCAGAACCGCAAGCGAGCGTCAGGCCGGCGCCGCGCTCCCAGGTGCGCAGGTCGAGTTCACGATCCGAGCGGATGCGGGCGATCGAGATGTTGGCGCGCTCGGGGAACATCGGATGGTTCTCGAGCAGCGGTCCGAAACGATCGAGCTCGAAATCCCAGACATCGCGATCGACCCAGAAGATTGCATGCGGATTGCCCATCGAGGCGACCGAAGGCGAATGCAGGATGGGATTGTCAATCGGGCCGATCTGCAGCTCGATGCGACGCGTGTCGTGGAATTCTTCCGACAGCGGAATCCTGTTCCAGGCAAATTCCGGCTTGCCCATATCGACGGAAATCGAGCCGTCGTCGTGTTCCTCGGCATTGAGGATGCCGGCGATGGTCTGGAAGGTGAAGGCCTTGCGTCCGGTCTCGGCGGCGAGCGCCTGCACGACGCAACGCGTACCGTTGCCGCATGCCTGGGCAAGAGAGCCGTCGGAATTGATGATGTCGATCCAGGCGTCGGTGCCGTCGGCCTTGGGGTCGTGTATTGCCATGATCTGGTCGAAAGAGGTCAGCGGATTGCCGGCAAGCGCGATGGCGGCTTCCGGCACGACCTTATCCTTGCGGCCACGCATATCCACCACCAGGATCTTGTTTCCCAGCCCGTTCATCTTGGCGAATGGCGTATCGGTGGTCATGCTCTCGGCCGTATGCTTGCAATTTGGCCTCTATATGGAGCAAACAGGTCGAAATTGCCAGTCCTTTCCCGAACTACGCCGGGGGCACATCAAAGGCTTCGCCCGGCCGCAAGGCCCGGAAGCGCGCGGGATCGACCTGCTTTTCCGCCAAGGCCACATCGAGCGCCTTGATCGGCGCATCCGCCGCCTCGTTGGTCAGCTGGAACGTGCCCCAATGATGGCCGATGGCATGGGCGGCATTAGCGAGCACCATTCCTTCCACGGCCTCCTCAGGATTCTGATGCTGCGCCTGCATGAACCAGCGTGGCTCATAGGCGCCGATCGGCAGGTTGGCGAGGCGAAAGCCGCCATGCCTTTCGGCTGCGGCGCGGTAGTTGATGCCGTCGTGAAAGCCCGTATCCCCAATGTGGTAGATTTTGCCGGCAGGTGTCTCGATCACGAAGGCCGCCCAAAGCGCCATCCGCCGGTCGCGCGAACCGCGCGCCGACCAGTGATGACATGGCTCGGTATGGATTGTAATGCCGTTGTCGAGCCGGGTTTCATCGCCCCAATCGGTCACGGACAGGCGAGCCTTGTGCACTGCCTTGCCGATGACAGCATCATTGCCGAGCGGCGTGACGATTCGGGGCGAATGCGCGCGGTGAAGAGCCTTGAGCGTTGCGAGATCGAGATGATCATAATGGTTGTGGGTGACCAGAATGATGTCGATCGGCGGCAGGTCGCCGAGTGCGACCCCCGGCGGATTGTGCCGCTTGGGCCCCGCAAACCAGACGGGGCTGACGCGATCGGACCAGAGAGGGTCGGTGAGGATATTGACGCCGGCGACCTGGATCAGCAGGCTCGCATGCCCGATCATGGTCACACGCAAGCTATCGCCATCGATACGCTCTTCCGGCCTCGTGCCCGCAAAGGGACTGGCAAACAGTTTTGGCCAGATCTCCGCCTTGTCCCGGGTCTTCCATTTCCACAATTCGCGGAAGCCCAAGGGAGCGATGCCGCCCGGATTGAAAAATCGTCTTCCGTTGAAGTGGTCGGATTTCGGCCCCTGATAGTAGCCGTTCCGAACCCGTTTTTCGTTTTCTGCCATCGGCCCTCGGTCACTGCTGGTTTCAGGTTCGAAATAGTCGGCTTCCCGTCGATTTCAAGTCGAACTTTTGCGTCGATCTGCGTTTGAGGGAAATGCGGTTGATGTTCGACCGGCAAAATCCGGTCGTGCCACTCTTCGGGCATGCGTTTGAAAGCTCGCGAGTTGACCTCCATTCGCCAAGGGATTACGGCTTTGCAGAACTGGCGGGGAACGCATGATCGAGTATAAGAAGTTCATCTACCTTGATGTCTACAAAACGGGCAGCACACATATCAACGGGCTGCTTCAGCAGATTTCTCTCGAACCGGAAATACGCCGGAATCGGCACGCGCCGCTCACCAAGGTGCGGCCACTCACCTGGAAGGGCGGCAAGCTGGTCTTTGCCACCGTACGCAATCCGTGGGATTGGTATGTTTCGATGTGGGCCTATGGCCATACCAAGGAAAACCCACTTTACAGCCATATCCGCGACGCGCTCGGAAAGAAGGAACTGGGCAAGCTCTACGATATCGAAAATCCCAAGACGTCGTTTCCACTCTGGCTGTCGTCGATTCATGACCCCGCGTTTCTTGCGAAAGTGCTGGCCGGCCACAGGCTTCCGACGTCCGGTCTGGCGAATTTCATGGGCTTTTACACCTACCGTTTCATGCGGGTAACGCTTCCCTACCCCGAGCTCCTACTTCGCAAGCCATTCATCCGATCGCTGGATGGGGCGATTTCGCTGCAGAAGCGGTTTGCTACCTATGACGTGATGATGAAGAGCGAAACGCTCGACGAGGAATTCGCCGATTTCGTCGTCAAATATCGCGAGCGCTGCGGCTTCATCCACCAGGCCGGCGATCTCGTCAGGGAAAAGGCCGAAAAGCGCAAGAACACTTCGGTGCGGACGCTAGCTTCCTATCGCGACTATTACACTGACGAACTTCGCGATCTCGTTGCTCGACGCGACCGGCTGTTCATCGATCTCTTCGGCTACACGTTCTGAGTGCCCGGCCGGTTTGACCTGGTTAGGAATCCGTCATAAAGACGCGCAACCAAGGCGCATGAGGTGCACATGATCGAGTACGAGAAGTTCATATATCTGGATGTGTACAAGACTGGCAGCACCTATGTCGTTTCGCTTCTCAACAAGCTCATGGCCAAGAAGCCGATGCGCTCGACGCGCCACGCGCCGCTAACCAAAGGCCGGCCCTTCTTTTGGAAAAAGGGCAAATTCGCCTTCGCAACGGTCCGCAACCCGTGGGACTGGTATGTCTCGATGTGGGCCTATTCGATCAAGCAGCCGAATGTGCTGTTTTTCCGCGATGTTCGTACCGCGCTCGGCGAAGAGGGCGCAAAAAAGCTCTTTGATCCGGAGCATCCGAAAGAGTCTTTCGCTATCTGGCTCAAGTCCATC
The DNA here is from genome assembly GCF_057787725.1 of Shinella sp. OV683. NCBI lineage: Bacteria > Pseudomonadati > Pseudomonadota > Alphaproteobacteria > Hyphomicrobiales > Rhizobiaceae > Shinella > Shinella sp. OV683. Next base: position 5,427,121 of record NZ_CM173543.1, read on the forward strand.
AACGATCCGGTTTTCCTCAAGCAGGTCATGCGCGGTCATCCTTATTCGCGCTCTGCGGTCAACAAGTTTCTCGGCTTCTATTCCTACCGCTTCATCCGTGTGACCACACCGCATCCCGAACTCTTCCTGCACACCTGGTACATGCGTAGCGTGGACGCCGCCATTGCCCACCAGAAGCGCTGGGCGATCTACGACAAGGTGTTCAAGAGCGAGACGCTGACGGAAGAATTTTCCGAATTCGTGCTTGCAAACAAGGAGCGTTGCGGCTTCAAGCCGAATGCTGTGGGAATTCTCAAGCGCAACGCTCCGACGTTGAAGAACACATCCGACCGCACGCTGAAATCCTATCGCGACTATTACACACCCGAGCTGCGTGACCTCGTCGCCAAGCGCGACCGGATGTTCATCGAGCTGTTCGGCTACGAATTCTGATCATGCCACCAAAACGAAAACCCGGCGCCTTGGGCAGCCGGGTTTGGGTTGTCGGTATTATGACAGGAATCAATCGCAGACCTGGACGCGCTTGATGATCAGTTCGCCGTAGCGGTTGTACTTGCGGATCTTCTTGAGGTAGCAATCGCCCTCGTCGCCGTAATAGTCGTCGGAGACGTAGCTTGGGCCATCAAGGACGAGGTCGATGCCGCCGAAGAAGTGCGGGCCATGGTGATGGCGCCAGCCGGCTTCCGAGACGGAGGCGAAGGAAAGTGCTGCGATAACGGTTGCTGCCGATGCGAGGATGATCTTTTTCATGATTGTTTCTCCGTGTGCCTGTTTGGTGCGGGACGCCGCGTTCGTGATCTCTTTGTCGCATGGCTCGTCCGCTGGCGCTGTTTCCGCGGGAACTCGGCCTTGGATCACCGGCAAAACAGTGCCGTTTCCCGGCTGCGCTTGACTTTTGCCAAGGCTTGTTGTTTAAGCCCGCCATCTGCCAGTCTGAGACAATGATGACGCAGCCGACCAGGACGGTCTGAAGCCGATCCCGGAGGTCAACACCCGACAGCGCGATGCGCCCTCGGGTGCTTTTTCGCTTTGTCTCTTGTTTCATATTGGCGAGATACCGATGTTGCGGAGATATCTCCGGACAAAAGGATTGAATGGATGTTTGAGAGCCTTCAGGAACGCCTTGGCGCGATATTGAACGGACTGACTGGCCGCGGTGCACTTTCGGAAGCTGATGTTGCCGCAGCCCTGCGCGAGGTTCGCCGTGCCCTGCTCGAAGCCGACGTGGCGCTCGAGGTCGTTCGCTCGTTTACCGATCGCGTTCGTGCCAAGGCCGTTGGTGCCGAAGTCCTGAAATCGATCAAGCCCGGCCAGATGGTCGTCAAGATCGTCCATGACGAGTTGATCGAAATGCTGGGTTCCGAGAGCTCCTCGGTCGATTTGAATGCTGCGGCCCCCGTCGTCATCATGATGGTTGGTCTGCAGGGCTCGGGCAAAACAACGACATCAGGCAAGCTGGCGCTGCGGCTGACGACGCGCGAACGCAAGAAAGTGCTGATGGCGTCGCTCGACACGCGCCGTCCGGCCGCGCAGGAACAGCTCCGCCAGCTGGGCGTCCAGACCAATGTCGACACGCTGCCGATCATAGCCGGCCAGTCGCCGGTTGATATCGCCTCGCGCGCGCTGCAGGCTGCCAGGCTCGGCGGCCATGACGTCGTCATCCTCGACACCGCTGGCCGTACGCATATCGACGAGCCGCTGATGATCGAGATGGCGGAAATCAAGCGGAAGTCCAATCCGCATGAAATCCTGCTGGTCGCCGATGCGCTGACCGGCCAGGACGCCGTCAACCTCGCCCGCAATTTCGACGAACGCGTCGGCATTACCGGTCTCGTGCTCACCCGCATGGACGGTGATGGACGCGGTGGTGCAGCCCTTTCGATGCGTGCCGTCACCGGCAAGCCGGTCAAGCTGATCGGCGCCGGTGAAAAGATGACGGAGCTCGAGGAGTTCCATCCCCGCCGTATCGCCGACCGTATCCTCGGCATGGGCGACATCGTCTCGCTGGTCGAAAAGGCTGCCGAGAATATCGATGCCGAAAAAGCTGCCGCCATGGCTGCCAAGATGGCTAAGGGCAAGTTCGACCTGAACGACCTCGCCGACCAGCTCGGCCAGATGCAGAAGATGGGCGGCATGGGCGGCATCATGTCCATGATGCCCGGCATGAATGGCATGAAGGACAAGCTGGCCGGCGCCGGCTTCGACGACAAGTCGATCAAGCGCCAGATCGCCATCATCGGCTCGATGACCAAGGCCGAGCGCGCCAATCCCGACCTGCTCAAGCATTCGCGCAAGAAGCGCATCGCTGCCGGCTCCGGCACCGATGCCGCCGAAATCAACAAGCTGCTCAAAATGCATCGCGGCATGGCCGACATGATGAAGGCCATGGGCGGCGGCAAGGGCGGCGGCATGATGAAGCAGATGATGGGCGGCCTCGCCAACAAGATGGGCCTTGGTGGCCTCGGCGGCGGCATGGGTGGCATGCCCGACCTCTCAAAGCTCGACCCCAAGCAGCTCGAAGCCCTGCAGAAGCAAGCGGAAGCGGCCGGCCTTGGACGTCCGGGCGGAATGTCCGGTCTTGGCGGCATGCCGGGGCTGGGTGGCCCGAAGCTTCCCGGCCTGGGTGGCGGATTTCCGGGCCTGCCCGGATTGCCAAAGAAGAAGTGAGGAACGGATTGAATGATTGATCCAGACGTCAAGAGCCAGCTTTCCGGCTATCGCCAGTCGATCGACAATATCGATGCGGCCCTAATCCATATGCTCGCCGAGCGCTTCCGCTGCACCAAGGCAGTCGGCGTTCTGAAAGCCACATACAATTTGCCGCCGGCCGATCCGGCGCGCGAGGAATACCAGATCAACCGTCTCCGGCAGCTTGCCAAAGACGCCGACCTGGACCCTGATTTTGCCGAGAAATTCCTGAACTTCATCATCAAGGAAGTCATCCGGCATCATGAGGCCATTGCTGCCGATTTCGGTGGCGTTACAGAGAATACCGCTTCCTGACCGGGAAGTGGCCACCAGATACAGAGACCAAGGAGAAACAACATGTCCCTGAAAATTCGTCTTGCCCGCGGCGGCTCCAAGAAGCGTCCTTACTACACCGTCGTCGTTGCCGATGCACGCAGCCCGCGCGACGGCCGCTTCATCGAAAAGCTCGGCTCCTGGAACCCGATGCTTGCCAAGGACGATGCCAACCGCATCGTCATCAACGGCGAGCGCGTCAAGCATTGGCTCGACAACGGCGCCCAGCCGACCGACCGCGTCCTGCGCTTCCTGAACGATGCCGGCCTTGCCAAGCGCGAAGCCCGCAACAATCCGGAAAAGGCAGCCCCGGGCAAGAAGGCCCAGGAGCGCGTTGCTGAAAAGGCTCAGAAGATCGCTGACGCCGCTGCTGCTGCCGCTGAATAATCTTCAGCTGCCGCATGAATTGAAAATCCTCCGCATTTGCCGTGCGGAGGATTTTCTTTATAGTATGACCTGACCTTCCCTCCCGTGGTCCCATTGCCGGAACGTTCGCATGAATGGAAAAAAGCCCGCCACCAAACTCGAAAATCCTGTCCTGATGGGCGTGATTGGTGCCGCCCAGGGGCTGCGCGGCGAAGTTCGCGTCAAACCCTTTACCGATGATCCACTGGCGATTGGCGAATACGGCACCCTTTATGGCGCCGATGGCAGGGCCTTCGAAGTTCTGGACGTCCGTCAGGCGAAGGAAATGGCCGTGATCCGCTTCCGTGGCGTCAATGACCGCAACCAGGCCGAGGCGCTGAACGGCACGCAGCTGTTTGTCGAACGCGACAGCCTTGATGATGACGATCTCGACGAGGACGAATATTTCTACGCCGATCTCGAAGGGCTGGAAGTGCGCGACGGCGAGGGCAATTCCTACGGGATTATTACCGCGATCTTTGATTTCGGCGCTGGCGATATCCTCGAAATCACCCAATCCGGCAAGCGCGCCCAGATGATTCCCTTCTCCGAGAACTCCGTGCTGGAGATCGATTTCGATGGCGGCACGATCCTCATCGATCCTGTCGCTGCCGGGTTGGTTGGCGACGACGATGATGACGACGACCAAGAGGGGAAAGGCGCCTGAATGCCTTTCCATGCCTCGGTCCTGACGCTTTATCCCGAGATGTTTCCGGGCTTTCTGGGAGAATCTCTTTCCGGCAAGGCGCTGGCGCGCGGCGACTGGTCGCTGGAAGCGATACAGATCCGCGATTTCGCCACCGACAGGCATCGCAGCGTTGATGATACGCCGGCCGGCGGCGGCGCGGGCATGGTGCTTCGGCCCGACGTTCTGGCGCGCGCCATCGATTCCATAGCAGACGATGGACGACCGCGCCTGCTGATGAGCCCGCGAGGCAAGCCCTTGAGCCAGGCGCGAGTTCGGGCACTTGCAAGCGGCGAAGGCGCGGTGATCGTCTGTGGCCGTTTCGAAGGTGTCGACCAGCGGGTGATCGATTCCCGAGGGCTCGAAGAGGTGTCGATAGGCGACTATATTCTCTCGGGCGGTGAGCCTGCGGCGCTGATCCTGGTTGATGCGGTGGTCCGCGTGCTGCCCGGCGTGATGGGCAATCCGGATTCCGGCACCCATGAGAGCTTCGAGAACGGGCTATTGGAATATCCGCACTACACGCGGCCGCAGGTGTTCGAAGGCATGGAAATCCCCGGTGTGCTGACCTCGGGCAACCATGCGGCGATAGATGAGTGGCGGCTCGAGGAGGCGCGCCTGCTGACAGCGGAACGCCGCCCGGATCTGCTCGATCAACCGGCCAAGAAGCCTTAACGGTCGCCGATCTCAGTCAGCCTGAACTCACTCCGGCCGACTGCGACTGCGAAGCCATCTGCGCAACTGTTTCGACGGATCGCAGCGAAAGCCTGATATTCGACCGGTTTGCGCGCCTTTTTTGTCTCCAAGGGGGTGACAAGCGCCGGATCATCCTGTATGTGCGCGACCGGAATGGGCAAAACCCATCAACCAGCAATGAATGACAGATGCATCCACTCCTGCCGAAAGGCAAGCACCCGAGGCAAGACCAAGGGTTCTATGTCGAGCGCTCTGGCTGTCGAACCAAAAACGAGGTTGAAGACATGAATATCATTGAACAGCTGAACGCTGAACAGATGGCCAAGATCGCTGCCAAGCGCACCTTCCCCGACTTTTCGCCGGGTGACACGGTTCGCGTCAACGTTCGCGTTGTTGAAGGTACGCGTACCCGCGTGCAGGCCTATGAAGGCGTCTGCATCGCCCGCTCAGGCGCCGGCCTGAACGAGAACTTCACGGTTCGCAAGATCTCCTACGGCGAAGGCGTCGAGCGCGTGTTCCCGATCTATTCGCCGCTCGTCGAAGGCGTCGAAATCGTTCGCCGCGGCAAGGTCCGTCGCGCCAAGCTTTACTACCTGCGCGACCTGCGCGGCAAAAAGGCCCGCATCATCGAGAACACCAGCGTCCGCGCCCGCAAGCTCAATGACGGCGAACGTCAGGCCGCTCATGCCGAGAAGGCCCGTCTGGAAGCTGAAAAGATCGCTGCCGCACAGGCTCTGGCTGCCGAGAAGGCCGCCCAGGAAGCCGCTGCTGCCGCTGAGAAGGTTGCTGCCGAAAAGGCTGCTGCTGAAGCCGCTGCCGCAGAAGCTGCTGCTGCCGAAGTCAAGACCGAAGAATAAGATCTTTCTGATCGCTTGCATGCAAAGGGCGGCATCTCCGGATGTCGCCTTTTTCTTTGCTGATCTGAAAGTCTCTCGAAAGCCGAACGGAGCCGGACATGACCGATGCATCGCCGCACACCGTGATCGAGGATCAAACGCTCGATCGTGCGGCTCTCGAGACCTTGGTGGCCGGCAAGTCGTCGGTCCTACTGCGGCGCTGTGATCTCGAAGAGGCGGATCTCGGGGGCCTTGAGCTGGGCGGTTGGGCTTTCGATTCCTGTGTCTTCAAGCACGCACGGCTGGTGGGCGCAAAGCTTGCCGAGGTTTCGTTTTCCGGCTGCCGGGGCGCATTTGCCGATTTCACCGGTGCCGATCTCAGCGAGGCGAAGTTCCAGTCGAGCGATTTCAACAACAGCAACTATCGCGGCGCGATGCTGACCGGTGCGTCTTTCGTCGGTTGCAAGGTGACGGGCGCCAACCTGGCCGAGACCAAGACGCTGAACGCCACCTTCCAGGAATGCCGGCTGGGCAGTGCGCGAATGCCGGGATTTTCATTCCGGAAGGCGGTGCTCCGGCAGCTGGATTTCGAGCTTGCGGATCTTAAGCGCTGCGACTTCCGCGAGGCGGTATTTCACGATTGCATCCTGCGCGATGCCAATCTCGCCGACTGCCGTTTCGAGGGTGCGGATCTGCGCGGCGCCGATCTCGGTGGAATTCGCCTGCTGAATGCCAAGCTGTTCAAGGGTGCGACGATCTCTCGCGCTCAGGCTGGTCAACTGCTGGCTGAGTTGGGGCTGAAGGTTCTTTGAACCTCAGCCACTGCCTTCAAAGCCGGCCGCGCGTGACTGGCTGCGATGACCGGACCCAACGACAAAAAGCCCGGACGAAGCCGAGCTTTTTCGATAGGTCGACTTTGGCGTCTATTAGATGCCGAGGCCGGAGAAGCGCTTGTTGAACTTCGAGACGCGGCCGCCGCGGTCCATAAGCTGCTGGTTGCCGCCGGTCCATGCTGGGTGCGACTTGGAATCGATTTCAAGATTCATAGTCTGGCCCTCGGAACCCCAGGTTGAGTAGGTTTCGTATTCGGTGCCATCGGTCATGACGACCTTGATCTTGTGGTAGTCGGGATGAATCTTATCTCTCATGACATTGTCCTGCGGTGACAGTGGTCTTTTGCCGCATGACTTGCAGCTTCCGATCCAAACGAATAAATGAAGCCGCAGTACGTTTCAGAACCACGGCTTCGTTTGATGGCGTGGCGTATACATGAAGCATAGTGATTTAACAAGTGCCAGTTCGCAGGATTCAAGCCCTGAGGCGCACGAATCGGAAGGCATTCAGCCGATGGCAGCTCAGGACACCAATGCAGGTCGCACCACGATGCGTCCGCTCGCAAGGCTATTTCCATACATGCTGCGCTACAAGAAGCTGGTCGCCGGGGCACTGGTCTTCCTGTTTCTTGCCGCCGTCACCACGCTGCTGCTGCCCACCGCCGTCCGTCGGCTGATCGATCACGGTTTCTCCAATTCGGACGCCAGCTTCGTCAATACCTATTTCGGCATGCTGATGGTGCTTGCCGTGGTGCTGGCTGCCGCTTCTGCGCTGCGCTACTACTTCGTCATCACACTCGGCGAGCGCATCGTTGCCGATCTCCGCCGCGATGTCTTCGATCACATCACCCGCCTGTCGCCGGCCTTCTTCGACGTCAATCAGTCCGGCGAAATCGTCTCGCGGCTGACGGCCGATACGGTGCAGATCAAATCCGCTGTCGGCGCATCGGCGTCGCTGGCGCTGCGCAACACCATCCTCTGTCTCGGCGCTATCGTGATGATGGTCTATACCAGCCCGAAGCTCTCCAGCCTGGTGCTTTTGGCTATTCCGCTGATCGTCTTCCCGCTGGTCGGCTTCGGTCGCTCGGTGCGCAAGCGCGCGCGGGAAGCGCAGGATAGGCTTGCGGGCGCCTCGGCCTATGCTTCCGAAGCGATCGGCGCCATCCGCACCGTCCAGGCCTTCAACAACTCCGGCCTGTCGCGGGATCGGTTTGGCGCCGCCGCCGAGAACGCCTTCGATGCAGCGCGGATGTCCACCCGTCAGCGCGCCATCCTCACCGGCTTTGCCATCACCATGGTGTTCGGCAGCGTCGTCGCCGTGTTGTGGTTCGGCGCACAAGGCGTGCTGGCCGGCACGATCACGCCCGGCACACTCAGCCAGTTTCTGCTCTATTCGGTGATGGCAGCCGGCGCGCTCGCAGCCCTTTCGGAAGTCTGGAGCGAACTCAGCCAGGCCGCTGGCGCCTCCTCACGCCTGATGGAACTGCTGGCCGAGAAGCCGGCGATCCTGGCGCCGGCCAAGCCGGTTGCCCTACCGCAGCCGCCGATCGGCAGCGTCGCTTTCGAGGATGTGCGCTTTTCCTATCCCAGCCGGCCGGGCGCGTCAGCGCTCGAAGGACTGACATTGTCCGTTCAACCCGGCGAGCGGGTCGCGGTCGTAGGCTCCTCGGGGGCTGGCAAGAGCACGCTGTTTTCGCTGATCCTGCGCTATTACGATCCGTCGTCGGGCAAGGTGCTGATCGATGGCGTGGATGTCCGGGACGCAGATCCCAGCGATATCCGCGCCCGCATCGCCATCGTGCCGCAGGACACGACGATCTTTGCAGCCTCCATCCATGACAACATCGCTTTCGGTGCCCCGGGCGCCACCCGTGACGCGGTTGAGGCAGCGGCGCGGTCCGCACATGCGGAAGAATTCATCCTGCGCCTGGAGAACGGCTATGACACGGAAGTCGGCGAGCGCGGTATCATGCTATCCGGCGGCCAGCGCCAGCGCATCGCCATCGCCCGCGCCATCCTCCGCAACGCACCGATCCTGCTGCTCGACGAGGCCACCTCGGCGCTGGATGCCGAAAGCGAGACGCTGGTGCAGACTGCGCTCGACGGCCTGATGCAAGGCCGCACCACGATCGTCATCGCCCACAGGCTGGCGACCGTGCTCAAGGCCGACCGTATTCTCGTCATGGATCAGGGTGAGGTGGTTGAGGAAGGCACGCATCAAAGTCTTGTGGCCAAGGGCGGCATCTATGCACGGCTCGCCAGCCTGCAATTCGGCGTCGACCGGCACAATGTGCTGCATGTGGTGCGATAGGCTTTAGCCGATTGCGATGGACTGCCGTGCAAGATCGCGTTCGATGATGGCGCGTATCGGCGCCTGGGACTGTGCGGTGTAGCGATAGATGCCGGGTGTCACGATCGAGAGCAGCCGACCCCGGCTGTCGCGGACATGGATGCGGACCGATTCACCGCTGCCGCAGCGCGCGATGCGGCTTGCCACGGTGCGGCCGTAGTAGATGGCCGATCCATCGTCGAAATGGCCGGTGCCTTCGTCGTCCACGACAGTTTCGTCGTTCCAGCATATGTCGAAGAAGTAGTGCTGCATGTCGGCCCCTCGGCTGACGGACGCCGATTGCGGCGCCGATCCTGACCGATAAAACCATACTTGAGTCGAACGGGCGCTGAATTGCTCGTTCACCTGGCGTTCAGCTTGGCGGCGCGTTGAATGCTGCAGGGAAAACGTCTTTACTTGCCGACACTTCTCCCCGCGATCCGGCCCGAGAAAATACAGCCGCCGAGGAAGGTGCCTTCCAGTGCATTATAGCCATGTACCCCGCCGCCGCCGAAGCCGGCGGCTTCGCCCGCCGCATAGAGGCCGGGCACTGCTTGGCCGTCGCTGCCCAGTACCCGCGCCTGCAAATCGGTCTCGAGGCCACCCAGCGTCTTGCGGGTGAGGATGTTGAGGCGAACGGCGATCAGCGGTCCTGCCTTGGGGTCGAGGATGCGATGCGGTTTGGCGGTGCGCATCAGTCTGTCGCCGCGATAATTGCGGGCGCCGCGAATGGCGGTGACCTGTGCATCCTTGGAGAAGGCATTGTTTATCTCGCGGTCACGTGCCTCGATCTGTGAGCGGACATGTGCAGTGTCCAACAGGTTGGAGCCCGCGAGCTGGTTCATGCCCTCAACCAGTTCCTCCAGTGTGTTGCGGACGACGAAATCCTCGCCCTTGTCCATGAAGGCCTTGACGGGGCCAGGCGGTTCCTTGCCGAGCCGCTTCAGCAGCAGCCGGATATCCTTGCCGGTGAGATCGGGATTTTGTTCGCTGCCGGAGAGCGCGAATTCCTTCTTGATGATCGCCTTGTCGAGAATGAACCAGGAATAGTCATGGCCTGTCGCGAGAATGGCCTCCAGCGTGCCCAGTGTGTCGAAGCCCGGCATGGCGGGCGCCGAAAAACGATTCCCCTCGGCGTCGAACCAGAGCGACGACGGCCCGGGCAGGATACGAATTCCGTGCCCAGGCCAGATCGGATCCCAGTTCCGGACGCCCTCGGTATAATGCCACATGCGGTCGGAATTGATGATGCGCCCGCCGGCGTTTTCGGTGATCGCTAGCATGCGGCCGTCCACGTGATCCGGCACGCCCGTGACCATGAATTGTGGCGGTTGGCCCAGCCGGTCAACCGGCCAGTTCTTGCGCACGAGATCATGATTGCCGCCGATACCGCCGGAAGACACGATTGTCGCACCGGCGGAGATCTCGAATGTCCCGCTAACATCGCGATTACTTTTGGCGCCGCGCTGGGCATTGTCCAGCGTAAGGACCGTGCCGCGCGCGCCAGTGACCGCGCCATCCGTGGTGACCAGCCCGTCGACCCGATGGCGGAATCGAAAGGCAATCCGACCGGCGGCCTGATGCTCCTTCACCCGGCGAAGGAAAGGGGCCAGCACGCCTGGCCCGGTGCCCCAGGTGACATGGAAGCGTGGCACCGAATTGCCATGACCGGATGCCAGACCGCCACCGCGTTCGGCCCAGCCGACTACGGGAAACCAGCGCATGCCCTGCTGATGCAGCCAGCTACGCTTCTCACCGCCGGCGAAATCGAGATAGGCTTCCGCCCATTGCCGCGGCCAATGATCCTCGGGCCGGTCGAAGGCGGCAGAACCCATCCAGTCCTGGCGGGCGAGTTCTGCATTGTCGCGAATGCCCATGAAACGCTGTTCGGGACTATCAACGAAAAACAATCCGCCGAGCGACCAGAAGGCTTGTCCGCCGAGCGACTGTTCACCTTCCTGATCGAGGATGATCACTTTCAGGCCACGGTCAGCCGCCTCTGCTGCGGCAACCAGTCCCGCCAGCCCCGCACCCACCACAAGAACATCACAATCCATAGGCTCCTCCCGAACCGATGGAAATTTCTACGGCGGGATTTCGTCAGGCGCAATGTGTCGGCAGGCAAATTTATGATCGTTGATCACATTTTTTGGAAAGTAGTGCGCCGGCGGAAGCTATATCACCACCGTGTGACGCCTGGTCACAACTGCGTGCCACACGGCGTGGTGATTTGTAAGTGAGCGCTGAAACACCGCAAATTCTGCGTGGGCAACGGCCCTTAACCGAATGCTGAGGAGACTTTCGATGATCAGGACACTTATTGCAGCGGGCTTGCTCGCATCCTTCGCCATGCCGGTCTTCGCCATGGACATGATGAAATGCGACGACGCCTCGATGATGAAAGCCGAGGACCACGCCAAGATGATGAAGGGCGACTCCATGACCATGGCGATGAAGGAAGTCGACATGGCCAAGTCGTCCATGAAGGACGGCAAGAAGGACGATTGCTCGATGCATCTCGACAAGGCCATGAAGCAGATGTGACGCTGCCTATCCCGTCGCTCCGCACTCCATTGCGGCGCGACGGATTTTCGGCTCACAAAAAGGTGACTGGCATTGCCCTCCAAGTGGCTGCACACTCCAGGCCGCGTTCAACTCAAGTCAAGAGGGGAATACCGATGAGAAGGACAGTGATCACTGCGGCGGTGCTGGCAGCTTTCGCACTCCCGGCATTCGCTGATGATGCGACGACGAATAAGGGCCAGACGCCTGAAATGGCCAAGGCAAGCGCCGCGAGTGCGGTCAGCAAAGACAATGCCGCAAAGCCGGTCTACATCGAAGACGGCCGATCCGACTGCACGAAGCGCCACAGCAGCGCGATGAACATGATGTGACGGGATCTCAGTCCCGGCGGTAATAGACCGGGACTGCCGCGATACGGCCTATCAGGCCGAGGCCTTCGGAACCGGCCGGTTGGCCACGTCGATCAACGCTTTGTGGATGTGTTCGTTGCCGGCTGCGAGAGTACCGCTGCCGAACATGTCGGCGCCGCCCGAGAGATCGCTGACAAAGCCGCCCGCTTCGCGGATGAGGATGATGCCGGCGGCGATATCCCAGGCGTTCAGGCCTTCTTCCCAGAAGCCATCCATGCGGCCCGCTGCGATATAGGCGAGATCGAGCGAGGCCGCGCCAAAACGGCGAATGCCAGCGACTTCACCCATCACATGCCGAAGCTGGACAAGGAAACGGCCATGCATGCCACGGCCGAGATGCGGCACGCCGCAACCGACGACGGAATCGGACAGGTTCTTGCGGGCTGAAACGCGCAGGCGGCGATCGTTGACGAAGGCGCCGCCACCTTTTTCACTCGTATAGAGATCGTCGGTGGCCGGATTATAGATGACGCCGGCGACGATTTCGCCGTTGCGCTCCAGTGCGATCGAGACGGCAAACATCGGAATGCCGTGCAGGAAGTTGGTGGTGCCATCGAGCGGATCGACGATCCAGCGATGCGCGCCGTCGGTTCCCTTGATCTCTTCGCTTTCCTCGCCGAGGAACCCGTAGGTCGGACGGGCGCGCAGCAGTTCCTCGCGTACAATCCGCTCCGAGCGGCGGTCGGCCTGGGTGACATAGTCGCCTGGACCCTTCAGCGAGACCTGCAGGTTCTGCACCTCACCAAAATCGCGGGTCAGCGACTTGCCGGCCTTGAGTGCAGATTGCACCATCACATTCAACAGCGCCGAACGGGCCATTTTCGGATTCCTTCAAAATCAATCGGCCCCGTCAGGGGCCGGCAAAGAGGATATTGCTGGCCGGTATGCACTGCAGCCTGCGTGTTTGGCGCCTCAAGACCATAAAAGCCCGCTTTTTTCAAGTCTAATCGCGATGTTCCGGTCCGTGGCTCGCAGGTGGAACATTCCTATGGCTCGCCGGCTGAACCCTTAGTATAATCAACAAGGAGACAGACATGGCGCATGCCAGCCAGAAAGAGTTCGGCGAGGGCAGCCGCGGCAAGAAATCCGGAACAGGCGCCTCAACGCATATGGATCTCGAAAAGATCGGCGAAAATGACATCCTGTCCAATCGCGACAAGTCAAGACGCGATGGCAGAGGCCTCGACGGCAACACGGCCAAAAGCGAACAATATCAGGACCATGCCGCCAATCGTCTGATCCCGATTGCCGAACTCAACAGAAAGTTCCCTGGATCATGACAGGCCAGGAAAGGACACAGCCATGAACACCAAGGCACCGCCGGTCCCGCCGGCAAACCGCAGCGACAAGGGTCCCGGTGAGGACGCGCATCTGCATGACAAGACCCACGCGATGCATGGCGGCGGCGTCCCCGATCCCGCCAAGCAGGGCCAGCAGGCCAACACGCGGATCAACACGTCAACGCATCTCTCCACTCAGGATCGATGAGCGCGCACAACGAGTGCTCCTGCTCCGATATAGGAGCAGGATGAGCGAGAAACTGTTTCCTACGGGGCGGGCTAAGGACAAGTCAGCCATCGCTGGAGAAGTTCACTTCGGACTGCTCTGACGACTACGCCTGCGCCGACTACCCTGCGGGGAAACGATCGAAAATTACTGGTTAGCGGTGGAAAAGTATGCTCTTGGAGCCTCCGTAAACGTATGGCCGGCATGGCACGGCTGACCTTGCATCGAAGGGCAAGCTTCGAGGACAATGTGAATGATAACCATTGAAACCGCACGGCTATTTTTGCGGCCACCGATGGCCGACGATCTGGCACCGTGGGGGGCTATGCTTTCCGACCCCGAGGCATCGAGATTCATCGGCGGCGTCCAGTCCGAAAATGGAGCATGGCGCAACCTTTCCCTTATGGCAGGGAGTTGGACGATCAATGGCTACAGCAACTTCTCGGTGATCGAGAAAGCCTCTGGGCGTTGGATTGGCCGGGCTGGCCCGTGGATGCCTGCCGCTTGGCCGGGACCGGAAGTGGGCTGGGCCTTTGATCGTGCTGCTTGGGGCAAGGGCTATGCAACGGAAGCCGCCATCGCCTGCATGGGCTATGTTTTCGATGAATTGGGATGGCTTAACGTGATTCATGTGATCGCACCCGAGAACCAAGCATCCATTAAGGTCGCATTGCGTTTGGGGTCGCGACGACTGGGACCTGGCCAGCTCCCGCCCCCGTCCGAGAAAGTAGCTGTCGATCTCTATGGCCAGTCGCTTGAGAGTTGGCGTTCCCGCAGCGGGTAGGTGCATTGTCCGAAGGCCCGCCATGGAAATCATGTGTGGGCTTCTCTACTTGCTGACTGACACACGAGACACATCGCAGCATGTGGCCACCCTTCGGAAGGGTGGCCTTTCTGATTCACTGCGTGCGGAAGCGATTGGCCCGATGCAGTGCTTCCTTCTGGGTCGCATCTTCGATCCCGAGATAGAAATCCTCGAGCTCGAGATCGGCAAGGCCTGCGCGACGTGAAAGAATATACCACTTGGCCGCTTCGATCGGGTCGGGCCTTGTGCCGATCGCGTTGATGTAGAGGTGGGCGAGCTTGTTCTGGGCGACGACATGGCCGCGATTGGCCGCCCGCTTCATCCACTCGAAGCCTTGTTCATAGTCCCGCTCGCCACCGACGCCGTTAATGTACCAGACGGCCATGTCATAAAGCGCGGTGTCGAAGCGCGCATTGGCGGCCTTGATCATCCAGCTTCGGGCCTGCTCTTTCTTCTCCTTGGAGACCGGCAGGTTGATATAGAGCTCGGCAACCGCGTATTGCGCATCGGGCACGCCCTGCTCGGCTGATTTCTCATACCAGGGCAGGGCCGCGGTGAGGCCCTTTTCGCCCGGCGTCGCCGCCACCAGCAACTGGGCGATGTTGAACTGGGCTTCGCGGTTTCCACCTTCCGCAGCCTTGTGCATCATCACGTCGGCTTTCTTCTTGTCCTGCGCGACAATCTGGCCGTCCATCAGCATCATGGCATATTTGAACTGGGCGTTGGCATCGCCCGCATTGGCGGCCTGCTCATACCAGAAGGCGGCGTCCGAAGGATTGCGGCGCACGCCGAGGCCATTGTTGAGAAGTTCGGCGACCAGCGTCTGGGCCGCAGCTTCGCCCAACTGCGCCTTCGGCAGCGCCAGGTTCATCGCCGTCAGATACATGCCGCGCTGGAAGGCGCCATAGGCGTCATCGAGCTTGCCGCTATATTTCTTCTCCGGCGGCAAATCGGGCAAGGTGCCGCCCATGCGGTCGAGAAGGATGAGGCCGGCAGACGGTGCGTCCTTCTTCTTGGAATCGTCCGGAAAAGCCAGAATTGGCAGCTTCTTGTCATTGTCGGTCGGAAACAGCCGCTCGGTCTTTTCGAGCTTCTGGCTGTCGACGCCCGCGTCGAGCGGCCGGTTGGGGATCGAATTCGCCGCCGGGGTCTGCGCTGCAGCCGGCCACGCATAAGCAGTCGCGATCACGAAGACCGCGCCCAAATATCCAAATCTCATCCGCCTATGCCCTGACATCGGCCCTATCAAGCTCCAAAGCGTGGCGCTTTTTCGTCAAGCAACGCATTTGTTTCCTGAATTATGGCCGCCGCACGCGCGGGCTCGGCAAACACTGCGAGGCGAAGGGCTGCAAATTCCGCGCCCGACTCGGCGATATCAAGCGCCGACGCCGCATCCGTGCCACCCATGACAATGCAGGGAATGGCCACCATCGATGCCCACCATTCGGCCAGTGCGACGTTCTTCGGGTGCGCTTCGGGCTTGATGTCGCCGTCGATCTTGCCGAAGAAGATATAATCGGGCTGCAATTCGCCGATCTCCAGCGCGTGGTGCCGGTCCTGGGCATTGCCGCCGCCGACGATCATCTTCGGCGTAAATTTCTCGATTGCCTCCCCGAGTGGCTCCAGGCCGCCCGGAATGTGCAGGCCATCGGCCTTGACCCGTCCGGCCACGCGGCTGTCGCCGCAAATGAGCGCTGCGGCACCCGCAGCCTGCACCACCGGCACGATGGCTTCGGCAAGTTTCTGGAAGGCAGTATCGTCGAGATCATATTGCGGGATGATCACCGAGGCGACATCGCCACCCTTGAGAGCATCGCCGATGATCCGCGCCGCCTCAGCGGGATCGGCGATCTCCGGCGTGACCAGAACCAGCCGGCAACGGCTTTCAGATGTTGACATGATTTCTTTTACCTCACTTGTGGTCTTCCCACATGCCGATTGGCACGATAGGTCTAGGGTCCCGCCTCGAAGCCCGCTTTGCGCGCTCCATCAGCAATCCGATAGACCGCCTAGAGAAAACGATCAATATGCCTATCGATTCCACATTTTATCTTGTCGCCATTCCGGCGGTTATTCTGGTTGGTCTAAGCAAGGGGGGAATGGGGGATGCGCTGGGGCTTCTGGGTGTGCCAATCCTCTCCTTCGTCATCGCTCCCAATCAGGCTGCAGCTATCCTATTGCCGATCCTGATCCTCATGGATTTCGCCTCGCTGTGGATGTGGCGCAAGCACAATAATCCCACACTGGTGAAGACCATGCTACCAGGCGCCCTAGTCGGCATCGCGGTGGGGTGGCTCACTTGGTCCGTCGTGCCGAAATACATGATGGAACTGATTATCGGCCTGGTGGCGCTCAGTTTTACCGCGCGATTCTATTACAACAGGTATTTCGCGCGAAACGTCGTCGTGGAGGCCCAGCCTCACAACATCGCCCGCGCCGGTATCTGGAGCACGCTTTGCGGCTATGGAAGCTTCGTTGCCCATGCCGGTGGGGCGCCCTTCCAGGTGTATGCGCTGCCGTTGAAGCTGCCGCCGCGCGACTACACAGGAGCGGCGGTGCGGACCTTTGCGATCCTGAACGCGGTGAAGCTGATCCCCTACTATCAGCTCGGCCAGCTCGATTTCACCAATCTCTATCTGTCGGCGACGCTGTTTCCCTTCGCACCGATCGCCACGATTTGCGGCGCGATGATCGTCCGGCGCATGCGGCCGGATTTCTTCTATCCGTTCATGTATGCGATGTGCGCGCTCGCGGGGATGAAGCTCACCTATGAAGGTATAATGCCCCTTCTGAAGGTGGTGTTCTGAGGGGCGCATCGTGTACGGACAGTGCGGCGCGAAGTATTTTTGATGCGGCGCACAAAAATACTTGTCCTGCCTGAAAGTCTGGCTTAGCTTTCGGTCGATGAGCACTGATCCATTCGCAGCAATTTCGGATTCAAACCGCCGGTTCCTGCTTGAGGAACTCAGGCGCGCGCCGCGCACGGTCAACGACCTCGCATCACTCTTGCCGGTTAGCCGTCCGGCTGTGTCGCAGCATCTCAAGGCGCTGCTCGATTGCCATCTCGTCACCGTCCAGACGCAAGGCACCCGGCGGATCTATGCGATCAACCCGCAAGGCTTTCAAAAAATCGGTTTCTGGCTGGATCAGTTCTGGGTGTGAGAGGTTGGCGGCGATGGCCGCCATCAGTCGGTTCCGGCGAAATCTTTACACGTTCAGCTTCTAGAATCCGTCATCCGGCGGCCACCCGCTCATTGAGCGTCAGTGTTGCGTGGTGTAACGCAGTCGTTCGATTTCGTCCTTGATCTTGAGTTTTTGTCTTTTCAGCTCGGCGATAGTGACGTCGCCTGTGGATGGGTGCAACATTGCAGTGTGCAATTCGTCTTCGAGAGCTCCGTGCTTCTTTTCAAGAGTCTCGATGTGGGCTTCAATTGTCATAGACATTTCCTTCCCGTCTCGGCCCACATCCGGCCATCCTTCCACCGGATGTCTCAGGCTGCAACAGAGGAAGTCTGCCACGTAATTTTGCGTTTGTCGAAGCCGAATTCTTCAAAAAGGAAAACTTCCCGTTAGCGGATATTTTGTGATAGGAGCAAATCGATGCAGGCACGGGGATAGCAGTCGTTGCCAGGAATGCCGGAAAATGGGGAAATGACGGGATGCCAGATCAGGAGCAGGCTGAGCTGAGGTTGAATGCGGCAAGACTGCGGCAGGAGCATGAGGATTACGATGTGGCGATCAATGCGATGATCGCGACCGGTTGTGATGCGCTCCGTATCCAGCGGATGAAGAAGAAGAAGCTTGCCATCAAGGACAAGCTCACCCAGGTCGACGACCAGATCATCCCCGATATCATAGCCTGAAGGCGAGGCGCGGACCGATGCAGATTTCCAGACCTCCCGTTGCGATCATCATGGGCAGCCAGTCCGACTGGGAAACTATGAAGAACGCTGCCGACACGCTCGACGCGCTTGAAATTCCTTATGAAGCGCGGATTATTTCCGCCCATCGCACGCCGGATCGTCTCGTCAATTTCGCCAAGGGGGCCCGCGACGAAGGCTTCAAGGTGATCATTGCAGGTGCCGGCGGTGCCGCCCACCTGCCGGGAATGGCGGCTGCGATGACGCCGCTGCCGGTATTCGGCGTTCCGGTGCAATCCAAGGCGCTTTCGGGCCAGGACAGCCTGCTTTCGATCGTCCAGATGCCGGCCGGGATTCCGGTGGGAACGCTGGCGATCGGGCGCGCCGGTGCCGTCAATGCAGCCTTGCTGGCTGCCGCTGTCCTTGCACTTTCGGACGAGGAAATCGCCGATCGGCTCGATACGTGGCGCGAGGAACAGAGCGCCTCCGTGGCTGAATATCCTGTGGATAAGTAGTGGAAAACCAGACGTGAAAACCAAGACAATCGGCATCATTGGCGGCGGCCAGCTTGGACGCATGCTGGCGATTGCCGCCAGCCGACTGAACTTCCGCACCGTCATTCTAGAGCCGCAGGCCGACTGCCCGGCGGCCCAGCTCGCCAACAGCCAGATCGTTGGGGCCTATGACGACCGTGCCGCCCTCCAGCAGCTTGCCGATGAATGCGCTGTCGTCACCTACGAATTCGAGAACGTGCCCGTCGAGGCCGCGCGCTTCCTCGAAAAGCTGGTTCCGGTCTACCCGCCGCCGCAGGCGCTGGAAGTGGCGCAGGACCGGCTGACCGAAAAGCAGTATCTCAACTCCTGTGGCATTCCGACCGCCGGCTTTCGCGCCATCAACGACCAGGCAGATCTTGAGACTGCCCTGGAAGAGTTTGACGGCGAAGGCGTATTGAAGACCCGGCGTCTCGGCTATGACGGCAAGGGCCAGGTGGTGTTCCGCAAGGGTGACCTGGCGGATGGCGCTTTCGACCGGCTGGGCGGCGTGCCGCTGATCCTCGAAAGCTTCGTGCCGTTTGTCCGTGAGATCTCCATCATTGCCGCGCGTGGGCTCGACGGTCGCATCGAATGCTATGATCCGGCTGAGAATGTGCATCGCAACGGCATTCTGCACACCTCGACGCTGCCGGCCAATGTCTCGGCCGATGTCGCCGCCCATGCCCGCGATTGCGCGATCCGACTGCTTTCGGCACTCGATTATGTTGGTGTGCTGGGGATCGAGTTCTTTGTCACATCAGACGGCCAGCTGATCGCCAATGAAATCGCGCCGCGCGTCCATAATTCCGGCCACTGGACGGAAGCCGCCTCGGTGATCTCCCAATTCGAGCAGCATATCCGCGCCGTCGGCGACCTGCCGCTCGGCTCGCCCCATCGCCACAGCGATTGCGTGATGCAGAACCTGATCGGCGACGATATACTGGCGCTCGAAAGCTGGGCGCTGGAAAAGGACGTGCTGATCCATCTCTATGGCAAGACCGAGCCACGGCCGGGCCGCAAGATGGGTCACATCACACGGCTGACCGGCCGGAAATAGCCCACTCGGCGCAATTCTTCCACCCGGCGAGCGTCGCGGCAGTCGCTTTGCGGCTTGCCAAATGTGGTCGATTTGTGACAGTTTCGCCAGCCACATCTTTTCGGAGTTTCAGACATGACTTTGCGCCGCAGCTTTCTTCTCGGCCTCGCCGCCATTGCGCTCACGCCACTCGCCGCCTTTGCGGCTGACCTGCCCGATCTTGGCGGCAAGAAGGTCGTTGTCGTCACTGAAAACGCCTATCCGCCGCTGCAGTTCATCGATCCCAAGACCGGCAAGCAGATCGGCTGGGAATATGACGCGATGAACGAGATCGCCAAGCGGCTGAATTTCCAGGTCGAGTACCAGAACACCTCCTGGGACGCGATGATCCAGGCGGTATCGGACAACCAGTACAATATCGGCATGACCGGCATCACCATCAAGGACGAGCGCAAGGCCAAGGTCGACTTCTCCGATCCCTATATGCGTTCGGAACAGTTCATGCTGGTGCGTGGCGACGAGAACCGCTTTACCGACGCCAAGACATTCGGCGCCTTCAAGGATGGCCTGGTCGGCGCGCAGCCGGGCACGACGCCGTTCTACACCGCGGTCTACAGCGTGCTGGACGGCAACGAACAGAATCCACGTATCAAGCTGTTTGAAACCTTCGGCGCGACCGTGCAGGCACTCAAGTCGGGCGATGTCGATGTCGTGCTCACCGACGGCACTGCCGGCAAGGGCTATGTCGACGCCTCTTCCGGCGGCCTGAAGCTGATCGGCGGCCCGCTCGGCACCGAGGATTTCGGCTTCATCTTCCCCAAGGGCTCTGAACTGGTGGGCCCGGTCAATGCAGCGATTGCGGCACTGAAGGCCGATGGCACATTCGACAAGCTCAACACCAAGTGGTTCCTGAACTACAAAATGGGCCAGTAGTCCCCGGACAATGGCCGCTTCGCAAAATTCTGGGCAGGCCGGAGAGGGCGACTTTCCCTGGTGGCTGGTCGCCCTCTCTGTCATTGGTATTGGCATCGGGGCGGTCATCGTCTCGAGCGACCTTTATTCGCAGGTGTTCGACAAGGTCGTGCAGGGTCTGACGGTCACCGTCATGGTGACGTTGATCGCCTTCACCTTGGCCATCCTGCTGGGTCTCGGCATGGCCTTGCTCGGGCTTTCCGACCACAAGGTGCTCAGGCAATTCTCGCGGTTCTATATCGAGCTGATCCGCGGCATTCCGGTGCTGGTGCTGCTGTTCTACATCGCCTTCGTCGGTGCCCCGGGCATCGTCTATGCGTGGAATTTCCTGGCGAAGCCGCTGATCAATGCCGGCTGGACCGAGCCTCTGCTGGTGCGCGACCTGTCATTGATGTGGCGGGCGATCCTGGCGTTGATGATCGCCTATTCCGCCTTTATCGCCGAGATCTTCCGGGCCGGCATCCAGTCGGTCGACAAGGGGCAGATCGAAGCGGCCAAGGCGCTTGGCTTGTCGCGGTTCCAGCGCTTCCGCTTCATCGTCTTTCCGCAGGCGCTGAAGGTGATCTTTCCGCCGCTGTCGAACGATTTCGTGGCGATGGTCAAGGACTCGTCGCTGGTCTCGGTGCTCGGCGTTGCCGACATTACCCAGATGGGCAAAGTCTATGCATCGGGATCGTTCCGCTTCTTCGAGACCTATTCGATCGTCGCCTATATCTATCTCGTCCTGACGATCGGGCTTTCTCTCGCGCTCCGCCAGGTGGAGAAGCGCATGCGCGAAAAGCAGGAACGCAAATGAAAAAGCCCGGTTCTGGAGGAACCGGGCGAATTCTGGGGAGGATCAGAGCGCTGACCATCCGGGTTGCAGGGGAAGCGCCGGATGATCAGGTATGCGAAGGGTTAGAAATCAGCCGCAGATGCGAACGCGCTTGATGTAGACATTGCCCCAATCGTCGTAACGACGGACCTTCTTGATGAAGCAATAGTCGTTGTAGTAAGCCGGGCGGATGACGATGCGCGGGCCGCCCCAGTAGCCGTGATGGCCATACCAGCCATGATGGCGGCGCCAGCCGGCCTCGGCAACCGACGACAGCGACACGGTGGCGACAACGGCAGCGACGGCAGCGATGATGTACTTTTTCATTTGAGTTCTCCTCGGAGTGAATTGGCTTGGTTCTGGTTTCATTTGTCTGGATGCCTATTTCCATCCGTTGAAGCCTTTTTCCCACATCCACCCTGCCCGCGCTGTTTCCATGGGAACAGGTCGGAAAATCCACACGAAAAAGCCCGGCGGATCTCTCCGCCGGGCTTCACTGATTCAGAAGTATGAGATCGATCAGGCGATCTTCTGGCCGGTCTTGGCCCAGTCGGCGACGAATTGCTCGAGGCCCTTGTCGGTCAGCGGATGCTTGACGAGCGCCTTCAGCGTTGCCGGTGGCACGGTGACGACATCGGCGCCGATCAGAGCGGCATCCTTGACGTGGTTGACTGTGCGGATCGAGGCGGCGAGGATTTCGGTCTCGAAGCCGTAGTTGTCATAGATCTGGCGGATCTCGCGGATCAGGTCCATGCCGTCGAAGGCGATGTCATCGAGCCGGCCGACGAAAGGCGAAATGAAGGTCGCGCCAGCCTTGGCGGCAAGCAGAGCTTGGTTGGCCGAGAAGCACAGAGTCACATTGGTCTGGTGACCATCCGAGCTCAGTGCCTTGCAGGCCTTGAGGCCGTCGAGCGTCAGCGGCAGCTTGATGCAGATATTGTCGGCGATCTTGGCGATGACCGCGGCTTCCTTCATGATCTGCTCGTAATCGGTCGCAGCGACTTCGGCCGAAACCGGGCCATCGACGATGCCGCAGATTTCCTTGGTGACTTCGAAGATGTTGCGGCCGGATTTCAGGATCAGCGACGGATTGGTGGTCACGCCATCGAGGAGACCAAGGTCGTTCAGCTCCTTGATGTCCTTGATATCAGCGGTATCGACGAAAAACTTCATGTCCGTGCACTCCCTAGGCGGCAAACTTTTATGTGTATTTGATGTTTTCTTTGCCCAAAAGCAAGTGCAAGGTCGTGCGCATGGGAAAAGATTCGCTCGATTTGTTTGGCGCACCGAAAGCGCTGAGGGCAGTGCCTGTGATGGTACCACTGCCGGTACCAAAACCCTACTCCTATCTGGTGCCGGAAGGCGTGCATGTCGAGTCCGGGTCGATCGTGCAGGTGCCGCTCGGGCCGCGGCAGGTGTTCGGCGTCGTCTGGAATGACGTGGATGAGGACAAGGTCGACCCGTCGAAACTGAAGGCGATCACCACCGTGTTCGATTGCCCGCCGCTCAAGGGCGACATGCGGGATTTTCTCGAATGGATCGCGGGCTATACATTGTCGCCGCCGGGGCTGGTGGCGCGCATGGCGTTGCGGGCGCCGCCGGCCTTTGATCCGGAACCGATGATCGAGGGCCTGAAGCTGACCGATGAGCGGCCCGAGCGGATGACCCCCGCGCGTAGCCGTGTGATCGCCACGGCCGAGGACGGCCCGGCCTGGACGCGCAGCGGGCTTGCACATGCCGCCGGCGTTTCGACCTCGGTCATCGACGGTTTGGCCACGCATGGCGTGTTCGAGCATGTGTTCCTTTCGCCGCCGCCGGTCACGCCGCCACCCGACCCGGATTATGCCCATTCCGAGCTCGAAGCCGACCAGAAGGATGCGGCAGATGCGCTGATCGAGGCGGTGCGTGCCGGCAGCTTCGGCGTGACGCTGATCGATGGCGTGACCGGTTCCGGCAAGACCGAGGTCTATTTCGAGGCGATTGCCGAGACACTTCGGCAGGGCAAGCAGGTGCTGATCATGCTGCCGGAAATCGCGCTGACACCGGCCTTCCTCGAGCGCTTCCAGGACCGCTTCGGCGCCAAGCCGGCCGAATGGCATTCCGACCTTGCACCCAAGACCCGCGAGCGTGTTTGGCGGCAGGTGACCGAGGGACGGGTACATGTGGTGGCAGGCGCCCGTTCGGCGCTGTTCCTGCCGTTTGAAAATCTCGGACTGATCATCGTCGATGAAGAACACGACCCCGCCTACAAGCAGGAAGACCGCGTCTTCTACAATGCCCGCGACATGGCTGTGGTGCGCGGCCGGATCGGCGATTTTCCCGTCGTGCTGGTGTCGGCGACCCCGTCGGTCGAGAGTCGGGTGAATGCCGATCAAGGGCGATATGCCAAAGTCCATCTGCCGGGCCGGTTCGGCGGAGCGGCCCTTCCCGATCTGCATCTCATCGACATGCGGCGGCATCCGCCGCTGCGAGGTGGTTTTCTGTCGCCCGTCATGACCAAGGGCATCGAGAAGACGCTGGCGCGCGGCGAGCAGGCACTGCTGTTTCTCAATCGACGCGGCTATGCGCCACTGACGCTGTGCCGGGTCTGCGGGCACCGCTTCCAGTGCCCCAATTGCGCGGCCTGGCTGGTAGAGCACCGGTTTCGCGGCATCCTGCAGTGCCATCATTGCGGACATACGGAAAAATCCCCGGAGTCCTGCCCGGAATGCGGCACGCTCGACCATCTCGCCGCTTGCGGGCCGGGCGTGGAACGGATTGCCGAAGAGGTCGAGAAGATCTTTCCAGAAAGCCGGATCATCGTGCTGTCCTCCGACATGGCCGGCGGCGTCAAGCGGCTCAGGCTTGAGCTCGAAGCAATCGCCAACGGCGAGGCCGACATCGTCATCGGCACGCAGCTGGTGGCCAAGGGCCACAACTTTCCGAAGATGACGCTGGTCGGGATCGTCGACGCCGATCTCGGGCTCGCCAATGGCGATCCGCGCGCAGCGGAGAGAACGTTCCAGCTGTTGTCGCAGGTAACCGGCCGGGCAGGGCGGACAGGCCTCAAGAGCGTCGGGCTGATCCAGACCTACCAGCCGATGCATCCGGTGATGCAGGCGATCGTTTCCGGCGATGCGGAGGCTTTCTATGAGCGCGAGGTGGCGGAACGCGAAAGGGCGATGATGCCGCCATTCGGGCGGCTGGCCTCGATTATCGTATCGGCCGATTCGCGCAACGACGCCGAGAGCCATGCGCGCGGATTGCGGCAAGCTGCGCCCAATGCATCGGGCATATCGGTGCTAGGCCCAGCTGAGGCGCCGCTGGCGCTAGTGCGCGGGCGCCATCGCTTTCGGCTTTTGATCCACGGTAAGCGCGGAGCTGACATGCAGGGTTTTATCCGCGCAATGGTGGACAATGGGCCGAAGGAGCGAGGCTCGGTGCAGGTGCAGCTCGATATCGATCCGCAGAGTTTTCTCTGATTTACCAATCGGGTTCCAGGGCTGAGCCCGATTTCCCGTCCTTGGTGAAATATCCGACCTGTTCGCGCAATGCCTTGGGCATTGCCCCGAGAGACGGATCATCGAATTGCAAGTGGCTGAGATGGCGCGTGACCATCGCGTGCACCAACTCTGCCTGTTGCCGGTCGCGCGTTCGCTTTAAGAGATCCCGATCTTCACGCTTTGCCAGCCACAGTTTATGAATGGCGAAGCTCCTTGGGTCAGGACTGGAGCAATTAAGCGGATATCCTCTTTCGTCGATGAGCGAGGCCTCGATTTTGGGGCTGTTGACCAACCACTGAAGCCCCTCGATTTCCACCGCAACGAGATCGTCACCGGACTCGCCAAGTCCGGTTTTCTTTGCATGTTTCAACTGGTCCTTTGCAGTGGGCATGATGAGATCGACCAGAAAGCCGTCTTCGTTTGCGGCACGAAAGCTGTTTTTCGATGTCAGCCTGAACGACTTGTCGACGCCTTGAAGTATCGACAACAGGCTGGCAGGATTGGCCGACCTGCCGATCAGTTTCAGTTTTGCGCGTCTGTCGACATCGCCCGTTGCCAGCAAGCTGCTGTCTATCCGCACGCCCGCGAGCCGCTCATAGACATAAAGTGCATTCGTGCCGACAATGTCGAATGCCGTGCCGATCAGGCCGGAACGACCAAGCGTGCGCAACAGACGGGCAGTGAGTGTCGGAAAGCGCCCAATACGCATGGCGCGATTGATTGCCGCCATTTCGTCAAGGCGCGTGGTCAGTGCTCGCAGCCGCATCTTGGCAATCTCACGCCCCTCGTGAAATTGCTGGTGCATCCGTTCGGTCTCTTCGGATCGCGGGCCCAGGGATTTCCAGATCGCGCCACTCTTCCGATACAGATATTTTTTGCCAGACACGACCTTCCAGCCCATGGCGCCGTGAAAACGATGGCCGACCTCGAATGATGTGCGCGTCCATTCCGCAAAGACCTGCTCAGTATCGATCGTCTGGCGGATTTGCTCGCCCGTCAATTCCTTGAACTGGTTCACATTATCCCTCTGGAGAGAAAATACTCCCATATAGGGATAATAGATTTGAAATCAATAGCTTGCAATGGATTATCTCTTTTATGGCGAAATACGATATAAAAGGGATAATTCTTTGCTTTATAATGACTTGTGCTAATTTCTCCGAAATTACCGCTGGTAGATCGGCAGATTCCTTCAAGAAAATCCGGCATCGGAGATCAGCCGCATTCCCTCCGAAATGCTGATATGTCATAAGAATCACAGACATCGCGGCGGATTGAGGGGCGCCATGGAATTTTCACTACCCGAGTTTCCGGCTGCGCCGGGAGCACAAGCGGCATTTGCCGCCGTGTGCTTCCTGATTCTCGTCGGCCTGTTGTTCTTGATTTTCCCGGCTTCGGTGGGCAGATTTCTCGGGCTTGAGAGCCGCGAGACGCGGCCCGGCGCGATTGGCGAACTGCGTGCTGCCGGTGGTCTGCTGGCGGGTCTCGCGATTGCTACGCTGATGTTCGACCAGCCGGTGCTCTATACGGCGCTGGCGATCGCGCTTCTTATATCCACGTTCGGGCGCGTCCTGTCGCTGATGTCCGATAGCGCGGCGACGCTGCTGAACTTTCTGCTACTTGCGGTGCAGATCGTGTTGACGGGGGCGACGCTCTATTACTTCTTCGATGTCTTCACGCCAGACATGCAGTTTGCCGTGCCGGAAGCGTTCGACGCCAAACTTGTCTTCTACACCTATGCGGCGCTTGCCGTGCTCGGCGCGCTTGTCATGTTCGGCCCGCGCATGTCCATGGCGATCTCCGGACTGGGCGTCACTGCCCAGAAGCCGTCGGCGATCACAACGATTCGTTCCGCCGGAGGCTTTGCACTGGGGGCGGGGCTTGCCGGCATGGCGATTTCCAATCCGATGGTCGATCTCGGCTTTGGCGCGGCGCTGGGTCTCGCTGTTATAGGACGGCTGATTGCGCTCGCGTTCAACCGCGGCAACTACGTCTATGCCGTCATTGCGCTGGTGGTCGAAGGGGCGGGTGCGGCGCTCATTATTTCCTATGTCACGGCCATGATGTGATAGACTGCCCTCAGGGCAAAAGGAAAAATTTTCTACGAGCAAATTCTTTTCCTTCCTCGATTGGCAAAGAAAAGCGCAACTGCCGTAACATTCGGTAATATCCTGTGTTGCGAGTCCAAACGAGCTATGTTAGATGGCTTTCGAGTTTTTGGGGGATATGGGGCTCAAAGCCCGCTGCAAACCGCAAAAAATGCAACGAAATCAAGATTTTGTTTTGCCTGAGCAATCACGGCGAGAGAGTCTTGAGAGGAATTAGGGAAACTCAGAGCGTGGCAGGTTCATCGCAATCCGTTTCAGGCGTCGCCGAACGTTACGCCTCATCGCTTTTCGAACTTGCGCTTGAAGCAAACGCGTTGCCTGAAGTCTCGGCAGCACTGGATGCGTTTCAGGGCCTGGTCGACAGCTCGGAAGATCTCGGCCGCCTCGTCAAGAGCCCGGTGTTTACGGCAGAAGAGCAGTTGAGCGCGGTTTCCGCGATCCTCGACAAGGCCGGCATCACCGGCCTGGCTGCGAATTTCATCAAGGTGGCGGCATCCAACCGTCGGCTGTTTGCGGTTCCCGGCATGATCAAGTCGTTCCGCGAAATCTATGCTCGCCATCGCGGCGAGGCGTCCGCCGACGTCACTTCGGCGCATGCGCTCTCGGCAGCGCAGGAAAAAGAATTGAAGGAGGCGCTCAAGGGCGTCACTGGAAAAGATGTGACGATCAATGTCACGGTGGACCCGTCCATTCTCGGCGGTCTGATCGTCAAGGTCGGGTCCCGGCAGATCGACTCATCGCTTCGCACAAAACTCTCTACTCTTAAGCTTTCACTGAAAGAGGTTGGCTGATGGATATCCGCGCCGCGGAAATTTCCGCAATTCTCAAAGACCAGATCAAGAATTTCGGCAAAGAGGCTGAAGTCTCCGAAGTTGGACAGGTTCTGTCCGTCGGCGACGGTATTGCCCGTGTCTATGGCCTCGACAATGTCCAGGCCGGTGAAATGGTCGAATTCCCCGGCGGCATCCGTGGTATGGCGCTGAACCTTGAAGCCGACAATGTCGGCGTGGTTATCTTCGGCAACGACCGCGACATCAAGGAAGGCGACACCGTCAAGCGGACTGGCGCCATCGTTGACGTTCCGGTTGGCCCGGAACTGCTCGGCCGCGTCGTCGATGCGCTGGGCAACCCGATCGACGGCAAGGGCCCGATCAACGCCACGCGCCGCTCGCGCGTCGACATCAAGGCTCCCGGCATCATTCCGCGCAAGTCGGTGCATGAGCCGATGTCGACTGGCCTCAAGGCCGTCGACGCCCTCATCCCGGTTGGCCGCGGCCAGCGCGAGCTGGTGATCGGCGACCGCCAGACCGGCAAGACCGCCATCATTCTCGACACGATCCTCAACCAGAAGTCAGTTCACGACAATGGCCCCGAGGCTGAGAAGCTTTATTGCGTCTACGTCGCGATCGGCCAGAAGCGCTCGACCGTTGCCCAGTTCGTCAAGGTGCTCGAAGAGCGCGGCGCCCTGCAGTATTCGATCATCGTCGCTGCCACGGCTTCCGAGCCGGCTCCGATGCAGTATCTCGCGCCGTTCGCCGGTTGCGCGATGGGCGAATATTTCCGCGACAATGGCATGCACGCTTTGATCGGCTACGACGACTTGTCCAAGCAGGCCGTTTCCTATCGCCAGATGTCGCTGCTGCTGCGCCGCCCGCCGGGCCGCGAAGCCTATCCGGGCGACGTCTTCTATCTCCATTCGCGTCTGCTCGAGCGCGCTGCCAAGCTCAATGACGACAAGGGCGCTGGTTCGCTGACCGCTCTTCCGGTCATCGAAACGCAGGGCAACGACGTGTCGGCGTTCATTCCGACCAACGTGATCTCGATCACCGACGGCCAGATCTTCCTCGAAACCGACCTGTTCTACCAGGGTATCCGCCCGGCTGTTAACGTCGGTCTGTCGGTGTCGCGCGTCGGTTCTGCTGCCCAGGTCAAGGCCATGAAGCAGGTTGCCGGCTCGATCAAGGGCGAACTCGCCCAGTATCGTGAAATGGCCGCCTTCGCCCAGTTCGGCTCGGACCTTGACGCTTCGACCCAGCGCCTGCTTAACCGCGGTGCGCGTCTGACCGAACTTCTCAAGCAGCCGCAGTTCTCGCCGCTGAAGACGGAAGAACAGGTCGTCGTGATCTTCGCCGGCGTCAATGGCTACCTCGACAGGATCGCCGTCAACCAGGTCGGCAAGTTCGAACAGGCCCTGCTGGCCAACGTTCGTAGCGAAGGCAAGGCTCTGCTCGACACCATTCGCACGGAAAAGGCCCTGAGCGATGATACGCGTGCGAAGCTGAAGGCGACGCTCGACAGCTTCTCCAAGACCTTCGCCTGAGCGGCATAGTTAGGACGGAAAACGGATGCCTTCACTAAAGGATCTGAAAAACCGGATCGCCTCCGTCAAGGCGACGCAGAAGATTACCAAGGCGATGAAAATGGTCGCCGCGGCAAAGCTTCGGCGTGCCCAGGAAGCGGCTGAAGCAGCGCGCCCCTATTCGCAACGCATGGGTGTGGTTCTTGCCAATATCGCCCAGGCTGCGGCTGGCGGAAGCGATGCTCCGACCCTGATGACGGGTACCGGTCGCGACCAGACCCACCTTCTCGTGGTCTGCACCGCGGAACGCGGCCTTTGTGGCGGCTTCAATTCGCAGATCGCGCGTCTCGCGCGCGATCACACCCGCCGGCTTGTTAGCGAGGGCAAGACGGTCAAGATCATCTGCGTCGGCAAGAAGGGCTACGATATCCTTCGCCGCGAATTCGCAAGCCTGATCATCGACCGTGTAGATCTCCGCGAAGTCAAGAAGATCGGCTACGAGAATGCCGAAGCGATCGGTCGCAAAGTGATCGGACTGTTCGACAAGGGCGAGTTTGACATCTGCACGTTGTTCTATTCCGAGTTCAAGTCGGTCATCTCGCAGGTCCCGACGGCGTTGCAGTTGATCCCGGCTGCGCCTCCGGCGGCTCCTGTGCAGCAGACTTCCGCGTCGGCGGTTTATGACTATGAACCAGATGCGGGCGCCATTCTCGGCGACCTTATTCCGCGCAATATCACGGTCCAGATCTTCCGGGCGCTGCTCGAGAACGTCGCCGGCGAGATGGGCGCAAAGATGAGCGCGATGGACAATGCCACGCGCAATGCTGGTGATATGATCAATAAGCTGACCTTGACGTTCAACCGTCAGCGGCAGGCGCAGATCACCAAGGAACTGATCGAAATTATTTCGGGCGCGGAAGCGCTCTAAGGGTTAGGAAAGAGGATATATCATGGCTCGTGCAGCTACGAAGAAATCCGCAGTGGAAACGGCTGCATCAGGCGCAGTCGGCAAGGTGACCCAGGTCATCGGCGCCGTCGTCGACGTGTCATTCGCAGGTGGCGTTCTGCCGCCGATCCTGAACGCGCTGGAAACGCAGAACCTGGGCAACCGCCTGGTTCTCGAAGTTGCCCAGCACCTCGGTGAAAACACTGTCCGCACGATCGCCATGGACGCGACCGAAGGTCTCGTTCGTGGGCAGGAAGTCGTCGATACCGGTGCACCGATCATGGTTCCGGTCGGCGCTGAAACGCTCGGCCGCATCATGAACGTCATCGGCGAGCCCGTCGATGAAGCCGGCCCGCTGACGACCCCATACAAGCGCGCCATCCACCAGGACGCACCAGCCTATGTCGAGCAGTCGACGGAAGCACAGATCCTCGTCACCGGCATCAAGGTCGTTGATCTGCTCGCGCCTTACGCCAAGGGCGGCAAGATCGGCCTGTTCGGCGGCGCCGGCGTCGGCAAGACCGTTCTGATCATGGAACTGATCAACAACGTCGCCAAGGCGCATGGTGGTTACTCGGTGTTCGCCGGCGTTGGTGAGCGTACCCGCGAAGGCAACGACCTTTACCACGAAATGATCGAATCCGGCGTTAACAAGCACGGTGGCGGCGAAGGCTCCAAGGCTGCTCTTGTTTACGGCCAGATGAATGAGCCGCCGGGCGCCCGCGCCCGTGTTGCTCTGACCGGTCTGACCGTCGCCGAAGACTTCCGCGACAAGGGCCAGGACGTTCTGTTCTTCGTCGACAACATTTTCCGCTTCACCCAGGCAGGTTCGGAAGTGTCGGCTTTGCTCGGCCGTATTCCTTCGGCCGTTGGTTACCAGCCGACGCTGGCCACCGACATGGGCCAGATGCAGGAACGCATCACCACCACAACGAAGGGCTCGATTACCTCGGTGCAGGCGATTTACGTCCCCGCCGACGACTTGACCGACCCAGCGCCGGCAACTTCGTTCGCCCACTTGGACGCAACGACCGTTCTGTCGCGCTCGATTGCTGAAAAGGGTATCTACCCGGCTGTTGACCCGCTCGACTCGACCTCGCGCATGCTCGACCCGATGGTCGTCGGCGAAGAGCATTACGAAGTGTCGCGCCGCGTGCAGACGACTTTGCAGCGCTACAAGTCGCTCCAGGACATCATCGCCATCCTCGGCATGGACGAACTCTCGGAAGACGACAAGTTGGCCGTTGCCCGCGCCCGCAAGATCGAGCGCTTCCTGTCGCAGCCGTTCTTCGTTGCCGAAGTGTTCACCGGTTCGCCGGGCAAGCTGGTTGCGCTCGAAGACACGATCAAGGGCTTCAAGGGCCTCGTCAACGGCGACTACGACCATCTTCCGGAAGCTGCCTTCTACATGGTCGGCACGATCGAGGAAGCAATCGAGAAGGCCAAGAAGCTGGCTGCTGAAGCCGCTTGATGACCGGTTCGAAAGCGCCCGTCAGCGGGCGCTTTCACCATCTCTGAATGGAAGAGTTAGATTAAATGGCTGAAAGCTTCAATTTTGAACTCGTTTCGCCGGAAAAGCTGCTTCTCTCGGAAGCGGTTAGCGAAGTCGTGCTTCCGGGTTCGGAAGGCGAGATGACCGTGATGGCCAATCATGCTCCTGTCATGACCACGATCCGTCCGGGCGTGCTGACGGTCAAGAGCGCTTCCGGCCAAACCGATCGCTTCGTGGTGTTCGGTGGTTTTGCCGACATCCTGCCGACCGGTTGCACGGTTCTCGCCGAATCGGCGCTCGCTGTTGCCGATTTCAGCAAGGACCTGCTGGCCAAGCGCCTGGAAGTCGCAAAGGCTGATCTCGCCAATGCACCGAGCGACGAGGCCAAGACGCGGCTCGCTCAGTTGATCGCCGATCTCGACGGCCTCAATTCGCTGAGTATCTGATCCGATTTTCCGGACTGTTTTTGCCGAAGCCCCCGCATTGTCGGGGGCTTTGCTGTTTTACACTTTTATCCCTGTTTTCATGTCGCATTTGATGCGTGAAATGACGTCGGGAAAAAGATAGCTTTTCTCCGAATTCGCGGCGCACTCCCAGCGTCGCCGAAAGCTTCTCTCGGAGATTTTATGAATTTTTCCCTCTCGAAGGTTCCCGACATCCAGTTCGGAATCAATGAAATCGATCGGATTGGCGCACATGCCAAGTCGCTGTGCGACAACGGCAAGGCCGTTGTGGTCATGGATGGTTTCCTCACGGCCTCGGGCCTCGGAGCTAAGGTCGTCGACCTGCTTGCGAAGGAAGGCGTCTATGCCGCGGTCTATTCGGATTTTGCCGGTGAGCCGAAGTTGAAGCATGTGCAGGCAGCGAGCAGGGTGGCCGAAGGTGCGAGCCTGGTGATCGGCATCGGCGGCGGTTCGGCACTTGATATCGCCAAGATCACCGCCTGCACTGTCGCATCGGGTGAGGACGCGATGCATTATGCGCTGGCGGCCAATCCGCTGCCGAAGAATGCGCTGAAGAAGATCATGATCCCGACCACGGCCGGGACAGGGTCCGAGACATCGGCGACCAACATCTTCGCTGGTTCCGAGGGCAAGAAGCTTTGGATCTGGGGTCCGGAGACCAAGTCGGATCTAGTCATCCTCGATCCGGCACTCACGGTGTCGCTGCCGGCCAATATGACCGCGTGGTGCGGTCTGGATGCGCTGGTGCATGCCTTTGAGGCCTCGACCAATCGAAACGCCAACCCGACCGGCAAGTTGTTCGGGCACGAGGCGTTGCGGCTGCTGTCGGCCAATCTCGAAGCCGCCGTCAAGCATCCCGACGATCTCGTTGCGCGCGGCAATGTCCTGCTCGGCTCCTGCTACGCGGGTGCTGCGATCGACAATTGTGGCACGGCAATCGCGCACAATATATCGCATGCTATGGCTGGCCTGGCACCGGTCCATCACGGCTTTGCCACTGCGCTCGGGTTTGAGGCGACGCTGCCGTGGTTGGTGGAAGCGAATACCGACGATCTCAATGCGGCCGCCCGCGCTTGTGGTCTCACATCGGCCGCCGAGCTGCCCGGCTTCATCAGTGATCTGATGGATCGTTGTGGCATCGCCCGCAAGCTGCCCGACGCCTTTGCCAACGTCAGCGCCGCCGATCTCGCTGCCGAGATGCGCGCGCCGGAAAACCAGCCGATGCGCAAGTCGACGATCCGCGATGTCACGGACGCCGACATCGACCGGATCGCCGCTGCCATGATCGCCATGAAGTAAGGATTTGAGATGACCACCGAATATACCCGCGCCTATTGGGAAAAAGCCCTTGCTGACATCAAGCCGAATGGTAGCCTGTTTATCGATGGCGCCCGCGCGCCGGCTGCGACCGGCCTGACGTTTACCCGCATCCGTCCTATGGACGGCAAGCCCGCCGCCGATATCGCCCGCGGCGGCATCAATGACATCGACCGCGCGGTCGCTTCTGCCCGCAAGGCGTTTGAGAGCGGCGTCTGGCGGAAGATGGAGCCTGTGGCCCGGAAGAAGATCATGCTCGCCTGGGCCGATCTGGTCCGCAAGCATGCAGAGGAACTGGCGCTGCTCGAGACCATCGATGTCGGCAAGCCGGTGATGGCATCGCTGAATGTCGACGTGACGCTGGCCGCCAATTGCATCCAGTACTACGCCGAGATGTGCGACAAGCTCTATGACGAGATCGCACCCACCGGCCCGAATGATCGGGCATTGGTCCGAAAGGTGCCAATCGGCGTCATCGGCGCGATCACGCCTTGGAACTATCCGATGATCATCGAGACCTGGAAGCTCGGTCCGGCGCTCGCTGCGGGCAATTCCGTGGTGCTGAAGCCTGCCGAGCAATCATCGCTGTCGGCGATTCGCCTGGCCGAGCTCGCCAGCGAAGCGGGTCTTCCCGATGGCGTGTTCAATGTCGTCACCGGCTATGGCGAAGAGGTTGGCCAGGCGCTGGCCAAGCATATGGATGTCGACATGATCGCATTCACCGGCTCGACCGAAGTCGGCAAGCTGATCATGGGGTATGCGGCGGCGAGCAATCTCAAGCGCGTGGCTTTGGAACTCGGCGGCAAGTCACCACTGGTTGTATTTGCCGACGCCGATCTCGATGCAGCAGCCTCTGCTGCCGCCTGGGGTTGTTTTTACAACTCCGGCGAGACTTGCCATGCCTCGACGCGGCTGGTCGCGGAAGCCAGCATCATGGACGCCCTGGTCGAAAAGATCCGGGAAGTCACCGCTCGTGAAATCACGTTGGCTCATCCCCTGGATCCCGCAGCACAGATCGGCGCGTTGATCGAAGACGCACATCTCGGTAAGGTTCTGGGCATGATCGAAGCCGGCGAACGTGAGGGTGCGAAGCGCGCTTTCGGCGCCGAGCGGGTGATGGCCGAGACAGGCGGCTACTATCTTTCGCCAGGCGTGTTCATCGCGCCAACGAACGATGCTTCACTCGCCCGCCAGGAGATTTTCGGCCCGGTCCTGACCGCCATCCCGTTCGACACCGAAGAACAGGCGCTTGATATTGCCAATGATACGGCGTTCGGTCTCGCTGGCGCGGTATTCACCTCGGACATGAATCGTGCCCACCGGATGTCCGAATCCATCCATGCCGGAACGGTCTGGGTCAACTGCTATGACCTGTCGAATTTTGCGACGCCGTTCGGCGGCTTCAAGCAATCCGGTTTCGGCCGCGATCGCTCCGTGCACGCGATCGATAAATACTGCGATTACAAGACCATCTGGCAGCGCTTCAACTGATTTCGTCGGAAATCAACGCAACAAAAAAGGGCGCCGAAAGCGCCCTTTTGCTTGCCGATGTCAGCGATTAGCCGATGTCGAAGTGATCGCCAGGAGCCTTCTTGAGCTCGGAGATCTTGACGTCCTTGAGGGTAATCTTGTTGCCGCCACCGAGGTCGATGACAACGTCCTTGCCCTTCTGCGTTGCATGCTTGAGAACGTCAGCGGCCTTCTTGATGCCGTTGATGCCCTTGGCGATTTCGATGACGTCCTTCTTGACGTCGAAATCGGTGATGACATCCTTGCCGGAGTCCTTGCCGAACACGAAAGTGTCCTTGAAGCTGCCGCCAGCCTTGTCGCCGGTCAGGGTGTCGTTGCCCTTGCCGCCCTCGATCTTGTCGTTGCCGTCCTGGCCCTTCAGGGTGTCGTTGCCGCCGTTGCCAAACAGCTGATCCTTGAAGGATTTGCCAATGATGGTGTTATCTTTGTTATTGCCGATATTCGTTGCCATGCTAACTCCCCTGCTTGCGCGAATCATGATGAATGTGAGACGAGATCGACTGATACACGCTACCCCTCAAGGTTCCAACTGCGAGATCTAGAACTTGCGCGGTAATTGATTTTCAGCTTTTTGATGCTAGCGACCAAATATTGGGCGAAACTGGTGCAAAAGGCCGTTTTCACAATGGTGGTGCGCTCTGCCCTGGTCTAAAACAGCATGCTGGATGGGTAAGTCAGGTTGACATATTTTTTGGGTGTGACTTGCATGCCACAGTTGTGCTCGAGAAAAGGCAATTTATGGAAATCTCTATACGCCCCTCACGTACGAGAATCGATTGGCAGAGACTCGAGAGTTTCGGGTCGACGCTGAAATACCTCCGTGAAGGTGCAGTCCTGAAAATAGACCATGCGGTTTATCTCGATGGATCGGTGGTGCTGACAGGCTGGTGCTCGAAGTCGATAGCGCTCCGAATATCAAAAGCGCGGCTGAACCACAGGCATGAAAGGGCTGATGTCAACGGCGTGGTCGGCGACGATATCAATGGTTTCCTGATTGTTTGTGATATCGAGGAACCCGCGCCCTCTGTCGAACTGTTTATCAGCCATGGCGACATCAACCAGGTCACCGCCATTTCGCTGTCGTCCGATATCCGGGAGGGCGAACGGGTTCTCAACGAGCAGATGCCTCGCATACATCTGCTTTTTCCCCTGCTGGTGCGTAAGGCTACCTGGCGGCCGCTGTTCAACGCGCTGACCTCCACCGAGCGCCCCTCCAGCATCTCCTGCGCGATCGATGGTGTTGCAACTGTCGGTAACGTCGGGCTTGTGGTCACCGGGTGGATTCTCGGGCCGCAAAAAACGAATTACTGGCTGGTCGCCAGGGGCATGTGGCGTTCCCTCGACGACACCATTGGCCTGGAGCGTGACGATGTCGCTGGCGCTCATGACGATGATCCTCGCGCCATGGCGACAAAGTCCGGCTTTTATACCTGCTTTGCCGGTGCGTTTTCCAGGGGTGATGAGGTTGCGCTGATCGCAGTCGGGCCTGGCACGATCTGTATCGCTGCGGCGGGATCGGCGGCGATCACCCACGACGACCCGATAAAGCTGTCGAAGTTGCTGTTCGCGCTGGCACCGTCACCTACAACCTTTGCCGAGCGGCTGGAGCGCAACGAAGGCGCCGCACTTTCTGCCCTCATCGAACAGCGCGCGGCCGGCTGGTCGGATGACTGCGAACTCGATCTGCGTTTTGGCGAGATCAGCGAAGACTGCGATATCAGCGTGATCGTGCCGCTCTACAAGCGCTGGGATTTTGTCGAGCACCAGCTTGCGGCATTCAGTGGTGATGCGGATTTCCGGGACAGGATCGAACTGCTCTATGTCATCGACGATCCGGGCATTGTTGAGGCGCTCAAGCGGGAAGCGCCGCTGCTTTACGAGCTTTATCGCGTCCCGTTTAGGATTATCTGGGGCGGACTGAATCGCGGCTATTCCGGCGCCAATAATTTTGGTGCAGCGAATGCGAGTGGCGACACCCTGATCCTGCTCAACAGCGACGTCTTTCCCTCACAACCGGGATGGGCGAGCGGGCTTGCCGAATTGCTGCGGGCCAACCCGGACTACGGCATTGTCGCGCCACGACTGGTCTATCCCAACGGCTCGATCCAGCATGCCGGCATGGCATTCCAATACGAGCCGGAATTCTCCATCTGGGTGAACAAGCATCCGCTGGCTGGCTTGCCTGTGGCGGCTGATACCGCGCGTGGCCTTGAGGAGCGCATAGCGGTGACCGGCGCCTGCATGGCCATCAGCTCGCAAGATTTCTGGGCTGTCGAGGGTTTCGACATGGGCTACCTGATCGGCGACTTCGAGGATTCCGACCTTTGTCTCAAGATCAAGGCCACAGGTAAGCGAATCGGTTATAGCAACGACTTCACGCTCACGCATCTCGAGCGGCAATCCTTCGGCTCGATCGGAGACGGCGGCTATCGTCAGATGGTGGTCATCTTCAATGCCTGGCGGCATTTCAATCGCTGGAAGCGCGCCATTCTTGAAAGCGCCGGGCAAGCCAGCGAAGACGCCACCACCCAAGAGGCTTGAAGAATCAATGCGTATTGCCGTCATTTCGCTGGGACATCCGGAATTCTCCGCAGGCGGCGCCGAGACCGCCTCCTACAACCTGTTTCAGGGCTATAGCCAGAGCCCCGAGGTCGAGCAGGCCTTCTATCTCGCCCGTATCGACCGCAAGCGACCGCCGACCGGTGGCATCAGCTGGTATCGCGACAACGAGTTCTTCTGGGAACAGTCGATGCATGACTGGACGTTTCTCCGGGGCGTCGAGCGCCGCGCCGGCGCCAGGAACCTTGCCGAGTGGCTGCAATTTGCCCGTCCGGATGTCGTGCATGCCCATCATTACGCGCATATGGGGCTGGACCTGTTCCGAGTGATCCGCAACGCGCTGCCGGATGCGAAGATCTATTTGACGCTGCATGAGTTCATGGCGATCTGTCAGAACAACGGCCAGATGATCAAGACAGGCAGCGGACGGCTCTGTCGCGCCGCCTCGCTGGAAGCCTGCGGCCAGTGTTTCCCCGACACAAGCCGCGAAGACATCTGGCTGCGGAAGAATTCGCTGCTGAATGCATTTTCGATCATCGACGGCTTCATTGCGCCATCACACTTCCTCAAGCAGCGCTACGTCGACTGGGGCCTGCCGGCGGAGAGGATCAGCGTGATCGAGAACGCCCAGGTCGATCACGGCACGATTGCGCCGCGCATGCTTGGCCAGGGCGAGGCGCGCAACCGGTTTGGCTATTTCGGCCAGGTCAATCGCTTTAAGGGCGTGGATATGCTGCTGCAGGCCTTCGAACAGGCCTCAAGGCAGATCGAGGCGCCGCTCTTTCTCGAGGTACATGGCGCCAAGCTCGACGAGCAGCCTGAGGACTTCCGGGAAAAGGTCGGCGTGCTTCGCGAGACGCTCGAAGCGCGTGGCGTGCTGCAATGGGTCGGCGCCTATGAGCCCGAGGACCTGCCGCGTCGCATGGCGCATGTCGACTGGGTGGTGATGCCGTCGGTGTGGTGGGAGAATTCGCCGATGATCATCCAGGAAGCGTTTTCCTGCGGCCGGCCGGTCATTTGCTCGGATATCGGCGGCATGGCCGAAAAGGTCCGCGACGGCATCGACGGCATCCATGTACCGGTCGGCAATGTGCTCGCCTGGGCCGACACGCTGAGAACGGCCGCAAGCAACGCGGGGGGCTGGGCGACGCTGGCGGGCAATGTTAGGCCGCCAGCGGAACGGACCGAGATCGTCCAGCAGCATCTTTCCACGACGTGCGCTTCGACAGAATAGCATAGAGGTAATCGCATGCGGATCGCTGCGGTCGCAATGCAAAGAGACGAGACGGAACTGCTCGATTTCTGGGCTGCTTACCACGGCAGGCTGTTCGGCTACCAGAACCTTATGATACTCGACAACGGATCGAGCAATATCGACACATTGAAGATATTGGCGAATCTCGAACGCCTTGGCGTGCGCGTATTCGAAAAGAGTGGTCGCTACGATTTCGAATACAAGGGCGCGATTGTCTCCGAGATAATCGAAACCGAGAAGGACAGCTACGACTGGATTTTTCCCCTCGATATAGACGAACTTGTCGTGCTCGAGATCGATGGGCGCCTTTCGACTGCGCGTGAAGACATATTTGCGGAGCTTGACCGCGCGGCATCTGAAGGCCGCCCGGTGTTGCGAGTGTCGCGCTCGTATTGGAATGTTCCGCAAACGACGGGTGCGTATCCTTTGGGCTTTCAGAAGACCATCGTCCGTACCGGCTCGGGGATAGATCTGGATATGGGATATCATCTGTTTTCCTGGGATACCAAAACGCCAACGATCGACGCGGCCAACTTCGCACCGACGGGGATTGGATACGCTCATCTTCACAATCGCTTTTTCCCGGATCTTCTTGCGGCTGCGCGGCAAAAACTCAGGTTGCGCGTGCCCGATTTTTCCAAAGAAACGCTGAAGAATTATCGGGGGGCGGGGCGGCATATCTGCAGGTATTTCGAGATCTCCGAACAGGAATATTACGGGTCTTTTCGGGAGACTAAGTTCAACCTTGGCGGGCTGCAATTGATGGCTCAATTGCCGATACCATATTCGAGCCGGGCGCCGGTCTTCACCGATGCGCTGAGGGATATGCTCTACAGCGAGCTCAATATCGATGCTCCGCAATGGGACGCGATAGGCGATAATATCAAGCAGGCGCTGCGGCTGATGACACCCAGCCAGAAACTGTTCGAGTACGGCATCTCCGACCTGTCGCTTGCGGCCGTTGCGGCTGGTTTTGCTTCAGTGTCGGGCGTGGCAGCTCCAATGAAAGATAAGGAAAGGCGCGCGCCGGAAGACTTTTCGGAGAATCTGGAGAAAATCGGTATTCGCCTCGTGCAGGGGATTGCGGATGGGTCTGTGTCCGCTCTTGACTATTGTCGATTGGGAGAGGGTGCAGACGTTGTTGTAATCGGTGGAATACACGCTGCGGCCATCGCCGCATTCAATTACGTTTGCGATCGTTCTAGCTTGATGATTCTAAAGGCCAATATTAGCGAGCGCGAGCAACAGGTGATTGGTGTCCTGTTTGAGACGCGAAAGCTTGGTGCAGAGTTTTCCTTGCTGGTGAAAATCGAAGGCAGGGACCTGTATGCGAAGGAGGTTCTCGGTGCCGCATCTTTGCATGAAGGCGTGGCGTAGCGAGCGCCAAAGATATGTCGGTTCAA
Source organism: Shinella sp. OV683 (assembly GCF_057787725.1). Taxonomy (NCBI): domain Bacteria; kingdom Pseudomonadati; phylum Pseudomonadota; class Alphaproteobacteria; order Hyphomicrobiales; family Rhizobiaceae; genus Shinella; species Shinella sp. OV683. The sequence continues at coordinate 5,467,240 of NZ_CM173543.1, forward strand.
CGAATCATAGCGTCAGTCAGCTTGACGCCATCAACATCGGACAGTAGTCGCATAGATCCTCGAAACAATCGGAATCCCCATGCGCGTCATCGTCCTCAGCCTGAGCCCTTTTATACCTGATCCATGGACGGTTAGTGCTGAAAGATTATTTGATCTCACCGGCGGCAACACTGGCAATATGGCGTTCCAGTTTGCCGTTCTGCAACACATCGCGTCTGAACATCGGATCATGCCCTTGGGTTCGAGACCGGAAGCGTTGAAGGAAGCGGGCGACATCATCGTCATGCCGCTTGCCAACCAATTGGGAAGCCACACCGATCTCGGCAACATCGCTGACACGCTTGAGGCTGCGCAGCTTCCGGTGATCGGTATCGGCTTGGGTGCGCAAGCGCCAGACCAGGCGCAGGATATCAAGCTGACTGAAGGCACAGAGCGTTGGGTCAGGACCATGGCTTCGCTGTCGCCAACGGGTGGACCCAACCTCGGCGTACGCGGCGAATATACGCGGCAGCAGCTGGAAAAGCTGGGTTTGGGCGACAGCGCAGTGGTGATGGGCTGTCCCTCGAACTTCATAGCGCCGGATATGTCCTTCCTGGATCAGATCCAGATGAAGCTCGCCAGACCGATACAGAATGTTGCCGTTACGGCGGGCATTCCGCATTTGCCGAAGCTTGCGAAGATCGAACAGGATCTGGCTGATCTGGCCACCTCGACGCACGGCCTCTACATCGTCCAGCACAGTCTCGATATGATCCGCCTGGGGCGCGGCGAGTTTCACTCGCTGACCGACGAGGCCGTTGAATTCAATCGCGCCTATATCGCGCCGCATTTGCCGACAGAAGCCTTCAAACTGTGGTGCCGGAACTATGCGCGCGCTTTCACCGACGTTCGGCAATGGATGGACGAACTGCACCGCCACGATTTTGCTGTGGGGACGCGCTTCCATGGCGCGATGTTGGCAATACAGGCTGGCACGCCGGCCGGCTGCATCTCGCACGACAGCCGCGTTTATGAGATGTGCCAGACAATGGGCGTGCCTGTTGTGAAATATGAGGAGATCTGCGGCGGAATTTCTCGGTCACGTTTGCAGCAAATGTTTGCATTCGATAGGGACGAGTTTCTGCGCCTCCGTGCCATGCATGGGGCTACCTATCTGCATCTGTTGGAATCGGCCGGCATTAAGGCCTCAAATCGAATCCTAAGAGCTATTTAGCAGTCTCTAAAATTGGATCTCAGCAAGCGAAATTCCTCGGTGATTTTTGTCAAAATTTCGTCGTCGACAAAATCATTCCTGTTGTGAAAGTTGAAGTGGTCATCGTTCCGACTGATGAAATCCTTGTGGCCTTTCCACAAGGTGGCGGAGCCTCTGTTTTTCTTCCAAACATATTCCTCGAGTGTTTTGGAGTAGTAGTGATTTATCTGCACAATATCGTGGGAGACAGAATCTTGCCTCGCAGAGGGGTAGTGTTTTAGGTTCGTGCCGATAGGATTGATGAACTTAGCATTTTCAACAAGTTCGTGAGTATGAACGCCAGCAGTAACAATGTCTGCCGTTCTGGCAATTGTCTTGATGAGATGATTTGGTCCAAAATTGCGGGGCGAGGCTTGCAAAAACCTCTCGAACAGCGGCGCCGTGTCGTATGAAGACTGACCCGAATCACCGAAAATTCGCCAATTCATTCCTATGGCTGAAATACCATCATAATCGTTCAAGAGCGCCTTAACATCGGGATGCTTCTTCAAAAGCAAATATTCATCGACATCGAGAAATAGCATCCAATCCACATCTGCTCTGTGCTCGTTCAGCAAATGTTTGTAGGCCGCGTCCTGAGTTCGAACGCCGTCCTTGTATGGCCAGTAATAACATTCGCATATCCCGAGGCTCTTTGCCTCTTCAAGTATATCTCCCGTTTTATCTTCGCTTTCGTTGTTGCAAATAAAGAATTTATCGAATCCGATAGTCTTATGGTAAGCGATCCAATCGGCCAGATACGGTGCCTCATTTTTAACAATTGCGCATATTGCGGTTCTCATATCTGCTCCACTTTACTCAATAGTAGCCATCGATCTGTCTATCTCGGCTCTGAACCTGGCATGCAATCACTAACTTGGTTTGCTGCAAGCTGGCTTTGATTGTTTCCTAAGGCCCCAGAACAGAGTAGTCAAAGGCTAGGTAAGCCCGATTCGTGCGCAATTTTTTGCATAGGCGAAATCCCATTTTAACTGAACCGTACCTAGAATGGATTCGAGTTATATGGCAAAAGCGCCGTGTAAGCATTGGACTGTCGTATGCACAAAAATAGCCAGCTCACTCTCCTGCAATCCGCGCGTAAAATTTTCCTGCGTGGTTTCATCTATGCGGGGATCGTCAGCTTTTTCGTGAATCTCGCGATGCTGATCGGGCCGATCTTCATGATCCAGGTCTATCAGCGCGTCCTTCCGGCAAAGAGCTACGACACGCTGTATGGGCTGATCGTCATCGGCATCTTCGGCATCGTGCTGTATGGCGTGCTCGATTTCGTCCGCAGCTGGACCTATTCGGTGATGGCGCATGGCTTTGCCCAGCGGCTCAACCTGCCTGCCTTGCAGGCGGGGGTGATGAAATCGATCGAGGGTGGTGTGGGTGAAGGTGGCGCGGTGATCCGCGACATCAATGAGGTCCGTCAGTTCGTCCTCAGCAATTCGGTTTCGATGCCGCTAGATGCTTTCTGGTCTATCCTTTTCCTCGTCGCCCTGCTTTTCATCCATCCGGTTTATGCGATGGTGGCCTTGGGTTTCATCGTCGTCATGGTGGTGATGAACCTGATCACCGACGCATTGACGCGTCAGGCGATCAAGGAGGCGAATGCCGCCCAGCAACGGCATGTGCAGGAAGTTGCCAATTCCATGCGCCATGCCGAGGCGATCGAGGCGATGGGCATGTTGCCGGCTTTGGTGCGCATGTGGCGCCGCTCGCAGGGCGAGATGCTGGAATATTCCAACACCGCCAATGTCCGCACCCGCGTCGTGCTCGCCATCACCAAGTCGCTGCAAAAAAGCCTGCAGATGGTGACGGTTGCGACCGGTGCGTTTCTGGTCCTGTCCGGCGCCATCAATGCCGGCGTGCTGTTTGCCGGCATGGTGCTGACCAGCCAGGCCGTCGGGCCGTTTGCCGGGATGATCGAGAGCTGGCAGCAGTGGGTCAATGCCGGCCAGGCATGGGGTCGCATCAAGAAACTGATCAATGAAGAAGGTTCGGTGCGCCAGACGATGCCGGCGCCGGTCGGCGATGGGGATCTGTCGGTCGAAAATCTCGTCTACCTGCCGGACGGCCATGATATCCCGGTGCTTCGCGGCCTGACCTTTTCGCTGTCGCCGGGCGAGGTGCTCGGCATTGCCGGGCCATCCGGTGCTGGTAAGTCTACCTTGGCGCGCTGTCTGACCGGCATTATCAAGCCGACCGCCGGCGGCGTCTATCTCGACGGTCACTCCACCTATCTCTGGGAGCGCGGATCCTTCGGGCGTGCCGTCGGCTACCTGCCGCAGAGCCTGTCGTTGATCGACGGCACCATCCGCCAGACGATCGCCCGCATGCAGGACAGCGATCCGCGCGATGTCATCGCCGCCGCCCAGTCGGCCGGCATCCATGAAATGATCGGCAAGTTGCCGCATGGCTATGATACGCCGGTGCGCGAAGGGCTGCACATGCTGTCGGGTGGCCAGATGCAGCGGCTGGCGCTGGCCCGCGCGCTCTATGGCGATCCGAAACTGCTGATCCTCGACGAGCCCAACTCCAATCTTGACAGCAGTGGCGAGCAGGCGCTGATCGGCGCGATCGAAGTGGCGCGTGCGCGCGGCGCCATCGTCATCATGATCGCCCACCGGCCATCGGTCATGGCGGCCGCCGACAAGATCATGGTCATCGAACACGGCGTCATCACCCAGTTCGGCCCGCGCACTGAAGTCATCGAAATGATCTCGCCGGAAGCGCGTGCGATGAGTGATCGCCGCCGCAACAGCGGCATCCGGGTCGTCTCCTCGCAGGGAGACAAGGAATGAGCAAGCCGATCACGCTTTCACCTTCCGAATTCCATCGCACCGGTAGCACTACCCGGCCGTTGAGCGACTGGGACACGGTGGTTGCCGAGGAAACCAGCGGCTCGGTCACGCTTTGGGGTCCAGTTCTGGTCGGGCTTGCGACGCTGGTCATCGGCGTCGGCGGCTTCTTTGCATGGGCGTCGACGACGCCGGTGGTGCAGGCCTCCGTCGCCTCCGGCCGCGTCATCGTCCAGAGCAACACCAAGACGGTGACGCATCTCGAAGGCGGTACACTCAAGGCGCTGTTGGTGCATGAGGGCGAAAAGGTCAAGGAAGGCGCGCTGCTGGCGACGCTGGATGTGACGCGTAGCCAATCGACCGCCACCCAGCTCCGGCAGCAGCTTTTCGTGCAGGGTGTGCGGCTGGCGCGGCTCTATGCCGAAAAGGACGAGAAATCCGAATTCACCTTCGACCAGAAAGTGCCTGATGGCATGAATCCGGACAGTGCCGCGCAGATCGTCAGCACGGAGCGCAAGCTGTTTGCCGAGCGGCGCAACCAGTTTGCCGACCAACTCGCCGCGGACCAGTCGTCGATCGACCAGTTGCAGAGCCAACGCGAGGCGCTTGTTGCCCGTCGGCTGTCATCGATCGAGCAGGCCAAGGTGATGCGCTTCGATTACGAATCCTACCAGGCGCTGCAGGTCAAGCAGCTGGTGACCAAGAGCGTCGTCAACGAAAAGAAGCTGCAGGTGGTGGATATGGAAGCGCGGATCGCCGAATCCAATGCCGCGATCGCCGAAAACAGCCAGCGCAAGAACCAGCTCGAACTGTCGCTTGCCAATCGCCGGTCGGATTATTTCCGCAGCATTTCGGAGCAGATTTCCCAGGTGCAGTCGGATGTCGCCCGCGTCCAGCAGGAGGTGATATCGGCCGAGGACGTGGTTGCCAAGTCAACGATCCGTTCGCCGCAGGACGGCGTCATCGCCAATATCAAGATTCGTACCCAGGGTTCGGCGGTGATCGCCGGCCAGCCGGTGCTGGATATCGTTCCGGACAACCAGCCGATGCTGATCGAGGGCCATGCGCGCGCCGCCGATATCGATTCGATCCATCTCGGCGAAAAGGTCGAGATCCGGCTTTCGGCCTTCGGTTCATCCGAGGCGCAGCCGCTGATCGGCAAGGTCAGCTATGTCGCGCCCGATGGTACCGCTGACGAGCGGACCGGGGAAGTCAGCTATGTGTTCCGCGCCACCATCGACACGGAAGACATGAAGAAGCAGCCGAACCTGTTTCTCTATCCCGGCATGATGGCTGAGGTGTTCATCGTCAACGGCCACCGGACGGCGCTCGCCTACCTCGCCGAGCCGATCGAAAAGAGCTTCAACAGGGCTTTCCGTGAGCAGTAGTCTGACGTCGGCCAATGTCCGGCTCTGTCGCATCGGCCAGCGCGTGCTCGTCGCGGTTGCTGGCGCCAACCCAAACGTAGTCGAGGCGCTGGCGGAACGTGCCGCACGGCAGATGGAATTTACCGCGGGCGGCGAGCGGTTTTTCCTGTTGCAGATGCCCGCTGGCGAGGATCTGTCTGACGTCGATAGCCACTCCGGCACGGTTGAAGTGGCCAAGGATATCGGCAGCTTCCTTGCCGTGGCGCTCGCGCCTGCTGCACATGGCTTGTTCCTCAAACGGCTGTTCGGCATCGCCCGCATGTTTCAGCTCAGCTCTGATCCGGTGTTTGCAGAGCTGGCACGTACGCTCCGGGCGACAGGAGATCTGCGCAAGGCGGGGATCGCCCTGGACGTCATTGAAGGCCTGGATACTACCATCGCGACCGTGCCTGCGCGTGCGGGCATTGCGGCGGGTGACTTGCTGGTCGAAATCGGTGAGACCGTGGATATCGGCACAGTCGAGCACGTCACACATTTTCTCGCCCGTGATGACGATAAGAGGAAGCTGGCGGCCGTGCGGTTTTCCGCTAGGCCAGCCGGCAACGACTATCTCCTAATCGGCGACAAGGGGCCGGCACTGGTCGAGGCCACAGTGAGAAGCCAGCCGAGTGTTGAGAAATTTCACGCGGAACATTCACGCAAAAATCCCGATCTCGTCGCGCTTCTGGCTCTCGCCGATGACGAGGCCGGCCCGTTGCTCGACCGGCTCAGCCGCCGCAACGACAACGGTGCCGTCGTCGATGAGACGTTCTACAATTTCCATTTCGAGCTCGTGACCTCCGTTCCGCTTGAGAGCGGGCTGTTTCTGAGCGGCTGGTATCTGGATCCGGATGGGCTGGTCGAGGCCTTCATCGCCATCGATCCCGGGCTTGAAGACCAGGACGTAATGGAGAGTTGGATCAGCTTCGATGGGCGAGCCGATCTTGGCAGCGGTGAAAAGCAGATCAAGCGGTTCGTGGCTTTCCTGCCGCGCAAGCCCGAGACGCGCATGCCTTTGGCGGCACCTGCCGTGCGGATCACGCTTTCCATCGGCGAAAGCCATATCGCCTCGGCGGAATCCGGGACACAGGATTTGATCGGCAAGCGCAAGCTCATTGTCGATTCAATCGCCGCTCATGCGTTCGATTTGGACATGCTCGAGAAGATCTATGCGCCCGCGCTCGAACCTTTGCAGGCCGCGATAAACACACGGCAGTCCGTGCGCGAGACACGCGTCTACGGCACACGATCGCGGCAAGCGGTTTCGCTGATCATCCCACTCTATCGGGAAACTGGCTTCATTCGCTCGCAACTGATGGCGTTTTCCGCTGATCCGTTCATTCGCGAGAATTGCGAGATCGTCTATGTGCTCGATGATCCGTTGATCGCGCTTGAGGTGGCCGGCATTCTTGAGGGTTCGGCCTTTGTCTATCCGCTGGACATGAAGCTGGTCATGCTCGCCGTCAATGGCGGCTATGCGCTCGCCAACAATTTCGGCGTCGACGAAGCAGCCGGTGACACGCTCGTCCTGATGAATTCCGATGTCATCCCGGAGGGCAAAGGCTGGCTTGAGCCCGCCCTTCGGCGGCTTGGCACCTTGCCAGCCTTCTCGGTCATTGGGCCAAAGCTGGTCTATGCCGATATGACGCTCCAGCATGCCGGGATGTATTTCTACCGACTGTCGAATGGCCAATGGCAGAACATGCATTACTGGAAGGGTTACGGCTCGGATTTCGCGGCCGCAAATGTCGAATGGGCCGTGTCGGCGGTGACCGGCGCCTGCATGCTGATCCGCAAGGCGGACTACTTGGCGGTCGGCGGTTTCACCAGCGACTACATCATCGGTGATTTCGAGGACAGCGATCTTTGCCTCAAGCTGCGCCAAAACGGCGGTGTCAGCTTGTATATGCCGTCAATCTTGCTGTTTCATTTCGAGCGGCAGTCCATGCCGAAGGATCTGGGGCAGCTGATCTCAGGTACATTAGCCTATAACCAGGCACTCCATACATTGAGATGGTCGAGCCAGATCGAAGAGATCATGGCGGACGGAATGTCGATATGACGCAGCCCGGACAAGCAAAGCGCATCCTGCAGATCGCGCATGGCCATCCGCATTTCTTCCCGGGCGGGACGGAGCTGACGGCGCTGGCGCTGCATCGCGAAGCGCTGAAATCCGGTCTCGACAGTTGGTATCTCGGGGCTCACAGCGAATCTCGATTTCAGACAGCGCAGGGGGCGCGCATGCTTGCGCTGTCGCCGGACAATCGCGAGGCGGCACTTTATGCGCCGCGCTTTGTCTGGTTCGCGCTCGAACAGGACGACCATTTCGAGTTCCTGCGCGAGTTTCGCTGTTATCTCGAACATCTCCGTCCCGATGTCGTGCATTTTCATCACGTGATCAATTTCGGACTTGAGGCCATTCACATGGTCCGCAATGTGCTGCCGGATACGCGAATCGTGCTGACCTTGCATGACTATTATCTGATCTGTGCCAACAACGGTCAGCTCTACAAGCAGGCCAGCAAGGAGAGGTGCGGCGGCCCGGAGCTGCATGAATGTCTGAAGTGTTTGCCTGACCGCAATGCCAATGAATTCGCCATGCGGGCGCTCAATGTCAAGAATGCGCTTTCCTTGTGCGACCGGCTGGTGTCGCCGTCGCATTTCCTCAAGCAAATGTTCGATCGCGCACTCGGAAACGGTGATCGGATCGCTGTCGTGGAAAACGGCTATGTGGGCACGCCGGTCGAGAGCTCAGCGCATCGGAGCCGCGGCGGCAGACCGGTGTGCTTCGGCTATTTCGGCAACATCGCCGCCGTCAAGGGGCTTGGCGACTTGCTCGATGCCATCGAGTTGCTCGCGTCGGACGATAAGTTGGATTTCAGGCTGAACGTGCATGGTGCGCAACTGATCGAGGATACTGTGCTTCATCGCCGCATGCAGGCAGCGAGCGAGATGCTCGGCAAGCGCGTCCATTTCTCTGGTAGCTACAAGGCCGAGGAAATGCCGCAACTGCTTGCCGATATCGATTGCATGGTTTTCCCTTCGGTCTGGTGGGAAAACGCGCCGCTGGTGATCTACGAGGCGCTTTACCATTCAAAGCAGGTCATAACCTATCCGCATGGAGGCGCGCCGGAAATACTCAAGCGTCACGGCGCAGGCATCTTCGCCGACCGCTCGGAGCCGCAAGCCCTGGCCGCCGCAATGCGTGGAGTGATCGACAATCCCCGGCTTGCGGAGGTCAAGGCCAACCCGCCCGTTCCAGCCCGTGCGGAATTGCTCGATGCCTATTCCAGGGTCTATTTCAGCTGACCATCAACGTGGCGATCAGCGCCTCGTGGCGCGCGATTGCGCCCTCTGCCGACCATCTCTCAAGGACCGTCTCGCGGGCCTTCCTGCGCATTGCCTCGATCTCGCTGCCACCAGGCAGCGCGCGAGCGATGTTGGCAGCCAGTGCTTCTGCATCGAAGAAATCCGCGAGCAGGCCGTTTTCGCCGTGGGTCACGAACTCCTGTACCGGCGATGTATCCGAGCCGATGAAGGCGCAGCCCGTCGACAGCGCTTCGAACGCCGACCACGACAGGATGAACGGCACCGTCAGATAGACATGTGCGGCCGACACCTGCAGCACCTTGCGATAGTCTTCATAGGGCAGGGTGCCCGTGAAGTGGGTACGCGCCATATCGATCTGGGCCGACGCCATGACGTCGTTGAAGTGGCGATCCGTGCCGTTTCCGGCTCCGTAATAGACAGTCTTGTCGCCAACGATGATCGCCTCGACACCGAGATCACGCTCCTGGACGAGCGCCAGCGCGTCGATGAACTGTCGAAATCCACGGAAGGGATCAGCTCCGCGTGCGACGTAAGTGATAACGCGATCACCGGCGGAGAAGCGGCGACCATTGGCAAGTTCGAACGTGGCATGCGGATCAGGTTTGAGGAGCGCGGTATCGACGCCGTCGGGCGCAATCTCGATCGCATTGCGCATATGTGACGGAAATTGCGATCTCTGCCATTCGGTCGGTGCGATCAGCAGGTCTGCGCGGGCGAGGTCGCTGAGAACCGGAATGTTCATCAGGCTCATCATGATTCGCGATTCAAATGGCGGATCTGGATTGAGAAACTCGCCGCTTTCAGCTGAGTTGTTATAAAACCATTCGCAGTATTTGACGAATTTCGCATTGGGAAAGATGTCATGCAGAAAGGCGCCGGTGCCCCAGCCGGTGTGGCTATAGACGATATCCGGCAGCCATCCACTTTCTTTCAGTTCATGGGCGTGGATCGCGAGGCTTGCCGATTCCCGGATGAATTCCTCGGTACCAAAGAGGACGTGATCGCGAGGCCGGTCGGCCACCACTTCCTGGCCGTATTCGAGCATCCTGATGCCGTCGATCAGCGGCATCGAGCGGCCGTCTCGCAGGCCGCGGTGGAAGGCGACGATGTCGTGCCTGCCGCTTTCGACATAGTGCCGTGCGATCCGCTGGAACTGACCGGGGAAGTACTGATGGGCGAACAGGATGCGCATCGGCATGGAACCTAAAAGATGCCGAGGACGCGTTTCCGCTTGCCCTTCTTCTGGTCCGCAACGAGCCTATGGACCATCTCATCGATACGGATGAAGAAGACCTCGGCTGCCTCCATGCGCGATTCCAGCCGGGCAAGTCTGTCAGCGAGATCTGGGGGCAACGCGGCACTTTCAGCAGGCGGCGCGCTTTCGAGCACTTCGCAGCGCTCCTTGGTCGTGTCGAGCTCTTCCTTGAGGGCGACCAGCGCTTCTTCGTATTGATTGGAAAACATCGTGAAAAGCTGGTCGATGCGCCGATCGTCGTTGTCCGCCATCGGCAGCACGATCTCGCCATGCTTGGTCGATTGCGCAATCAGCAGCAGCCCCTGCATCGTGGTCACGCCATCCGGCAGCGGAATCTTGAAGGCATGGTCGCCCTCACCGATACCGGCCTCCGGGAGGTCGTCGCGAACGAAGTTCGCAACGCCGCTGGCGATGACCTTCGGACCCTGCATGACGCGAATAACGAGATGCTCTGCGGGTGTATCGCTGCTAAACGCCCAGCCGCAAATCTTGCCGCTGAAAATTCTATCGACACGGCCCATCAGCATGGTGAATTCCTTCCTAGATTAGACGTCCAGCCGGACGATCACCGGAACGTGGTCCGAAGGGCGGTCCCAGCCACGCGCCTCGGTAACGATTTCGGTGGAAACGAGATGTGGGCCGAGGTCCTGCGACGACCAGATATGATCGAGACGGCGGCCCTTGTTGGCGAGTTGCCAGTTGGCAGAGCGGTAGCTCCACCACGTGTAGATCTTTTCCGGCTCCGGCGTCCGGTGGCGGATCAGATCCAGCCATTTGCCGCGCGCCAGAACTTCCTTCATGCCGTCGGTCTCGACTGGTGTATGGCTGACGATCTTGAGGAGCTGCTTGTGTGACCAGACATCGTGCTCATAGGGCGCGATATTGAGGTCGCCAACCAGGATCGACGAGATGCCATCCTCGCCATCGGCTTCAAGCAGCTTCATCTCCTCGAGGAAATCGAGCTTATGGCCAAATTTCGGATTGATGGTGCGGTCGGGTTCGTCGCCACCGGCCGGGACATAGAAATTGTGCAGCCGGATCGACTTGCCGCCGGCTTTGACCAGTGCCGAGATATGCCGGGAATCGCCGACATTGCAGTAGTCGCGACGGTCATGGCTGTCGAGCGGCAGTTTCGAGATGATCGCGACGCCATGATAGCCCTTCTGGCCGTGAATGGCCTGATGGACGTAGCCGCGCGCGTTCAGCGGCGCTGACGGAAATTCGCCGTTCGGGCATTTGATTTCCTGCAGGCACAGGATGTCGGGTTGCCACTGGTCCAGGAATTTCTCGACGATCGGCATGCGTAGGCGGATCGAATTGATGTTCCAAGAGGCTATACTCAGCTGCATTCAAAATTCCCCGGCCCGCCATGCAAATCGCGCCGGACACTAGCAACTAATTTATGCGCTTATAAGCCAAAACTGGTCACCGACGTACGAATGCGACGATTCTCCACAATCCGGCCAGTCGCAGCACTCAACGGCTGGGGTTGCCGCCGGCATTCTGCTTGTGAACTTCGTCGTAGGGAACCCTGAAGACCTTGTCGTCGAGCGTCACACCGGTCTGGACGTTGAAGATCATTACCGACGTGTCCTTGCCCTGCTGGTCGGTGATCGTCCACTGCCTGAGATCGTAGGTCTTGGGGTCGAACATCATGGTGATGGTCGAATCGGCAAACAGGGATTTGTCGCCGAGCTTGATGGTGATCAGGTCTGGCTCTTCCTTGACGTCGCGAACCGTCTTGCTGCCGAGGTCGATCTTGTTGCTGAGCAGCAGTGCCAGCGGTGTCTTCGACAGCGGATAAATGTCCCAGGTCTTGAGCTTGCTGTTGCCGATGACGACGGACTTGCCGTCTGAAATCACCCGCATTGGCGAGGGCGCTTCGAAATTGAAGCGGATCCTACCTGGCCGTTCGAGATAGAACTTGCCGCCGGTTTGTTCGCCACGCGGGCCAAACTGGACGAACTCGCCTTGCATGGTTTTGACCGAGGAGAAATGATCGGCGATCTTCTGCGCCGTTGCCGAACCCTGCGCATGCGCGAAGTCCGGCGGCAGCATCGACGCCAAAAACAGCGCACCAGCGCTACCTATCAGGGTGCGCCGGCTCACGCTGGCTTCGGTGAAGGGCTTGGCTTTTTCGATTCGGTCCATTCCGGTCTCCTTTTTCCGTTCTTCCTTGAACAGAAACTGGGGCACCTTCAAGGCGTTCCCCACGGGGCTGATTTCAGTCGCGACAAATTTGCGTGATCATCTAAAGCGCGTCATGATCCTCAGGATTCGTTTGTCGCGCTTTAGCTCTTTGTTTGACGTATGCCGTAAGCGCAAAACCGCAGCACACTTTTGCGCAACATGCTTAGCGTGCCAGGATATCGTCTTCGGTCGGCACGAGAATCTCACGCTTTCCGGCGTGATTTGCCGGTCCGACGATACCTTCCTTTTCCATCCGCTCGATAATCGACGCCGCCCTGTTGTAGCCGATGCCGAGGCGCCGTTGCACATAGGATGTTGAGGCCTTGCCGTCGCGCAGCACCACGGCGACCGCCTGGTCGTAGGGGTCATCGGAATCGGAGAGGTTCGAGGTTCCGGAGGGGCCGCGACCGTCGCCGTCATCATCTTCCTCGTCATCGGCGGTGATGGCATCGAGATATTGCGGCGTGCCCTGCGTTTTCAGGAAGGCCACCACATCTTCGACCTCGAGGTCGGAGACGAACGGGCCGTGGACACGCTGGATACGGCCGCCACCGGCCATGTAGAGCATGTCGCCCATGCCGAGCAGCTGTTCGGCGCCCTGTTCGCCCAGGATCGTGCGGCTGTCGATCTTCGACGTCACCTGGAAGGAAATGCGGGTCGGGAAATTCGCCTTGATGGTACCGGTGATGACATCGACCGACGGACGCTGAGTGGCCATGATCACATGGATGCCGGCAGCACGCGCCATCTGCGCCAGGCGCTGGACTGCCCCTTCGATATCCTTGCCGGCGACCATCATCAGGTCGGCCATTTCGTCGATGATCACGACGATATAGGGGATCGGCTTGAGGTCGAATTCCTCGCTCTCGTAGATCGCCTCGCCTGTCTGGCGGTCAAAACCGGTCTGCACGGTGCGGGTAATCGCCTCGCCCTTTTCCATGGCCTGGCTGACGCGCGCATTGAAGCCGTCGATGTTGCGGACGCCGATCTTCGACATCTTCTTGTAGCGCTCTTCCATCTCGCGGACGGTCCATTTGAGCGCGACGACGGCCTTCTTCGGATCGGTGACAACGGGCGACAGCAAATGCGGGATGCCATCATAGACAGAGAGCTCGAGCATTTTCGGGTCAATCATGATCAGGCGGCACTGTTCCGGTGTCATCCGGTAGAGCAGCGACAGGATCATCGTGTTGATGGCGACCGATTTACCCGAGCCGGTGGTGCCGGCGACCAGCAGATGCGGCATCTTGGCGAGATCGGCAATGACCGGTTCGCCGCCGATCGTCTTGCCGAGCGCTACCGCAAGCTTGGCCTTGGATGTGTCGAAATCGCGTGCTGCGAACATTTCACGCAGGAAGACCATTTCACGGATCTTGTTGGGCAGTTCGATGCCGATGGCGTTGCGGCCGGGAACCACGGCGACGCGGGCGGCGATCGCGCTCATCGAGCGGGCGATATCGTCGGCGAGGCCGATGACCCGCGAAGACTTGATGCCCGGTGCCGGTTCCAGTTCATAGAGCGTAACCACAGGGCCGGGGCGGACGTGGATGATGTTGCCCTTGACGCCAAAGTCATCCAGCACGCCTTCAAGGATGCGGGCGTTCTGCTCGAGCGACTCGTTGGAGAGGCTGGCGTCCTTGGCTACGTTCTTGGGCTCGGTCAGCAGTTCAATCGGCGGCAGGTCGAAGCCTTCGCCGCGATTACCTGCGATGAACCGCGGCGGGGCGGCTGGGGCCGGCTTTGGGCGCGCAGGCTGCTGGATCATTTGTGGCTGCTGAGCCTGCTTTGCGACCGGGGTCGCGCCGCGGCCGGCTGCCGCAACACGCTGCGGAGCGCGGACTTCAGGCTTTACTTGCCAATCATCAAGATCTTCGTCGTCGTCTTCATCGGCGAGAAGTCCGTCGGGATGATGGCGATCGAGGTCGAATGGCGGTTCGTCATCGTCGTCGATGTCGGGGTTCATCGAGGGCGCTGATATGATGCGACGAAGCGTCGACATCGGCTGCTTGCCGTCCTCGGCAAACATCGAAGGCTCGGCGCGGCCCTTGGTACGCGCTTCGGACGCGCTGACATGCATGAGGCCGAATTCGTCCTCGTTGAGATCGTAGGGCGTATCGATCTCGCGGCGCTGCTGCGGGCGCTTGGCGGGTGCCCCGCTGAGGCGGCGAAGGCGGGCCTGGGTCGAGTACCAGGCGTGCGTTGCATAGCCCATGATGTAGGAGAACGGCGATTCGCGCTCCTCCTCATCGTCCTCGTCGGGCACGATGGGCTGTTGCTTGACGATCTTGACGGGCATCACAGCTTTGCCGCCCGGCTTTGCGATCACTTCAGGTTCCGATGTGACGATCAGGTTGGCGGCGAAGGCCAGCAGCCCGAGGGCGGGGGCGGCGCAGAGCGTGCCGATGAAGCCGGCGACCAGCCCGTGCGGATAGTTGCCGAGAAAGAGAGCGGGGAATTTGAGAATCAGGTCGCCGAACACGCCACCAAGACCGTTGGGGATTGGCCATGTCACCGGCGCCTGAAAGCAGGACAGGGCAGCTGCGGCAAAAATGGAGCCGCCGAACCAGGCGAACAGACGCTTGATCAGCCGATGGACCGGGACATTGAAGATCATCATCAGCGACCAGGCAAATACCGGCAGCAGGGCCACGACCGCGCCAAGGCCGAAGAACTGCATCATCAGGTCGGCAAAGTAGGCGCCCCAGGCGCCGAGCAGGTTCGATGGCTCGCGCGAGGTGGCATTGGAATAGCTGGGGTCGAGCACATTCCAGGTCGACAGTGCCGTGATCGCCAGCGCCAGCACGGCAAGCAGGGCAAGCCCGGCCATGACCTTGGCCTGTCGCCAGAGAAAGGATGTCAGAGTGAAGCGCAGGGACTGACTCTCGTAATCCGCCGGAATGCTTCTTGCCATGTAGATCGACCCGCCAACTCGAAAGGAATCATGGCCGCGGGGAGGATGCGGCCATATTGATCCAATCGTATCGGCGAGGGGTTAATCGACCATTAACCATGCGTGTTTGCGCAGATAGAAATGTAGGTGTTGCCTACCCGTTTGCGATCGTCTGCTGCCATTTGGCAACATAGGAAGCGATACGCGGATCGGGCAAAAGCGTCACGACCTTGGCGCCCGTGGTGATAGTCGCCTCGCGGCCAAGCGCCACGCATGCCGCACCCGCGCTGGTGCCGGTAATGCCGCCGCCGGTGACGAT
The DNA here is from genome assembly GCF_057787725.1 of Shinella sp. OV683. Taxonomy (NCBI): domain Bacteria; kingdom Pseudomonadati; phylum Pseudomonadota; class Alphaproteobacteria; order Hyphomicrobiales; family Rhizobiaceae; genus Shinella; species Shinella sp. OV683. The sequence continues at coordinate 5,482,665 of NZ_CM173543.1, forward strand.
ATCGCGGCCGGTCATGATATTGAGCACCTCGAGGAACGTGCGATTGGCGGCAAATGGGCCTTCCACTATCACCGGGCCATCCGCTCCGATCAGTTCGAGCGAGGTCGATGTCATCATGCCGAGATGCAGCGACACGGCGAAGAGGTACCCGCCCGGCGTCAGCGCTTCGACATCGCCCAGCCAGCTGCCTTTGCGATGCACGAAGGGGCCGGAATCGTCCGGAACCGACGGCAGCAGCATGATGCCGCCGTCGAGCACCTGATCGCGATCGGCCTCGGTGATCCCGGCCTTGCCGTCCGCCTTCAACAGTGAGAAAGCGCGGCCGCCCATGAAGCGGGCGGAGGGCACCGGATCGCCATAGGCGTTGACATTCATCAGTGTGTCGCGCGTCTCGTCGAGCACGACCTTTTTACCGCCTACCGAGAAGCAGATTACCCAGGTTCCGGTCGAGACAACGGAGAACGGTGACGGGCGTGATTTCAGATGTGTCAGCAGCGAGGCATTGGAATCGTGCAAGCCGCTGAAGACCGGTGTGCTGACAGAAAGGCCGGTCGCGGCGGCGACATCGGGCTTGATAGTGCCGAGAATGTCGAAGGCGCTGCTCATCGGCGGCATCAGCTTTCGCCAGCCCATGCTGTCGACCAGCGACGAGTAGTCTTTCTTATAGGGGTTCCACAGATCGGTGTGCGCACCGATCGAGGTCATTTCCATGGCGCTTTTGCCGGTCAGGCGCAGTGCCCAGAACTGTGGATAGGGGACGATTGCGGTGACCTTGGCGAACTCTGCGGGAAAGGTCTTTGCCTGCCAGTAGATCTGCGCGCCGACATTCAAGCCGGTGGCGAGCCTCGGCGATCCGGTTTCGGAGAAAGGAGGACGGATGGCGTCGTAGTCCGTGCCCAGGCTGTCAGGTCCGTCATGCTCATAGTCGAGCATCGGCATGGCAAGTTCGCCATCGGCACCGACCAATGTGACCGAGCCGCCATGGGCTGAAATCGCAATTGCATCAATTGACGTGTTGGCCTGGAGCTTCTTCAACGATGACAGCAGGAAGGCCCAGATGCCATCGATATCGTGATGCGGATAGAGCCCCGTTGGCACCACTTTGTTTTCGATCGAGAACACGTCGGATTCGGTTGATGTTTCGAGGTCGAACAGCGTGACCTTCGCATTGGTCTTGCCAATGTCGATCACGGCGATATTGCGGTATGCATTCATTCTGGCTTCGTCCCCCCGTCAGCCGGCTTTGCGGCTGCGGCCGATTTTCCCGAGAATGACGGGAATTGCAATCACCAGGATCAGCAACAGGCCGATGAAGATCGACATGACAATGCCGGGGACATTGAGCAGGCCGAATCCGAAAGTGACCAGCCCCATGATGATGGCGGCCAGCACGACGCCGAGAATACTGCCCGAGCCGCCGTTGATGGCGACGCCTCCCAAGACGACCATGGTGATGGCTTCGAGTTCAAGCCCCGTGGCGATCGACGGCCGTGTCGAGCCAAGCCGTGAGGTCAGGCAGACGGCGGCGACGCCGGACATCAGGCCGGTCAGCACGAACAGGATGAACTTGACCCGGGCGACCTTGACGCCGGAAAACATCGCAGCTGTCTGGTTGTTGCCGATAGAATAGACCAGCCGGCCGAAACTCGTCCGCTGCAGCAGGACATAGAATACCAGCGCCATGACGACGAACAGCACGAGCTCGAACGAGAACACCCACCAGACATAACCTTGGCCGAACCAGGCGAAGTCGGAGGGGTAGCCGGTATAGGCCTTGTCGCCGAGAATGATGTAGGCGAGGCCGCGGAAGAGACTCATCGTGCCGATGGTGACAACAATCGAGGGAAGGCCGAGACCCGTGACCAGCCAGCCATTGATGGCGCCGCAGATGACGCCCGTTGCAAGGCCCACCAGCACGAGTTCGAACGGGCCAGCACCATATTGCAGGGCGGTGCCCATCATCGTCGAGGCAATGGCGATGATCGAGGCGACCGAAAGGTCGATCTCGCCCGAGATGATCACCAGCGCCATCGCCAGCGCCACCAGCGCCTTCTCGGTGAAATTGAACGTGGCGTCCGACAGGTTCCATGGGTCGAGAAAATAGGGGGAGGCGAAGGAGTTGACGATGAAAATCATCACGACAACCACGAACAGCAGGCTCTCCCAGCTCTTGAAGAAGCGTTCGGCACCGCCCTTCAGGCGATCAGGGATCTGGCGGGAGGTATGTTCGACCGTGCTCATGCCAGAACCTCGGCTTTCTTGAGAATGATGCGGCCCTTCTTGCGCTCGGCGCGGGCATTGAAGGCGACGGCGATGATGATGACGGTGCCGGAGATCGCCAATTGCCAGAAGGGCGAGACATTGATGACCGGCAGCGCGTTCTTGATGATGCCGAGAAATAAGGCGCCGAGCAGGGCACCCGGTACGGAGCCGATGCCGCCGGCAATCGAGACGCCGCCAATGACGCAGGCTGCGACGACATCGAGCTCGAAGCCGAGTGCTATATCGACATAGGCGACGGCATAGCGTGAAATCCACAGGTAGCCCGCCAGCCCGGACAGCGCGCCGGAGATGGTAAAGGCCACGAAGCGGGTGCGGCCGGGATCGATGCCGGCATAGATGGCGGCATTGGCGTTGCCACCGACGGCGAAGAACGAGCGGCCGAGTGCGGTGCGGCCAATGACGATAAGCATGATCAGCACGACGATGATCGAGGTCCAGCTCAATACCGGGATCCCCAGCAGCAAATCACGTGGGAACGCCTTGTAGGCCGCCGACATCTGGTGGGCATTGATCCACTTGCCGTCGGTCAGCAGGAAAATGATGCCGCGAAAAATCGTCATCGTACCGAGTGTGGCGACGATCGGCGGCATGTCGAGTTTCCAGACCAGCAGGCCGTTGATCGAACCGAGGAAGACGCCGAGCGCGATGGCCGCAAGGATCAGCAGCGGTACCGGAATGCCCGGAAAGGCCAGGTTCAGCATCGCGGTGACCATGCCGCAGAGCGCCAGATTGGCGGCCATCGACAGATCAACGCATTTGGTCAGGATGACACCCATCTGGCCGAGCGCCAGGATGATCAGGATCGACGTGTCGTTATAGACATTGCCGAGGCTGGCGGGGGTCAGGAACACTGGCACACGGAGCGAGATCAGCAGCGTCAGCGCGATGATCGCCGACAGCAGCTGGATTTCGCGATATTTCAGCAGGCGCATCATGCTGCTTCTCCAATGCCGGCGGCTGTGCGCACCAGCGTCTCGGCGGTCAGGCCCTCGCGCGCGAATTGGCCAGCGATCCGGCCTGCGCGCATGACGATGACGCGATCGGCCATGCCGAGGATTTCAGGGATTTCCGAGGACACCATGATCACCGACAGGCCAGCGGCCGCGAGTTCGCTCATGAATTCATGCACGGCGGCTTTGGAGCCGATGTCGATGCCCTTGGTGGGTTCGTCGAGAATGATGACTTTTGGCTTGGTGGCCAGCCATTTGGCGATGACCACCTTCTGCTGGTTGCCGCCGGACAGCGTGCCGACATCCTGGTCGAGCGAGGCGGCGCGCAGGTCAAGCCGCGATGTATATTCGCGTGCCAGCTTGAACTCCTCGGCCAGCCGCAGGAAACCTGCGCGCGAGGTCTTCGAAATCGACGGGAGCGTCACATTCTGGAAGATCGGCATGGCGGTGATCGCACCCTGGCGGCCGCGCTCTTCGGGCACATAGACGATGCCCTTGTCGACCGCTTCGGCGGGGCTGCGGATGACGGCGATCTCGCCGTCGATCTTGATCGCGCCCTTGGACGGCTTGGTGATGCCGAACAATGACTGCATGAATTCCGAGCGGCCGGCGCCGATCAGGCCGTAGAAGCCGAGGATCTCGCCTTTCTTTAGCTCAAAGCCGATGTCCTCGAATTCGGTGGGATGGCAGTAGCCGGACACGGTGAGCACCGATGCGCCCGGCTCCACCTGCTTCTTGGGGAAAACCTGGCCAATGTCGCGGCCGACCATCATGCGGACGAGGTCGTTGTTGTTGGTGTCACGGATCAGGCCCTCGCCGACCATCTGGCCATCGCGGAAGACGGTGTAGCGATCGGCGATGCGGAAGATCTCGTCGAATTTGTGGGAGATGAACAGGATCGCCTTGCCGTCGGCCTTCAGGCGATCAACCAGTTCATAGAGTTCGCCGATCTCCTTGTGGGAGAGGGCGGCAGTCGGTTCGTCCATGACGACGACGCGCGCATCGACAGACAGCGCCCGGGCGATGGCGACCAGGTGTCGAGAGGCAATGGAGAGATCGCGAAGCCGCATTTTCGGGTCGATGTCGGCGCCCGCGCGCTTGAGCAGGCCGCGTGCCTTGTCGAGCATGACAGACCAGTCGATAAGCCCGAAGCGATTGCGCGGCGAGTGGCCGATGAAGATGTTCTCGGCGACCGACAACTCATCGAACAGCACTGTTTCCTGATGAATGGCGGTGATGCCGGCTTTCAGGGCCGCATGTGCGGTCGGGAAAATGGTGTGGACATCGCCCAGATGGATTTCGCCCTCGTCGGGCTGATAGATGCCGGTCAGGACCTTGACGAGCGTCGACTTGCCCGCGCCATTTTCGCCCACCAACGCTGTGACCTGGCCGGGATAGAGAGAGAGCGACACGCCGCTCAGCGCCTTGACGCCGGGGAAGGATTTGGAAATTCCTTCGAGCCTGATCGTTGCGTCCGGTTTTGGTGTCATGGCGTCCATGGGCAATCTGCAAGGTCGGAGTGATGGATTTTATAGCGAAGGCGCGTCGTGCACCCTCTTCTCCCCTTGGGGAGAAGAGCCGAGCGAATGCGAGGCGATGAGGGGTTTTAGTTGGAATGAGAACCCCTCATCCGGCTCTTCGAGCCACCTTCTCCCCAAGGGGAGAAGAGGGTGCCCGGTGCAGCCTCGCCATTCAATAGAAGCCGGCCTCCGATCAGGAGGCCGGGTAAGGGTCGTCGCTGAGATCAGAAGATCTTGGCGAATTCCTCGACGTTCGTGGCGTCGTAGACGAACGGATCGGACATGGCCGCTTCGTTGTTGTCGTCGAGCTTGACGCTGCCCATGCGGCCGGTCTTCAGTTCCGCGCCCGGCTTGGCTTCGGCGCCATTGATCAGGTCGTAGGAGATCATGGTTGCGGTATAGCCGAGGTCGATCGGGTTCCAGATCGCGAAAGACTTGGACGAGCCGGCCTTCACGTGGCCTGCCATTTCGGAGGGAAGGCCGAGACCGGTGACATTGATCTGGCCGACCTTGCCGCCGTCTTCAACTGCCTGGGCAGCCGCAACGATGCCAACGGAGGTCGGCGCAATGATGGCCTTGAGGTTGGGGTACTTCTGGATCAGGCCTTGCGTTTCGCGATAGGACTTGTCGGCGAGGTCGTCGCCATAGACGGTGGCAACGACGTTGATGCCCTTGTAGTTCGGGAGCACCTTGTTCATTTCGGCGATCCAGGTGTTCTGGTTCGTCGCTGTCGCGGTTGCCGAGAGAACGGCAACGTCGCCGCCTTCAGGCAGGTTGTCGGCAGCCAGCTTGATGATCATGTTGCCGATCAGCGGGTTGGACGACGGGTTGAGGTGCATCATGCGGCCGTCCTTGGCGACACCCGAATCCCACGAGATCACCTTGATGCCGCGATCCATGGCTTTCTTGAGCGCCGGAACCAGCGCGTCGGCGTCATTGGCCGAAACGGCAATGGCATCGACCTTCTGGGCGATCAGCGAATTGATGACTTCGATCTGGCCTTCGGCCGTCGTCGTCGTCGGGCCGGTATAGATGATGTCGACGTCGCCGAGTTCCTTGGCGGCTTCCTGGGCGCCCTTGTTGGCGGCGTCGAAGAAGCCGATGCCGAGCGCCTTGACGACGATGGCGATCTTCTTGTTTTCAGCATGCGCCACATTGGCGATCAGCGCCGTCGAAATGGCTGCAGTCATTAGAATTTTCTTCAGAATACCCATGATTTCCTCCCTGGGGTTTAATGTCTCCCGCCTGATCCCCTCCTTCAGGATCCGACGGACGATTTCTCTGTCTTCATTTCTTCACGACCGGCGACGATCAATGTGACGCCGGCGGCTTCTAGCATCGCGGCATGCCTGTCCTCGATGCCGGAATCTGTAATGACAGTGGCAATGCGCTTGAGGCCGCAAAGGATGAGGCTCGAACGCTTGCTGAATTTCGATGAATCGACCAGCACGATCAGATCGTCTGCCTGGTCGATGAGTTTCTGTTCCGCTTGGATCAGCAGCGGATCGGCTTCCATCAGTCCAAGGGGCCCGAGCCCCTGTGCGCCCATGAACATCCGTTGCGCATAGAAATTGCGCGTCACGTCATTGTCGAACGGCGACAGGATGATGTTCTGCTCGCGATAGATCACGCCGCCCGACAGCATCACGGTGTTCTTGGAATTCTTCAGCAGATGCTCGGCGATCGGAAACGAGTTGGTAAACACCTGCAGACGGCGATTGGAGAGAAAGTGCACCATCTGGAAGGTCGTGGTGCCGCCATTGATGATCACCGCATCGCCGTCCTCGCACAGCGCCACCGCCTCGCGGGCGATCTGTTGCTTCTGACGACTGTTGATCGTTTCGTTGACGGAAAAGGGTCGTCCGGCCAGGCCGACGAATTGCGGCGGGTGAAGGGCTTCGGCGCCGCCACGAACGCGACGCACTTTCTTCTGCACATGCAACGCCGCGATATCACGCCGGATCGTCGCCTCCGAGCTGTCAGTCAGTTCAACGAGCTCAGGCACGGTGACAACCGGCTTCTCCTGAACCGCTGACATGATGATCCTGTGGCGCTCTTTCTCGTGCATATGGCCTCCCCCAATGTCCTTAACGTTCCATCAATTTCGCGCAGTGTCAATCACATACGATCAAATTATTTCATTGTGCGTTGCAATATGATCGGAAATGATCATTTATGATTGACAACTTGCGCCAATCCGTGTGATTTGATCGCCAATCGTCACCGCGCACTTTCACGCGGACAAAAACATGCCGGGAGGAAATATCATGAGTGCTGAGCAGAAAGGCGCGCGCCTTGCCAACCTGTGGGACAAGGACCGTGCCGCTGGCATGAGCGAGTCGGAGCGGCTGATATACCGCTCCAATCTCCTGGGGTCGGACAAGCGCATCACCAATTACGGCGGCGGCAACACCTCGGCCAAGGTGATGGAGAAGGATCCGCTCATTGGCCAGATGGTCGAAGTCATGTGGGTCAAAGGCTCGGGCGGCGACGTCGGCACGATCAAGCGCGACGGTTTTGCGACACTCTACATGGACAAGCTGCAGGCGCTGAAGAATGTCTATCGCGGCGTCCAGTTCGAAGACGAGATGGTCGATCTTCTCCCCCATTGCACCTACAATCTCAATCCGCGTGCCGCCTCGATCGATACGCCCCTGCATGCCTATGTGCCGCGCAAGCACGTGGACCATATGCATCCCGACGCGATCATTGCCATTGCCGCGGCCAAGAATTCCAAGGAGCTGACGCAGGAAATCTTCGGCGGCGAGATCGGCTGGTTGCCATGGAAGCGTCCGGGTTACGAACTGGGTCTATGGCTCGAAAAATTCTGCCTGGAAAATCCCAAGGCGCGCGGCCTGGTGCTGGAAAGCCATGGCCTGTTCACCTGGGGCGACACGGCTGAAGAGAGCTATCTGACCACGATCGAAATCATCAACACGGCGATTGCCTGGTTTGAAAAGAAGATCACCGGCCCGGTGTTCGGCGGCGACAAGTATCGCCCGCTCGGCGCTGACGAACGCAAGAAGGTCGCCGGTGCGCTTATGCCGGTCATTCGCGGCATGATCTCGTCATCGGAAGCAAAGGTCGGTCATTTCGACGACAGCGACGCGGTGCTGGAATTCGTGTCCTCCAACAATCTTGAGCCGTTGGCCGCACTCGGCACATCCTGCCCCGACCATTTCCTGCGCACCAAGATCCGCCCGCTGGTGGTAAATTTCGACCCCGGCAACCCGGATGTCGCCGGCACGCTGGCTGGTCTCGACCAGGCGGTCGCCGACTATCGCGAGGGCTACAAGGCCTATTACGAGCGTTGCAAGCACGGCAATTCGCCTGGCATGCGCGATCCGAATGCCGTGGTCTATCTGGTGCCCGGCGTCGGCATGATCACCTTTGCCAAGGACAAGGCGACAGCGCGAATTTCCGGCGAGTTCTATGTCAACGCCATCAACGTCATGCGCGGTTCGTCCTCGGTCTCGACCTATATGGGCCTGCCGGAGCAGGAAGCCTTCGACATCGAATACTGGCTGCTCGAGGAAGCCAAGCTGCAGCGTATGCCAAAGTCGAAATCGCTGGCCGGCAAGGTCGCGCTGATCACCGGCGGTGCCGGCGGTATCGGCCGCGCGACGGCTGAACGGTTCCTGAAAGAGGGCGCTTGCGTGGTGCTCGCCGATATCGACGCCGGCGCGCTCGAAGCCGCAAGTGACGATTTCTCCAAGCGCTATGGCGCCGACCAGGTGCGTTCGGCGCTGATCAACGTCACCAGCGAAGACGCCGTGATCGCCGGCTTTGCCAGCTCGGTGACCGAATATGGCGGCCTCGACATATTGGTGTCGAATGCCGGACTGGCCTCTTCGGCCTCGATCACCGAGACGACGCTGGCACTGTGGGACAAGAATATCGACATTCTCGCCAAGGGCTATTTCCTCGTGTCGCGCGAGGCCTTCCGGGTGTTCGAGAGCCAGAAGATCGGCGGCAATATCGTTTTCGTCGCATCCAAGAACGGCCTTGCGGCATCGCCGAATGCTGCGGCCTATTGCACCGGCAAGGCGGCCGAAATCCATCTCGCCCGCTGCCTGGCGCTTGAAGGTGCGGAAAAGGGCATCCGCGTCAACACCGTCAATCCGGATGCTGTGCTGCGCGGCTCGAAGATCTGGAGTGGCGAGTGGAAGGAACAACGCGCGGCGGCCTACAAGATGTCGACCGACGATCTTGAGGAGCACTATCGTTCGCGCTCGATGCTGAAGCTGTCGGTGTTCCCGGAAGACATAGCCGAAGGCATCTACTTCTTCGCCTCGCCGGCCTCGGCCAAATCGACGGGCAACATATTGAATGTCGACGCGGGCAACGCCCAGGCATTCACGCGGTAAGCCTTTGGGCTGCCCCTCACCCTAACCCTCTCCCGGTAAGAACGGGGAGAGGGGACGCTAGAAGTGCTGACAGTGCCACAAGTCCCTTCGTCCCGTTTTAACGGGGAGAAGGTGGCGGCAGCCGGATGAGGGGCAGCCACGGCCGCAAAGTTATATTGGGAGGAAAGAGATGACGATGATTTCCAACGGCGTTATCGACGCCGAGAACGAAAAGGCGCATGCGGCGCTTGAAGCGGATTACGATCATCTCGGCGAGGTGCTGTCGCGCCGCGGCGTCGATATCGGTTGGGTCAAGGACAAGGTCGCTGCCTATGGCGTCGCCGTTCCCTCATGGGGTGTCGGCACCGGTGGCACGCGGTTTGCGCGTTTCCCCGGCAAGGGTGAGCCGCGCAACATCTTCGACAAGCTCGAGGATTGTTCGGTCATCCAGCAGCTGACGCGGGCGACGCCGACGGTGTCGCTGCATATCCCGTGGGACAAGGTCGATGACCTCAAGGCGCTGAAGCAGCGGGGCGATGAACTTGGCCTCGGTTTCGACGCGATGAATTCCAATACCTTCCAGGACCAGCCGCAGCAGCGGCTGTCCTACAAATACGGCTCGCTGTCGAATGCCGACAGCGCCACTCGCCAGCAGGCGGTCGATCACAATCTCGAATGCATCGAGATCGGCCAGGCGCTGGGCTCCAAGGCGCTGACCGTGTGGATCGGCGACGGCTCGAACTTTCCCGGCCAGAGCCATTTTGCCAGGAGCTTCGAGCGTTATCTGGAGTCGATGAAATCGATCTACAGCAAGCTGCCGGATGACTGGCGGATCTTCTCCGAACACAAGATGTACGAGCCGGCCTTCTATTCGACCGTGGTGCAGGATTGGGGCACCAACTACATGATCGCCCAGGAGCTTGGCCCCAAGGCTTTCTGCCTGGTCGATCTCGGCCATCACGCTCCGAATGTGAATATCGAAATGATCGTCTCGCGGCTGATCCAGTTCAAGAAGCTCGGCGGTTTCCACTTCAACGATTCAAAATATGGCGACGACGACCTCGATACGGGCTCGATCGACCCCTACCGTCTTTTCCTCGTGTTCAACGAACTGGCCGATGCCGAGCTTTCGGAGGCCGATGGTTTCAGCCCGGCGCATATGCTCGACCAGAGCCACAATGTCACCGACCCGATCGAGAGCCTGATGACTTCCGCGATGGAGGTGTCGCGCGCCTATGCACAGGCCCTCATTGTCGATCGCGAAGCGCTTTCCGGCTACCAGGAAGGCGGCGATGCGCTGATGGCATACGAGACGCTGAAGAAGGCGTTCCGTACCGACGTCGAGCCGATTCTCGCCATGGCACGGTTGGAGCAGGAAGGCGCGATCAATCCGGTCGCGACCTATCGCGCGTCTGGCTATCGAGCCAAGGTCTCGGACGAGCGTCCGGCGGTGACTGGTTCGGGCGGCGGGATCGTTTGATAGACTGCCCAAAAGTCGGCTGGGAAGACTCGTGCCCTTGATTCACCGTCATGGGTGCCAACCCCCTCATCCGGCCCTTCGGGCCACCTTCTCCCCAAGGGGAGAAGACCGGTTTGTTGCCCTGTTTTGCGTCAATCACTCCTGCGCTTTGGGTGATGCCCACCTTGGGCGGCTTTAGACACTATCCCTCTTCTCCCCAGCGGGGAGAAGGTGGCCGAAGGCCGGATGAGCGGGCCTTATGCTCTCGGAGCATTCACCCAATCCCTCACCAACCCACAAAACGCCGCGGGCTCGGCGTCCGGCCAGAAATGGCTGGCGCCAGCGACGACATGGTGCGGGCCGGGTAGAATGCGCATTGCCGCTTCCGATACGAGCCTGTAGGCCGGGCGTGAGCATTCGCCGCAGGCGATGGTCGCGGGCACATCCAATGCCTTGAGATCATCTGCTGTGATGCGCGGCGGCGGCGTCTGGTTAAGCAGCAGCGGCAGCATGTGCGCGTTTTCAAGCTCGATAGTCTGGCTGCGCTGCGATTGTCGATCGAAATATCCTGCCTCGCCCGCCGACCCATCGATCACAAGTCGTGCGGCATCCTCCAACCGGCCCTCGCTCGCTGCGGCAAGGATCGGCGCAAACATCTCGTTGAGGTCAGCCTTGAAGGCTGCGATCTCCGCCTTGTCGGTCATGAAGGTCTGGAAGCCGGTTTCATAAATCAGCATCGCTCGGAAAAGGTCACACCGCATTTGTGCTGCCCGCAAGGCAGCGTGCCCGGCATAGGACCATGCCACGACAAGGACCGGCCCGATGCCCAACGCCTCGACCAAAGCGACGAGATCGGCCGCATGGGTTTCGATGCCGAAGGTGGGACCGTTTTCCGGCCAAGGCTTTGTGCCGAAATAGCGCTGGCTATAGGTGATCGCCCGGAAGCCCGTGGCGAGAATCTCGCAATGTGGCGCAAAGGTTCGGACGTCGCCCAGCGCACCGTGCAGGAAGATCACGGGAGTGCCGCTGCCGAGATCGAGACAGTCGAAATCTGCGCCCGCAATTGCCATCGTCTTCATTGCCATCGTCGTGCTCTTGTAGCCTCATCATTTGCCCGCGAGTCAATCCTCAACAAATCAGTTTGACATGTCGAGTACTTAGGCGTGTGATATCAGCGGGGGCGAGGAACCAAAGTGCGGGAAGTGCGTTCAGTTTCCGCTACAGCATCAAGGGAGCAATCATGGGCATCGAGAGTCTTCTCATATTTCTTATTATCGGCGCTATCGCCGGCTGGCTGGCCGGGCTGATCGTCACGGGTTACGGTTTCGGCCTGATCGGCAACATCGTCGTCGGCATTGTCGGCGCCTTTATCGCGGGCTTTCTGTTTCCGCGTATCGGCATCAGCCTTGGCGGCGGATGGATCGGCTCAATCATATCGGCAGCGATCGGTGCGATCATCCTGCTACTTCTGATCCGGTTGGTCAAAAGGGTCTGATGTTCTTGCACTTTCGCCCGGCCACCGTCCTGGTGGCCGGCGTTTTCTCGTCTTTTCTGACAGCGGCGGCATTCGCGACCGAGTTGCCGCGGGGTTTTGTCTATCTCTCCGATATCGATCCGACCATCGCGCAGGACATGCGCTATGCGGGTGAAAACAACTTTACCCACGCGCGGGTGCCCGGCTACCTCGCCGGTGAATGCATTCTGACGGAGCGGACCGCAAAGGCGCTGGCGGCCGTGCAGCGTGATCTGATGCCCAAGGGCTACGCTATCTAGGTTCTCGATTGCTACCGGCCGGTCAAGGCGGTGAAGCACTTCGTCGAATGGGCCTGGGAAAACGGCCCGGCAGATCCCGATCATAATCCCAATGTGCCGCGCAACCGGCTGGTCGCCGAGGGCTATATCGGCAAGGCGTCCGCGCATTCCTCGGGCGGCACCGTTGACCTGACGCTGGTTCGGCTCACCAAGGACAGCTTCACGACGCTTGATCTGGCACGCCATTCGACTTCTTCGACCCGCGCGCCCATATCGACAGTGTCGCCATACCGGAAGATGCGCGCAAACTTCGATTGCTGCTTGCCGAGGCCATGGCGCGGCGTGGCTTCACGGGCTATCGGCGCGAATGGTGGCATTTCAGCCATCGCCTGGCACCGTTTCCAACCCGCCGCTTCGATTTCGATATCCCGCCGAAACCGTCCTGAACAGCCTCCGTTTTCGTGCTCGCAAAAGCCGGATGGACTCTCTATATAGGGCGGACAGGAGTTGATATGGCCAGTATAGACCAGACAGACGAGTGGCGGGACGCATATGCCCCGACATTGGAAGCAATCGAGCAACTGGCCCGTGAGGCCTATGGGCAGCTGCCCGAGCATTTCCGTGCGCTCTGTCAGGACCTGATCATCGAAATCTCCGACTTTCCGTCCGACGACGTGTTTGAGGACATGGCGCTGGAAACCCCGTTCGACCTGCTGGGCCTGTTCGAGGGCCGCGGCGTCACCGAGCGTTTCTCGGTCGAAAATGGCGAATTGCCGAACCGAATTTCGCTCTATCGCCGGCCGATCCTCGATTACTGGGCCGAAAATGAAGAGACGCTTGGCGATATTATCAGCCACGTGCTGATCCATGAGATCGGCCACCATTTCGGCCTCTCCGACGATGATATCGAGGCGATCGAAGCCACTGTCGTCTCGCCGAACGAAATTCAGTGACTACCTGATACCGGCAGCTTCCTCAATTCCTCTTGCAGAAAATCCATCGTCCGGCGAATCCGGCGGCTGGTCTTGAGATCCTGATGTGCGCACAGCCACACAGGCAGCGACGGAATAGCAAGATCGAGCAGCACGCGCCGCAGCGTCGGGATTTTCGCGGCCAGATGCAGCTGTGCAAAGCCGATGCCGGCGCCTGCCTTGACCAATTCCAGTGCAGCCACTTCGTCATCCGTCCTGAAGGCAAACATCGAGCGCTCCGCCGGCAGGCCCAGTTGCCGCATGGCGAGCAGAATGCGATCCTCCCGGTCGTAGCCGATGACCGCATGTCCCTTCAGATCCTCGATTCTGTCCGGCGTGCCATGTGCGGTGAGATAGTCGACATGGGCAAAGGCACCGAGCGGAATATCGGTGATCTTGGTGGCGATCAGGTCGTTCTGGGTCGGGCGGACCATGCGGATGGCAATATCGGCATCGCGCGCCAGCAGGTTGGCGACCGCGTTGTCCGGCACCAGCTCGATCTCCAGTTCCGGCTCCGCGGCGCGCAATCGGGCCAGCATTGATGGCAGGATGTAGACCGAAACGATGCGGCTCGCGGTGATCCGCACCGGACCCGCCACACGTTCGTCATGGCCACCGGCCTTCAGCATGAAGCGGTCGAACTCGGCGCGCATGGCGCGCGCGTCATCGAGCACCGCTAGGCCGGCATCGGTCAGCTTCATGCCGCTGCGACCGCGGATGAACAGCGTCAGGCCAAGAGCCTCTTCGAGTTGATTGATGTGCCGGCCCACTCCCGGCTGGGTGACGCCGAGCTTTGCCGCCGCCGCCAACAGGCTGCCGCTGTCGGCGACGGCGATGAAGGTGCGGATGAGATTCCAGTCGAGTTCGTTCATATGCCAATTGTTATATAAGATATAAAAATACGTCAATTTATTATAACAAAAACACCGATTATATCCGACGCATAGCAAACACCAAATGGAGTGAATGACATGCGCATCGCAATTCTCGGAGCCAATGGCCGCATCGCCCATGAGGTCGCCAAAGCCTTTCTCGCACAGGGCCATGACGTCGTCGCCGTCACTCGCAGCGGTCGCTGCGAAGGCGTTGAAGGCAAGGTCGAGTTCCGTGCCGCCGATGCGATGTCGGAGGCTGCACTGATTGCCGCGACGGCTGGTGTCGACCTGATCTTCAACGGCCTGAACCCGCCCTATGATCAATGGGCCAAGAAGGTGATGCCGATGGCGCGCAATGTCATGGCTGCAGCCAAGGCGCATGGGGTGCCACATCTGTTTATCGGCAATGTCTACAACTATGGCCATGCCATTCCGGTGAATGCCGGCCCGGACACAAGACAGTTCGCCGAAACCCGCAAGGGCAAGATCCGCATCGAGATGGAGCGGATGTTCGAAGATGAAGCCCGCCGCAACGGCACCAAGACCGTCATCCTGCGCGCCGGCGATTTCTACGGCACATCCGGTACCGGGTCGTGGTTCGACCTGTTCATGATCAAGGGCGTCAACAAGGGCACCTTCACCTGGCCCGGTCCCGCCAATATTCCGCATGCGCTTGCCTATCTGCCGGACCTTGGCAACGCCTTCGTCCTGCTGGCCGAGAAGATCGATACGCTGCCGGTATTCGACGCCTACACATTCGAAGGCCACACGCTGAATGGCAGCGAGTTCAAGCGCAGCGTGGAAAAGGCGACAGGCCGGAAGATGAAGCTTGGCGCCGCGCCCTGGTGGATGTTCCGGCTGATCAGCCCGTTTTATGGCATCGCCCGGGAAGTGCTGGAAATGCGCTATCTGTGGAATACGCCGCATTCGCTTGATGGTGCCAAGCTCAAGGCCCTGGTTGGCGCGCTTGCGGTCACGCCGGCGGATGTGGCGATCCGCCAGTCGCTCATCGATCAGGGCAAGAAGGTCGCCTGAGAGCAATCTCTGGCCAAAATGAAAATGGCTCGGAAATCCGGGCCATTTGTTCTATTGCAAGGATTAAATCAGGCCGCCCAGGGGTGGGTGCCAGCAGCCTTCTTTTCGTATGTGTCGATCGAGGTGGCCTTTTCAAGCGTCAGGCCGATATCGTCGAGGCCGTTGAGCAGGCAATGCTTGCGGAAGGGATCGATATCGAACTTGATCGTGCCGCCATCCGGGCCCTTGATTTCCTGGGCTTCGAGATCGACGGTGAGCGTGGCGTTGGAGCCGCGGCTTGCATCGTCGAGAAGCTTTTCCAGTTCGTCCGGCTTGACGACAATCGGCAGGATGCCGTTCTTGAAGCAGTTGTTGTAGAAGATGTCGGCGAAGCTGGTGGAGATCACGCAGCGAATGCCGAAATCCAGCAGCGCCCAGGGCGCATGTTCGCGCGAAGAGCCGCAGCCGAAATTGTCGCCCGCGACCAAAATCTGCGAATGGCGATAGGCAGGCTTGTTGAGCACGAAGTCGGGGTTTTCCGAGCCATCGTCCTTGTAGCGCGCTTCGGCAAACAGGCCGGTGCCGAGGCCGGTGCGCTTGATCGTCTTCAGGTAATCCTTCGGAATGATCATGTCCGTATCGATATTGATGACGGGGTAGGGCGCAGCAATGCCGGTCAGCGTATTGAACTTGTCCATGGGTCAGGCCTTCTGGGTAGACTAACTGTACGTGCCTGCGCCATAGCGCAGATCGTCGGCTTTTTGAAGGAGAATCTTGCAATCGTCCTATAGTCCGGTGCAATTGCCCCTGCAAGTCGCGTTGGGCTTGGGAGGTGAGTGGGATGATCGACAAGCTGCAGTTTTTCCTGGCGCTGGCGCGTGAGCAGCATTTCGGTCGTGCCGCCGAGGAGTGTGGCATCACCCAGCCTACGCTTTCAGCCGCCATCCGCCAGCTCGAAAACGAACTCGGCGTCATGCTGGTCAATCGCGGCTCGCGTTATCAAGGACTGACGCCCGAGGGACAGCGGGTGCTGGAATGGTCGCGGCGCATCGTCGGCGACGCCCGCACGATGAAGGAGGAGATGCGTGCGGCTCGCACCGGTCTTTCCGGGCATGTACGGATCGCGGCGATTCCGACTGCATTGTCGCTGATCCCCAAGATCACTGCGCCCTTCCAGGCGAAGCATCCCGACGTCACCTTCTCGATTCAGTCGGCAACCTCATTGCAGGTTATGAGCCGGCTGGAAAATCTCGAGACCGATATCGGCATCACTTATCTGGAAAACGAGCCGCTTGGCCGGGTCGTCACCGTGCCGCTGATTGAAGAACGCTATCATCTGGTGGCCGCAAAAGCGGCCGCACCCGCCAATCGCGCCTCGATCACCTGGCGGGAAGCCAGCCAAATGCCGCTCTGCCTGCTGACCACGGACATGCAGAACCGCCGCATCATCAACCGGCACATGGCAGATGCCGGAGCCACGATCGCACCGCGGCTCGAATCAAATTCGATGATCGTGCTGTTTACGCATGTGCTGACCGGCCAATGGGCGTCGATCATGCCGCTGGAGGCGGTGCGGTCATTCGGCTTTGTCGACGATGTCGTGGTTATTCCGCTAGTGGAGCCGGAGGTCAGCCATTCCGTTGGTGTGGTGGCGCTGGAGCGGGATCCGAATACGCCGCTGGTGTCGGCACTGCTCAATGCGGCGCGGGGTTTGGGATAGCAGGCTAGGTGCGGTTGGTGACAGCCGGATTTCGATGCGCAACGAAGCGTGCGCGCAAATGGCGGAAAAATGTCGGTGGAAGCACGCCGTATACAGGGCTTGCGGTTCGTCCGACCGGTCGCGGATCATAGCCCGGCCAAACGAATACGTTGAGTTCGTTAAGCACGATCCATGACCGCTCGGGATCCAGACCAAGATGCGCTTTCAGCGGCTGCGGAAGCTCGACGGCGTCTCGCGGGTTTGCAGGTGGCGTATGCGTGATAGGCAGGATATGTGTCCGGGTTCCGGTTTCGACGTCGCTTGTGGCAAGTATTATTGCGCATGGCCTGTCCTTCATCCTTTCTTCGCGGCACTCAGCGGCCTCCATCGACCAAAGGAAGGAATAGCGAACGACCATGCCGGGAACTGGTGCCGGCCAGCTCATTCTTCAGGCTTCCAGTCCTTCAGAAGTTCGTCGAGATAGGCGTATTCCGCTGGTACTTCGGCCTTAGAAATCAGCTCCATGTCCTCGTCGGAAAGATCTTCGACCTTTATCGCGCGGCGATAACTTGCCCTGAGTCGCGCATATTCCTCGGTCGAGATCAGCACGAGCCGGTCGCGGCCGTTTCTGGTGATCGTCACGGGTTCCTGAAGTGCCTTGTCGGACAGGCTGCCATAGTTCTTGATAAATTCCGCAGATGAGACTTTCATAGCGAATTCCTCGAAAGTTTCGAATGTTCTGAATTATACGCTTCTTTTGCAAGTCATCAATACGAATTGTATTGGAAAGTACGCTGCGCATTATTTTGCTGATCAAGTCGATAGAAAATTTCTATCGACCGACGAAACGACGTTATTGACCTTTCGCTGCCCTCTCGCCATCATTCGCTAAAATATGCGGCGTGATCGACAGGGTTCCGATTCCGCCATGAAACTTCCTGATATTTCTGGCATAATGCGGAATGGCGGTGATCTGCCGGTCCCGCGCGGAGGTTATGCCGAGGGTGGAGGCCCGATGAACATCCATGTGAAAGACGACGTGTCCGAGCGTACGCTTGAAATCGTCAACGAGCTCAAATCGCTTGAAGGCCCGCTCTTGCCGATCCTGCATGCGCTGCAGGAAGACTATGGCTATGTGCCGGAAGCTGCCCTGCCGCTGATCGCCCGCGAACTCAATCTCTCCCGGGCTGAAGTGCACGGTGTCGTGACGTTCTATCATGAGTTCCGTAGTCATCCGGCGGGCAAACACGTCGTACGCATCTGTCGCGCCGAAGCCTGCCAATCCATGGGTGGGCGCGAGCTCGCCGAGCATGCCTGCAAGACCCTCGACCTCGATTGGCATGAGACGGCGGCGGACGGCAAGGTGACGTTGGAGCCTGTCTACTGTCTCGGGCTCTGTTCCATCGCTCCCTCGGCGCAAGTCGACGGTGAGCTCCACGGCCGCCTCGACCGCGACGAACTCACTGCCCTCTTGAAGGAGGTGCGTGCATGACCACCAAGATTTTCGTTCCCCGTGATTCCGCCGCACTCGCCGTTGGCGCCGACAAGGTCGCCAAGGCTTTCGAGACCGAAATCGCCACTCGCAACCTCGATGCCAATGTCGTCCGCAACGGCTCGCGTGGCCTGCACTGGCTGGAGACGCTGGTCGAGGTCGAGACGCCGGCGGGTCGGGTCGCCTATGGGCCGGTCAGGGCACGCGATGTCGCTGCTCTGCTGGATGCAGGAATGCTGGACGGCAAGAGCCATGCGCTTGGCCATGGGCTGACAGAGGAAATTTCCTGGCTCAAGAACCAGACGCGCCTGACCTTCTTCCGTTGCGGTATCACCGATCCGCTGTCGCTGGAAGACTACAAGGCGCTGGGCGGCTTGAAGGGTCTTGAACGCGCCATTTCGATGAGCGGCGCCGAGGTGGTCAAGGAAGTCACCGATTCCGGCCTGCGCGGTCGCGGCGGCGCAGGCTTCCCGACCGGCATCAAGTGGAAGACGGTGCATGACGCCGCCGGCCCGCAGAAATACATCGTCTGCAATGCCGACGAGGGCGACAGCGGCACATTCGCTGACCGGATGATCATGGAAGGCGACCCTTTCGTGCTGATCGAAGGCATGGCAATCGCCGGCATCGCAGTCGGCGCGACCAAGGGTTACATCTATACGCGCTCGGAATATCCGAACGCGATCCTGATCATGAGCGAGGCGATCGAGATCGCCCGCAAGGCAGGCGTACTCGGCAGCTCCGTTCTCGGTTCCGGCAAGGCCTACGACATGGAAGTGCGGGCCGGTGCGGGTGCCTATGTCTGCGGCGAAGAAACGGCGCTGCTCAACTCGCTCGAAGGCAAGCGCGGCATCGTCCGCGCCAAGCCGCCGCTGCCGGCGCTCGAGGGCTTCCTCGGCAAGCCCACGGTGGTCAACAATGTCATCTCGCTGGCCTCCGTGCCCGTGATCATGGAGCGCGGCGCCGAGTTCTACAAGAATTTCGGCATGGGCCGCTCGCGCGGCACGATCCCGATCCAGATCGCTGGCAACGTCCGACATGGCGGTCTCTACGAGGTGGCATTCGGGCTGACGCTCGGCGCGATCATCAACGACATTGGCGGCGGCACCGCAAGCGGCCGGCCGGTCAAGGCGGTGCAGGTCGGCGGTCCCCTGGGCGCCTATTTCCCGGTGTCGCTGTTCGATACGCCGTTTGACTACGAAGCCTTCGCGGCGCGGGACGGCCTCATTGGCCATGCCGGCATCGTCGTGTTTGACGATACCGCTGACATGGCGGCGCAGGCCAAGTTCGCCTTCGAGTTCTGTGCGGTCGAATCCTGCGGCAAATGCACGCCTTGCCGCATCGGCTCGACGCGCGGCGCCGAGACCATCGACAAGATCGTTGCCGGTATCGAGCCCGAGAAGAACCTCGCGCTGGTCAAGGATCTCAGCAACACGATGAAATTCGGTTCGCTCTGCGCCTTGGGCGGGTTCACGCCCTATCCGGTCATGAGTGCCATCACCCACTTCCCGGATGACTTCCGTCCGGCAGCGACCCTTCAGGCAGCGGAGTAGTATCATGGGCCTTATTCACGAAATCGACTTTGGTACGCCTGCCTCGAAATCCGAGAAGATGGTTACCCTGATGATCGATGATCGCGAGATCACCGTGCCGGAAGGTACTTCGATCATGCGCGCCTCCATGGATGCCGGCATCGAAATTCCCAAACTCTGTGCCACGGACATGATGGACGCCTTCGGCTCCTGTCGGCTCTGCCTCATCGAGATCGAGGGCCGGGCCGGCACGCCCGCCTCCTGCACCACGCCGGTTGCACCTGGCCTCAAGGTCCATACCCAGACGAGCCGCTTGAAGGACATCCGCAAGGGCGTGATGGAGCTTTATATCTCCGACCATCCCTTGGACTGTCTGACCTGCGCAGCCAATGGCGACTGCGAGCTGCAGGACATGGCCGGCGCTGTCGGCCTGCGCGACGTGCGCTATGGCTACGAAGGCGAGAACCATGTCACGGCGCGCTCCAATGGCGAAGCCAATCTCAAATGGATGCCGAAGGACGAATCCAATCCGTATTTCACCTATGATCCCGCCAAGTGCATCGTCTGCTCGCGCTGTGTCCGTGCCTGCGAGGAAGTGCAGGGCACGTTCGCCCTGACGATTTCGGGCCGCGGTTTCGACAGCCGCGTGTCGGCCGGAATGAGCGAGGATTTTCTGTCTTCCGAGTGCGTTTCCTGCGGCGCCTGCGTGCAGGCCTGCCCGACCGCGACGCTTATTGAAAAATCCGTCATCGAAATCGGTCAGCCGGAACATTCGGAAGTCACCACCTGCGCCTATTGCGGCGTCGGTTGTTCCTTCAAGGCCGAGATGCGGGGCGAAGAACTGGTGCGCATGGTGCCTTGGAAGGATGGCAAGGCCAACCGTGGCCATTCCTGCGTCAAGGGCCGGTTCGCCTGGGGCTATGCGACCCATAAGGACCGCATCCTCAATCCGATGATTCGCGAAAAGATTTCCGATCCGTGGCGCGAGGTGACCTGGGAAGAAGCGCTTGCGCATACCGCTTCCGAGTTCCGCCGCATCCAGTATCAATATGGACGCGACTCGATCGGCGGCATCACCTCGTCGCGCTGCACCAATGAAGAAACCTATCTGGTGCAGAAGCTCATCCGCTCGGGCTTCCGCAACAACAATGTCGATACCTGTGCCCGCGTCTGCCATTCGCCGACCGGCTACGGCCTCGGCCAGACATTCGGCACTTCGGCCGGCACGCAGGATTTCGATTCGGTCGAACAGACCGACGTCGTCATCGTCATCGGCGCCAACCCGACCGAAGGCCATCCGGTATTCGCCTCGCGTCTCAAGAAGCGCCTGCGCCAGGGCGCCAAGCTGATCGTCGTCGATCCGCGCAAGACCGAGCTTGTCTCGACGGCCCACGTCAAGGCCGACTACCATCTGCCGCTGAAGCCCGGCACCAATGTCGCTGTCGTCACCGCGCTCGCCCATGTCATCGTCACCGAGGGCCTCTATGATGAGGCCTTCATCCGCGAGCGTTGCGACTGGTCGGAATTCCAGGATTGGGCCGAGTTCGTTTCGGAAGAACGCCACAGCCCAGAGGCGATCCAAGCCTATTCCGGTGTCGATGCCGAATTGATCCGCGGCGCGGCGCGGCTGTTTGCCCGTGGCGGCAATGGCGCGATCTATTACGGCCTCGGTGTTACCGAGCACAGCCAGGGCTCCACCACAGTCATGGCCATCGCCAACCTGGCAATGGCCACCGGCAATATCGGTCGTCCTGGCGTCGGTGTGAACCCGCTGCGCGGCCAGAACAATGTCCAGGGCTCCTGTGACATGGGCTCGTTCCCGCACGAATTCCCCGGCTATCGTCACGTCTCTGATGACGCGACGCGTGCGATCTTCGAAAAACTCTGGGGCGTCGAACTCTCGGCTGAACAGGGCCTGCGCATCCCCAACATGCTGGATGCCGCCGTCGATGGTACGTTCCGGGGTATCTATATCCAGGGTGAGGATATCCTCCAGTCCGACCCGGACACCAAGCACGTTTCTGCCGGTCTGGCCGCGATGGAATGCGTTGTTGTCCAGGACCTGTTCCTCAACGAAACCGCCAATTATGCGCATGTGTTCCTGCCGGGTTCGACCTTCCTCGAAAAGGACGGCACATTCACCAATGCCGAACGCCGCATCAATCGCGTCCGCAAGGTGATGAGCCCGAAGAACGGCTATGCCGATTGGGAAGTCACCCAGGAACTGGCCAAGGCGATGGGGCTGGCCTGGAACTATACCCACCCCTCGCAGAT
Organism: Shinella sp. OV683; assembly: GCF_057787725.1. Lineage (NCBI taxonomy): Bacteria > Pseudomonadati > Pseudomonadota > Alphaproteobacteria > Hyphomicrobiales > Rhizobiaceae > Shinella > Shinella sp. OV683. The sequence continues at coordinate 5,504,832 of NZ_CM173543.1, forward strand.
CATGGACGAGATTGCCGCGACGACGCCGAGCTTTGCACTGGTGTCCTACGACTATCTGGAGAAGCTGGGCTCGGTGCAGTGGCCATGCAACGAGAAGTTCCCCGAGGGGTCGCCGATCATGCATGTCAACGGCTTCGTGCGCGGCAAGGGCAAGTTCATCCGCACCGAATATGTGGCGACGGACGAAAAGACCGGTCCGCGCTTCCCGCTGCTGCTCACCACCGGCCGCGTGCTCAGCCAGTACAATGTCGGCGCCCAGACGCGGCGTACCGGCAATGTCGCCTGGCATGCCGAGGATCGGCTGGAAATCAATCCGCATGACGCCGAATTGCGTGGCATTCGCGACGGCAACTGGGTGCGGCTCGCATCGCGTGCCGGCGAGACGTCGCTGCAGGCCCTGATCACCGACAAGGTGGCGGCGGGCGTGGTCTATACGACCTTCCACCATCCCGACACGCAGGCCAATGTCATCACCACCGACTTCTCGGACTGGGCGACCAATTGCCCGGAATACAAGGTGACGGCGGTGCAGATCTCGCCCTCCAACGGTCCGTCGGAATGGCAGGAAGACTATAGCGAGCTTTCCCGCCAGTCGCGCCGCATCGTCGGCAAGCTGGAAGCTGCGGAGTAAACTTTGCCCTTGCAGATTGATCATTTGCCCCTCACCCTAGCCCTCTCCCCGCAAGCGGGGCGAGGGGACGATGGGGCACCGACACTGCCACAGGTACCTTCTCCCCGTTTCAACGGGGAGAAGGTGCCGGTAGGCGGATGAGGGGCAGATATGACAATCAAAACGTCCAAGAGAGTCCCTGAAGTCATCTTCAAGAACGCCGTCCTCTCCAGCGGCTATCGCATCGTCGCCGAAGAGGCTGCGATCGCGCTCTCCTATGGCGGTTCGACGGAAGCGGTGATGATGGCGAGCCCGGCCGATCTCGAAGATTTCGCCATCGGCTTTTCACTGTCGGAAGGCATTATTGGCTCGATCAATGAGGTCACCGAAATTGCCGTCGAGCAAGCCTCAGGCGGCATCGACCTGCAGATCAGCCTCAAGGACGATGTCGACATGACATTGCGCGCCCGCAGGCGGGCCAAGGCCGGCCCGGTCGGTTGCGGGCTTTGCGGTGTGGAATCGATCGAGGAAGCGCTGAAGCCGGCGGCAGATGTCTCCGACGTTGTCCTGGCGATGTCACAAGCCGATATCGCAGATGCCATGGCATCGCTGTCGGCCAACCAGCCGCTGAATGCTGAGACACGTGCCGTGCATGCGGCCGGATTCTACATTCCGGGCAAGGGCATGATCGCCGTCCGCGAGGATGTCGGCCGGCACAATGCGTTGGACAAGCTGATCGGTCATCTCGCCCGTAGTGGGGTTGGGGGCTCTGAGGGTGCCGTCATCATGACCTCGCGGCTCTCGGTCGAGCTGATCCAGAAGTCAGCCAAACTCGGCAGCGGCATGCTGATAGGCATCTCGGCGCCGACCGCGCTCGCCATCGACATGGCGACGCGCGCCGGCATGACATTGGTGGCGCTGGCGCGCGGCGAAGATTATGAAATATTCACCGGCTCGGACCGGATCAAAATGGGAGCAAAGGCCGATGCAGCCTGATAAACTCGTCCGCATGGCAAACCAGATTGCCACGTTCTTCAGCTCCCAGCCGGAAGCCGAGCGCGCCAAGGGCGTGGCCAACCATATCAACAAGTTCTGGGAACCGCGCATGCGTAGCGCGTTCTTTGCGCATGTCGATGCTGGCGGCGAAGGATTGCAGCCTCTGGTGATCGAGGCTGCAAAGCTGGTCAACCGGCCAGCGGTCAAGGAAGCCACGCCGGTCCATTGAGGCGGCAACTCCTCCATTGCCCCCCCATCCAAAAAATGCTAATGGCGACGCCATGAGGCAGAGAACCGCACAAAACCATCTCTTCGTGCTGCAGGACCGCAAGCGTCTGCCGGCGCGGTTTTTTGCCGAGCTCTCCGGCCTTGCGACCGCCCACCTTCGCTAGGGCTTGCTGGCGGCGATCGGCTGCCCCACATATCTTCCAAAACCATCAATCGTATTTCCATGGTGAATCCAATGAGCGCACCTCGCACACTCTATGACAAGATCTGGGACGACCACGTCGTCGACCAGCAGGCCGACGGCACCTGTCTTCTCTATATCGATCGTCATCTCGTTCACGAGGTGACAAGTCCGCAGGCGTTCGAGGGTCTTCGCATGACCCACCGCACGGTGCGCGCACCGCAGAAGACGCTCGCCGTCGTCGACCACAATGTGCCGACCACGCTCGACCGCTATGAGGGCATCAAGAACGAGGAAAGCCGCATCCAGGTCGAGGCGCTGGCGACCAATGCCGCCGAGTTCGGTGTCGAATACTATTCCGAGCACGACAAGCGCCAAGGCATCGTCCACATCGTCGGCCCCGAGCAAGGCTTTACCCTGCCGGGCATGACCATCGTCTGCGGCGACAGCCACACCTCGACCCATGGTGCCTTCGGGGCGCTCGCGCATGGCATCGGTACGTCGGAAGTCGAGCATGTGCTGGCCACCCAGACGCTGATCCAGAAGAAGGCCAAGAACATGCTGGTGCGTGTCGATGGCGTCCTGCCCGACCACGTCACCGCCAAGGACATCATCCTGGCCATCATCGGCGAGATCGGTACCGCCGGCGGCACTGGCAGCGTCATCGAATTTGCCGGCGAAGCGATCCGCGCGCTGTCGATGGAAGGCCGCATGACCGTCTGCAACATGACGATCGAAGGCGGCGCCCGCGCCGGCCTGATCGCGCCCGATGAGAAGACCTTCGAATATATCAAGGGTCGTCCGCGCGCGCCGAAGGGCGAAGAGCTCGAAGCGGCGATCGAGTACTGGAAGACGTTGAAGACGGACGAAGGCGCTCATTATGATCGCGTCGTCGTGCTGAATGCCGCCGACCTGCCGCCGATCGTTTCTTGGGGTTCGTCGCCGGAAGACGTGATCTCGGTACAGGGCGTGGTTCCCAACCCCGACGAGATCGCCGACGAAAACAAGCGGACGTCGAAGTGGCGCGCGCTCGATTACATGGGCCTGAAGCCCGGCACGCCGATCACCGATATTGCGGTTGATCGAGTGTTCATCGGCTCCTGCACCAACGGCCGCATCGAGGACCTGCGCGAAGTCGCCAAGGTGGTCGAAGGCAAGACTGTGGCATCGACCGTCAACGCCATGATCGTGCCGGGTTCGGGTCTCGTGAAGGAGCAGGCGGAAGCCGAAGGCCTCGACAAGATCTTCCTGGCTGCTGGTTTCGAATGGCGCGAGCCGGGCTGCTCGATGTGCCTGGCGATGAACGACGACCGGCTGAAGCCGGGCGAGCGTTGCGCCTCGACCTCGAACCGCAATTTCGAAGGCCGCCAGGGTTTTAAGGGCCGCACCCATCTCGTCTCGCCGGCGATGGCCGCCGCAGCGGCGATCGAGGGCCATTTCGTCGATATCCGCGACTGGAGCTAAAGTCGCGCCGTGAGCCCAGGCTCTCGGCGTTCATAGTGCTGGATTTTTGGAATATCGAAAAGGGCGGAAGCGATTGCTTCCGCCCTTGGCGTTTGCAAGGTATGCTCGTTTCGGCCAGCCCCACAGGATGAGGGGTCTTCGACGGAGAAATTCCATGACGGGCGCAGACAAGGTGTTTGCCGGCGGCATACCGGCTATCTATGAAAATTTCCTGGTGCCGATGATTTTTGAGCCTTATGCGGTGGAGATCGCCAAACGCCTGGCCGAGCTCAAACCACGTGATGTGCTGGAGGTCGCTGCAGGCACCGGGGTGCTGACGCGGGCAATGGCCGTCAGTCTCGGCCCTGACGTGCACATCACCGCCACCGACCTCAATCAAGCGATGCTCGATGTCGCGATTGTCAAGCAAAGTGCCGGCAGCGTCATGACCTGGAGGCAGGCTGACGGGCTTGCCTTACCGTTCGAGGATCAGTCATTCGACGCTGTTGCCTGCCAGTTCGGCGTGATGTTCTTTCCCGACAAGGTGCAGGGTTATCGCGAGGCACGCCGCGTTCTCAGGCCTGGCGGAAACTATATCTTCGCCGTCTGGGACAGGCTCGATTCAAATGAATTTATCACCACCGTGAGTGAGGCGCTGGCGAACCGGTTTCCGGATGATCCGCCACGGTTCATGTCGCGCGTGCCACATGGATACCACGACCTGAAGGTCATCAGCGGCGAACTCGACGCTGCGGGTTTTGCGTCAGTGGATACCGAGACGGTGGACGAGATCAGCACGGCCACCTCGGCACTGCATGCCGCAACGGCCTACTGTCAGGGCAATCCACTCAGCGGCGAGATCGAGGCGCGTGCGCCGGGCCAGCTTCAGGAGGTCACTGAAGGTGTGGCCGAAGCGCTGGAGAAGCGGTTCGGCCACGGGGCTATTCAGGGCAAGATCCGCGCCCATATCATCACGGCTGTCCGCTAGCCCGATCGGTCAGAACGATGCGGTCATCGGGTTGGGGCCGATGCGGCCGTTGGGGTCGTCGAGCTTAGCGATGGTCTCGAGATCGCTCTCGTCAAGTTCAAAATCGAAGACCTTGAAATTCTCGACGATCCGGCTTGGCGTAACCGATTTCGGAATGACGATCAGGCCGTTCTGGATGTGCCAGCGGACGATTGTCTGCGCCGGCGTGCGGCCGTGCTTGGCGGCAATCTTGCCGATCACCGGATTGTCGAGCAACTTTCCTTGGCCGAGCGGACTCCAGGATTCTGTCGAAATGCCGAGCCGGCCATGTATCTTGCGCAGTTCGTGCTGCTCGAAATCCGGATGAAGCTCGATCTGGTTAAGTACAGGGGTGACGCCCGTGTCGGCGATGATCCGCTCCAGATGCTCGGCACCGAAATTGGAGACGCCGATGGATTTTGCCAAGCCGTCCTTCTGCAACTGGATCAGCGCCTTCCAGGTTTCGAGATAGAGATTGCGGCGGGGCGAGGGCCAGTGGATCAGCAACAGGTCGACATAGTCGGTGCCGAGCCGCTTCAGGCTCTCTCGCGCGGCCTTCAGCGTCGAGTCATAGCCTTGTGCCTCGTTCCAGATCTTGGTGGTCAGGAAAATATCGCCACGTGCGACGCCGGAGGCACGGATGCCGGCGCCGACCCCGTCTTCGTTGCCGTAGATGGCCGCCGTATCGATGTGGCGGTAGCCGGCATCGAGCGCGGCTTTGACTGCGGGGGTGGCGGTGTCATTGGGCGTCTGCCAGACGCCGAGCCCGACCTGCGGGATCGTTCGTCCATCATTGAGGGTAAGATGGGTTTGAGCGGACATGTATCAACTCCGATTGTTTGGCGGATATGCGCGAGGCGCGCGAAATGGTGGGATCGGGAACGCAATGTCCCGCTGATGTGCAAAGCACAATCTTGCATATAGGTCGCAATGCAGCAATTTTTACCTGACGGGTTGCAAAAACCTGCTAGGCTGAGACAATTCCAATTTCCCAGTGCCTTTTTCCGGTCATGATCAAATCAAGCAAGCGTAAGCGTCTCATTCTTTTTCGTCATGCGAAGTCCTCCTGGTCGGAAGGCCTGGAAGATCATGAACGGCCGCTGGCGGATCGCGGTCGGAGGGCAGCACCGGTTATCGGCCATTATCTCGCCAAGGCGCGCCTGCAGCCGGATCTGGTTCTGGTCTCGACGGCAAGGCGGGCGCAGGAGACCTGGAGCCGCGCGCTTCGGGCCATGAAAGGTCCGATCGAGGCGCGCAACACCAAAGAGATTTATGCGGCGTCGGCGGAGAGGCTGCTCGATGTCATTCACGGCGTCGACGCGTCTGTGGGTACGCTGATGCTTGTCGGCCACAATCCGGGGCTGGAAGAGCTTGCGCGGATGCTGATGAAGGATCTCGGCGGCGATGCTGGCAAGCGCATGCGCGAGAAATATCCGACGGCCGCGATTGCTGTGCTGTCGTTCGAGGTCGAATCCTGGGCTGACATCGCAGCGGAAACCGGCTCGCTCGATCGGTTTGTAACGCCGAAGTCGATCGGTTGATGTTGTGAGAAACCCCCGTCACGGCCTATAGCTAATCCATCGTGTAAATCGGGGTCTGCTTTGCGCCAACAGCGGCACTGCGGTGATGTCCGGAACACGCCAAGTAGCAGCCGCTGAGATCGCGGATGGCGTTTGACAACTCATGTGGTTTTATGTGGCAATTCCTGCCCAAGCTACCTCTTGACCTCGATCACAAGAGGATAGCCCTCGTCGCTCCACTCCAAAAATCCGCCGGCAAAATAGTAGATGTGCGTGTAACCCCAGGCAATCGCCTTGGCCGAAGCATAGGCGGAATAGGGGGAACTTTTGCCCTGGGAATAGAAGGCGACCTCGTCTTGCTTGCCCGCCACCTTGGCGAGGTTTTCCTTCGACAGGCCGGTGACCAGCGATAAGTTGATGGCCTGGGGGATATGGCCATTGTCATAGTTGAACGGGGCACGCACGTCGATGAAGAGCACGCCGCGTGCGAGCAGCGCCCTTGCTTCCGTCACATCGATTTTTATCGTTTTGTCGATACTGAGTTCGCCCTTCGTCAGCCTCATGAACTTGACGTAGTCGTCAAGGGCGAGGTCGGTACCAGCCCCCTCGGGCACTCCAGCCTTGCGGAGTCCATCCTGCAGGCGGGTAATGTACGGCCTATGATAGCTGAACACGCTACCATACCAACCAAACGCACTTTCCTGGACAGTGAGCGGATCGGAGTAGGAGGACATAGCTAACTTGTTGTACTTGTCGATCAGTGCCTGAATGCCATCAGTGCGTCCGAGGTGCCCGTAGCTCGATATCAGCGTGGCGTAATCCGCTAGTATATCAGACTTTTTTTCGATCACGCGTTTAAGGGAGTTGACGGCTTCGTCGTATTTTCCCTGGGAGAAGAACGAGATTGCGAGCATACGCAGCGTTGCCTGCGGGGGATGGGGGTCGATTCTCATCGCCAGGCGGACTTGCTGTTCCGCCTCCGCCGCATGTCCCGTCGCGTTGAGAATCCGCGCCATGCTGACTTGGTTGTCGGGATCATTCGGCGCAAGCTTCATCGCCCGGTCGATGGCAGCGAATGCGTCGTCATAACGCCCCTGTTGAGCAAGCAATTGCGCCGATATCGCATAGGCAAGCGGCGTCGGCTTCTCCATGGCTTTTGCAATATTTCTGTCTAGGTTCTTGGAAGCGTTCTCTCTACGGGCAACATCCCAGGATGAGACGCTAATCCTCCAGTTTGCAGCCGCCAGCGACGCATAGGCGCGGCTGTAGTTCCGATCGAGCACTATAGCCTTCTGGAAGAATAGGGCGGCCGTGACCGTTTCCGACTCGCTGTCCCGGCGAAGATGATCCCAGCCTCGTAGTAAAGTATCGTAGGCTTGCGGATTCGTCGTTTCCGGTACTGTTGCTACGCCCTGTTCAGCACTCGTCAACTTCACGGAGAGCGTCGACACGATCTGTCCTATCACTCTATCCTGCAGCCCGAAGACGCCGCTCATTTCACCATCATAGCGCTCAGCCCAGAGGTGGTGTCCGTCAATCGCATCAATCAATTGGGCGTTGACCCGGACATGGTTTCCCTCTCGACGTACGCTGCCCTCCAGGATGTAATGGACGCCCAGTTCCTTGGCCACCTCCTGCACCTTGGTGGGCTTGTCCTTGTAGGTGAAGGTAGAGTTGCGCGCGATCACGAAGATGCCAGACAGTTTTGAGAGTTCAGTGATAAGGTCGTCAGTCATTCCGTCGGCGAAATAGCTCTGCCCGGCATCAGAACTGAGGTTGTCGAATGGCAGGACGGCGATCGAGGGTTTTTTCGGTAGCGGAAAAGCCATCCGCGCAACGGACGCCGCGTCGGCACTCTCGCGCCTCTGGGCCAGCCATACTGCGGGAACGACGATCAGGAGCAGGAGGGCCAAAGCTGCCGGAATTGTCCAACTGCGAAAGCTTCTGACGTTGAAGCGCCGAAGCCGCGCATTTCCCTCGAACCTCACCCGGTAGACACGGACAGGCCGCTGGATGTTCTTCACATGCTGCTCGCCGATGAATTCCAGCGGCAATTCGAACTTGCCCTGCAAATGATCAAAAGCAGTGCCAGATACGAAAAGTCCTCCCGGCTCACACATCTGCTCAAGGCGAGCCGCGACGTTGACGCCATCGCCCAGCAAATCATCCCCGTCGATGACTACATCGCCGAGATTGATGCCCATGCGGAAGAGAAGTCGATATTGGGATGCGACATCCACTTGGCGTGCAGCGAGCTTACTTTGCGACGCGACTGCGCAAGCGACGGCGTCGACCACGGAGCTGAATTCCACGATCGCACCATCGCCCATGAGCTTCACGATGCGTCCGCGATAATCTTCCAGAAAGGGATCGAAGATTTCGGAACGCCAAGCCTTCATTGCTGCCAGGGTGCGGGTCTCGTCGGCTTCGATGAGTCGCGAATAACCAACAATGTCGACGGCGAGGATCGCAACCAGCCGCCGTTCGGCGTGAACTGCTCCCATGGCCACCTCTCCCGCAAGGTGTAGAAGGCGTCGCTATTGCGTCGGTTCAGGATGGGAACTTCCCAGCCTCCCAGCCCTCGCAAGCTATACTTGTTTCCTCGCTCGTGCCAGATTTATTGCCTGGCTTGGGACCTTGCCGGAATGGCCGTTTCGGGCCAAAAGCAGACCCCACGCCCGACCGCCGAGGGGTTGAGGAGGGCAATCCCTTGCCCCGCCCCATCAAACCACCCGCACCACCGTCTCCGTCCCGATCAGCGGCAGCAGGCGCTGCATGTCGCGGAGCTTGATGGCGACGCAGCCTTCGGTAGGCTGGTAGCCGGGCTTGGCGAGATGGAAGAAGATCGCCGAGCCCTTGTTGCGCTGGCGCGAGGAGATGTTCCAGTCCATCACCAAACAGATGTCGTAGAGGTGATCGGTGCGCGACATCTGCTCGTGGCTCGGCTTGAAGGGGGAGCTCACCGGCCTGTTGTAATTGGCGTTGTTGGGCGCATCGCACCAGAGCATGGACTGGCGGATCGGCAGCATGGGCAGGCTGGTCTTCGGCGGGGCTACATGGTCGCCGCGATAATAGCCGCGTATCAGGCGCATTTCGGTGATCGGCGTTGCGCCGTCGCCTTCGCGTTTGTTGGATGTGCGGCCGCTGCGGCCCAGTGCGGCACGAAAGGTCCAGGGTCCGGCCTGCACGATCGCCTGGCGTGGATTTCCCGGCGCCGGGCGGACGAGGATTTCGGAAATCGTTCTTTTCAATATGATTCCTCGCGAAACGCTTGCTCTCGACTTTTCACAACTAATTGCGTTGCAGGTGAGCGAAAAGCCGGTGCATGCCGGCTCACGTGGCCGCAAACCCTTGCTCTTGCCTGCGAATATGGCATACCAATCATCACTCTACGTGAAAAACCGGAAGTATAACTGATATGACAGCCCGGACAATCCTGCTGGTCGATGACGATCAGGACCTGCGTGAAACACTCGTCGAGCAATTGGGACTCTATGAGGAATTCTCCGTGCTCCAGGAGGCAACGGCCACCAAGGGGATTCAGGCGGCGCGCGCCGGCCAGATCGATCTGCTGGTCATGGATGTCGGCCTTCCCGACATGGATGGCCGCGAGGCGGTGAAGCTGCTGCGCAAGGGCGGGTTCAAAAGTCCCGTCATCATGCTGACCGGTCATGACACAGATGCCGACACAATCCTCGGCCTTGAAGCCGGCGCCAACGATTATGTCACCAAGCCGTTCCGGCTGGCGGTGCTGCTCGCGCGCATCCGCGCCCAGCTTCGCCAGTATGAGCAGAGCGAGGACGCGACCTTCAATGTCGGGCCGTATATTTTCAAGCCGGCCCAGAAGCTTTTGACCGATGGCGATGGCAAGAAGATCCGCCTGACCGAAAAGGAAGCGGCGATCATCCGCTATCTCTTCCGTGCCGGACAGAAATCCGTGACTCGCGACGAATTGCTGGAAGAAGTCTGGGGCTACAATTCCGGCGTCACCACCCACACGCTCGAAACGCATGTCTATCGCCTTCGGCAGAAGATCGAGAAAGATCCGTCCAATGCCGAGATTCTTGTGACCGAGAATGGCGGCTATAAAATCATACCCTGAGGGAACGCCGCATAGATGGCACTGAAAGACGACATCGCGCTTTTCCAGCAGCTTTCGATTTTCGAAGGACTGTCGGAGGAACATTTGCGCCTGCTCGCCTTCGGCGCCGAACGGCGCCGGCTGGAAAAAGGCCATGTGCTCTTCCGTCAGGGGGCGTCGGCTGATTCCGCCTTTGTCATTACCAGGGGCCGGTTGAAGCTCACGATGCATGCGGCGACCGGCGGCGACCGCCAACTGGGCGAGGCGGGTCCGGGATCGATCCTCACCGAGATTGCCATGATCACCGAGGCCGAACGGCATTTTACTGCCAGCGCGCTCGAGGAAAGCGAAGTGATCCGCATCAGCCGCATTCTCTTCAGGCGCATGCTGGAGGAATATCCCGAAGTGGCCGTCGCCACCGACCGCCGCCTACGTGAGAATTTCACCCGACTGGTCTCGGCGGCGCAGACCTCCACCGACAAGTTCAGTTGAGGGCTGCGGGGCCGATGTCGGATTCCTACCGGATCGGTTTCATCCTGGTGCCCGGCTATGCGCTGATGTCGTTTGCCTCGGCCGTCGAGCCCTTGCGGGCGGCCAACCTTCTGGCCGGACGCGCCGTGTTCGAGATCCGGTTCTTCTCCAGCGATGCCAGTCCCGTCGCCGCTTCTGCCGGCGCGATGATGCAGACCGAGCCGTTGCCGCGCAAGGCGGATGGACTGGATGCGCTGTTCGTGGTCGCCGGTGGCGACCCGGCGGGATCGAAGCCGGATGCGGCGCTGTTTTCCTGCCTGCGCCGCATGGCACGGTCGGGGCTGACGATCGGCGGCATATCCGGTGGACCCCACCTGCTGGCGGCCGCAGGATTGCTGGCGGATCGGCGCTTCACCATCCACTGGGAGCATGCCTCGGCACTGATGGAACGATGGCCCGATCTGCACCCGGAGCGTGTTCGTTTCGTCATCGATCGCGACCGAATTACCTGCGGTGGCGGTGTGGCGCCGCTCGATCTCATGCATGCGTTGATCGAGGCCCGCGAGGGGCCTGACTTTGCCCGCTCGGTCAGCGACTGGTTCCTGCATACCCACGTCGATGAGCCGGCCAGCCCGCAGCGTTCCTCGATCGCAGAGCGCTATCGCATCCATCACAAGGGGCTGGCTGGTATCCTCGAGAGGATGGAGAGCCATGTCGAAAAGCCGCTCAGCCGTCATGACATGGCGAGGTTCGCCGGCATCTCGGAACGCCATCTCGACCGACTGTTCCTGACCGTGATGAAATCCGGCTTCCAGAAGGAATATCTGAAAATCCGGCTGGAACGCGCCCGCATGCTGCTCAAACAGAGCCCGATGAAGATTTCCGAGATCGCTTTGGCGTGCGGGTTTGCGGGGCCGTCGCAATTCGCGCGGGCATTTCGCGCGCAATTCGGGGAAAACCCGGGCGCTATGCGGAAATAGTCATTTCTGCTGTTCCAAATTATTCGTCATTTGATAGTTTCTTTCCCTTGAGGAAAGCAAGGAGCACCCATGGCCAAAGCCACGATACCCGGACGTGCGACTGAAACCCCTGACGATGACGAGGTTGCTCTGCCATTCCAGGATCCGCATGCGGTGCGTGAGGCCAAGGAAAACAATCTCGAAATGGCCATCGGCCACGAGGTTCGGACCCTGAGGAAAAAGCTCGGCATCACCGGTGCCGACTTGGCTTCGGCCACAGGCATCTCGCTCGGCATGCTGTCGAAGATCGAGAACGGCAATACGTCTCCCTCGCTGACGACGCTCCAGGCGCTGGCGAAGGCGCTTGGCGTGCCGGTCACTGCGTTCTTCCGCCGCTTCGAGGAAACCCGCAACGCGGTCTTCGTCAAGGCAGGTGAGGGGGTGGAGCTCGAACGTCGCGGCACGCGTGCCGGCCATCAATACAATCTGCTCGGCCATATCAGCAACAACACGTCTGGCGTGCTGGTCGAGCCCTATCTCATTTCGCTCAATACCGATTCAGACGTGTTTCCGACTTTCCAGCACGAGGGGCTGGAGTTTCTCTACATGCTCGAAGGCGAGGTGCACTACCGCCACGACGACAAGCTTTACCCGATGACGCCGGGCGACAGCCTGTTTTTCGATGCCGATGCGCCGCATGGGCCGGAGGTACTGGTGAAGCTTCCGGCGCGCTATCTGTCGATCATTTGCTACCCTGAAAAAAGCCGCGGCAAGCGATAAAATGATTTTCATGGTAGTTGATTTAATTTCATGTGAGTGATAATTCTCCACCATCTAACTTGGAGTATAAAACCATGTGCGGCATTGCTGGCCTCTTTCTCAAGGACAAGTCGCTGGAGCCCGAATTGGGCGTCCTGCTTTCTGACATGCTGGTGACCCTGACCGACCGCGGGCCGGACAGCGCGGGCATCGCCATTTATGGCGGTGGTGCCGAAGGGCTGGCCAAGCTGACCGTTCAGTCGGCTACGCCGGCTCGCGATTTTGCGATGCTTGCCGACGTTTTGAGCGAAGCGGGTGTTGCTGTGGCTTCGCTGCACGTCAAGGACACGCATGCGGTGGCCGCCATCGCTGCGGACAGGATCGATGCGGCGCGCGCTGCTCTGCGCACGACGCTGCCAAGCGTGCGCGTCATGGGTGCCGGCGACACGATCGAAATCTACAAGGAAACCGGACTGCCGAAGGACGTCGTGTCGCGCTTTGCGATCCGCCAGATGTCCGGCAGCCACGGCATCGGCCATACCCGCATGGCGACGGAATCGGCAGTGACGACGCTCGGCGCTCATCCGTTCTCCACCGGAGCCGACCAGTGCCTGGTACACAACGGCTCGCTGTCGAACCACAACAATATCCGCCGCGAACTGAAGCGCCTCGGCATGACCTTCGAGACTGAAAACGACTCCGAAGTTGCCGCTGCCTACCTCACGGCCGAGATGGCCAAGGGCAAGGATCTCGGTCAGGCACTGACCTCGGCGCTCGACGATCTCGACGGTTTCTACACTTTCGTCGTCGGCACACATAATGGCTTTGGCGTGCTGCGCGATCCGATCGCCTGCAAGCCTGCTGTCATGGCCGAGACCGATCGCTACGTCGCCTTCGGTTCGGAATACCGTGCGCTCGTCAACCTGCCGGGCATCGCCAATGCGCGCATCTGGGAGCCGGAGCCAGCGACCGTCTATTTCTGGGAACACTGATCATACTTGGCCCACGAGAGCAAGGTTACAACATGCCGGTCATCGACCTACTTGAGACTCCGCTTCGCGACCTGAACGCAAAGCTTCACAATATCCCCCAAGGCTCCAACGAGACGGCTTTCGAAGTCGTCAATCCGCGCGGCAGCCATGCCGTCGCGGTTGGTATCGATGCGCCGATTACCGTCGAGGTACGCGGCAGCGTCGGTTACTATTGCGCCGGCATGAATGACGGCGGTGCGGTCACCGTTCACGGTTCGGCTGGCCCCGGCGTTGCTGAGAACATGATGTCGGGTTCCGTCGTCATCGAAGGCGATGCCAGCCAGTATGCCGGTGCCACCGGTCGCGGTGGCCTCTTGGTGATCAAGGGCAATGCAGCCTCGCGCTGCGGCATCTCTATGAAGGGCATCGATATCGTCGTCGGTGGCAATATCGGCCATATGTCGGCCTTCATGGGCCAGTCCGGCAACCTCGTCGTGCTCGGCAATGCAGGTGAAGCGCTGGGCGACTCGCTCTATGAAGCGCGCCTGTTCGTGCGCGGCAGTGTCAAAAGCCTCGGTGCCGATTGCATCGAGAAGGAAATGCGTCCCGAGCACCTCGAATTTCTGGCCGACATTCTCGAAAAGACCGGCATGGACGCCAGCCCCAAGGAATTCAAGCGTTACGGCTCGGCGCGCAAGCTCTACAATTTCAATATCGACAACGCTGACGCGTATTGAGGCAGGGAAAGAATATGTCCTATCACAACCCCTATACCCCGCCCCGCAAGTCGGCGACTTTCGATGACTATACGCTGGCCGAAATCCGCCGCGCGGCTGCCACCGGCATTTATGACATTCGCGGCGCCGGCACCAAGCGCAAGGTGCCGCATTTCGACGACCTGTTGTTCCTTGGTGCCTCGATCTCTCGCTATCCGCTCGAAGGCTATCGCGAAAAATGCGACACGACCGTCGTGCTCGGTGCGCGCCATGCCAAGAAGCCGATCACGCTGAAGACGCCGATCACCATTGCCGGCATGAGTTTTGGCGCGTTGTCCGGCCATGCCAAGGAGGCACTTGGCCGCGGTGCGACGATTGCCGGAACGTCGACCACCACTGGCGACGGCGGCATGACCGACGAAGAACGCGGCCATAGTCAGACGCTCGTCTACCAGTACCTGCCTTCGCGTTATGGCATGAACCCCAAGGACTTGCGTCGTGCCGATGCGATCGAGATCGTTGTCGGCCAGGGCGCCAAGCCGGGCGGCGGCGGTATGCTGCTCGGCCAGAAGATTTCGGATCGCGTCGCCAACATGCGCAACCTGCCCAAGGGCATCGACCAGCGCTCGGCCTGCCGCCATCCTGACTGGACCGGCCCGGACGATCTGGAAATCAAGATCCTCGAAATCCGCGAAATCACCGATTGGGAAAAGCCGATCTACGTCAAGGTCGGTGGCGCGCGCCCCTATTACGACACCGCGCTTGCCGTGAAGGCCGGCGCCGATGTCGTCGTGCTCGACGGCATGCAGGGCGGCACGGCGGCCACCCAGGATGTGTTCATCGAAAATGTCGGCATGCCGACGCTTGCCTGCATCCGTCCGGCGGTTCAGGCGCTGCAGGATCTCGGTATGCATCGCAAGGTGCAGCTGATCGTCTCGGGCGGCATTCGCTCGGGCGCCGATGTTGCCAAGGCGCTGGCGCTTGGCGCCGATGCGGTGGCGATCGGTACTGCAGCACTGGTAGCAATCGGCGACAACGACCCGAAGTGGGAAGAGGAATACCAGAAGCTCGGCACGACAGCCGGTGCCTATGATGACTGGCATGAGGGCAAGGACCCCGCCGGCATCACCACCCAGGATCCGGAGCTGATGAAGCGCCTCGATCCGGTGGCTGCAGGCCGTCGCCTTGCGAACTATCTCAAGGTCATGACGCTCGAAGCGCAGACGATCGCGCGCGCCTGCGGTAAGAACCACCTGCACAATCTCGAGCCGGAAGATCTGGTCGCCTTGACGATCGAGGCTTCGGCGATGGCACAGGTGCCGCTCGCCGGTACGAGCTGGATCCCGGGTAAGGGCTTCTAAGATGGGCAAGTACACGGCAACGATTGTGTGGGAACGCTCTCCTGGAGAAGCGTTCACGGACAACCGTTATAGCCGTGGCCATACCTGGTCGTTCGATGGCGGCGTCAGCTTCCGGGCGTCGTCGTCACCGCATGTCGTGCCCCGCTACTCGGATCCTGCCGGTGTCGATCCGGAAGAGGCGTTTGTCGCCAGCTTGTCCTCCTGCCACATGATGACGTTTCTTTATCTGGCGGCAAAGCGGGGACTGGCCATCAATCGCTACGAGGATACCGCCGAAGGCATCATGGCAAAAAATGACCTGGGACGCATGTGGGTGTCCCAGGTGGTTCTGCATCCGCGCATTGACTGGGAAGGTACGGCGCCCGGAGCAGAGACCATAGACGAGCTTCACCATGCGGCACACGAAGAGTGCTTCATAGCCAATTCGGTCCGCACCGACGTTCGGTGCGAGCCGGCTGAATGATGGCCCTTTGGGCCGATTGAAAACAATGTATGGGGAACGTGCGAATGACTATCGATCTCGAGGCGTGGGCGAAGGAACGCGGCGTCAAGTATTTCATGATCAGCTATACCGATCTGTTCGGTGGCCAGCGTGCCAAGCTGGTGCCGACACAGGCGATCAAGGGCATGCAGGAAGATGGCGCGGGCTTTGCCGGCTTTGCCACGTGGCTTGACCTTACCCCCGCCCATCCCGACCTTTTCGCCAAGCCAGATCCATCCTCCGTCATCCAGCTCCCATGGAAGAAGGAGACCGCGTGGGTCGCTGCCGATTGCGTGATGGACGACAAGGCAGTCGATCAGGCACCGCGCGTGACATTGAAGCGTCTGGTCAGCGAGGCGGCCAAGCAAGGTCTGCGCGTCAAGACCGGTGTCGAACCGGAATTCTTCCTGATCACGCCGGATGGTTCGGCAATTTCCGACGCCGCCGATACTGCCGAGAAGCCCTGCTACGACCAGCAGGCTTTGTTGCGACGCTATGACGTGATCGCCGAAATCTGCGACTACATGCTCGAGCTCGGCTGGGGTCCCTACCAGAACGACCACGAGGACGCCAACGGCCAGTTCGAAATGAACTGGGAATATGACGATGCGCTGTCGACCGCCGACAAGCATTCGTTCTTCAAGTTCATGGTCAAGTCCGTCGCCGAAAAGCACGGTTTGCGCGCCACCTTCATGCCCAAGCCTTTCCAGGGCAAGACCGGCAATGGCTGCCATGCGCATATCTCGGTCTGGGATCTCGACGGCAAGAAGAATGCATTTGCCGACAAGGAGATGCCGTTCGGCCTCTCCGCCCAGGGTCGCACCTTCCTCGGCGGCATCATGAAGCATGCATCGGCGCTTGCCGCAGTAACCAATCCGACCGTCAATTCCTACAAGCGCATCAACGCGCCGCGCACGATCTCCGGTGCGACCTGGGCGCCGAACACGGTGACCTGGACCGGTAACAACCGTACGCACATGGTGCGCGTGCCCGGCCCCGGCCGCTTCGAGCTGCGCCTGCCCGATGGAGCAGTCAATCCGTACCTGTTGCAGTCGATCATCATCGCCGCCGGCCTTTCCGGTATCAATTCGAAGGCCGATCCCGGCCCGCACTCCGATATCGACATGTACAAGGATGGCCACACGCTGAATGGTGGGGCGAAGCTGCCGCTCAACCTGCTCGACGCGTTGCGCGAATACGACAAGGATACCGAGCTCAAGGCACTGATGGGCGAAGAGTTCTCGGCCGCCTATCTCAAGCTGAAGCAGCAGGAATGGAATGCATTCTGCTCGCATTTCAACGAATGGGAAAAGGCCAACACGCTCGATATTTGACGGGCGGCATCACGGCGGTGTCGCAAACAGAAAATTGCGACACCTGAAATGCCCTATGCTACGTTTCATATCAGGCTTTCCGACAGCCTCTTGCAATTTTGACAGCTTCGGGGGTGGTGGGGGCCTGTGGCCCTTGCCACCTCTCTGAAGGCGCTATATTTGCGGGTTGGAAGCATGAATTGTTGCAACGCATCATAACCTCCGAAGGCGCCCCATGAAGAGCTACGTCCTCACCGTCACCTGTACCTCCACACGCGGCATCGTCGCTGCGATTTCCGGCTTCCTCGCCGACAAGGGTTGCTACATCATCGACTCCTCACAGTTCGACGATCTGGAAACCGGGCTGTTCTTCATGCGCGTGACCTTCACCAGCCAGGAAGGTGCCACGATCGAGGAGATCACTTCCGGCTTCGAAGCTGTGAAGGCGAAGTTCGGCATGACCTGCCAGTTTCATGACAGCGACCATCGCATGAAGGTGATGCTGATGGTGTCGCGCTTCGGCCATTGCCTCAACGACCTGCTCTACCGCTGGAAGATCGGCGCGCTGCCGATCGATATCGTCGGCGTCGTTTCCAACCATTTCGAGTATCAAAAGGTCGTCGTCAATCACGACATCCCGTTCCACCACATCAACGTCACCAAGGCCAACAAGCCGGAAGCCGAAGCACGCCTGATGGATGTGGTAACAAGCTCGGGTGCGGAACTGATCGTGCTGGCGCGCTACATGCAGGTTCTGTCCGACGCCGTCTGCAAGAAGATGTCGGGCCGCATCATCAACATTCATCACTCGTTCCTGCCGTCGTTCAAGGGTGCCAACCCTTACAAGCAGGCTTATGAGCGCGGTGTGAAGCTGATCGGCGCCACCGCCCACTACGTCACCGAGGACCTCGATGAAGGTCCGATCATCGAGCAGGACGTTGCCCGCATCACCCATGCCCAGAGCGCGGCCGACTACGTATCGATTGGCCGTGACGTGGAAAGCCAGGTGCTGGCGCGCGCCATCCATGCGCATGTCAACAACCGCGTGTTCATGAATGGCAACAAGACGATCGTGTTCCCGGCCAGCCCGGGTTCCTACGCTTCCGAGCGCATGGGCTGATAGAACTCGGCATCCGCCGGCATAAGCTGGCGGATGCTATCCCGCTGTTTCGATGCCCTTATTACCCCTGCCTATTTTTTTCGCTTTTCCTGTATGTATTATTCTGGCACAATGACGCTATTGGATTGCGCGTGTCGCAATTGAACTTTCCTGCACAAAAACAAGCCTTTCGATGGTGTTCTCTGGCATCGGTAGGTGTTTTGTTTTTGTTAACCGGAAAGTGGCTTTGGAGCGTCGCGCGCGGATTTATCGATTATTCGTAGCGCATACATATTGGGGAATATCTTGCGGTTCAGGACCATACTTCATTTTCTCGTGACAATCGGCGAAGTGCCGTCGGCCGAAACCTTGACACTCGAAATCGAGCGCCTGCTGGATTTCTTCGAATTCAAATATTACTGCGTTTTCCACCAGCCCAAGCCCATCGAGAATGCAGCCGAACTGATCGTCGCCGCAAACTGGCCGCCGGAATGGGTCGCGCGCTACGTTGCCAAGAAATACATCGTCATGGATCCGACGATCCGCTTCCTGTTGCGTGCCAACCGCAGCTTTTCCTGGGCGCAAGCCGTGGAAGCCTACAAGGAAAATCCACATTATCGTCGCATGAAGACGATGATGGCCGATGGCAAGGCGCATGGCCTGGCATCGGGCTATATCTTTCCGGTTTTCAGCCGCAACGGCCTGATCGGCGCCACCACGATCGGCGGGCCGAAGGAAATCGAGCTGACGCTTGTCGAGGTCGCGTTGCTGGAAACGGCGTTCCGCACCGCCTATCTCAAATACCTCGAATTCATGGGTGACAAGCATGCCGACAGCATCGGCACCGGCAAGGAAATCACCATGACCCATCGCGAGATGCAGGCGCTCAACAATATTGCCGAAGGCGGCACATCGCCCGAGATCGCCAACATTCTGGACGTCTCTTCCAACACTGTTGACTGGTATGTCAACAGCGTGCAGGCCAAGCTCGATGCACGCAATCGCAGCCATGCGGTGGCCCTGGCGTTCCGGCGCGGGCTGATATCGTGAAATAAGCCGGCCCCTGCAACAATTTTCGAATTTGCACTTCGCTTTGCAACGCGCTAGGATTTCTTCGCGCTTGCACAAAAGTCTTGCCGTCCTGCACAATATCCTGCCGGAATCCAACATCCGGTGGTCGGGTTCAGGCCCGAATTGGTGATGACGGGGAGATAGATGTGCTGAGGTGGGGGATGTTCAAATGGAATCAATTCTGTCGGCTCGAACCGGAACCGCTGCATCTGATGCGGCGGGCTGCTGGTTTCGGCTGCCCTATTCCATGTGAACATCTCCCACTCTAGCGTTCGACCCTGCCTCTAGTCCCAGGAGCCCCGGCCTTGCCGATCAAGAAAATCCTCGTTGCCAACCGATCTGAAATCGCCATCCGCATTTTTCGTGCCGCCAATGAGCTGGGACTGAAAACAGTCGCCATCTGGGCCGAAGAAGACAAGCTCGCGCTGCATCGCTTCAAGGCGGATGAGTCCTACCAGGTTGGCCGCGGGCCGCATCTTGAACGCGATCTCGGGCCGATCGAAAGCTACCTGTCGATCGAGGAGGTGATCCGCGTTGCCAAGCTTTCTGGCGCCGATGCCATTCATCCCGGCTACGGGCTTTTGTCCGAAAGCCCTGAATTCGCGGACGCATGTGCTGAAGCCGGCATCATCTTCATCGGTCCGAAGCCCGATACGATGCGCAGGCTCGGCAACAAGGTGGCAGCGCGCAATCTCGCCATTGAAATCGGCGTGCCGGTCGTGCCCGCCACCGATCCGCTGCCAGATGATATGGCCGTGGTGGCCAAGATGGCCGAGGAGATCGGCTATCCGATCATGCTCAAGGCCTCCTGGGGCGGCGGTGGCCGCGGCATGCGGGCGATCCGCGATCCCAAGGATCTGGCCCGCGAGGTGGTGGAAGCCAAGCGCGAGGCCAAGGCCGCTTTTGGCAAGGACGAAGTCTATCTCGAAAAGCTGGTCGAGCGTGCCCGTCACGTCGAAAGCCAGGTGCTCGGCGACACGCATGGCAATGTCGTGCATCTGTTCGAGCGCGATTGTTCCGTCCAGCGCCGCAACCAGAAGGTCGTCGAGCGTGCGCCTGCGCCCTATCTCACCGAAGCGCAGCGCGCCGAGCTTGCCGCCTACTCGCTGAAGATCGCGCAATCCACCAATTATATCGGCGCCGGCACGGTCGAATATTTGATGGATATGGACAGCGGCAAGTTCTACTTCATCGAAGTCAATCCGCGCATCCAGGTCGAGCATACCGTCACCGAACAGGTGACCGGTATCGATATCGTCAAGGCGCAGATCCACATCCTCGATGGCTTTGCGATCGGTACGCCGGAATCGGGCGTACCCAGGCAGGAAGACATCAAGCTCAACGGCCATGCCCTGCAATGCCGTATCACCACCGAAGACCCGGAGCAGAATTTCATTCCCGACTACGGCCGCATCACCGCCTATCGCGGCGCCACCGGATTCGGTATCCGGCTCGACGGCGGCACGGCCTATTCCGGCGCGGTGATCACGCGCTTTTATGATCCGCTTCTGGAAAAGGTGACCGCCTGGGCGCCGACGCCGATCGAGGCGATCCACCGCATGCATCGCGCGCTCCGCGAATTCCGTATCCGTGGGGTGGCGACCAACCTGACCTTCCTTGAAGCGATTATCACGCATCCGTCGTTCCAGAACAATTCCTATACGACGCGCTTCATCGACACGACGCCGGAACTCTTCCAGCAGGTCAAGCGCCAGGACCGTGCCACCAAGCTCTTGACCTACATCGCCGATGTCACGGTCAATGGCCACCCTGAAGCCAAGGGCCGCGCCCGGCCGCCGGTGGATGCCGCTTTGCCAGTGGTTCCGTATTGCGACCTGCCGCAGCAGCCCGGCACCAAGCAGTTGCTCGACGAGCTTGGTCCGCAGAAGTTTGCCGAGTGGATGGTGGCGCAGAAACGCGTGCTGGTGACTGACACGACGATGCGTGATGGCCATCAGTCGCTGCTCGCAACCCGCGTCCGCACCTTCGACATCGCCAACATTGCCGGCACCTATTCCAAGGCGCTGCCGAACCTGTTGTCGCTGGAATGCTGGGGTGGCGCGACATTCGACGTTTCCATGCGCTTCCTGACCGAGGATCCGTGGGAGCGTCTGGCGCGGATTCGCGAAAACGCGCCGAACTTCCTGCTGCAGATGCTGCTGCGCGGCGCCAACGGCGTCGGCTACAAGAACTATCCCGACAATGTCGTGAAGTATTTCGTCCGCCAGGCAGCGAAGGGCGGCATCGACCTTTTCCGGGTATTCGACTGCCTGAACTGGGTCGAGAACATGCGGGTGTCGATGGATGCGGTTGCCGAGGAGAACAAGCTCTGCGAAGCGGCGATCTGCTACACCGGCGATATCCTCAACTCCGCCCGGCCGAAATACGACCTCAAATACTATGTGAACCTCGCCAAGGAACTGGAAAAGGCCGGTGCGCACATCATTGCGCTGAAGGACATGGCCGGCTTGCTGAAGCCGCAGGCCGCCCGCGTTCTGTTCCGCGAGCTCAAGCAGGCGACATCGCTGCCGATTCACTTCCATACGCATGACACGTCGGGCATTGCCGCCGCCACCGTGCTGGCGGCTGTCGAATCGGGCGTTGATGCGGTCGATGCGGCGATGGATGCGCTTTCGGGCAACACCTCGCAGCCCTGCCTCGGCTCGATCGTCGAGGCGCTGGCCGGCACCGAGCGCGATCCCGGCCTCGACCCGGCATGGATCCGCCGCATTTCCTTCTATTGGGAAAACGTCCGCACCCAGTATGCCGCCTTCGAGAGCGATCTCAAGGGACCGGCATCGGAAGTCTACCTGCATGAAATGCCGGGCGGACAGTTCACCAACCTCAAGGAACAGGCGCGTTCGCTCGGTCTGGAAACCAAGTGGCACAAGGTGGCGCAGGCCTATGCCGATGCCAACCAGATGTTCGGCGACATCGTCAAGGTGACGCCGTCCTCCAAGGTGGTGGGCGACATGGCGTTGATGATGGTCAGCCAGGACCTGACGGTCGAGGATGTCGTCAATCCGGCCAAGGAAATCTCCTTCCCGGAATCGGTGGTGTCGATGCTGAAGGGTGATCTCGGCCAGCCGCCGTCGGGTTGGCCGGAAGCGTTGCAGAAAAAGGCGCTGAAGGGCGAGAAGCCCTACACCGTGCGTCCCGGCTCGCTGCTGCCCGACGCCGACCTTACCAAGGAGCGCTCGGATATCGAGACCAAGCTGGAACGCAAGGTCAGCGACTACGAGTTTGCCTCCTACCTGATGTATCCGAAAGTGTTCACCGACTTCGCCATTGCCGCCGATATCTATGGTCCGGTTTCGGTGCTGCCGACCCATGCCTATTTCTACGGCCTGCCGGCGGGGGAGGAATTGTTTGCAGAGATCGAACGCGGCAAGACGCTGGTCGTTCTCAATCAGGCGCACGGCGAGCTCGACCAGAAGGGCAATGTCACCGTGTTCTTCGAGCTCAACGGCCAGCCGCGCCGCATCAAGGTGCCCGATCGGGCACATGGCGCGACGAATGGCGCGGTCCGCCGCAAGGCGGAGCTGGGCAATGCGCTGCAGGTCGGGGCACCCATGCCGGGTGTCATCTCGACGGTCGGCGTTGCTGCCGGCCAGGCGGTCAAGGCCGGCGATGTGCTGCTCTCCATCGAGGCGATGAAGATGGAAACGGCGCTGCATGCCGAAAAGGACGGCACGATCGCCGAGGTGCTGGTGCGCGCCGGCGATCAGATCGACGCCAAGGATCTGCTGGTTGTTTACGGCTAATATTGCCACTTCTTAAGTAACGGGGAGCCGGGCTCGATATCGATGCCAGGCTTTCTTACCTATAGAGGTCTATTTTCAGCATCGGTTAAGCATGCAGGCAAGAAACGCGGCTTTTTATTACAATTGGACTCAAAATTAAACTTTTCCGCAATGCGCCGTTGGTATTGATGTCACCGCAACAGCCTTTTGGGGATCGGCCATGCGCAGCGATGACGGGAATTTGGCGCCAAGCAAAGTGACGCGACGCTACATGATCGAGAATGTGGCGATCCTGACTGTCAGCGTCGGCCTATTCCTGGCCGCCATGTTTGGCAACTTCCATGAGCTGATCCATGATTTCGTCAACGGCAGCAGCCCGGCGACCCATTTCAAGATGCGGGCGCTTGAAGATTCAAAGTCGCTGATTTTTCCCGCCGGGGTACAAGCGGCCGAACCGGTTGACATCGACCTTGCCGTGCTGATGTCCTTCGGCCTGGCCGCCAGCCTCGGCCTGACGGCCTTTGCATTTGTTCAATACGGCCGGCTTCGCCGCGCTTTGAAGAGCCAGCGCGAAGCTGAAAAACAATCACGGCAGCTCGCCATGCACGACCAACTGACCGGCCTTGCCAATCGCCGCAATTTCGAGGAATTCGGCCAGCGCGTAACGTTCGAGCGGCCTGCCTCGGAGCGCCGCGCGGTCTTTCTGATCGACCTCGATCACTTCAAGACAGTCAACGACGTCTACGGCCACGCGGCTGGCGACAAGGTGCTGATCGATTACGCCAGCCGTATCCAGAACCATTTTCCGGGTGGTATCGTTGCCCGTTTCGGCGGCGATGAATTTGCCGTCATCACGCCGCCGCTGAAGGAAAACAGCGAAGCCAATCACTACGCGCGCTTCTGCATCGCCGGTGTGTCCGAACCTTTCGATTACAACGGTACGCTGCTGCATCTCGGCTCTTCGGTCGGCGTGGCGATGATCGGCAATGGCGAACAGACGATCGCCGAGGCGCTTCGGCGCGCCGATATCGCGCTATACAAGGCCAAGCGCGGCGGCCGCATGCAGATCGCCTTCTTCGAAGATACGCTTGAGCGTATCGTCAAGGAGCGCAACTGGATCGAAACCGAGCTGCGCACGGCGCTGACCAATGGCGATATCATCCCCTATTTCCAGCCGGTGGTCGATCTCGCCACGCGCGATGTCATCGGTTACGAAGCACTGGCGCGCTGGCAGCATGCGGAGCGCGGGCTGATCAGTCCGGCAGACTTCATCACGGTTGCCGAAGAGTGCGGGCTTATCTCGCAACTCGGCGAGATGATGCTGGCCAAAGCCTGCGCGGTTGCCCGCCACTGGCCGGCCCATATCATGCTCTCGGTCAATCTTTCCCCGGTGCAGCTGCGTGACAAGGGCCTTGCCCGCAAAGTGCTGGACATTTTGGCGGTTGCCGATTTCCCTGCGAGCCGGCTCGAGATCGAGATCACCGAAAATGCGCTTGTTTCCGATCTGCAAACCGCCGGCGACACAATCCGCCAGTTGCGCGCCTCCGGTGTCTCGGTGGCGCTCGACGATTTCGGTACGGGTCATTCGACGCTCAATCACCTCAAGGTCTGTCATTTCGACCGGATCAAGATCGACCGCACCTTCATCGGTTCGCTCTCCGACAACAGCGACAGCCGCAAGATCGTCGATGCCATTCTCAACCTGTCGCGCAGCTTTGGCGTCCGCTGCACGGCGGAAGGCATCGAGCATCAGGGCGAGCTGCAGATGCTGGCCGATTGGGGCTGCAGCGAAGGCCAGGGCTACCTGTTCGGCCGCCCGGAACAGAAGACCTCCTTCGATCGCCCCGAGATCGATATCGGACCGCAGCGACTGAGCGCCTGACCCCTAAAGTGTGCCGCGATCCTTCGGACTCGCTTGTGGCACTTTAGCTCTTTGTTTTGACGCATGTTTAAGTGCAAAACCGCTGCACACTTTTGCGCAACATGCTTTAGTTTTCGCCGCGAACGGAAGGATCGGGATTGCCGTTCCTCGACAGGATCTGCGCCGCG
This sequence comes from Shinella sp. OV683, assembly GCF_057787725.1. NCBI lineage: Bacteria > Pseudomonadati > Pseudomonadota > Alphaproteobacteria > Hyphomicrobiales > Rhizobiaceae > Shinella > Shinella sp. OV683. The sequence goes on from NZ_CM173543.1 coordinate 5,529,890, forward strand.
CCCCTGACGGCGACCCTGAAGGCTTCGTCGAAATTGACACCGCGTACCATCCATTGGACGGGCTTGCCGTGCGACTCAATCCGCCAAGTGGCGACCCACCCGAGATCCTGGTCGCTCCATATCAGCTGGCCCATCACGGCGACATCATCGGTCGACGGAATATCGCTGGGTTCAAGTTCGCCGATTCGATCTCGATTCGATTTTGCGAGCAATTCCGTCGCCTGCGCGCGTGTCGGGAAATCGATCGTGAAGGCCAGCGGCGTGGCCGCGGCATCGAAGGCCTCGCGCATGGCCTTGTCGCGATCATTGTCAGCGACGACGTCATAGGCTTGCTCGTCACGTTGGACATCCAGGAAGATCGTCAGCTTTGGTCGAGCCGACAGCCAGGGCCGGCTTCCAAGCTGCGCAAGAAGCCGATCGATTGTCTCTGGCTGATATCGACAGGTGAGGTCATGCGGACGATCATAGGTACCCTGTTCGTCATGAATGGGGATGCCTTCCAGTCTGTCGCGATAGGAATAAGAGTGAACGAAGTCACCCGCTCTTGCCCGCAGTTCGGCCATTTGCGGCCGCTTCGGTAGCCGTTGGTCGCCGGAAACGCGCACCAGAACCTTGTCGAGACAATCCTTCAAGCCGGCCTGCCTGTTCTTCGCGCCTTGCCCGGTGACTATCGTCACCGCTTGATAAAGAGAAGCCTTGCTGCCTGCGATGGCTGCAGAATGCCCTATGCAAAGTGTTGGTATCATGCAGAGCAGAGCGGACCATCTGTGCATTGAGCCTCACTTGCAAATGGGGGCGAGGGTGAGTTGCAGTTCGATTTCCTCGGCGCTGGGCAACGGGCTCTGGTTTGTGGGGCGCTTTGGCGTGATCCAGCCGAACAGTCCTTCGAGCGGGATGGATTCACGCAACGTTTCCGCCGGCGCTATGATGCATTTGAGCGTCGTGCCATTGCCGCAGAGATGCCAGTTGCCGTCGTCGGACGGGCGTTTCACCACCTTGCTTGGGTCGAAGAAGAACTTGCTGCCGGCACGGTCGGTTATCTTTTCGCCGTCCTTTTCCATGAAGGGCTCGGAGGCCGGGCGGCAATCCAGCCAATTGCAACACGAGCCCCGGCCGTCATTGCGCTCAAAACCGCTATAGTCCTGCCCGGTCTCCGCGTCGGTATGCGCATAGCCGACAGCGGGAATGGTGAGAACGAGCCAGAGTAGTGAGGAAAGGTGAGCTTTTGTCGACATGGCGCATTCCAATGAGTTTTGGTAAGCCATCACGAAAATTGCGCCCGTTTTGCACGGCTGCCAAGAGCACACTTCAAGCTCACCAAAATTTGTTCGCCGCCCTTGACATCGTTTGCACGTTTATGCATGTTTGTGCCAATTAATACCGGATTCGTGCATGTCCAACTTGGAACTCCTTCTTCATGAACGCCAAAACCTCATCCGCAAGCGCCTTGCGGACGAAGGGCGGGTGATTGCGGCCGATCTCGCACAGGAATTCTCGACGTCTGAGGACACGATACGCCGCGATCTCCGGGAAATGGCGGCGGCCGGGCTCTGCAAGCGAGTTTATGGCGGTGCCTTGCCGGCGGATGTGCTGGACTACGATACTTTGACCAAGCGCGTGTCCGCCCAGCCTGAGCGCAAGCATGCCTTGGCGCAGGCGACCATCGGCCTGTTTTCTGCCGGCATGACCCTGTTCATCGACGCAGGCAGCACCAATCTGGCAATCGCGCAGGCAATCCCGGCAGGGCTGCCCCTTGTTGTCATCACCAATGCGCCGGTGATCGCTGCGGCCCTTCTGGACAAGCCGGGCGTCGATGTCGTGGTGATCGGTGGCAGGCTCGATCAGAAATCCGGCGCGGTGCTGGGTTCCAAGGCGATGCAGGATGTGGCCGGCTTTCATCCGGACCTCTGTGTGCTCGGCAGTTGCGGCCTCGATGTCAGGACTGGCGTCACAGCTTCCTTTTTCGAGGAGGCCGAGTTCAAGCGATACATTGCCCTGCGCAGCCGTGCAGTGGTCGCGGCCATCACCAATGAGAAGCTCGGCGTGCCGGCTCCATTTGCGGTGATCCCGCTCGAAAATTGCCGGCACGTCGTGGTGGAGCATGATGCCGACAAGACGGCGGCTGATGCCATCGCCCAGCCTGGCACGAATGTAATCCGGGCTAAAGCCTGATTGAATGTGGCAATTGGCGGGAACAGCTCCGGCCAGTCTGCTTTGCCAAGAAATTGAAATCGCTTTCAAGGGTTGCTCGCAGCCGGAAAGCCAAGAGGGCAGCCAGAGAGACTGCCTTTGTCTGGAGGGAACATGACCGAGCAATCCGCAACCGCGAGCCCGCCGCGCCTGGTTGGATCGATACCCAGGGAGCGGATCGCCGTCTGCCTGCTGTTTCTGGCCAATGGCCTCTATATCGGTGGCTGGTCGGCGAAAATCCCTGAATTGTCGCTCAGATTGGGTTTGACGCCGCAGTTCGTCGGGCTCCTGCTCGTCGCGTTCGGCGTCGGCTCGATCGTCATCATGCCGATCGGCGGCGCCCAGATCGCCAGGTTCGGCTCGACCGCCGTGCTCAAGGCGACATCGCTGATGTTCCTGCCGGTCATGCTGATCATCACGTTTGCGCCCAATGTCTACGTGGCGGCGCTCGGGGTGTTCCTCTATGGCGGTTTTGCCGGCGCAATGGATATCGCCATGAATGCCAATGCGGTCGAGGTCGAAAAGGCCATGCGCAAGTCGATCATGTCGTCCTGCCATGCGTTCTGGAGCCTGGGTGCATTGATCGGTGCCGCCACCGGTGGTTTCCTGATCGACCATTTCGGCGAAATCCCGCATGCCTTCATTGCAACTGCGGCCGCAGCGCTGGCGATGCTGATCGCCTTTCCGACAATCCTGCCGGACGGTCCGCATCATGAGGAGACGCATGAGGCCGCACCGAAGACCAGCATCTTCAAGAGCCCGCTTCCGTGGCTGCTTGGCATCATGGCGCTGTTCTGCATGATCCAGGAAGGCATCGTCATCGACTGGAGCGCGCTCTATCTCAACCGCGAACTGCAGGCGACCTTGACGGTCGCAGCCTTCGGCGCGGCCGCGTTCCATGGCACGATGACCGTCATGCGCTTCTTCGGCGACGGCATCCGCGACCGTCTCGGCGCGGTGCGGACAATGCAGGTCTCTGGCGTGATTGCCTTTATCGGCATGCTGATCGGTGGTTTTGCGCCCAATGCCTGGGTGGCGATCGCAGGTTTTGCTCTGTCCGGCCTCGGCGTTTCCAACCTCGTGCCGATTGCCTTTTCCGCAGCCGGCAATCTGCCCGGCATGGCCAAGGGCGTGGGCCTGTCCGTTGTCACCGCCATGGGCTATTCCGGCACCTTGTTTGCGCCCACTTTGTTTGGTTTCGTTGTCGAGCATACCGGCTACCAGGCCATCTACATCGCCACCCCGATGCTGCTGATCGTGGTCATGGCCTTGTCCGGCCTTGCGCGCCACGCCGATGGAATCAAAGGCGGCGGACATTGATTTCGCCGCGCTTTTGCTGACTTCGTGGCTTGTCTCCGGGCGTCAAACATGGTTGACCTTGATGCTCTGAAAAATGAGGTGTCCAAATGGCGGCTGAAGCGCTTGTCGTGATCGATGTCCAGAACGATTTCTGCCCCGGCGGCGCGCTTGGCGTCACCGACGGCGATCGGATCGTGCCGGCCGTCAACCTGCTGATCGAGCGCTTCCAGCATGTGGTGTTGACACAGGATTGGCATCCCCCTCAGCATTCCAGCTTTGCCTCCACGCATCCCGGCAAGTCTCCGTTCGAGACGGTCGCCATGCCCTATGGCGAGCAGACGCTGTGGCCGGATCACTGCATCCAGGGCACGACGGGTGCCGAGTTTCACCCGGGGCTCGTCTGGACCAAGGCCGAAAACATCATCCGCAAGGGTTATCGGAGGGATATCGATTCCTATTCGGCGTTCTTCGAGAACGATCGCAAGACGCCGACCGGGCTCGGCGGCTATCTCAAGGAACGCGGCATCGGCAAGATCACGCTGTGTGGGCTGGCGACCGATTTCTGCGTCGGCTTTTCGGCGCTGGACGCCATCAACAGCGGCTTCGAAGTAGAGCTGGTGCTGGACGCCTGCCGGGGAATAGATCTCGGCGGCTCGATGGCCGCCATGCTCGACCGGATGAAGCAGGCCGGCGTCGCGCTGTCATAGCATTGCAAGGGGAGGTGCCGCATGGCGGCCAAGACTGATATCGCCAGGCGTGTCTACAATCACGCCTGGAAGCTCGACCCGATCGTCCGCAGCCTGCTGGACACGGACTTCTACAAGCTTTTGATGCTGCAGATGATCTGGAAGCTTCATCCGGACGTCAATGCGACGTTTTCGGTGATCAACCGGACCAAGTCGGTGCGGCTTGCCGATGATATCGACGAGATGGAATTACGCGAGCAACTCGATCATTGCCGCGAATTGCGCTTCAGCAAGAAGGAAATGATCTGGCTGGCGGGTAACACCTTCTACGGCCGCCGCCAGATTTTCGAGCCCGAGTTCCTCGCCTGGCTCGCCAATTTCCAGCTGCCGGCCTATGAGCTGTCACGCAAGGACGGTCAATACGAGATCACGTTCGAAGGCCGCTGGGTGGAAACCACGATGTGGGAAATCCCGGCACTGGCGATCATCAACGAGCTGCGCTCGCGCGCGGCGATGAAGGGTCTTGGCCAATTTACGCTCGACATCATCTATGCGCGCGCCAAGTCGCGCATGTGGGACAAGGTGCAGCGGCTGCGGCAATATCCGGGCCTGCGAATCTCTGATTTCGGCACGCGGCGCCGGCATTCCTTTCTCTGGCAGCGTTGGTGTGTGGAAGCGTTGAAGGAAGGTATCGGCCCTGCCTTTACCGGCACATCCAACGTCCTGCTCGCCATGGACACCGATCTCGAAGCGGTCGGTACCAATGCGCATGAACTGCCGATGGTGAAAGCCGCGCTTGCCCGGACCGACAAGGAATTGGGCGAGGCGCCGTACAGGGTGCTCGAGGACTGGACGCAGCTTTACGGCGGCAACCTGCTGATCGTGCTGCCCGATTCGTTCGGCACGGCGGCCTTCCTGCGCAACGCGCCGGATTGGGTGGCAGACTGGACGGGTTTCAGGCCCGACAGCGCCCCGCCGATCGAGGGCGGCGAGAAGATCATCACATGGTGGAAGGAGCATGGCCGCGATCCCCGCGAAAAGCTGCTGATCTTCTCCGATGGACTGGATGTCGATACGATCATCGCGACCTATAGGCATTTCCAGGGGCGGGTGCGGATGAGCTTTGGCTGGGGCACCAACCTCACCAACGATTTCCACGATTGCGCGCCCGACGGCGTGGTCGGGCTCGAGCCGATCTCGGTGGTCTGCAAGGTGACGGAAGCCAATGGCAGGCCCGCGGTGAAGCTCTCGGACAACCCGCGCAAGGCGACCGGCGAACCCTCCGAAGTCGAGCGCTACAAGCGCTATTTCGGCACCGAGGATTTCCACGAATTGCTGGTCAAGGTCTGATTTCATCAATTCCTGCTCGACCGATCGCCGAATGATGGTTTTGCATCAGGAAAACTTGTCGCAGTTTGTTGAATTTCGCACGCCTGCGACATAAGTTATCTTGACACATACACTCCCCTTTTGATTAAAGAGGGCGAGTTAGTTTTCGAACGGATTCTCCGGCCATGATGGTTTGCAGCTGCAATATCATTACCGACAAGGACATCAGGGATGTGATCACCTCACTCCTCGATGAAGACTGTTGGCAGCTGATCGTGCCGGGCAAGGTCTATCACGCCATGCAGAAGCGTGGTCGTTGCTGCGGATGCTTCCCCAATGTCGTCGATATCATCGTCAAGACCACGCAGGATTATCATGCCTCGCGCGATTCCAACGGTGTCGAAGTCATCGATTTCATGGAGCGCCTGAAGGCTTTCCATGTCGAACAGAAGACGGCCATCATCGAGCGCCGCCATCGCACCGCTTCTGCCGCCTGATTTTCTCGATTTCCCCTTCCATACTGTTGCACCGCTTTTGCGGAGTATTGCGCGTGCCCATTTTTCGCGGCGGCGATCTGTGATCGATGAAATAAAACTGGAATGATTCTAAAAATTTCTCGACTTTCGAGTGCAATGCTGTTTTTATCGCCACGGAATTTGAATGTCATAAGAAGGAGTATTCGGTCATGAAGGGCGATGCAAAAGTCATCGAACGGTTGAATCAGGCGCTGTTCCTGGAGCTCGGTGCGGTCAACCAGTACTGGGTCCATTACCGTCTTCTCGAGGACTGGGGCTTCCAGAAGCTCGCCAAGAAGGAGCGGGCCGAATCGATCGAGGAAATGCACCATGCCGACAAGCTCGTGGCACGAATCATCTTCCTCGAAGGCCATCCGAACCTGCAGACACTGGCGCCGCTCCGGATCGGCCAGAACCTCAAGGAAGTGCTGGAAGCCGATCTCGCCGGCGAATATGACGCCCGCACCGCCTACAAGCAGTCGCGCGACATCTGTCACGACGCCGGCGACTATGTGTCGATGAAGTTGTTCGAAACGCTGCTGGCGGACGAAGAAGGCCATATCGACTTCCTCGAAACGCAGCTCGACCTGTTCGCCAAGCTCGGCGAAGAGAAGTATGGCCAGCTCAATGCAGAGCCGGCAAACGAAGCCGAGTAAGCTTTTGGGCTAAGACATCAACGAAAAACCCGCCGAGCGATCGGCGGGTTTTTGTTTAGAGCAATGCCCGTCGGACGGGATTGCTTAAGCTTTCACGCCCGACAGATGCGCGAATTCCTTGACCACCTGGTCATAGACATTGCGCTTGAAATGCACGATCAGCTTCGGCAACTCTTCCATGCGCTTCCATTCCCACTGGTCGAATTCCGGCTCGTGGCCGCCCGGCGGCGGGTTGATGGCGATCTCGCTGTCGTCGCCTTCGAAGCGGAAGGCAAACCAGGCCTGGGTCTGGCCGCGATATTTGCCCTTCAGGCCGATGCCGATCAGGTGTTCCGGCAGATCGTAGTTGATCCAGTCGCTTGCCCTGGCAATCACTTTTGCTGACGTGATTCCGGTTTCCTCGTAGAGTTCACGATAAGCGGCCTTTTCGGGGTCTTCGCCCTTGTCGATGCCGCCCTGCGGCATCTGCCAGAGTTCGGGCGAGCCGTCATATTCGGAATTGCCCACCGGAATGCGGTGGCCGGCCCAGACCAGGCCGTCACGGTTCAGCACCATGATGCCGACGCAGGGGCGGTAGGGCAGGTCTTCGGCCTTGATCTTCTTGCTCATATCTTCCTCAATTCGGGACTTCGGCCAGCACTGAGACGCCGACAACCTCGATGCCGCGGCCGCCGGCTTCCTTCGCCCATTCGCTGATCGCGTCAATGCTTTCGTCGAAACCCGAGGCGACGCCGATGGCGCTGCCCTTGCGGAAAGCGACGCGCTCGAGTTCGTCGAGCTTCTTCAGGATGGCGGTGCGGTTGACCTCATTGTCGAGCACGACGTCGGCAAAGGCTTGCGGCATGGTAAAGGCCTTGGCGTAAGTCGCTGAGAGTGATTGTGCCGACGAGCCATCGTCGAGAAACAGCAGGCCACGGCTACCGATGTCGCGCATGATCGGCTCCAGCGCCGTCGTGTCCGCCAGCATCCGGCCGCCGAGATAGTTCATGATGCCGGTGTAGTTGGTCATCTTGCCCATCGATTCGTGCAGCAGTTTCAGATTCTTGGCTTCGGAATTGTCATGCAGCAATGTCAGCGGGCCGGGATCGTTGTCGGGGTAGTCGAAGGGCTCGAGCGGCACCTGCAGCAGCACTTCATGGCCGCCGCGCCGAGCTTCGGGCATCCAGCGCGTCAGCGAATTGCCATTGGCCGCGAAGGCGACGGTGATTTCCTCGGGCAACGTCTTTAGCGCCCGCTGGGTGCCGGTCTGGCTGAGCCCCAGCCCGCCGATAACGATGGCGATGCGCGTGCCACGGGCGCCTGACCAGGGGCGGGCGTAGCGATCGACCGGACGGGTGCCGTCAGCGGAGACAACAGGCAGCTTGCCCTCCGGCGTGTCCTCGATCAGGGCATCGTCCGGATAGGCCGCCATGTTCGGATCCTGGGCGGAGTTGGCAGTCGCGTCGATGATCACCGGACCGTTCTTGTCACGGTCGCGCGGGGTGATCTTGGTGACGATCGAGCCGTCGTCCATCACTTGCCTTTCGACATTGGCGGCATCGAGCGGTTTGGTGCGCTTGAGCTTGTCGAATTGGCTGGAACTGGAATCTGCCTCGTCCGCGAGAAGTTCGGGAGTGGCTTTCTCGGTCTTGGTGGCGTCGGCCACCGCGACGGCGGGTTTCTCGAGCTTTTCCGGGCGGGTCAGCGGATAGACCGAGGCGCCGACTGCGCCGATCACGACAAGGACGGCCAGCAGGCGGCCAAGCGTGAGGAAGGACCGGCGCGGAGTTGGGTTCTTTCGGTCCTGGCCCAGGGGTGTGTGAATACCGGAATTCAAAGGGTGCCCGCCTGCCCCTGGAAGAAGAGAGAAGCGGCGGGATCCGAAAATCCCGCCGCGATCGATTTACTTTGCCTGTTCGGCGGCAACCGCCTTGGCCTGGTCCGGCGGGTAGGCCGGGTCGATCTTCTTGCCGCGCAAGAGATCGAAGGCGTAGTTAAGCTGGACGTCGTTCTTCGGATCCGGCGGAACATAGGCCTGCGAGCCGGAGCCTTCGTCGGTTTCGTTCTGGCCCTTGATGTGGCCGGTCAGCGCGGATTCGGCAGCCTTTTCGATCTTGCCCTGCAATTCAGGCGGGATCGGCTCTTCGACCTTAATGTCAGGCGTGATGCCGATGCCCTGGATCGACTTGCCCGACGGCGTGTAATAGAGCGCCGTGGTCAGGCGCAGCGCGCCGTTGTCGCCGAGCGGGATGATCGTCTGGACCGAACCCTTGCCGAACGAGCGGGTGCCGAGAATGGTCGCACGCTTGAGGTCCTGAAGGGCGCCGGCGACGATTTCAGATGCCGAAGCCGAGCCGCCGTTGGTCAGCACGATTACCGGCTTGCCGTTGACGAGGTCGCCTTCGGTTGCCGAGAAGCGTCGGGTTTCGCTTTCGACGCGGCCGCGCGTCGAAACGATCTCGCCCTTGTTGAGGAAGGCGTCGGAGACGTTGATCGCCTGGTCGAGCAGACCACCCGGATTGAGGCGCAGGTCGAGGACATAGCCCTTGAGCTTGTCGTCCGGCACCTGTGCCTGGATCTTCTCGATCGCCTTCTTCAGGTCGTCATAGGTCTTTTCAGTGAAGGAGATGACGCGGAGATAACCCACGTCGCCTTCGACACGAACCTTGACAGCCTGCACGGCGATGATGTCGCGCTTGATGGTGATTTCGATCGGCTTGTCGGCGCCCTTGCGCAGGATAGTCAGCTTGATCGGTGTGCCGACTTCGCCGCGCATCTTGTCGACAGCGTCTTCAAGCTTGAAGCCGCGCACATCCGTGCCGTCGATCTTGGAGATCAGGTCGCCGGCCAGCACGCCAGCCTTGGCTGCCGGTGTGTCGTCGATCGGGGTGATGACCTTGACCAGATCATTTTCCATGGTGACTTCGATACCGAGGCCGCCGAACTCGCCACGCGTCTGGGTGCGCATGTCGTCCGCATCCTTGGCGTTCATGTAGCTCGAATGCGGGTCAAGCGAAGTAAGCATGCCGTTGATCGCGGCTTCGACGAGCTTTTCCTCGTTCGGCGGGGTCACATACTGCGCCCGCACGCGTTCGAAGACTTCGCCGAATATGCTGAGCTCCCGGTAGGTCGATGTTCCCGCGGCTTCGGCCGGAATGCCGGCGGCATTGACCGCCATCATCGCCGTCGAACCCAACAACGCGCCGAGAAGCACCAAAGAAGTTTTACGTATCATTTCGTGCCTTTCCAAGGTCTTTGGCGGACCACCAAGATCGCGAATCGACCGGTTTTCCGTCCTTTCGGAATTCTATGTATAGTGTCGGACGATCCGTTTCCAGATTAAGTCCCGCCGCACTAGCAATTCTCTTTGCTCCCATCTGGCCGATCGGTTCGCCGGCCACGACGAATTGTCCCTGCCGGGCGGTCACCATGTCCATGCCTGAAAGAACAATGTGATAATTCTCCCCGGCATTCATGATTACCATCTGGCCGTAGCTGCGGAACGGTCCGGCAAACATCACCCATCCATCCGCGGGCGCCGTCACTACAAGACCCGCTCCGGCCGCCACCGTCAAGCCCTGCGCGGGATGGCCGGTGCCATCGTCGTCGCCGAAGAACCGCAGCACATTACCGGCCACCGGCAGGTCGAGCTTGGCCGTCAGCGTTGAAAACGCATATGCTGGAGCAATGCGGTTTTTGTCGGGCAATCCAGTCTCGGCCTCGCGCCTGGCAGTTTCGATTTCGTCCGCGGTCAGGTTCTTGCGCTTGAGGTCCTCGGCCTTGGCGGCAGCGGCGGCATCGCGGGCCGAGGCGATGTCGCGCTCCATCGAGGAAATCAGGCCTTCGAGGCTGGTCGCGCGGGCTGCCAGCTCGGCGGCGCGCTTGCTTTCGCTCTGCAACTCCTCACGGTTCTTCTTGCTGAGCTGGTCGTTGGCGGCAACCAGTTTGGTCATCCGGCCTTCTTCCTCGAGAGCCGACGCCATCGTGGCGACATAGCGCTCTTTTTCCGAGGCAATCGCGACCTTCAGGTCCATGAGCGATTTTAGGTCCGCCGCAAGTTTCTCGGTTTCGCCGCGAATGCCGGGCACCACGGCGCCGAGCAGGATGGCGCTCCGGACCGAGGAAAGCGCATCGTCGGGCGTTACCAAAAGGGCGGGGGGCGGATTGCGCCCCATGCGTTGCAGGGCCGCAAGCACCTCGGCCAGCACGCCGCGCCGGGATTTGAGCGATGCCTTTGTCGCCTTCTCCTTGCCCTCGAGTTCCTTCAGCCGGGCCTCGTTGCCCAGCACCTGACGTTCGAGATCCTTGCGGCGGGCAGCGGAGGCGACCAGCGCCGAGCGGATGCCGGCCGAGGTCTTCTCGATGCCGGCAAGGTTGATCTCAAGGGCCTGGGTCTTGGACTTGGCATCGGCGATGGATTTGGCGAGGTCGCGCAATTCGCTGGCGGTGGCATTGCGGCGGATCGTCAGCACGCCTTCGGCGCTAACCGAACTGGTCTCTTGCGCTGCGGCGCCGGGGATCGATTGGGTCTCTTGCGAATGGGACGGCATACCGGTCAGGGCAGCACAGAGCGCGATTGCACCCGCCGTCCATCGACCTTTCGTCGTCCTACGCAAAATCATCCGCACCAGAATTCGCCGCATCCCTAGCAATCGGCGCGAACTTTATGCTGATTTGTTGGAATGGCCAACTCATTTGATTGGGTCAGACCCGGTGGTAGGGATGGCCCGACAGGATGGTGACGGCGCGATAGAGCTGTTCGGCGATCATCACCCGCACCATCTGGTGCGGCCAGGTCATCTTGCCGAAGCAAATCATGTGCGCCGCGCGCTCGGCAAGCGCTGGGTCGAGGCCATCGGGGCCGCCGATCGCCACGACCAGGTCGCGCTTGCCCTGGTCGCGGATGCCGCCGATGAGGTCGGCGAAGCCGGGGCTGTCGAGCGCCTTGCCGCGTTCGTCGAGCAGGATGAGCACGGCGCCTTCGCCCAGCATCTTGTCGAGATGGGTGGCTTCCTCGCGCTTGCGGGTCTCGGCGTTCGAGGCGCGGCTTTCGGTGATTTCGTTGATTTTGGCGAGTTCGAGGCCGATAGCAGGCCCTGCCTTGGCGAAGCGATCGAAATAGCGCTCGGCCAACTCTTTTTCAGGCCCGTTTTTCAGCCTGCCCACCGCGAACAAGGAAATCCGCACTGTCGGCACTCCAATTCCGGACCAAATCTTCTCTTGCGGAAGGAAAGCCCTTCCGCAGATTGCATATCATGCCATACCCACAGCCGTTTTATGCGGCCGCGTGGATCTACTAGTGTACCGTTTCCTCATCGAGATCCGGCGCAGCCCACATCTTTTCAAGATTGTAGAACTCGCGAATTTCCGGACGGAAGATGTGGATGATGATGTCACCTGCGTCGATCAGCACCCAGTCGCCGGTCTCCAGACCTTCGACGCGCGCCGAACCGAAGCCACCGGCCTTGATGTCATCGATCAGGTGGTCGGCAATTGCCGTGACATGCCTGTTCGACCGGCCCGTGACCACGACCATGTAGTCGCCGAGCGCAGATTTGCCAGTGATGTTGATTGGGGTGACGTTTTCCGCTTTTGAGTCCTCGAGGCTTTCAAGGACCAGCTTAAGAGCGTTGGCGGCAGTATCGTTACTGCGCTCCATGCTCGGGGAGTAGGCAAAAGGCGCTACTCCTTTTGCGTGCACTGTTGTCAGAGTCATTCCTTTCATCTTGAACAGGACAGGCACCCAGATGCGACGCACCCGGATGTCTAAAGATAGTCATCAAACCTTAAAACTTTCAAGACAAGGAAGTTAACTATTTTGTATGAGCCGTTAAGGCAGCAAGCCCTGCAACAGTTTTGGGTCCTGCGTGTTGCCCACGCCGGCCGCCTGCTTGATGAAGAAGCTCTTCAATCCCGGCATCCGCTCGACCAGGCCAAGTCCGAAATCGCGGGCGACGCGAATGGGCGTGATGTCGTTGGAAAACAGCCGATTGAGCACATCCGTGGTGACGCCCATGCGGAACGTGTCGAAGCGCCGCCAGGACTGATAGCGTTCAAGCGCGGTGAGTGCGCCGATGTCGAGCCCCAGCCGGTCGGCGTCGACGATCGTCTCGGCAAGGGCTGCGACATCCTTGAAGCCGAGATTGAGGCCCTGGCCGGAAATCGGATGGATGCCGTGGGCGGAATCGCCGGCAAGCGCGAAACGATCGGCGACGAAGGCGCGTGCCATGGTCAGGCCGAGCGGAAAGGCGCGCCGGCCGGCGACCACTTTGAGCGTGCCCAGCTTGTGGCCGAAGCGGCGCTCCAGCTCTTCCTCGAACACCAGGTCGTCGGAGGCGACAAGCCGCTCTGCATCCGGTGTGCGTTCTGTCCAGACCAGCGATGAGCGGTTGTTCTTCAGCGGCAGGATGGCGAACGGTCCGGCCGGCAGGAAATGTTCCTCGGCGATGCCGTCATGCGGGCGTTCGTGCTCGACTGTGGTGACGATGCCCGACTGGCCGTAATCGAAATGCACGGTCTTGATACCGGCGATATCGCGGAGCTTGGATTTGACGCCGTCACAGGCGACCAGCAGCCGGGCCGATAGCGTCGAGCCATCGGAGAGCGTTGCCGTCACGGAGCCCGGAACATTCTTGAAATCGTCGACGGTGGCGCCGTAGCGCAGTTCGACGCCGAGTTCCTCGGCCCTGCGGACGAGCGGGCCGACCATGGCGGGATTCGGCACCATATGGGCAAACGGTTCGCCGGCCGCGACGTCGCCATCGAAGGTCAGGAAGACCGGGCGAACGGGATCGGCCGTTTTCGAATCGGTGATGATCATCTTGTTGATCGGCTGCGCCTCGGGCAGCATTTCTTCCCAGACGCCCAGCGCATTCAGCATACGGCCGGCCGCGGCGGCGATGGCCGATGCGCGTCCGTCCTTCTTCCAGCCGTCGCGCGCGCCGGCATCGACCACCATGATCTTGAGATGCGGCGCTGCCTGCTTGATCGAGACCGCGACCGAAAGGCCGACATATCCGCCGCCGGCGACCAGAATATCGAGCATCGGAAACTCCCTTGCTGATGAATTGGCTTGGAGTATAGAGGATGTGCAACTGCGAAGAAACCGCCGGAGAATGCCAAAATGACGCGCCCAGACATCGTTGTCTCGAACATGCAACATCTGATCGGCATTCTGGACCTCGAGAAGATCGAGGAGAACCTTTTTCGAGGCTCCAGCCCCAATGTCGGCTGGCAGCGAGTGTTCGGCGGGCTGGTGATCTCGCAGGCGCTGGTGGCGGCGCAACGCACCGTGGTCGCCGATCGCTTCGTGCATTCGCTGCACAGCTATTTCCTCAGGCCCGGCGATCCCTCGGTGCCGATTCTCTACGACGTCGAGCGCATCCGCGATGGCGGCAGCTTTACCACCCGTCGCGTCGTGGCAATCCAGCATGGCAAACCGATCTTCACGCTTTCGGCCTCCTTCCAGCTCGACGAGCCGGGCTTCGAACATCTGTCCACGATGCCCGATGTGCCGCCGCCGGAAGAACTCGACGATCCGGCGTCGGTGGCGGAAAAATTCCTCAAGGGCGCGCCCGAGCATATCAAGCGCTACTGGCTGCGCGAGCGGCCATTCGAAATGCGTCCGGTTTCGATGACCCACTACATCTCAGACGAGCCGCAGCCGCCGCTGCAGCATATCTGGGTCAAGCCGAATGGTGTTGTTCCCGACGACCGGGCGCTGCAATCGGCTTTCCTCGCCTATCTCTCCGATATGACCCTGCTCGACACATCGCTGTTTCCGCATGGCCGTTCGGTGTTCGACCAGACACTGCAGGTGGCCAGTCTCGACCATGCCATGTGGTTTCACAGTTCGGAGAAAATCGACGACTGGTTTCTCTATACGCAGGACAGTCCGTTCGCCGGCGGCGCCCGTGGATTGAGTTTTGGGTCCATCTACAACCGTTCTGGACGGCTTATTGCGTCGGTTGCCCAGGAAGGTCTGATTCGTAATCGTGCAAATGATTAAATAGAGCGCATTTTTCAAAAGTTGCCTATTTTTTAACCGACGATCTCGGAAACATTTGCACGTTTTTTAGTGCATTTAAAAATTTTCCTTAAAAAACAGTAACTTACTCACCGTCCGTGAAACTGGCACGCCCCTTGTATGAGAGAGGGGAGTCACGGGAGGGCAGCAAGGTTATCCCGCGATTACGGAGAGGCGGCCCGCCGCCAGAGTTATTCGTCAAAGGATGGGAAACCAGATGAAAATAGTGATGGCCATTATCAAGCCGTTCAAGCTGGATGAAGTGCGCGAAGCGCTCACAGCTGTCGGCATTCAGGGCCTGACCGTGACCGAGGTAAAGGGTTACGGCCGGCAGAAGGGACACACGGAAATCTATCGCGGCACCGAATACGCCGTCAGCTTCCTGCCGAAGCTGAAGATCGAACTCGCCGTTTCGAGCGAACTGGTGGACAAGGCCGTCGAGGCAATCGCCACCGCAGCCAAGACCGGCCAGATCGGCGACGGCAAAATCTTTGTTTACTCGATTGATCATGCCGTGCGCATCCGCACCGGCGAAACCGATTCCGAAGCGCTCTGACGGCCGGAAATTGCAGGGGAGTTTTACCTGATGTCACTAACCAAGCTTACATATTCTCTCAGCCGGGTAGGTATTGCGCTTGGCGCAATGCTTGCGCCGGCTATCGCGTTCGCGCAGGAAGCGACGACCGCAGCAGCCCCCGCCGTCGCGCCCGCCATGACGATGGACAAGGGTGATAACACCTGGATGCTCGTTTCCTCGGCCCTCGTCCTTCTGATGACCGTGCCGGGCCTCGCACTGTTCTACGGCGGCCTCGTGCGCACCAAGAACATGCTTTCGGTGCTCATGCAGGTGCTGGTCATCGCAGCCGTCGTGTCGCTGATCTGGATCGTCTACGGCTACTCGATGGCCTTCACCAACGGTGGCAGCCTGAACAGCTTCGTCGGCGGCTTCTCCAAGATGTTCCTCAACGGTGTCACGACGTCGTCGCTGGCGGAAACATTCTCGAAGGGCGTTGCTATTCCCGAGCTCACCTTCGTGATCTTCCAGATGACGTTTGCCTGCATCACGCCGGGCCTGATCGTCGGTGCAGTTGCCGAACGCATCAAGTTCAAGTCGATGATCCTGTTTGCGATCCTCTGGGTGACCTTCATCTACTTCCCGATCGCCCACATGGTCTGGTTCTGGGGCGGTCCGAGCGCATATGGCGATCCGTCTGGCCTGATCTTCTCGTTCGGCGCGATTGATTTTGCCGGCGGCACCGTCGTTCACATCAATGCCGGTATTGCCGGTCTGGTGGGCGCGATCATGCTAGGCAAGCGCATCGGCTTCAAGAAGGAAGTCATGGCTCCGCATTCGATGACGCTGACCATGGTCGGTGCTGCCCTTCTGTGGGTCGGCTGGTTCGGCTTCAATGCCGGCTCCAACCTCGAAGCCAACGCTTATGCCTCGCTCGCCTTCATCAACACCTTCGTGGCCACCGCTGCTGCGGCTGTGTCGTGGTGCGTGGTTGAAACGCTCATGCGCGGCAAGGCCTCGATGCTCGGCGCCGTATCCGGCGTGGTTGCCGGTCTGGTTGCCGTGACCCCGGCTGCAGGCTTTGCAGGTCCGCTCGGTTCGATCGTTCTCGGCCTTCTCGTCTCGCCGCTGTGCTACTTCTTCGTCGGCGCGGTGAAGAACAAGTTCGAATATGACGACAGCCTGGACGTCTTCGGCGTCCATTGCATCGGCGGCATTTTCGGCGCCCTCATGACCGGTATCCTGGTCAACCCAGCTCTCGGCGGCGCCGGCATCGTTGATTACTCGACCGCCGACTTCGCAGCGACCTACGCCGGAACTGCTACGCAGGTCTTCAACCAGCTCAAGGGTGTTCTCGTGACGCTGCTCTGGTCGGGTATCGGCTCGGCCATCCTGTGGAAGATCACCGACCTGATCTTCGGTCTGCGTGTCTCGGTGGAAGCCGAACGCGAAGGTCTCGACCTCTCGTTCCACGGCGAAACCGCCTACCACAACTGATAAAGCAATTGCGGCGCCCTCATCGGGCGCCGCTCACACTCCTGTCGCGGCAATGGGAAACTATGCCGCTCTTGGCCCGAGGCGAAAGCTTCGGGCTTTTTTTGTGCAGAGCAAGTTCGGGTCGGAAATTATTTGCCGGCGCTATCAAGCCTCGAGCATTCTGAGCATAGCGGCTTGCCGCCTGTGCCCTGTCTGAGATTTTCCGTCTCTATGTTATTGCCAATATTGCAGTTCGTATTGTCGTGATGGACGTTCTGCTTCACGGAATGCCAAGGCGATTTCTTCGGCATGCTGGTGCTCCCTGATGTGTTCATAAACGCAGCGTAATTACCATCATCTTCAGGGAAAATCAACTTTTACGAGATATGCAACTTTATGCAATCTAAAGATTGCAGATAAGAGTTAGCTCAAACAAAAACCCTCCGCCGGCTGCCGGCGGAGGGTTTTCATGCTTCCGGTCGTGACCAGTAGAAAGATCACCCCCGAGCCCATTCAGGCAGCCAGGTGCCATGCGCCTCGAGCAAGCCGTCAACCAGCTCCCAGATCTGGTCGAGGTCGAGTTCGGCCGCCGTGTGCGGATCCATCATCGCGGCGTGGTAGATGTGCTCGCGGTTTTCGGTCATCAGCGCCTTCACCGTCAGTTCTTGGACGTTGATGTTGGTGCGGATCAGCGCCGTCAGCTGGGTCGGCAACTCGCCGATAAAGGTCGGCTGGATGCCGTTGGAATCCACCAGGCACGGCACTTCGGCGGCACAATTCTCAGGCAGCGAGGTGATGCAGCCATTGTTGCGGACATTGCCGTAGATCACCGACGGTGCGCCGGTCCAGACCGAGTTGATGATCTCGGAGGCATATTCGTGGCTTTCCTTGATCTCGATCGTATTGGTGTTCTTCAGCACCTCGGCCTCGTTCTTCCAGCGGGCGATCTGCTCGACGCAGCGTTTTGGATATTCATCAAGCGGAATGCCGAACTTTTCGATCAGATCCTCGCGGCCATCCTTGATGAACCACGGCGTATATTCGGCGAAATGCTCCGAGCTTTCGGTGACGAAATAGCCGAGACGGGTCAGCATTTCGTAACGCACCTTGTTGGGGCAGCGCGGGTTCCAGTGGCTCGGCTTCGGGAAACGGCCCTCGCGATAGCCGGCCAGCAGATCGGGATAGAGGTTCTTGTAGGAGCCGTCGGGCTGGCGATGCTCGAAGTTGAGATAGAAGGCCATGTGGTTGATGCCGGCGGCGCGATAGCGGATTTCCGAGACCGGGATGTCGAGGTCGCGGGCCAGCTCAAACGCCGTGCCCTGCACCGAATGGCAGAGGCCGACCTGCTTGATCGTCGGAAATTTCTCGGCGATCGACCAGGTGTTGATCGCCATTGGGTTGACATATTGCAGCAGGATGGCGTTCGGGCAGACCTGAAGCATGTCCTCGCAGATCGACCAGAGATGTGGCACGGTGCGCAGGCCGCGCATGATGCCGCCGACGCCGAGCGTATCGGCGATCGTCTGGCGCAGTCCGAACTTTTTCGGCAATTCGAAATCGGTGACGGTGCAGGGTTCAAAGCCGCCGATCTGGAAGGCGACGATGACGAAGTCGGCCTTGTCGAGCGCCCGGCGCTGGTTGTCGTGGGTCTCGACCTTGGCCGCGACGCCGAGGGTCGAGACGATCTTGCCGGCGACGACAGCGCTTTCGGCCAGACGCTCGGGATTGATGTCCATCAACGCGATCGTCGCACCGCCCAGAGCCTGGCGCTGCAGCACGTCGCCGATGATGTTCTTCATGAAAACCGTTGAACCGGCGCCGATAAAGGCGATCTTTGGGTTCCGTGTCATTTTATGCTTACTCCGAAATCAAGCCAACTGAGTTGACGACCAGCATATAAACAAAGAAAAAAACCGATAAGAGGACGGATATGCTTTTGCGGGTAATTTTGTGCTCAGGCTGGAAATTTGCTCGATGTCCTGCCCACCGGCGGGATGGACGACTTGGTGATTGCCTTGGCCACGCAATCCCCTGTAGAAGGCAGCGATACTTAACAGGATGATATGACGTGCTGCGAATGTTATTCCTCATCTTCGAAGTCGTCTTTCTCGCCGGATTGTCGCTGACTGTTTTTTCCGGACGGCAATTTTGGCCGCTTGATCTCCTCACCTTCTTCTGGACCTTGGTGATCGCCTTTGCGGTGCTGGTGTTGCTGGCGTCGCTGTTCCTGCCTGGTCTCGGCGTCAAGATTGTTGCGGTGATCGCCATCGGTATCGCCTGCGTGCCGGTGATCCGTATGCCGCCGGCACCGACGACGGCCGAGGAACACAATCTCCGGCTCATCACTGCCAATCTGTTCGTCGAGAATACCGATCCGCGCGAGTTCGTGGCCTTTCTGGTCAAGGAGCAGCCGGATATCGTGGTGACCCAGGAGACGACGCCGGCCTTCGAGGATGCGATCCGCAATTCCGGCCTGTTTCCGTTCGAGAGCAGCCGCGACATGCGGGCGCGCGACGACAAGAAGGTATTCAGCCGCTTTCCTTTGAGAGAGGAAACCCAGGTCAGTGAGTCAGTCGGCTCGTCGGTGCTGGAGCGTCATCCGATGCGGCTGGTGGTCGATACGCCGAGCGGGCCGCTTGTCCTCTACGCTGTCCATCCCGACAGCCCGCGCGATCCCGATCGCTGGCAGCAACGCAATCTCTATCTTGAGACATTGGCGCATTATGTCGCTGCGGAGCCGAAGACCTTGCCGGTCGTCGTTGCTGGCGACTGGAACACGCCACCATGGTCGGCCTTTTTCAGGGCGTTTTTCGACAAGACCGGCTACCGCTATCTCCAGGGGTGTTCCTGGCCCGCAACGACGCGATTTCTCATGCGGTTCGAGTCCTTCATGACCTTCGGTTCGACGATCGATCATGTTGCGTTGTCGCCTGACGTGACGATGTCGGATTGGCAGATCGGACCGAAATTCGGCTCAAACCACCTGCCCGTCATTGTCGATCTCGGCGTACCGCACACTGCGGCGCTGGCTCAGAAATAGCCGATTGCGCCGATGAGCCTGCTCGCGGCCTTTGGCGGCCTGTTTCTTGCCGCGTTGATTGCCGGTTCGTTTCTGCCGCTGCAATCCGAAACCGTGCTTGCGACACTGCTGTTGACGACGGACTATTCGGTCGTCCTGCTGGTTCTCACCGCCAGTGTCGGCAACACGCTGGGCGCCGTCATCAACTGGCTGCTGGGTCGGGGGATCGAACGCTTTCGCGATCGCCGCTGGTTTCCGGCAGGTCCCGCGACCCTTGAGCGTGCGCAGGCCCGCTACCAGCGCTACGGCAAATGGAGCTTGCTGCTCAGTTGGGTGCCGATCATAGGCGATCCGCTGACGGTGATTGCCGGAGTGATGCGAGAGCCGCTTGGCATGTTCATCCTGCTGGTGGCGATCGCCAAGACCGGTCGCTATATCGCCGTCGCGACGATTACCCTGAGCTGGATGTGAGCCGTCATTTGAGCGCTTTAGCCGGCATGCTATGTACCGTGCAAATCAAACTGCACCATGAAGATCAGCGCACGCAATCGCCTCAAGGGCAAGATCGTCGACGTCAAGCTCGGTGCGACCACTGCACATGTCTGCATCGATGTCGGCGGCTCGATCCTGCGTCGATCACCAACGAGGCGGTTGCCGAACTCGGCCTGGCCGTCGGTGGTGATGCCTATGCGGTCGTCAAGGCATCCGACGTCATGGTCGCCATCGGCTGAGGATCTCGTCTTCGGATCAGATTTTTTCGCAATGACCCTTCGGCCCGGTTTCGAAATCGCCGGGCTGGGGTGGCGCGATCGGTTTGAAAAGCGTCCGGTCGGGCTTGATGTCGAGAAGCGGCGTGCCATCGAGGCAATCCATGCCGCGCACATAGAGTAGCGCGCCGTCGACCTTGTCGAGCACGACGATCGACGTGCCGATTGGGTTTGGCCGGACCGGCGATCTGAGCGAAAACGTGCCATGCACCTTGCCGCTGCTGGCCGGGCTTTGCAGCACGAGATCCCGTCGCGATTGATCCAGCCAGTAAAGCACTTCCAGTCGCTCGAATCTCTCAATGCCCTGGAGTGCCGCAACCCACGGCTCGAAGATCTCGATCGTGCAGATGGGGCCGTCGTGGCGGCCCTGGCGCGGCGTCATCATCCGCGATGTCCAGGGCGTCGAGATCCGGCCGATATAGCGGAGATGCGCGTCCGACGGTTCTGGTGACGTCACCGCCACTTCGTTTTCGCGGATCTCGTTTTCGCGCACCACGGCTGTGTCCTCTATTCTGCCTGTTGCTCGATGATGCCCTTGGTCAGCGAGCCGTCGGCCGGATAGATCGGGATCAGGCAGGCCTGCAGCGCATGATAAATGTCGGCCTTGCCGACAAACAGCTCATGCGACGGTACCAGGTTCTCGTCGAGCTCTTCGTGCCAGCCGCCTTTGTCGCGGTCGAGAAATTTGGAGGCAATGGTGTTCCAGATCAGTCGGTAGCACTCTTCATGCATGTCCGACGGCGCGTGATTGATGAGGAAGGACGCAGCGCCCGCGCCTTCGACCATCGGCCACCAGAGCTTCGAGCGTTTGGCCGGCTCGTCGTTCCAGTCCAGCGTATAGAAGAAGCCACCCTTGTTGATATCCCAGCCGAGCGCCATCGATTGGGCGAACAGCGCCTGTGCCGCTTCCAGCATCCAGTCGTGCTGGCGGTCGCCGAGTGCATAGAGTTGCAACAGCAGGCGTGACCATTCCAGCCAATGGCCGGGCGTGGTGCCCGAAGGCCGGAACATTTCGTTGCCCTTGTAGTCCTTCAGCAGGTTCCAGTTCTCGTCGAAATGCTCGCCGACCCGGAAGCCCGTCTCGCGCGCGCGCCTGTTGATGATGAGATCGGCGATGCGCTCGGCCTTTTGGAGATAGTGGTCCTCGTCGGTTGCCTCATAGGCCGCCATCAGGGCTTCGGTCAGGTGCATGTTGGAATTCTGGCCGCGATAGCCAGGAATCGGTGACCAGTCCGCAGCAAACTCTTCGGCGATCGCGCCGTGCTTTTCTTCCCAGAATTTGGTGTCGAGGATTTCAGTGACGTCGGCCAGCATGTCTTCGGCCAGCGGATGGCCGATCAGCGAGGCCGACGATGCCGCCAGCAGCACGAAGGCGTGGCCGTAGCCCTGCTTGGTCGCATCGACCGGGCCGGAATTGTCGACCTGCCAGTAATAGCCGCCATGCTTGGTGTCGCGATGGGCGTTCCAGAGGAAGTCCATGCCATGATCGACGAGATCGGCCGAGCCGGGACGGCCGAGCAGATGGCCGATGGTCATGCAGTGGACCATGCGCGCGGTCGAATGGATGCCGCGCACGGCATTGTCCGGGTTCAGCGGCTTGCCGTCCGGATCGAAATCGTAAAAGCCGCCCTTGGGATTGATTGAACGCCACTGAAAATAGTCAAACAGGCGATTGGCTTCGCCGCGCAGCCAGTCGCGATGGGTGGGAAGGTTCAGCCAGTTGTCAGCAGTCATGATGCAATCCTTAGGGTAGCGCGGCCTTGCAATGGGTCGGCCTTGCGATAGGTCAGGCGAGCGAAGTCAGGCGGCTTTCGGCTAGACGCACCCAGTATGAGACGCCGAACGGGATGATCTCGTCGTTGAAGTCGTAGCCGGGATTGTGGAGCCCCGCCGTTTCGCCGTTGCCTATGAAGATGAAATTGCCGGGCCGGGCGTTGAGCATGTAGGAGAAATCCTCCCCGCCCATGGTCGGCCGCACTTCGCAATCGACATTGGCGGAACCGGCGATCTCATTGGCAACCGCCAGCGCCACCTCGGTCTGGGCGCTGTGATTGACGGTGACCGGATAGCCGGCATGGACGCGGACCGTGGCCACGGCGTCATGGGCCGCGGCAACACCCTCGGCGATCTGCCTGAGCTTCTGCTGGGTGAGCGTCCTGAGTTCCGGCGTCAGCGTGCGGATCGTGCCGCCGAGTGTCGCTTCGTCCGGGATGACATTATGGGCATTGCCGCCCTGCATCTTGGTGACCGAGACAACGGTCGAATCGAACGGGTCGGTGACGCGCGAGGCGATCGACTGCAGCGAGGTGATGATATGGGCAGCGATCACCACCGGGTCGATGCCCTTGTTGGGCATGGCGGCGTGGGCGCCACGGCCGCGTACGGAGATGGTGAATTCGTCGGTCGAGGCCATGATCGGGCCGCTGCGGCTGGCGAAGGTGCCGATCGGCAGGCCCGGTATGTTGTGCATGCCATAGACTTCGGAGATGGCGAATTTCTCCATCATCCCGTCCTTGACCATCTCGTTGCCGCCACCGCCACCTTCTTCCGCCGGCTGGAAGATCACCGCGATCGAGCCCGCGAAATTGCGGGTTTCAGCGAGGTACTTTGCTGCGCCCAAGAGCATCGCGGTGTGCCCGTCATGGCCGCAGGCATGCATCTTACCGGGAGTCTTGGAGGCCCAGTCCTTGCCGGTGACCTCGGTCAGCGGCAGCGCATCCATGTCGGCGCGCAGGCCGATGGTCGGGCCGGGGCCATTGGCACCCTTGATCAGTCCCACGACGCCGGTGCGGCCGAGGCCAGTCACGATTTCATCGATGCCAAACGCTTTCAGCTTCGATTCAACGAAGGCCGCGGTCCGCTTCACGTCGAACATCAGCTCCGGCATCTGGTGCAGCTCGCGGCGCCATGCGGTGATCTCGTCGTGCATCTCGCTTGCGCGGTTCAGGATTGGCATCTCGGGTTGATCCTCTCAGCTGGTCGGCGCGCAGCCCGGCTTTTCCGCAACAGTTTTTGCTTATATAAAAAAGACGGCTGCCATTTCCCTGCCATATAGTCTAAATAACGGGCGGTAAACAATGCACTTCGATGGTTGGAATTTGGAGCGGTTAGCGCGATGAGAGAGATTTTGCGGCATGGAGCCAAGCGGGCGATGGTGATTGGCCTGGGCACGCTGCTTGCAATCGGCGGTGCTGCCGAGACCTTTGCCGAGCCGCATATTCTGGTCGATGTGAAGACCGGCAAAGTCATCGAGCATGAGGACGCTTTCCAGAAGTGGTATCCGGCATCGCTGACCAAGCTGATGACCGCTTACGTCACCTTCACCCAGATCAAGGCCGGTCGCATCTCGCTCGACACCCCCATCGTCATGAGCAAGCGCTCGGCCGCCGAGCCCGCGTCGAAAATGTATCTCAAGCCCGGCGATTCGCTGACGCTCGACGATGCACTGAAGGTTCTGTTGGTAAAATCCGCCAATGACATCGCCTATGCGATCGCCGAGAATGTCGGCGGCAGCAAGGACAATTTCGTTGGTATGATGAACGCCGAGGCTGCTCGTCTCGGCATGAGTTCGAGCCATTTCATCAATCCAAACGGCCTGCCCGGCAAGGGGCAATATACGACGGCGCGCGATCTGGCCGTGCTGACCATGGCAATCCGCCGCGAGTTTCCGGAATATTCCGGCTATTTCCGGCTGGAAGGCGTGCGAGTTGGCAACAGGGATTACGGCAATTACAACAAGCTGATCGGCCGCTTCGCCGGCGCTGACGGCATGAAGACCGGCTTTATCTGCGCCTCGGGCTTCAACCAGGTTTCGACGGCGACCCGTAACGGCCACACCGTGTTGTCGGTCGTGCTCGGCGCCGACAGTCTCGTCGGTCGCGCCGATCTTTCGGCAGATCTTCTGGAGAAGGGCCTGGCGGGCAAGACCAGCTTCGGCATGACCTCGCTTTACAAGCTCAAGCCCTACGGCGCTCATCTCGACATGGTCAATGATGTCACCCAGCAGATCTGCAAGCGGAAGGGCAAGAAGGTCCGCTCCGAGTCCACCGACGAGGCGCATGATCCGAAGGTAAAATCGCCTTACAGCGTCAAAATCAACCGGCCGCTGAACGTGGCGCTGGTCACCGTCATTCCTGCCGGCAAGAAAGTTGCCGATGTCCAGCTGGATGCGGGCCAGGGCGATGTCGACGTCGGCTTCAACGTCCCTATCCCCGAACCGCGCCCGCTGAACTGATGGCCGCGGCTGCCGAACGCATTCCCGTCTCGATCCTCACCGGATTTCTCGGCGCCGGCAAGTCGACCTTGCTCAACCGGCTGCTGAAAGATCCTGAGATGGCCGACACGGCCGTGATCATCAATGAATATGGTGAGGTCGGTATCGATCACCTGCTGGTCGAGTCTTCGGGCGATGCGCTGGTCGAGCTCTCCAATGGTTGCGTCTGCTGCACGGTACGCGGGGAACTCACCGACACGCTGGTCTATTTCCGCGAAGCGCTGGCCGACGGCCGCATAAAGGCCATGCAGCGCGTGGTGATCGAGACGACCGGGCTTGCCGATCCGGCGCCGGTCATCCAGTCGATCATCGGCAATCCGGCAATCTCCCAGGATTTTTCGGTCGATGGCGTGATCACGCTGGTCGATGCGGTCAACGGTCTGTCCACACTCGACCATCATGAAGAAGCACGCCGCCAGGCTGCCGTCGCGGACCGGCTCGTCTTCACCAAGCTCAAGCTGGCTTCGCCGGGGCAGGTCACTGAACTCACCGATCGCATCCGCGCGCTCAATCCGCTGGCCGAGATCATCGATGGCGATTCCGCGCGGGCGGCACAGTATGCGACACTGTCTGCCGGGCTCTATGATCCCGCCACCAAGATTGCCGATGTCGGCCGCTGGCTACATGATGATGATCATCACGACCATATCTGCGACGACAATTGCGGCCACGATCACCACCATCATGATCACCATGGTCACGATCATTCACATGACCATCACCATGGCCGGCACGACGACGGCATACAGTCGTTCAGCATCATCCACGACAAGCCGATTGCGCCGCAGGCGCTTGGCATGTTCATCGATCTGTTGCGTTCGGCACACGGCGAGAAGCTCTTGCGCATGAAGGCAGTGGTGGCGCTGGCCGACGATCCCGACCGGCCGCTGATCCTGCATGGCGTGCAATCGGTGTTTCATCCGCCGGAACGGCTGGCAAAATGGCAGGACCAGACAGATCGCCGCACCCGCATGGTGCTGATCACCAAGGACCTGCCACAGGACTTCGTCCAGAGCCTGTTCGACGCCTTCACCGGCACGCCACGCATCGACCGGCCGGATCGGCAAGCGCTGGAGGACAATCCGCTGGCGATTCCGGGGATGCGGATGTAAGGGGCTGTTGGCCGGTTATGGCCAAGGGCACCCCTCACCAAGCGCGCCCAAGCGATGGGCTTTGCCTCTCGCGGGCTTGCTATCCTCTCCCACAAGGGGAGAGGCAAAATCGAGGCTGCGCCGCACCTCTACTTCTCCCCTTGTGGGAGAAGAAGCAATTTCATCGGCTTAGCGATTGCGCCCGAAAAGGGTGTCTACAAGTGGGACGTGCGCGCAATCGCTAAACGATAGAAATTGCAGATGAGGGGCTCATGAGGTGGAAACAAACCAAACCTGCCATCATGTGAATTGAGATCCGCCAACATACTCAATGCCTTATCCGCCAATATCTCCGCCCTTTCCAACCCGCTTATACTGATTCCCGTCCCATCACGGATACACCATGAGGCGTCATGGCGAGGTGGGGTCGGTGCCTGGTTTGAGAGGACGACGTAAATTCTCTTATCGGGGGTTTGTGAGAAACGGAGACCTCTTCGGCGGCGTTCGAAAGAGCGCGACTGGCCGCGGACGTGCCTCAGAGGCACACATCTCCCCACCCGGCACACTGCCGCGGTGGGGAAGCAGATCTCCAGGTTCGCAGGCAAAAACCACCGAAACGGGGCGCAAAGCGCGCCGTATATTATTTACTTACGAGGCACGATTTGCGCCCCGGCCGATCCTCTATGCATCTGCAAGGCAGATAGCTTTAGGATCACATGAAAATGATGCATCACCCGGAAGGAAATCTCCTTGCCGGGGTCGATCTGCTTGTCGATTCGCAAATTACTGAAAACGTGCCAAAAACTGCTGGGGCCGCTCTTTATTTCGTGGAAATCGATCCCATATTCTGGTCAACGGAGAAGGCAACTTCTCCAGACGGCTTGCCGCAATGGGAGCCAGTTCCTGACTGTTCGTTCCGTGCCTGATGGGCGGAGCGGGAAACGGAGATAAAATATGAACTTAGAGAAGTATTCCGAACGAGTCCGCGGATTCCTTCAGAATGCGCAGACCTATGCGCTGGGTGAAGGCAATCCGCAATTTACCGCCGAGCATGTGCTGAAGGCGCTGCTTGATGATGAGCAGGGCATGGCGGCATCGCTGATCGATCGTGCCGGTGGCGACGCCAAGATCGCCAGACTTGCCAATGACGAAGCGCTCAAGAAGCTGCCGAAATCGACCGGTGGCAACGGCCAGCTTTCGCTTGCCCAGCCTTTGGCGCGTATTTTCAACGGTGCCGAGGAGCAGGCCAAGAAGGCCGGCGACTCGTTTGTCACCGTCGAACGGCTGCTGGTTGCTCTGGCTGTCGAATCGACTGCCTCGACGGCGGATTCGCTGAAGAAGGCCGGGGTCTCTGCGCAATCGCTCAATCAGGTCATCAACGAAATTCGCAAGGGCCGCACCGCCGATGGTGCGAATGCTGAAGCGGGCTTCGATTCGCTGAAGAAATATGCGCGTGACCTGACAGCCGAAGCCCGCGAAGGCCGGCTTGATCCCGTTATCGGTCGTGACGAGGAAATTCGTCGGACGATCCAGGTGCTCAGCCGCCGTACCAAGAACAATCCCGTGCTGATCGGTGAACCCGGCGTCGGCAAGACGGCGATCGCCGAGGGCCTTGCCTTGCGCATCGTCAATGGCGACGTGCCTGAATCGCTGAAAGAAAAAAAGTTGATGGCGCTCGACATGGGTTCGCTCATTGCCGGTGCCAAGTTCCGCGGCGAGTTCGAGGAGCGGCTGAAGGCCGTGCTCAACGAAGTGCAGGCCGCGGACGGCGAGATCATCCTGTTCATCGACGAGATGCATACGTTGGTCGGTGCCGGCAAGGCGGAAGGCGCGATGGATGCATCCAACCTCCTGAAGCCGGCACTTGCTCGCGGCGAACTGCATTGCGTCGGCGCCACCACGCTGAACGAATACCGCAAGCATGTGGAAAAGGATGCGGCACTTGCCCGCCGGTTCCAGCCGGTGTTCGTCAGCGAACCGACGGTCGAGGACACGATCTCGATCCTGCGCGGCCTGAAAGAAAAATACGAGCAGCATCACAAGGTGCGGATCTCGGATTCGGCGCTTGTGGCGGCGGCAACACTTTCGAACCGCTACATCACCGACCGCTTCCTGCCGGACAAGGCAATCGACCTGGTTGACGAAGCCGCCTCGCGGCTGCGCATGCAGGTGGATTCCAAGCCCGAGGAGCTCGACGAACTCGACCGCCGCATCATGCAGCTGAAGATCGAGCGCGAGGCCCTGAAGAAGGAAACCGACAATGCCTCGCGCGATCGGCTGGAAAAGCTCGATCTTGATCTGGCCCGCTTCGAGGAAGAAGCCAATGCGCTGACCAATCGCTGGCAGGCGGAAAAGCAAAAGCTCGGCCTTGCCGCCGATCTCAAGAAGCAGCTTGAAGACGCCCGCAACGAGTTGGCGATTGCCCAGCGCAAGGGCGAGTACCAGCGCGCCGGCGAGCTCGCTTATGGCACGATCCCGGGCCTTGAAAAGCAGCTGGTGGATGCCGAAAGCGAAGGTGTCGGCCAGGCCGCTGCCATGGTGCAGGAGGTCGTGACCCCCGACAATATCGCCCACATCGTCTCCCGCTGGACCGGCATTCCGGTCGACAAGATGCTGCAGGGCGAGCGCGACAAGCTGCTCAGGATGGAAGACGAACTGGCGAAAACGGTGGTCGGGCAGGGCGATGCCGTCCAGGCCGTGTCGCGGGCGGTTCGCCGTGCGCGGGCAGGTCTGCAGGATCCGAACCGGCCGATCGGCTCGTTCATCTTCCTCGGTCCCACCGGTGTCGGCAAGACCGAACTGACCAAGTCGCTGGCACGCTTCCTGTTCGACGACGAAAGCGCGATCACCCGCATGGACATGTCGGAATTCATGGAGAAGCACTCCGTCTCGCGGCTGATTGGCGCCCCTCCGGGCTATGTCGGCTATGACGAAGGTGGCGCTCTGACCGAGGCGATCCGCAGGCGGCCCTACCAGGTCGTGCTGTTCGACGAGATCGAGAAGGCGCATCCAGATGTGTTCAATGTGCTCTTGCAGGTGCTCGATGATGGTCGTCTGACCGATGGCCAGGGCCGCACCGTGGATTTCAAGAACACGATCATCATCATGACGTCGAATCTGGGCGCGGAATATCTCGTCCAGCTCGGTGAAAATGATGACAGCGACAAGGTGCGCGATCAGGTCATGGACGTGGTGAAGGCCTCGTTCCGGCCGGAATTCCTCAACCGCGTCGATGAGATCATCCTGTTCCACAAGCTGCATCGCGATCAGATGGGCGCCATCGTCGACATCCAGCTGACCCGCCTGCTGCGGCTGCTGGCCGATCGCAAGATCGAGCTGGAGCTGGGTGCCGATGCTCGGAACTGGCTGGCCGACAAGGGCTACGATCCGATCTATGGCGCGCGGCCGCTGAAGCGAGCGATCCAGCGCTATGTTCAGGATCCGCTTTCGGAGCGCATCCTGTCCGGCGATTTCCCGGATGGATCGAAGATCCGTGTTGCGGCTGGTTCCGACCGGCTGGTGTTCACGGCCAAGCCCGCCGAGGCACAGGAAGCGGCATAAGGACTGCGAGATTGGATGAAACAGAACCGGCGGCAGAAATGCCGCCGGTTTTTGCGTCTGTGGGAATCAATTACTGGCTGGCGACCTGCTTGGCGTCGCCCTTGTTCAGGAGGTCGTCGATGCGCTTGCGCTCCTGCTCGAACTTGGCGAGCAGATCGCCGCCGAGGCTCTTGCCGCCCGGCAGGCGGATGCGCTGCGGGTCGACCTTGTTGCCGTTGACGATGACTTCATAATGCAGATGCGGGCCGGTCGATTGGCCTGTCGTGCCGACCCAGCCGATTACCTGGCCTTGGGTTACCTTGGCGCCTTCGACGACGCCCTTGGCGATCGCCGACTGGTGATTATAGGAGGTGACATAGCCATTGGGATGCTGGATCAGCGTCTGGTTGCCATAGCCGCCCTTGTCCCAGCCGGCCTTGATGACCGTGCCATTGCCGGCGGCGATGATCGGGCTGCCCTTGGGAGCGGACCAGTCGACGCCGGTATGCATGCGCATGTAGCCGAGGATCGGGTGGCGGCGCATGCCGAAGCCGGAACGGAATGTGCCGTTGGGGAGAGGATTGCGGATCAGGAACTGCTTCAGGCTCTTGCCGTCCTGGTCGTAGTAATCGACCGACATGTCGGACGGGTCCTGGAAGCGGTAGAGCCTAGTGTCGGTGTCGCCGAATTTGGCATGCACATAAAGCAGTTCCGAATCCTTGGTGGCCTCGCCGGTCTCGTCCTCGACCGAATAGAAGGCCTCGAGCTGGTCGGAAGGCTTCAGTCGTGCCTGGAAGTCGACGCTCGACGACAACAGCCGGATCATCCGAGCGGTCATGTCCTTGCTCATCCCATAAGAGAGGGATGCGCGGTAGATACCGTCATAAACGCGCGGCAGGTCGCCGGTATCGGCAACGGCAGGTGCATTTTCGTCGAAGGCATTGGCGATTGCGGAGAGATAGGGCGGCTCGGTACCGGGGACGAACTTGCCCTCGTCGTCCATCGCCACGGTTAGTTCGTGGCTGGTGCGCTTGTAGACGCTGACTCGGACGATGCTGGCCTTCTCGCCCTCCTGAATGATGCCCACCCGCAGCACTTCGCCTTCATTCAGTTCACGGCGCTGCAGGATGGTCGAGACGAAGTCCTCGATCTCTTCCGACTGCGCCCTGGCATAGCCGGCCGATGCCATGACGGCGCTGAGGCTTGCAGCATTGCGAACGGGGATGATGTCGTCGGCATATTCGGGCGTGTTCGGATTGACCGTTGTCGGAGTGGTGACGGTGGTGTTCTCTTCTACCACGCGGGCGGAAAGACGAGGGATGATGTCGAGCGTGTCGGTGCTGGAGGCGAAACGCTGTGGGTCGACGTAATTAAGCGTGGCCACCTGTGCGTCACCATCGGTCAGCACCGAACCGTTGGTGCGAACGTTTTCCTCGACCTCGTCGAGCGACATCGAAGCCGCGAGCGGGAAATGTGATTGCTTGGTCGGAAAGTCCGTGGTCTTCAGCGCCACTTCCGATTCGATATCGGAACCATAGAAGACAGGTGAGGGGGCGGCAGCGACGGCTTTCTCGCCGGAAGAGGCGATGTTGAGCGGATCGAAGCGCGGATAGTCTTCATCCCGGGGGTAGTTCATGGCGAGCGCCATCTTCACATGTGCGAAGGGCCGCTTGCGGATCACCTGCTTTTCGCCCTCGATGACGACGGTCGGCACATCCATGATCGATTTGTCGGCCGGCTTGGCGGCAACGGCATTGGCAATCAGCCGCTTGCCCTTCTGCACGGCCTCGGTACCGTCGTCCTTGCTGCCGGCATTCGAGCGAATCATCGCGGAGGCTTCGGCAGGGATCGCGAGGATCTCGCGGCCCTCAAGCGCGGCAAACAGCGCAACGCCCATAAGGATGGAGCTGGTGAGGCCGGTCAGGAATGTTCCCGACAGCCAGCGCAGCGACACTTCACGCCGATCCGGAGTGCGTCTTCCGTCAGCAAGGATCGGCGGCTGTTCGCCGATCGAACGGAGGAGTCTCGCATCTGTCATGGATGAGCCATTGCTTTTCTATCTGCCTGCTGTGCGCCCTGTCCGGTGGCGCCATGAGTGCAACATTCCGCCGATCAAGTCAAACTGACCGTGCCCGCGCGGTGCGCACGTATACGCACGTAAGGGAGATCGACCGAAAATGTGAAAAGTTCGGGGCAAATCGGCAAAAACCAGTGACTTTTCGCGCCGCACAAGCGCCTTCCAATAATTATTGCACCGCAAAGCACTGGAAATCTCGCGTTTTCAAAAAAACTTCACATTTCTCGA
>NZ_JBYMED010000002.1:0-302524 GCF_057787725.1 Shinella sp. OV683
GGACGGCATCGCGCCCTTCTCCATCCCGCCAGAGCGCAACGACTGCGGCCAATGGGGCAATCGCTTTGACAGCAGCCAGAAGGCCTGACCTGTCGAGCGGGCCTTCCGACCAGTCGATGATGGCGGCGACGATAGGTTCAGCCTCGCAAATGGTGGCAATTTCGGCAGGCAGCGTTGCAAGAAGCGCATCAAACCCTTCGTTCGCCAGTATATGGCGAAGCAGGAGGAAGAGTTGTGCGTCCGCAACGCAGACCAGGGTCTTTGGCATAACCAAACTCCGGCTCTCAAACGGGAGCGAACTCCCCTCCGTTCACATCGATAACTGCGCCATTGATAAAGCCGGCATCAATGGATGCGAGAAACCCGATCGTATTGGCGATGTCTTCAGGCGCGCCAAGGCGTCCGACCGGAATTCTCGACAGAGCAGACAGGTTGACTTCACTGCTTGCCTCACCAGCCATCTCAGTCAGAATGCGGCCAGGGGCTACGACATTGACAGTGACGCCCGTTCCGGCAAAGGCGGCAAGCAAGGACCGGGACAGCCCCGAAAGTGCTGCCTTGGAGACCACGTAAGGGGTACCCGCCACCTTGGGCACGGCGCGGCCGGCAATCGATCCGATCAGGACTATGCGACCGAAGCGTTGCGAGACCATCGCCGGGACCACGGCCTGGCAGCAGAGCATCGCGCCGGTCAGATTGACCGAAAGGACCTTATTCCACTCGTCGAGGCCCAGATGCGCAAAGGGCGTTGCACCGTCCCGGCCCTTCGGCGAGATACCGGCATTGCAGATCAGCGTATCGGGGACACGCCAGCGCTGTTCGACATCCGAAAAGAAGCCGGCAACCTCTTGCGGTTGCGTCAGATCGACGCGACGCGCAAACATGCAACTGTCATCGAACTGCCGGCTGAGCCTTGCCTCCGCCTGGTCCACATGGTCAGCACTCTGTCCGAAGAATGCGACCTTGAAGCCCGCGGCCAGGAGATTGTGGACGGCGGCAAGACCGATCCCGGAACTGCCGCCAGTAACCACGGCCACGCGTTGCGAAGGAGCGGGTTTCACGCCGCGTGGTCCATTGCCGCAAAGAGCGAAAGCGGCGGATGGGCTTCCGGGTCAGTCATCACCTCGATCAGGAACGGGCCGTCCGCCTCGATACCGGTTCTGATGAGCTCAGCCAGATCAGCGGGATCGTCGACCCTTGCAGACCGGCAGCCGCAGGCAGCGGCAATCCCGGCATGATCGACAGGCGAAAAATGGCATGCAGAGGTATATTGACCGAACTTGACGGTCTCCGCGTCTCGCTGGAAGCCGAGAATGCCGTTGTTGAGCACGATCGTGGTGACGGGAATATGAAGGCGAACCATGGTTTCAAGTTCCGCCCAGCTATGTGCGAAGCCGCCGTCGCCGACGACCGCCACGACAGGGACATCCGGCTGGGCGAGCTTTGCGCCGATTGCTAGCGGCAACCCCCATCCAAGCCCGGCAAGTCCGCGCGGCGTGATAAAGCGCGTCCCCTGGCATGCCGCCCGCAATTGTCCGACGACCCACATCGACGAATAGCTCGCATCAGCCACGACCGTCAGATCGCCATCGAGCCAGGGCTGCAGTTCGCGCATCACCCTTTCGGGCCGGATCGGCGACTGATCCGAAAGGGCGACCAGCCCACGCGCCTCGTCGAACATCATCCAGCATCGCGCGATCCGGTCCTCAAGCGTCTGGCGGCTGGCGTGGCGCAGACGCAGGTCCAGCTTCTCGAGAGCCAGGTTCAGCGCTCTGAGGCTCTCGCGCGCATCGCCGGCCAAGCGGAGAGCCTCGAAATTGCGACCGATCTCGGTGGGATCGACATCGATATGGACCACACGCGCCATCTTCGGAATCTGGCGCCAGTTGTCGGTGCCGTTCTGGTTTGTCCGCGTTCCGATGAGGATGACGAGGTCGGCCTCCTCCAGGAATTGCCGCGTATGGATGCCAAGTGAGCGGGGTCCCGTTAGCGAGCCAAGGACACCGAGCGAAAGAGGATGATGCTCGTTGACGCCACCCTTGCCCATATTGGTCGTGCAAACCGGCAGGCTCGCCAGTTCCTGCAGATGGGCCAGTTCCGACCAGGCACCTGAACCATGGATGCCGCCGCCGGCGAGCACCACCGGCTTCTTGGCAGCAGCGATCCACTCGGCAGCCTGCTCGATCACGTCATCGGCGGGACGGGTGCGATCGAGCGGATAGTGCCCGAGACTGGCGCGGCGCTCGGTCCCGGCTGGCTTGGCGCGGCTGCGGAGCAGATCGGCGGGCAAAAGAAGGGCCACTGGGCCGGGGCGGCCTGAGGTCGCGGCGGTAAAGGCAGCATCGACATAGTCCTCGATACGGTCCTCGACCTGAACACGTCGGACCCATTTCGTGCAGGACTGGAAGAGCGCGATATGATCGAGTTCCTGGAACGCATTCTTGTCTGCCTGATCCCGCTCGACCTCCTGAATGAGGGCCACAATGGGGATACTTGCCTTCATGGCTTCGGCAAGTGGCGGCACAAGAAGGGTCGCGGCAGGTCCGTTCTGAGCGGCAACGACGCCAACCTTGCCGGAAATGCGTGCATATCCGTCAGCCATCGCTCCGCCCATGTTCTCCTGGCGGTAGGAAATCTGGCGAATGCCGCGTTCTTCCGCGGCAAGAATGACGGTCGACGGCAGGCTTTGGGCAAAAACGAATTCGACCTGATGACGCAGCAGCGCGCGCGCCACACGATCGGCGACGGTTTCCTGGATGGTAATGGAATTCATGGCTTGGCCTCCCAGCTGCGATCCTCGCAGGTTGTCAGAAACATCTCGAACACGGCTGCGATGCTATCGATGTCCGTGTCCATCATGGGCGTCGACAGGCA
The DNA here is from genome assembly GCF_057787725.1 of Shinella sp. OV683. Classification (NCBI taxonomy): domain Bacteria; kingdom Pseudomonadati; phylum Pseudomonadota; class Alphaproteobacteria; order Hyphomicrobiales; family Rhizobiaceae; genus Shinella; species Shinella sp. OV683. The sequence goes on from NZ_JBYMED010000002.1 coordinate 2,875, forward strand.
GGCCGCCGCCCCGTGGGGAAGCAGAATGCCGTGCTGACGAAAGAAGCGGGCGAGACCGCGCATTCGCGTTGCCTCCCGCGACGTCATGACTGCCTCGGCATAGGTGTTGGGGATTTCCCGTTTTGGGTGAATCCGGAAAAGAGAAGCCGCGCCTGCGATCGAAAACGGAGCGCCGAGCCTTGCGGCGGAATCTGAAAGCTGCTTGCTTAGCCTGTCCCTCATCCGCTCGAGCCGGCCGAATTCGTCTGGCGTCATGGCTTCCATTGCCACACGCCCGGCGACCATAGAGACGGGATTGGCCGAGAATGTGCCGCCTTGCGGAACGAGCGATGCGTCTTCCTTCGAACCGAACACCGCCATCACCTCTGAACGGCCTCCGACGGCCCCGATCGGAAAGCCGCCCCCGATGATTTTGCCGGCGGTCACGAGATCGGGCCTTAGCCCATAGCGGAATGACGCTCCGTTATATCCCTGCCGGAGATTCAGCACCTCGTCGGCGATGATCAGGATGCCATGCTTCTGTGCGAAAGCGTTCAGGCGCTCGATGAATTGCGGACGCGGCGCAAGCAGCCCTGCCCTGCTCGGTACGGGATCCACAAGGATTGCTGCCACCTGCTTGGCGTGCTCTGCGAGCTTCGCTTCAAACCCCTCGGCGTCGTTGAAATCCAGCACGACCACAGTGTCAGCCGTCGTCCCAGGTGCTCCGGTATAGGCCGGCCTCGCCGTACGCCGACCTGTCCTCAGGCTTTCGAAGGTCCCGTATTGCCCGGTTTCAGCCCAGTCGTAGGCACCGTGGTAGGCGCCTTCGAACCGGGCGATTGCCGGCCGCCCAGTGTAGGCGCGGGCGGCCTTTATCGCGAACATCACGGCCTCGGTGCCCGAATTGACGAACCGAACCTGGTCGATGGCAGGTATGCGCGAGACCAGAAGTTCGGCAAGCGCGATCTCGTGAGGCGTCGGATTGGAAAAGCATGTTCCTTTCCGCAAAAGATCGGTGACGGCCTCGACCACGGGCACAAAGCCATGTCCGTGGATGAGGGTCGTGAAGTTATTGTTCAGATCAAGTAGGCGGTTGCCATCCACATCAACGACACAGGCGCCCTCGCCACGAGCGATATAGACCGGATAGGGGTCGCAATCGACCGTAGAGCGAGTTATCCCGCCCGGAAATACATCGCGGCCGCGACGATAGAGAGCGGCGGAGCGCGGGCAATCATGCCCGGCCGCGCTGGTTGCTATTGCTGAGAACATCTTGACACTTTCTTGTTGCGGGAAATTCGCGAGCTTTATCAAAGCTTCAATTTATGTTGCAACAAAATTGATCGACGTCAAGGCCACGCAACAAAAAATCTCAGCTGCCCGCGATGCGTTCGTGAAGAGCAAGACGTAACCGCCGGTATCCGTCACGAATATCGTTTTCAAACGCCGCCCTTAGCGCGTCTCCATCCCGGTCAACCAAGGCCTGCATCGCCATCTCGTGGTTTCGCACGCCATACTTGGCTTCGGCAAACTCCGGATAAAGACCATAAAGGGATGGGCCGACCCTCAGCCACTGGGCCTCGATCATCGAGATGAGGTGCGGCAGGCGCGACAGTCGATAAACATGAAAGTGAAACTCCTTGTTGTGCCAAAGCGCTTGCTGATAGTCCCCGCCGTCGAGCGCCGCATTGATTCTGCTTTGAATTTCTTGCAAGGCTTCGATCGTTCCGGGCTGGCAGTGTTCTACCGAAAGCTGAGCGGCGAGCCCTTCCAGGGCAATCCGTATGAGTGTGATTTCGCGAAGATCGGCCTCGGTCAGAACGGGAACGATCACCGTCTTTGGCCCGGCATAGACAACCGCACTGTCGGCCACCAAGCGATTGATCGCGTCTCGCGCCGGCGTCGAACTGACGCCTAAAGCTTCGGCGACGGATCGGACCGTCAACTTGTCTCCAGGCTTGTAGGCTCCCCTTATCAGTCGTTCTTTCAATTCGTTGTAGGCAGAGTCACCGAGGCTGGGGGCCTGATGAAATCGCCCATCGGTTGTGAATGTTTCAATCATTTTCACCTCAAGCATGTTGACACGACGCGCTTTTGTTGCAACAAAAAACAAATTATGAAGGTTTTGCAAAGTTTGGCGCATCAAAAGTTTAGCGATTTGCGGCGTCGAAGTCACGCCTGCGTCAGACCGGGAAGGCGAAGGGTGACTTCGCCGGTTCGGAAGGCAGGTTTCCCGCCAAAGAAGCGGGGACACATCAACAACGAGGGGAACCAATTTGATCGGACAACAACTGACACTTCACCACATCGAGAAAAAGTTCGGCATGGTATGGGCGGTAAGAGATACGCAGCTCGAGATAGAGGCGGGCGAGTTCGTTTCGATCGTCGGCCCGTCTGGATCCGGCAAGACGACATTGCTCAGCATGATTGCCGGATTCGAAGCGCCGACGTCCGGCTCGATCTTGGTTGGCGACCAGGATGTGACGGTCCTTGCGCCGAACCGCCGCAACATCGGGATGGTCTTCCAGAAATACGCTCTGTTTCCGCATATGACCGTGCGCCAGAATATCGAGTTCCCGCTCAGAATGCGACGCTTCGAAAAAGGCGGCAAGACGAGCATGCGCGTCGATGCGATGCTGGACCTGGTGCAACTCGGCGCCCTGCAACACCGCTATCCCCATCAACTCTCAGGCGGCCAGCAGCAACGTGTGGCGGTCGCGCGTGCGCTTGTCTTCGAACCACCCGTGATCCTGATGGACGAGCCATTGGGCGCGCTCGACAAAAAGCTGCGCGAGGCGATGCAGTTGGAGATCAAGCGGATTCAGGAACGGATCGGTGCGACCGTCATCTATGTGACGCACGACCAGGAGGAGGCGCTCACCATGTCGGATCGTGTAGCCGTCATGCGCAACGGCCGGCTGGAACAGATCGGAACTCCTGGCAATCTCTACGCCAATCCTGACAACGCTTTCGTCGCCGATTTTGTGGGATCGATCAATTTCATACCAGGCATTGTCTGCGGCGAAGTTCACTCGGGCATAGCGGTCCGAGTGGGCAATGCTCTCATCCAGGTACACGCACCAGACGGCGGGTCGGCTTTCCTTCATAAAGAGGGCGCCGCCGTCAGAATCGCGGCGAGGCCAGAACACATCTCGATCGCACCGTGCCGAGACGGCGACGAGCGGAGCCTTTCCGGAACGATTGAGACTGTGGTGTTTGCCGGCGCCTCGAGAACGGCACTCGTGCGTCTTCACCAACTTCCCGAACTGGTCCTACGTGCCGACATCCCATCCGGCCTTCGAAATCTTCCGGAACGCGGATCCGACATCGCACTGGCGTTTTCTGCGGACGCGCTGAGACTCTTTGATGGCGTGGAGGGGGTTGAGCAGGATTGCTGATTATGGGGGGATTCGGACATAGCCGGATGCGAGACTTCGTCCTCGGCGGCGCAACGAGTGGCATCCTTCGAGATCTGCGGCTCCCCGCCTTGCTGTTTCATTGAAAGTCTCTTTCAATCGATGATGCCGAGCTCGCGGATGCTCCCGTCGTGTTGGCAGAAAACTGATGATTGCGGGGAGAACATCCTTAGGAAGCGAATGAGGTATCGGAAACGGAGCCTATGATCAGTTGCATAGCCAGATTCCAAATGCCTTTAGCGGCCGAACTTTAGGTCCGGCTTGTCGCCGTCCCAACCTTGGCGAGCGTCAGCAAGTTGATGAGCGCCGGATCGCGAAATTCCGACCACCAGTCCATGAGATTGGCCGGCTTGCCGCCATGCGGCAGTCGGCCATGCCAGCTGGCGGCGACTTGCTGTGTCAGGGGAGACGGACCGGCTATCGAAACGCAGCCACAGAGGGCACCAGATATGAGAATTGCTGAGGCAATTCCTATCGGGCGTCTTCCTCTCGGGGGTGGAGATTTTAACGTCATTCTCTTCTCGGCTAATCTGAAGAAAAAGACATAGGTCGCCGGGCGTTAAGCGGCGTTAAGGGAATGTAAAGTTGGGTAAAATCGCTTCGCCGCAGCCGCCGTGTCGTGTGGCACGTACTTTGGCCGTTTTTAAAGGCTGTCGCCACATACACATCTTCTCAAGCCTCGGCGTTGTGACCGACAAAGGCGAGCAACGGCCCAATATCATGGGCGTCCGCCGCCTTGAGCGCCGCTATGTATGTTGAGCGTCTCTCATTCATTTTCTGAAGGTCCAAGCCCGCCGTCCAGTCGATAGGATCGGCCCCGTACACCTTACCGAGGACGACATCCGCCATGATCCGCGCATGACGGCCATTACCGTTCGAAAACGGGTGAATGAACACCAGCTTATGATGCAGACGAACCGCTGCCTCGATGGGCGAATAGGTATCATGCGCGGCCCAGTACTGAGCATCGTCCATGAGGCCACGCAGCTGAACTCCGATCTGGATCGGATCGACGCCTATGTTTTTTCCTGTCTTTCGGAAGGTGCCCGCCCAGTTCCAGACATCACCGAACAGCTGGCGATGGAGCTCGATCACAAAGTCATCGGTGAGGATGTCTTTGCGCCGCGTGCGGGCAAGCCAGCGCAGCCCGGACGCGATGTTGGCCTGTTCCAGTTCGTCCAATTCGCCTTGCGTTGTGATGTGCTTGTATTTCAGCCCGCCGATTTCATTCGGATCGAGAGGCGTCGCACCTTCGGGATACTCAAGCTTGATCGTCACTTGTCCTCCCAGAAATCGGAAGGCATTTGATAGATCAGCTCGTTCATAAGACGGGCGACCTCCTGCTGGGTGCGGCTATCCTGCACGGCCTGGTTTTCAAGCGCCATGTGTTTGCTGGCAATGCCAATGATCGCGAGCGCCTTTTTCCTGGCCTGCTCGATGATTACATTCTCGACGGTGACTGGCGGGACGATGGCATAAACGAAACGGCATCCCATTGCCTCAGCGGCTGCCTGCATGGATTTCAGGGTAACGCCACCTTCAAGCTCCGCCTTCTCGGCCTGAGCAACGCGAGCACGGGTATGCCCCATTCGCTTTGCAAGTTGGGCTCCTGACATTCCAAGGGCTTTCCGGACTGTCCGGATCCAGCCCTCGGTGGGGACGCGAATGTCCTCTGCCTTGGATTGGGCAAGGTCTACGATTACCTGATATTGCTGGCGGGCGGTCTGCTTAACGGTCATTGTAAACTCATATGTTGACGTAATACACCAATTCGTCAATATATTGATATACATTAATGGCGATATTGTCAATATATAGATTGACAATTCCTATGTTCCGGCAAGGGTTGAGCAGCCCAAAAAACGCGAGTCAGGCCAAGGTCGGCCTTCGTGATACGGCTACACCAGGCTAACCCGTCGCTAGAGGTCTCCACAATTGCTCTCGTTCGGCCTAGGTGGAGCCAGACCTCCGTCGAGGCGCCGAACACCGCGGGACGAGGTCGGTTTGAGGGCTGCTTGACTTTCGGCAAACAATGCAAGCTTGCCGAGTGGTAGAACGCAAGGGTGCCCCCAATCCATGTCCGGCGCACGTCACATCTCACCGCGCATTACACCACATAGTACCCATATAACATAAATCCAACTCGAGTTGTTTACCAATTCTAATGCAGTTTCTGGTGTAGTTGTCTGCAACCGGGGTGATTTAAATGAGCGACCTTGGCGCAGGTATGGCGACAAAAAACTATCTCAGCCGAATCGGCGAAAAGCAGGACGAGCGCCGATGGTTGCGCCGTGAATGCAATATCATGGTGCGCGTGATGTTTCCCAGCAAGGGCGTGCGAAAGGTCACAATCCTGAACACTCGCATCCTGGACATTTCCGAGGGCGGTGCATTGGCGGTCATCCCGTATGAGGACGTGCCAAAGCATTTCTATGTCGTCATAGGCAAGTTCCAATATAATATCGGCTGTGCCGCAAAGTTGATCAAGAAGGAGCGCGTCCACATTGAATTCATCAAGCTACAAAACAGCAATCTTATAAATTATCTTTCCCGCTTCGATAATAAATTCGAAACGTTACAGGAATTGAAATACGATTTTACCTTGTTTCAGAAAATAAAATAGCGTCATCGCATCCGTAGTGAGTCATCTACGCCTTTTGAGTGCAAGGAAGGGATGGGCGCCGATGGATGCAACGACAGGATGCCAACGGGTCACTCCCGCAGCAGCAGATGTTCCAGTTCGGTTGCCGGAACGGGTCTGCTAAAGTGGTATCCTTGGATTTCGTCGCAATTTTGGTTGCGCAGGAACTCGACTTGCTGATCCGTCTCCACCCCTTCGGCGATGACCCGCAGATTGAGCTTTTGCCCGAGCGATATGATCGCACTGGCAACCGCCCTGTCGTTTTCGCTGCTGGCCAGTTCGTCCACGAAGGACTTGTCGATTTTGAGCCTGGCGACGGGAAAATTCTTCAACGCGCTGAGACTGGAATATCCGGTCCCGAAATCGTCGATGGAGAGCTGGACGCCCAAAGCCTCTATTGCGCTCATCGTCACGATCGCCTGATCAACATCGTGCATGACGAGGCTCTCGGTCAGTTCCAGTTCGAGGAACCGCGCCTCCATCCCGATGGTGCGCAGGGCATCGACAACGCTGGCGACGAGGGTCTTTTCGCGGAACTGTCGCGCCGACACGTTCACGCAAACAGTGATCGGCTGCAAGCCGGCATCCTGCCAGGCCTTGTTCTGCCGGCAAGCCTCCTGGATAACCCAATGGCCGATGGGAACGATCAGTCCCGTTTCTTCCGCCAATGGGATAAATTGAACTGGCGACAGATTGCCAAGCCTTGGATGGTTCCAGCGCAGCAGAGCTTCGACGGCGAAGATCTTTCCCGTGCGTAGGTCGACTTGCGGCTGATAGTGCAGAACCAATTCTCCCCGGCTGAGGGCTTCGCGTAGTTCCTGCTGGAGCACGAATTTCTGATGAATCAGCGTGTTCAATTCCGGGCTGTAGAACTGAAAGTTGTCGCGCCCCAAATCCTTGGCTTTGTACATTGCCGCATCGGCATTAGCCAGCAGTACGTCCGGCGTGTCGCCATCGGCTGGATAGTTGGCTATGCCCATGCTGCAGGTCACCCCGAGTTGATGGCCCTCGATCGACATCGGCACGGAGATGGACGCGACGATGTGTTGGAGCACCTCGGAATTCTTGTCCGGGTCCCTCGCTTGGTCGGTCAGCAGGATGACAAATTCGTCGCCGCCGAGCCGTATGACCACATCGGAGGCGCGCACGCATTCTCCCATCCGGGCCGCAACGCATTTGAGCAATTCGTCGCCGACATTATGCCCCAGACCGTCATTGACCATCTTGAAATTATCGAGATCGACGAAAACAACCGACACACCACGGCTGTTTCTTTTTGCATGCGCGATCGCCTGATTGAGGCGCTCGTTCAAAACGGCGCGGTTTGGCAGTCCGGTGAGCACGTCATGACTCGCCATATACTGAATGCGGTCTTCCGCGCGCTTGCGTTCGATGGCGATGCCGGCAATTCTGGTGGCCATGTCCACCAATCGGTTTTCATCGGCGGTGGGCGAACGCACTGCCGTCGAATACATCGCAAATGTTCCCAGTACCCCACCCTCGCAGGATAGGACCGGTGACGACCAGCAGGAACGATAGCCAAATCGGGCGGCGAGATCGCGATAGTCCTTCCAAAGAGGATCGGCCTGAATATCGGATACGACGACCATCTCCCGGCGATAGGCCGCGGTTCCACATGAGCCGACATCAGGACCGATGTGAACACCGTCTATGGCCGCAACATACGCTTCCTCAAGATTGGGGGCCGCACCGTTGTTGAGACAAGCTCCGTCCTCATCGAGCAGCAGGATCGACCCGATGATGCCGGACAGTTGCGCCTCGATCAGCAGTACCAGGTGCCCCAGCACTTCGCTGAGCGGTGCTGATGTGGCGATCATTTCCAGCACCTTGGCCTGACCATCGCGAAGCGCTTCCGCCCGCTTGCGCTCTGTAATGTCCCTGGCGATGCCGACGATACCAAAAACGGTGTTGCTGGCATTTCGTAGCGGCATCTTGGTCGAAGACAGCCATTTGCCTTCGCCATAAGAGTCAATAACAAATTCCTCCCGGTCGATCATGGGAGTTTCGGACCGGATAATATCGAGTTCGCGCTCCCGAAAGACACTGGCAAGTTCCGGTGCGTGGTAATCGGCGTCCGAAAGACCCACCATGTCGGCCGGGTTTGATCTACCCCAATCGGCGGCCAGCGCCTTGTTGGCAACGATAAACCTGCTCTCCCTATCCTTGACCCAGAGGTAGTCGGGTACCGTGTCGATGAGAGTTTGGAGCGACAGACGCTCATTCGTCAAAGTGATATTGGCGATCTCTGCGGAAACGTCCTCATGGGTGGAGACCCAACCACCGTCGGACATTGGCTTGTGGCAGATGCGAATGCTGCGGCCGTCCCTGAGTTGCGCGTTCCAAATTCTGGGTCCGGACTCGACATTGACCGTATCGCACCAGGCAAGATAGTCGTCGATCGTCTCGGACGGGCAGGTCCCAGCTTTATAGCGAAGCTCGGCGACCTCACGAAGCGTCAGCCCAGGAAGCAATTGCGCGGGATCAAGGCGGTAGATTTCGGCATATTGTTGGTTGCTAAGGATCAACCGCTTGTCGCCATCATAGAAGCAGACGCCCTGGGAAATGCTGTCAACAGCCGTCTCATAGCGAAACAGTTGCACCATCAGCGACGGAATAATTTCCAGGTGATCGCGCTCTAGGGCTTCAGCGGTCAGGGGCGCCAGCTCGGCATCGACCGGCACGTCGAGCGCCTCAGCAGCGCCCCTGTTCCTATGTGCTGGATTCTGAACCACTTTTCGCTCCGATTATTTTCAATCCTGGAGTTTTTCGATGCCCGACGATAGCGAGATAGTCCTAACATTCACTAAACCGGAAATGGCAGAGGAACGCCCTCGGACGCCTGTTGCCAAGTTGCTTACTGTAGTCTGTAGAGCCCACTTTCCACATGACATCAAGGAATGCCGCCCGCTTTAATTTTGAAACGTTGCGTTGACGAGACTGGCGGCAAAACCGCGACCCTGGAAATCATGCGCCTTGACCCTTCCCATCGGATTGGTCGAGTAGCATCCGATCCGCAGTCGTTGACCAACCCTCTGCGCTCATGCAGTATTCTCCCATGATCAAGGGTGTCCTGCTGGATATCTCCGGCGTGCTTTGTAATGGCGACTCGGTGCTGCCTGGGGCGGTCGAGTCGGTGTCACATCTGCGCGCTGCCGAAATTCCTATCAGGTTCCTGACAAACACTACGCGACAATCCAAACGTCAGCTTGTTTATCAACTCCAGCTGTTCGGCATCAGCGTGGCTCCGGACGAGGTGTTCACACCCGTCGCAGCCGCCCGTGCCTGGTTGGAGAATAACGGCTACGCTCCACATCTGCTGGTCCATCCGGACCTCGAAGAAGACTTCGCCGGTTGCCGCGCCGATGGACCAGTTGCTATCGTCATCGGCGATGCCGCTCAGCGTTTTACCTATGCCAATATGAACGCAGCTTTCCGCGAACTGCAGAATGGTGCACCATTTCTCGCACTTGCGCGCAATCGGGTGTTCCGCGATGTTGACGGGCGTCTCAGCCTGGATGCCGGACCCTTCGTCGAGGCGCTCGAATATGCCAGTGGCACGAAGGCCAGGCTTTTCGGCAAGCCATCACCGGATTTCTTTCTCGCGGCTTTGGCGAGCATGGGTTGCGGTCCGGCCGATATGGCCATGGTTGGCGACGATACGGAGAGCGATGTCGCCGGCGCACTTTCCACAGGTGTCGGAAAAGGCATTCTCGTCCGGACCGGGAAATACTGCCAGGGCGACGAGAACCGTGTCGATCCCGAACCATCCGTGGTGGTCGAGGATATCTCGGCAGCTATTAACTTCATTCTCAATATGCGTGGGCGCTGACACTGGAATGTCCGGCTGGCGCGTTGGGCCAATGCGCTCTGTGCAACGCTAGATACTTTATGGATCGGGTCATCTGCGGAAAGGACGCGCTTGCCGCCCGCCCCGACATTGGACGAGAAGGCACCATAGACTTGGGGTTACGGTTAGGGTACCGATGAGGGTAACTATGTCCATCAATTCGCCTCGCTTTCCGGATCGTTATCCGCAACGACCAGTCGATTGCGAGCGCGCGATCGAGAGCTAGTTTTTCCGCACGGTCGTGGAATCCGGCACGCCTTATCGATCTCAACCGAATTCTCACTGCGATAGCTGAAAAGGCCACAGCCGCAGGCTCGCACGAGCAAGAACTGACGGATGCGGTGCGGCTCGACAACATGGCCCCCGACATGCTGCAAAAAGTCGTCGACATGGTCGCGGGCCGCGCGACCACTGAAGCCTCCGGCCGCGTGATGAAAGCGTCGGCCACGGCGATTGCCGCATCGGGCGTAAACCTCATTTCCGTCGGCTGGTGCACGTACAGTGCACCGACGCTGGATATCGGGCTGAACTTCCTGGAAAGCGGGGCCGCGTAGAGCTCACGGCACCGCCCCTACCGCCACGGTGCCGTCCGTTCGATCCATTCACGCGTCCGCGCCACGGGATCGGCATTCAGTGTAATGTCGGTGACGACGGCCGCATTGTCGGCGCCGGCGTCGAACACGCCTTGCAACCGCTCGACATTCAGCCCGCCGATCGCCACCAACGGCAGCGGCGCGACGCGCCTTTTCCAGTCCGCGATTCGTTCAAGACCCTGCGACGCCCATTTCATCTGCTTGAGAATGGTGGGATAGACCGGGCCGAGCGCCACATAGTCCGGTTTCGCAACCAAAGCAGTTTCAAGCTCCGCCTCGTCATGGGTGGAGAGGCCGAGCTTCAGCCCGGCTCCGCGAATTGCAGCCAAGTCGGCATCGGCGAGATCTTCCTGGCCGAGATGGACGAAATCGCAGCCCTCCTCGATCGCGAGCTGCCAGTAGTCGTTGACGATAAGCTGGCAGCCGTGAACGGCGCAAACGACTTTCGCGCGACTGATTTCCGCGCGCAGCTCATCGTCCGGCCTGTCCTTGATTCGGAGCTGCACCAGCCTGACGCCGAGCGGCACCAGCCGTTCGATCCAGGCAGCACTGTCGACAATCAGGTAGAAGGGATCGAGCGTCATGCAAACACCGCCTTGCCGATAATAGGCGTGGAGGGAACCGCCATGTCGCGCGGCTCGAGCGGCCCGGCAAGATAGGCCTCGCGGCCGGCGTCGATGGCTTGCGCGAAAGCCGCGGCCATCCGGGCAGGATCGCCCGCGCCTGCGACCGCCGTGTTGAGAAGCACGGCGTCGTAGCCAATCTCCATTACCATGGCCGCATGCGACGGGCGGCCGATGCCGGCATCGACGATCAGGGGCACTTCGGGGAAATGCGCCCGCATCGACCGAAGCGCCATGACGTTGACCGGCCCCATGGCGGAACCGATCGGGGCGCACCAGGGCATGAGGGCTTCGCAGCCTGCCTCAAGCAGGCGTTCGGCAACGACCAAGTCATCGGTCGTGTATGGAAAGACCTTGAAGCCTTCAGCGTTCAGAATCCTCGCCGCTTCGACCAGCGCGAAGACATCGGGTTGCAGCGTATCGTGATGGCCGATCACCTCAAGCTTCACCCAGTCGGTGCCGAGGATTTCACGCGCCATGTTCGCGGTCAGCACCGCCTCGGACACGGTGTGGCACCCAGCCGTGTTGGGCAGGACCCGCACGCCGAGCGCACGGATCATCTCGAAGAACGTCCCGCCCCCCTTGCTACCGGCCGTTTCGCGCCTCAGCGATACCGTGACGATCTCAGCCCCGGAGCGCCGCACAGCCTCCTCGAGCACGGCCGGGCTCGGATAGCGCGCCGTGCCGAGAAGCAGGCGAGAACGGATCTCGCTTCCATAGATGGCGACCATTTCAACCTCCCTGCAGCGGCGCGAGGACTTCGATCCGGTCGCCTTCGGCGAGGTGGCAATCGGAACGGTCCTCGCGATGAACGAGTTCGCCGTTCACCGCGGTTGCCAGCCACCCCCCATCATAATCGAGCAGAATCAAGACCTCGGTAAGGGTTGACACTTCGAGGCTCTGATGCTCGCCGTTGACGATCAATCTCATAACATTGCTCCTGTCGTTAGTTCTTGCATGCGAGGTACGGACAACATCTGCACAACTTCCTGCGCCATTGCGGGCGCTAGCAGGAAGCCATGGCGATAGAGCCCATTGACATGGAGCTCCTGGCCTACGCGGTTTACCTTCGGAAAATTGTCGGGAAAGGCCGACCGAACGCCGGCCCCCGTCTCGACCAAACGCCCTTCGCCGAAGGCCGGGTGCAGCGCATAGGCAGTGTTCAACAGCTCCATGATGGAACGGGCCGAGGGCGATCCTGCCACATCGCTTTCAATCATGGTCGCACCCACCATGAACCGGCTGTTCTCGCGCGGCACCACATAGATCGGGTGGCGTGGATGCAGCACCCGGACAGGTCGGGACAACACAATCTCATCCGTTTCGAGATAGAGCATTTCGCCGCGCACGCCCCGCAAGCGATCGACCGCGCCAACGCGAGCGGACCCGGTACAGTCGACCACATGGTCAAAATCACGCGTCGGAAGATCACGCGCCGCACTGAGATGAAAGCGGACACCATCCGCCTCAAGCGCGCGCTGCAAGAGGTGCAAGGCGCGCCGAGGATCGAGATGCGCCTCCTGCCGAAAGAAGAGACCTTTTCGGAAACGCCCGGCAAGAGCCGGCTCCAGCACCGCCACGCCCTCTTCGTCGAGCCATTCATAGTCGCAGGTGCGAGACGCGAAGCGGGCAAGCTCGCCGGCATCCCTTTGCGGCGCGACTACCAATGTGCCCTTGCGAATTACGGCGCCAGGAACAGCGGCGTCCCACCAGTCAACCGCCGCCTTTCCCTTGCTGAGTACGCTCGCATCGCCACTTTCCCGCTCGCACCAGGGCGCAAGCATGCCGCCTGCGAGCCATGAGGCGCCGGCGCCGATGGACGATGCAGTCTCCGCCACGTCGACGGTATATCCCATCGACGCAAGCTCGCGCGCCGCGACGAGTCCGGCGACGCCGGCCCCTCTGACCAGAACACGCATTTCACTCTCCCTGAGGCATGTAGAGATCGCCGCCGGCGCGGTATTTGGCCGCCATGGCTTCGAGCCCTTCCTTCTGCGCCTCGGCGCGCAGGTCATGCGAGATACGCATCGAGCAGAATTTTGGCCCGCACATCGAGCAGAAATGCGCGACCTTGTGCGCCTCCTTGGGCAGGGTCTCGTCGTGGAACGAGCGCGCCGTGTCCGGATCTAGCGAGAGGTTGAACTGATCTTCCCAGCGGAATTCAAAGCGGGCGCGCGACAGGGCGTCGTCACGGGTCTTGGCGGCAGGGTGCCCCTTGGCAAGATCGGCGGCATGCGCCGCGATCTTGTAGGTGATGACGCCAATCTTGACGTCGTTGCGATCGGGGAGCCCAAGGTGTTCCTTAGGCGTGACGTAGCAGAGCATGGCCGTGCCGAACCAGCCGATCATTGCAGCACCGATGCCTGAGGTGATGTGGTCGTAGCCCGGTGCGATATCGGTCGTCAGCGGTCCGAGCGTATAGAACGGCGCCTCGCCGCAGACGGCGAGCTGCTTGTCCATATTCTCCTTGATCTTGTGCATCGGCACATGGCCCGGCCCTTCGATCATCACCTGACAATCCTTCGCCCAAGCGATCTGTGTGAGTTCGCCAAGCGTATCAAGCTCGGCGAACTGGGCCGCGTCATTGGCATCGGCGATCGAGCCGGGGCGCAGGCCGTCGCCGAGCGAGAAGGAAACGTCGTAGGCCCGGCAGATGTTGCAGATTTCCTCGAAATGCTCGTAGAGGAAGCTTTCGCGGTGATGATGCAGACACCACTTGGCCATGATCGAACCGCCGCGCGAGACGATACCAGTAACGCGATTGACGGTGAGCGGGATGTAGTGCAGCCGGACGCCGGCATGGATGGTGAAATAGTCGACGCCCTGCTCGGCCTGTTCGATCAACGTATCGCGATAGACTTCCCAGGTAAGACCCTCGGCAATGCCGCCCACCTTTTCCAGCGCCTGGTAGAGCGGCACGGTGCCGACCGGAACCGGGGCATTGCGGATGATCCATTCGCGAATATTGTGGATGTTGCGGCCGGTCGAGAGGTCCATGATCGTATCGGCGCCCCAGCGAATCGCCCAGACCATCTTGTCGACCTCTTCGGCCATGGAGGAGGTTACGGCGGAATTGCCGATATTGGCGTTGATCTTGACCAGGAAATTCCGGCCGATGATCATCGGCTCGCTTTCCGGGTGGTTGATATTTGCCGGGATGATGGCCCGCCCCCGGGAGATCTCCTCGCGGACAAACTCGGGCGTCACGAAGTCGGGAACGGCAGCGCCAAAGCTTTCGCCATCACGCAGCAGCTTCTCGCGGACCGCTTTCCGGCCGAGATTTTCGCGGATGGCGACGAATTCCATTTCCGGCGTGATGATTCCCGCCCGGGCATAGGCAAGCTGCGTGACCGCCTTGCCGTCTCTGGCCTTGAAGGGATTGTTGCACAGCGGAAAGGCCTGCGTCAGGCGGTCACCGGTGGCAAAGCCGTTGTCCTCGGGCTTGAGCACGCGGCCCTCATAGGTTTCGACATCCCCGCGCGCGGCAATCCATGCCTCGCGAAGCCGCGGCAGGCCCGATTCGATCGCCAAGACATGGTTCGGATCGGTATAGGAGCCGGAGGAATCGTAGACCGTGACCGGCGGCTCTCCCGCCGTTGGATGGAGCGCGATCTCGCGCATCGGCACCCGGATTTGCGGATGGATTTCACCCTCCACATGCACCTTCCTCGAGGCTGGAAGCGGGCCGGTGGTGACCGTGGGCGATTGTGGTTTGGCGGCAATATTCATCGCGAGACTCCAAAGTTTTAGCGTTGGAGACCCAGTCATCAAGCCGGAATGATGGAAGAACGCCGATACGGATTCATGGCGTGAATCCGTGTTTCGTCAGCGCTTGCACCGTCCCTACGCCAGTATGAACTGGATCAGGTTCAACGGGTCACTGCGCCGCGAAATCGCTCAGCAGTATCTCAGCCCCTTGACGGGACCCCCCTGGTGAATGCGGAGAGGTTACGGCGAGAAATCGCCATCCGTCAAGCGCATATGATCATCTACTCACTTGTTTGATTTGGGCAGATCTTGAGCGCCCTCAAATGTCAGCTCGCTTTTCGGCCCACTCCGAGACCCCCGGCTTGAGCCAACACTGCATCGGTTTGTTCCGCCCGAATTGAAGCAACTATGTTCGGCTACATGCCAAGGACGACCGCGCCGCCCGTCAATCCTGCCCCCGCAGCAGTAAGCAGCACCGTCTCACCAGCCGCGAACGGCCGCGGCCCGTTGGCAATGGACCGAGAGAACGGCATGGTCGTGGCGGAAGAATTGCCATAGCTTTCGATCGTGCGAACTGTCGTTGCAAAGTCGATGCCGAGATTGCCGGAGACCGCGCCAAGAATTGTGCATTGGCCTGCTACGGGACGAAGCGTCCAGCGCCGCAATCCCTGCCCGCTCAAGGGCCAGAGCGAGGAGGATCATAGGCGGAAATCACAATAAACGAGGATGGGAAGTCCTTATCTGATGCAAAGATGTTCACCGTCATTGTCAATGGTGTCTCCCCGTTCGGTGCGGATTCGGATCCGTCCAACATCGTCGACAGTTGCCATCCGTGCTGCTCAATCCCGGTGCTGGCGGTGGCGAACAGATCACCCGCAGCATCCGCGCTCCTGTTGGACCAGCGGGCACTTGACCGAACCGAACGAGCAAAACACACAGCAGTCCCCGGGAGTGGGGCGCAATAGCGTCTTGCAGTTGAGACACCCGTAGAAGAACTGGCAGGCGTCTGTGGGCATGGTTTCCAGCTTGGCGAAGCCGCAATGTGGGCAGGTCAAAACGGATTCGAGGCCGACAGCATTCGTCTCGGTGTCAATTTCTGCGCATTGAGCGCCGAAAACGAATTTTTCTGAACTCCCAACATCCATCGCTTGCGCGTCGCTCGATACGAGCGAGCATTGGCACATTGTCCATCACACCTTCCTGGCGGGGCTTATTATATCCTCGAAGGCCTGCAGAAGACGATTTTATCGACCATGGCCGCAAGCTGCGGGAGATGACTTGTCTCGGCTTCCATCTAGGGACTATGAAGACCTTCATGCATGGTCGCACCGAAGCGAACTATCCCAACGATCGCGACTGGATCAGCGACGATGTCGATCTCGAGCCGGTGGCTGCTGCCGGCAACGTCAAGCACGCTTGACCTGAAACTGGAAGACTGACAGGCAATGCCAACAATTCGTTTCTTTCAATCGCTCTGGGCAACCGAGGAAAGACATCCCGTGCGTCCGGAGAAGCCCGTTAGCGAGCGTTTCGACCTAGCCAAAGAGGATCGCTGGGACGGCATGGCGATAGACCTCGGCGCACTCTCGCTCGATCAGGCCCGGGCCTGCGTACCCGAATTCTCCCGGACCGGTCTGCGCGGCCTCCTGACTGCATTTCCCCGCACCATCGACGAGTTGCGGCCGGCGCTGCATCTGGCAAAAGATATCGGCTCACCCTACGTGATCGTCGTCGGACAGGTCATGCCGATCAGGGTTGATGACATGATACCCGTTATCCGCCAGTGGCTGGCGATGTCGACCGAGGAAGGCGTGCCTATCCAGTTCGAGACACACAGGAACTGCATCACCAACGACCTTTATACAATGTTGCAACTGATCGATCTCATTCCGGAAATGCGGCTGTCGGCCGATCTCTCCCATTATGTCGTCGATCGGGAAATGATGCAGCCGATCACCGCCAAATACCAGGAGATGGTGCGAAAAATCCTGCTCCGTTCGGACTCGTTCCAGGGACGGGTCGCAACCCGCAACCAGATACAGGTTCCGATCGACTTTCCGCAGAACCGCGTTTGGCTCAATACGTTCATCGATTGGTGGACGTTCGGTCTCGGCGCATGGAAGGCGAGGTCAAGTCAGGACGACGAGGTGATTTTCCTCAGTGAACTTGGCCCACGCGAGTATGCGATCACAGATGCCGATGGCAACGAACTCTCGGACCGGCGGCAGGAAGCCCTGACCCTGCGCCAGATCGCAGCCGATATCTGGGACAATCTATAACCCCCTATAACCCCGCGGTCTCTCGTCGCGCATTCGGTAATTTTGCAGTGTGTTTCCGCGTTTTGAATAGTGGGCAAAGAACCAGTGACCAGTCTTTTCGGCACTAACTATAAACTGTCGAGCAGCCATGGCTTTTGGCATAAGAGAGCACGGAAGTTCCTCGGCTTGGTGATAGGGCGCCGAAATGCATAGCCTGACGGTTGTCTGGCAAGCTTACATTGGGTCCCAGATAGCTTGCGTCAGATGAACTCATCAGTCTTGGCCACCGCGATCGAACATCTCAGTATGCGTTGGAAAATGCCATAAACTCGTCCCCAAGACATCCACCATTAGCCTTCGCTTCCCATGGCGCATAATTCCTGACACATATGCGCAAAGGCGGTTTCCACCACCGTCGAAATTGTTTCATGGCTGAACCAGCACGGGAGGGGATGCAACATGCGCGCGCCGACAGGTTCTGTTACGGGGCTTTGCTCCGCCTCCGCCACCATGTTCGCAGTGGGAATGGCCTTCCTTGCCTACTGGGGGGTGTATGAACCTGTCAGCTGGCGCGGATCCGATCTAGTCGTGGTGATTTTGGCGCTTTTCGGATTTGCCGCGCTTGGCTATGTACCTTGGATTGTAACAACGCCTGTCCCAGAAGAGGGTGTAGAGAAGGTCGTAGGCGCCAGGCGAGCGTTTGCGCTGGGGGTAGCCTTGATCTGGCTGTCCGTTCTTGTCGCGGTCCTTACTTAGAGCGGCTCATGCCTTTACGAAAGCGCATTCTGCATCTTTTGAAGTAGTCGGCACATCCACGGTTCGAATGATACTGATGAGTTGCATGAGTTGACCTTGGATGTCGCCGATGGTTTTTTGCGCCAACCCATCCAGTGCTTTATCGTCGAGAAGGTTTGCGCGATCGCATCGAGATCGGCGAAATATTTCGTCGGAAGCCAAAGCCTTGCGCCGGCGGCCTTGATTACCCGGCGGACGTGGCGGCGACTTCCACCCGAGACTGCGGCCACCCCTTCAGCCAGAATCTTGAATCACAAATCAAACCGATTGGGAATCCATCGATTCAGACAATCGGTGAAACGCGCCAGCATGCTCGCGACCCCCTATACTAGCGATTGAAAATTCATTACGTTCACAGCGCATTGCCCCCGAAGTGCTTGCAATGGCGATTGGCCATCCCGTCCTTTGCTTTCAGCTATCGGAGACGCGCGTAACCTGAGGGACGACCATGCTCGCGAAAGTGCCAAATCCAATCGATGTCTACGTAGGCTCCCGTGTTAGGATGCAGCGCCTGATGTTAGGCCTGACACAAGAGGCGTTGGCGAATGCGCTAGGCATCACGTTCCAACAGGTCCAAAAATACGAAAAGGGCACAAACCGCATCGGCGCATCCCGACTCCAAGCAATTTCAGGGATTCTCGGCGTACCGATTGGCTTCTTTTTTCAACAAGATGGCGATCTGCCGTTAACTTTAGCGGGCGTCGGCACGACGGGCGAAGCGAATCTGACCGCCGGTTTCTTGTCGTCTCGAGAAGGAGTAGCCCTCAATAAAGCGTTTCTGAAGGTTAAAAACCCGAAGACGCGAAAATCAATCATCGCGCTCGCAAGAGCCCTCGGAAAGGGCGATGATGATAGAATGGTGGAATTTAATGAGGATCTCAACGCAGATGGGATACCGTTGAACTAAGAATTTACTGCATGTTTATTAGTTTTAAGTTGATTGGTGCCGGAGGGATACTTGGTCTTAAGGCTTCATATATTTGGAGACCCGCGCCTGACCGATGAGGCCGGCCAAACGATTCCGTTTCCGGAAAAGGCGATCCTGTCGCTCGCTTATCTCTCAAGCCGTTCAACCCCTCGGATATCACGAGTGGAGATCGCAAATTTTCTTTGGGGTGATCATGACAGCATCAATGCTCTCGTAAATCTTCGGCAACTGCTCGCGCGCGTCAAGTCGCGCCAGAAAGAGCTCGGCATTACCCTCTTTGACATTCGCGAATCCGAGATCGGTCTCATTGTTGGCAGCTTTGGTTCCGACATCGCAGATCTTCGAGCATTAGACGCTCATGGCCCCTTACGCGCAATTGAGCAATTCCTCAGGCATTTCAACGGTGAGTTCCTTGCTGGCATTGATGTGAATTCCGAACCAGCCCAACTATGGGTTCAGGCTGAGCGTGCGCGATTGCTTTCGCGCTTCGCCTCGAGCCTCGAGGCTGGAGCTTCCGATGCGCATCTTGGGACCCACAGCGCGTTGGTCAAGGACGCGGCCTTTCGGCTTCTCGAGCTCGACGCCTATAGCGATGTTGCCTATCGCGTACTTCTAAAGGCTTTGGCCAGCGACGGTCACCTCTCGCAGGCCAAAGCGCTGTTTGCGCGTTACAAGGATCGTCTTCGGAAAGACCTCGGCACCGCACCTGATCAAGAAATGCTGGATCTTACACGACGGCTTTTTAATGCCGGAGCCGGTGGCACTGCCGTTACAGGAAGCAGTCCCGAACCCGCGACTTCAGAACTCCCGGTGGAGCCACAACGAAATAAAATCAGACTTCCGCGGTTGTTGCTGATGCCACCTGATGTACCTGCGCAGGATCAAGAGGGTGCCTATCTCGCAATTGGACTCCTGGAAGATGTCACGATAGGCCTTTGTCAAGCGAAGACGCTTTCGGTTGTTGCCCCATTTACGGCACAGCGGATCGCAACAGATGCGGACGGTCGCGCCGACGCCTATCTCCGCCACAATGTGTCATACGTATTGGAGACGCGGTTCGGACGAAAAGTCAGCGGCCCCACTTTGTTTGCCGAACTGGTTCATTTGCAGGGTGACGAGACGATTTGGGCCGATCGGTTTGACGTGTCGCCTGATCATTTACCGCGAACTTACGACGAAATTATTCGGCGCATCGCCACGACAGTCGTGGGACAGATCGAGCGCAACGAATTCTCAAGAATTGCTCAAGTCAGTACAGCCGACGCTTACCAGAATTTTCTGATCGGCCAGCACCATTTGAAGACAATCGACCTTCCAGATGTCCGCCGCGCTCGCAAGTCCTTTCGCGCCGCCCTTAAGCAGGCTCCTGAGTTTTCCAGCGCGTTGAGCGGCCTTGCGCGTTCCGAACATATCGAGTGGCTTCTGACTGCGCGGGGCGACACGGAGTTGTTGAGATCAGCTGAACTGCACTCGCTCAAAGCTATTTTGGCAGATGGCGACAATGCCGGTGGGTATCACCAACTCGGGGTCACCAAGCTTTATCTCGGCGCCTTCGATGAAAGCATCGATGCGTTCAGGGGGGCCGAGCAGAGTGCTCCTTCGCATGCTGACTTGATCGCCGACTACGCCGACACACTGGTTCATGCATCGGATCCAGAAGGCGGTCTTGCAAAGATCCAACTAGCGATTGAGCTCAACCCCCTCTGCCCTGACCTCTACTGGTGGACAGCGGCGGGCGCCAACTATTCCCTTGGACGCTATCAAGATGCACTGGATTGCCTATCGCATGTGGCAGATCAGAGCCACATATTCCGCTTTGCAGCAGCCTGCTGGGGGATGCTTGGAGAACGCAAGAAGGCCTTGAGACTCATGCGCAAGACGATGGAAAACCATCCAGGTTTTGAGATCGAAAAATGGCTCTCGATCATTCCCATCCGTGAAAACTGGCAGAAAGATCTTTATCGCGAAGGACTGCGCAAGGCAGGCTTCAATTGATTTCATCAAGCAAAAGGACGGTATTATGGCTGACGTTGTGGTTCTAGGGGTCAAGGGCGAAGAAGGCTATTGGCTGGTCGATTTCGATGCGGGAACGGTGACGGCAGTCCCTCCCTTTGAGGGCGACCCTTTTGGCTACTCCGCCGAGGCACGCGCCAACGGCGCGGTTCTGACGGCAGGCGTCGATCTTGCGGTCAAAGTTTCCAACCAGGACGACGCCTTCTCGGGCAGGTTTGACGGCTAACGCCGTCGAAAGGCTAGGCCGTATGACAACTGCGGAAATGCACGGTGCTGACACCTATGGAACCAGTGCCACCGGCGGCCTATTCCGATAGAGTCTGCTCTCCGCAAGAAACCTTGGCGCGCGTGACGCCACTTTTTGACAGATACGGCGTCACGCGCCTCGCTCGCATTACAGGACTGGATTGCATAGGCATTCCGGTCTGGAACGCTATTCGCCCGAATGCGCGGTCGATCGCGATTCATCAAGGCAAGGGTATCACTGACATTGACGCGAAGGTATCTGCAGCAATGGAGGCCCTTGAACGAGCGGTCGCCGAGGCTCCGAGCGTGCCGACCAAGGTCGCAAGCCGCAGGCAACTAGCCTCCGCAAGGCTGGCAACCGAGCCTCTAGATTGCCTGGTCGCCGCCGGTCAAGACACCCTTAGTGAAGACAGCGTCATAGAGTGGATGGAAGGTCACGATCTTCTCACAGGACATCCCGTCTGGGTGCCCCAAGACGCCGCCACGCTCGATCGCACGAAACAATCTCGCTATTGGCAGTCTTCAGACGGGCTTGCATCGGGCAATACGATGGAGGAGGCCTCGTTTCACGGCCTCCTTGAACGTATCGAGCGCGATGCTGAGGTTCTCTGGAAGCTCGATGCACCGGCAAGGCGAGAACTTTCCTGTTTGGAGGCGACATCCTTTAATGATGCGGTCGTCAATGACCTGAAGGAGCGGATTGAGTGTCAAAATTTTTGCTTACAGCTGTTTGATATGACCAGCGATATCGGGATCCCCGTCATTTCAGCATTGCTCGCGCCAAACAATTCTCTCGACGCGCCGGACCGGCGCTATGTTGAGGTTACCCATGGAAGTGGTGCTCACCCTATGGCTGCACGAGCCGCCATTCGAGCGATCACAGAAGCAGTGCAGTCTCGATTGACACTCATTAGCGGTTCACGAGACGACGTATCGCCTGAACTCTATTCGCGATCACTCCCTAACGCTCTGAAGCGAGATCTCACATTCAGAGCCGGTCCCCGAACCGTCAGAGATGCGTTTGGTCCTACCGCTGGCCTCGGCCCGATGCTGGAAATGACGCTCGAAAAGTTACGCATGGCTAAAGTCGGGTCGGTGATTGCTGTTCGTCTGAACCCTGGTGAAGAGAGGCTGGCCATTGCCAAGCTCTTTTTGCCCGGTCTTGAAAATCCGGAAGGCTCTCGGAAACAACCATTCGGGGGTCGCGCGATGAAGAAGATGCTGGTGTTTCGATGAAGGTGGTGTTTGCCGGCCCCTCACTTCATGGCACGAAACGAAACATATCGGCCGGGCTTTCGATAAAGCCTCCAGCTCGCCAGGGCGACATCCACAAGGCGGTGAAGCAGGGAGCGAGCGCAATCGGATTGATCGATGGCGTCTATGAACATGTGCCTGCGGTTTGGCACAAGGAGATCCTTTTTGCACTTTCCGAAGGCGTTCAGGTGTGGGGTGCTGCAAGTCTTGGAGCATTAAGAGCTGCCGAATGCAGGACTTTCGGCATGGTCGGTATTGGCAGAATTTATGAGGCTTTTGCCAACGGACGATTGGTCGATGATGCCGACGTGGCTCTGCTCCACGGGCCGTCAGAGCTCAACTATCTTCCCCTGAGCGAACCGATGGTGAATGTTCGGGCGACCGTCGATTTCCATTTAGACAGCGGTTTTC
Source organism: Shinella sp. OV683 (assembly GCF_057787725.1). Lineage (NCBI taxonomy): Bacteria > Pseudomonadati > Pseudomonadota > Alphaproteobacteria > Hyphomicrobiales > Rhizobiaceae > Shinella > Shinella sp. OV683. The sequence goes on from NZ_JBYMED010000002.1 coordinate 25,608, forward strand.
TGTCGGTGGATGAATACGAACTGCTATTGGCCACGGCCGGCGCCATTTTTTTTAAGGAACGCACGTGGAACTCCATCATAGCCGGCTCGCATCTTCCCACGGTTCGTGCTGCAGAAATACTAACGCGATTGCGTCGACAGCCAGTCAATCAGAAGCTCATTGATGCCGAACTGCTGTTGGACTGCATTGCTGCGGCCCAAAACGGGCGAGGTCCAAAGCCACTAGACTGGATCTTCGCCCGTACCACACTGTTCGATCGGCTGCTCGCCTAACGCCCATATCGGCCTGGTGCCCCTCCCCATGTCACGCCTATGTCACGCCTCAGCTGGTTAACTCCCACAATACGCTCCCGAGATCTTCGAAATCGTGAGCAAGCTGGGGGACAATACATGCAAAACGATTTTCAGAGAACCTCCGACGACGAGGAGTTTGCCAAAGAGCTTGCGGCCTTGGCAAGGCTCGTCACCTATGCCCGCCTCAGTGCACAATCGCTGAACATTGCCTTCCCGACATACTGCTTGGATCTTACACTCGGCGCTGTTCTGGACGAGATGCGGCAGATCGGCGTCGATACACGCATTATGGCCAACGACGACTACGGAATTCCGGTTGGCTTTCACTGAATGCCCGGCACGATCAGGTTGAAAACTGATCGCGCCGAGACACCCCAGCGAGACCCGCTTGCTTGCCCTGCCGACGGGTCCCGCGTAGCGCGCTGTCGAGAACTTCCCTGGTTCCCGACAGCGAATTGACGACCGGACAACGCGCTCGCCGCAAATTCTTATAATTGTATTTTGTTGCGACCACAACGCAGCTTGTCGTCCCACTGACGTGCATTTTTCAAATGGGATTATTAGATGAATTCTGAAACCAACATTAAATGGACAGTCGCCATCCTGTTGCTGGGCACCACTTTTACATTTGCGGGATGGTTGTTGCATATCGCCGCTTCAAACGGATGGATATGATCTGACAATGGCGCGGGACAGCCCCTGTCGAAACAGTGGAGTCGGGAGAAGTTGAGCATTCCCGCCCTGGTGAGCCGGTCTAAAAATCGCGGTGCGAGAGGGGTTCAGATAGCATTTGAAGGAGCTCTAAGTCTTTGAGCCAGCGCGTGGTTTGTCCATCAGAGCGACGTGTCTCGTTGGATTTCCGCCTGACCTTCGGGACACACGCGCATTCGCAGCAGTGATGGCCAGCATCGAGGCACTCGAGCAGCACATCAACATGGTCATCGCGCCGAAGTCCGGCCAGCAACCTACGTGACATCATTCTCCAGCCAGTGACGAGGAGGCACGCCGACCCTCTTAGAAACCAGAGTGTGCCTATCGCAATCCAGAAACTGACTTCCACCCCGCCCCATACCAGCCTCAAGAGCGTTGGCCTGTAAATGTTTATAGTCGAATGGAGTCTGAGCCGCCAACCCGTGTGACCGTCGATTTTTCCATAACGAGTAGCGACGTAGTCCTTTAATCGTCAGATTTCAGGAGATCAGCGCACATCGGTTCTCGCTCGAAGCATAATCCACAGTCAGATCTTTGACCAGCTCTCTGGCTCCAGGCAGAGGGTTGGATAGAGTTTATCCACCGCGACGATATCGTCATTGAGCTCGGCGATCATCCAGTCTCGAACTTGCATGACGATGGCGCGCGCGGGCTTGTCCCGCAGACGGACGAGATGGCATTGGCGACCCGTTGTCATTAGATGCTCGCGCGCCGGCACCAGCGCCTTGGTTCGCAACCAGTGCGCAACGACGTTCAGCCAGCCAAGCGCCACGCCCTGCCCCAGCAGAGCGGCCTGCACCACGATGGCATAGTCGGAAAAGATCATCGAATTGATCGCATCGCCCTCGTTTGCCGGAGAAAACAGAGTGGACCAGTTCGGTTGGGCATCGCTGAGATTGATCGTGGTGTCGGGGGTCCGCTTCACCTCGCCGCCATCCGGTCCGTGACTTTCCCGATAAGACGGGCTGCAGATCGGGATCAGGATTTCCGGCATGATGAAGGCAGCCTCATGCCGCTCGTCCGGCCCATTGACGAAGCGCATGCCGAGATCGACATCGTTGACCGGCCCCGCCAGCGCGCCCATCACCAGTTGGAAGCGCAGGTCGACCGTTGGAAACTGCTTCTTGAATTCCGGCATGCGCGGCATCATCCAATGCGTGGTGAAACCGGTGGAAACCGACAAGGACACGGTCTGAATGCCGATGCGGCGGTCCTCGATCTCGCGCAGGGCGTTTTCGATTCCGGAAAAGCCACGTGCAATCGCATCGAACAGCAGCCTGCCTGATTCCGTCAGGCCGACGCCACCCGGCTGGCGAACAAACAGGGCCGTATCGAGATGCTCTTCCAGGCGCGCGATCATCCGGCTGACGGCAGCGGGAGTCACGTTGAGCTCGTCGGCTGCCCTGGAGAAATTACCACAGCGCGCAGCGGCCTCGAAAGTAAACAGGCCATTCATGGATGGCAGGGATCGGCGCAAATTGTTCATTACATGATGTAACATCGTTCTGAACTTTTTTTCAATTGCAGACATGGCTTTTCTTTGGTCTTCTGCCAATCACGGAAGGCGAAAGACCTTCAATGGAAATAGGGGAACAGGACATGTAAAGGTGCAGGGCAAGCAGCGCCCAGGCACGACACATATGTTCAGGTTTCTGCTCAACAGCGAATGCAGCGCAGGTCCGTCAAACGTCAGCGCGCATTAATTTTGCAGTGGAATCAGATGATTGTTTTAAAAAAATCAGAGCGCGTGGGCGTTTCCATCCGCTCGGCGAACAAGAGTTATGGGAATTTCCAGGCCCTGAGCGATGTCAGCCTGGAAGTCGCCGCGGGAGAATTCGTCTCCATTCTCGGCCCCTCGGGTTCGGGCAAGACAACCTTTCTGGGAATCCTCGGCGGCTTTGTGCAACCGACATCGGGCTCCATCTGGCTCGGCGAGCAGGATATTACATTCGAGCCGCCGCACAAACGCGATATCGGAATCGTCTTCCAGAACTACGCGCTCTTCCCGCATATGAGCGTCGCCGAGAACATCACCTTTCCCCTGCGGGCACGCCGCCTGCCGAAATCGAGCTGGCCCGAAAAGCTGCGTGAGGCCCTCGATATGGTCGAACTGGCCGGATACGAGCATCGTCGCATCCATGAACTTTCCGGCGGCCAGCGCCAACGGGTCGCCCTTGCCCGCGCCATGATCTTCGAGCCAGGGCTGATCCTGATGGACGAGCCGCTATCGGCGCTCGACAAGCAATTGCGGGAATCCATGCAGATCGAACTCAAACGGCTGCACAGGAAGCTCGGCGCGACCATCATCTATGTCACCCACGACCAGCGTGAGGCTTTGACGATGAGCGACCGCGTCGCCATCATGAACAAGGGCCGGTTCGTACAGGTGGATACGCCAGAGCAGCTTCACGACCATCCCGCCGATTCCTTCGTCGCCCGGTTCATCGGCGAAGCGACGCTGCTGCCGGTCAAGCGCGAGAGCGATGATACGGTGCGGCTCGGCGATATCGTCCTGCGCACGTCCCATCGCGTTCCACAGAATCTCCGTCTGCATCTCGCGGTCCATTCCGAAAAACTCGTGGTCACCGATAGCAGCGAGCCCGTTGGCATCAACCGGCTGACCGGAACCGTGACCGAAACGCTCTACCAGGGCGAAAGCATCCGGGTTTTCCTGAAACTTTCATCCGGTGACGACCTCAGCTTCAGGCTTCCCAGCAACCATGCCGGCCGGTCGCAACTCAAGAAGCCCGGTGATCCCATCACCGTGGCGCTGCATCCCGAAGACACGATCGTGGTTCCGGAAGCATCCTGAAATCCCACGTTCATTCTTACAGTCAACAAGGAAAGAAGACTATGAAACTTACCCAATTCAAGGTCATGACCTTCGACGTCGTCGGCACTTTGATCGATTTCGAAAAGGGCGTCTTGGATGCCGTTCGGATGCTGGGCGGCGAAAAAGCCGCGAGCGCCTCCGACGATGCGATCTTCGAACCTTACAAGCGCGGCCGGGACAAGTTCTATGGCCGTTCCTCCTTCGCCATGAAGGATGTCTATCTTTCGCTGGCGACGGAACTCGGCTTTGTGAAAGACGACGCGACGGCGGAAGCCTTTCAGCTCGCCGTGCTGCGTTGGCCGGCATTTTCCGACTCCGTCGAGGCTCTGGCCCGGCTACGGAAGAACTTCCGGCTGGTGGCGATGACCAATGCCGACCGTACCGCCTTCTCGGCCTATTCGGCAACGCTTGGAAACCCGTTCCATGACAGCGTCACCTGCGACGAGGCGGGATGCGCCAAGCCCAATCCGCAGTTCTTCGCCTTCAACAAGGGCCGTCAATCCGCCTCCGGCTACAAACAGTCCGAAATCCTGCATGTTGCCCAGAGCCAGCACCACGATATCGGCGTGGCCAAGGAACTCGGCTATACGACCTGCTGGATCGAGCGGCGCCAGGGCCAGCAAGGCTTCGGCGGCACGCCGGAACCCAAGGTGCTGACAAAGCCGGATTTCCATTTCTCCTCGCTGAAACAGCTTGCCGACGCCGTCGATGCCGAGCTGGCTGCCGGCATCCAGACCGCCAGTGCAGCCTGAGCACGGAAACGAACAGACGATGACCGCCCATCCTCCCTTCCCTGACATTGCCTCACTCTGGCAGGAGACATCCATCGACCGTCCGGTCTTCGGCGCGCTGTCGGGCGGTCGTCACTATGACGTGGCCATTATCGGCGGCGGCTATACCGGGCTGACGACGGCGCGCTACCTTGCCCGCCGCGGCCTATCGGCGGTGGTGCTGGAAGCGAGCCGCATCGGCTGGGGCGCAAGTGGGCGCAATGGCGGGGTGGTTTCCGGCAAGTTCCGGCTCGCCTTTTCCGAGATTGCCGGTCGGTTTGGCATCGACACGGCTCGCCGCATGCACGATCTCGGCATCGAGGCCATCGATCATGTCGGCGAACTCGTCGAGGATTATGGCATTGCCGACGCCGGCTACCGGCCGACAGGATCGTTGCGCTGCGCCCACAATGCGGTCTCTCTCGCTTCGCTGAAGAACGAAGTCGAATGGCTGCATCAGGCGCTCGGCGATCGCGCCTGCTCCATCCTGTCGGCGGCTGACATGGAGGCGGAGACCGGCTCGCGGGATTTCCTGGGCGGCATGCTCAACACCCATGGTGGCATCATCCATCCGCTCAATTTCGTGTTCGGCATCGCTGCCGGCCTGAAAAAGTCGGGCATCGATATCTTCGAAAACACCCCGGTGACGGGTCTCCGCCGTGAAGGATCCGGTGTGCTCCTGGAAACACCGGGCGGCACAGTCACCGCAGGCCAAGCCGTGATTGCCAGCAATTCCTATTCGGACCTGACCTCCGCCACATCAGCGGTGCGCAAGGCCATCATCCCGTTCCGTTCGGCGATGATCGCCACATCGCCGCTTTCCGGCACGCCGGGCGCCGGCCTGCTGGCGCATGGGCGCAGCTACACCGAAACCCGCCGGATGATGCGCTGGTTCCGCAAGGCGGGCGACCGCCTGCTTTATGGTGGCCGGGGCGCCTTCGGCAAGACCGATTCCGAGAGCGCCTTTGCGGCCCTGCACCGGGCGATGGTGCGCCAGTTTCCAGAGCTTGCGGGCGTTGCCGTCACCCATCGCTGGTCCGGTCTTGTCGCCATGACGATGGACAGCATTCCGCATGCCGGCCGGCTGGATGACCGCGTCGTCTACGCGGCTGGCTACAACGGCACCGGCGTGGCACTGGCCTCGAACATGGGCAAACACGTCGCGGCCATCGTCGCCGGCGAAAGCCCCGATCTCGGGCTTCTGACTTCGGAACGGTTCAAACCCGTTCCTTTCTATCCCATCCGGGAACCCGCCGTCCGGCTCGTCGCCGGCTGGTACCAGTTCCTCGATGCAATCGGGCGTTAAGACCCGGCATGTCGAAAATCAAAACAAGGTTATCAAAACCTACAAAGAGGTGAACAGTTATGAAATCGAAGTTTTATGCACTGGTGCTCTCCGCCTCGGTGATCGCGCTGTCGGCCGGCCTTGCATCGGCCGAACAGATCACATTCGTATCGCAGGGTGGGGCCTATCAGGAAGCCCAGACCAAGGCGATCCTCGACCCGGTTGCCAAGTTGCTCGGCATCACCGTCAATCAGGACAGTGCGCCCGACGCCTGGCCTGTCATCAAGACCCAGACCGCGACGGGCAAACCGATCTGGGATGTCATCGATACGCCGACGCAAGACTGCATTCGCGGCGGCCAGCAGGGCATGATCGAGACTCTGGATTTCTCCAAGATCCCCAATGCCGAGAAGATGCCTGCCGAGTATAAGAGCGCCTATTCCGTCGCCTATGAGTTCTATTCCAGCGTGCTTGCCTACAACAAGGACAAGTTCGGCGACAAGCCGCCGCAGAGCTGGGCGGATTTCTGGGACGTGAAGAAGTTCCCGGGAACGCGCGCGTTGCGCAACCACCCGCTGGCAACGCTTGAAGCAGCGCTTCTCGCCGATGGCGTCCCGGCCGACAAGCTCTATCCGCTGGATGTCGACCGCGCCTTCAAGAAGCTCGAGGAAATCAAGCCTTACGTGACCGTCTGGTGGACGTCGGGCGCCCAGTCCGCGCAGCTTCTCGCCGATGGTGAAGTCGATATGGAAATGGCCTGGAACGGCCGCGTGACCGCAGTGGCCAAGGAAGGTGCTCCGATCAGCTACACCTTCAACCAGGGCTTCCTGCAATATACGTCGCTCTGCATCCTCAAGGGGGCGCCCAATCTCGACACGGCGGTCAAGTTCGTCAATGCGGCCATGACGCCGGAGATCCAGGCAAACTTCCCCGCCTATATCGATTACGGTCCGGGCAACCCCGAGGCCTACAAGACCGGCAAGATCTCGGCGGAACGCGCCGCCGAAATGCCAAGCTCGCCCGACAACGCCGCCAAGCAGGTGCTGGTGTCGGACGAATGGTGGAGCTCGCCGGCTGGCGAGGAAGCACAGAAGCGCTGGGCGTCCTTCATCCAGCAGTAACCGCCGGCGAATTGAGGAGTGTCATTGATGACCACATCGACAAGCAATCCATCGATGCAGCATGATCGCAGGGAGCAGAGGCTGATGCTGATGCTTCTCGCGCCGGCGCTCCTCGTCATCGTCTCGCTGCTGATCGTGCCGCTTCTCTGGCTCGCCTGGCAGTCGATCTGGCAGGACGGCGGGTTTACGGTCGTCAACTACCAACGGTTCCTGACCGATTCCGTCTACTGGATGACGTTCCTGCAGACCTTCCGCATCGCCGTCGTCGTCACCCTGGTGACGCTGCTGCTCGGCTATCCCGTCGCCTATGTGGCGGCGGCGCTGCCCCAGCGCTGGAGCGTGCTCGTTCTGGCAATGGTGCTTTTGCCCTTCTGGACCAGCGTTCTCGTCCGGGCCTATGCCTGGCTCATCCTGTTGCAGAGAACTGGCATCGTCAATTCCGCCCTCAAGAAGGCCGGCCTGATCGACACGCCCCTGCTGCTGATCAACAACGAATTCGGCACCGTCATGGCGACGATTCATATTCTCCTACCCTTCATGGTGCTGCCGCTCTACGCCACGATGAAGAAGATTCCACCCGAACTGACGATGGCCGGCGCCAGCCTCGGCGGCTCGCCATCGCATGTCTTCATCCGGATCTTCCTGCCGCTATCGCTGCCGGGAATGATCGCCGGCATGGTGCTGGTCTTCGTGCTCACCCTCGGCTTCTACATCACGCCGGAACTTTTGGGCGGCGGGCGGACGTATATGGTTTCCATGCTCGTGTCCCGCAATATCCAGGTCTACAACGAATGGGGTGCGGCATCGTCGATCAGCGTGGTGCTGATGCTCTGCGTCTTCCTGATCTTCCGGCTGGCAAGCATGCTGATTCCGTTTGAACGCATCATGGGAACGAGGTGACGCATGCGCATATCCAACATTCTGCTTTACGGCTTCGTCGCGGTCATTCTCGCCTGGCTGATCATCCCGATCATCATCATCGTACCGATGTCGTTTTCGAGCGCCCGCTTCCTGACATTTCCGCCGCCATCCTGGTCGCTGCGCTGGTACGAGGCCTATCTCGGCAACGCCGCATGGACGCAGGCCACGCGGGTCAGCCTGATCGTTTCGGTTTCGAGTGCGATCCTTGCAACGATTCTCGGCACGGCCGCGGCCTATGCGCTGAACATGACATCCTCCCGGCTGGTGCGCAGCCTGCAGATGCTGTTGCTGCTGCCGCTCGTCGTGCCGATCGTCATCACCGCCGTCGGCGTCTTCCTCGTCTATGCGCAGGTCGGTCTTCTCGCCAGCATGACCGGACTGATCCTCGCCAATATGATGCTCGGCCTTCCCTATGTGGTCATCTCCGTTCTGGTGGGTCTGAGGAAATTCGATCCGACGCAGGAAATGGTGTCGCGCAGCCTCGGCATGAACCGGCTGCGCACCTTCTTCGTGGTCACCCTGCCGCAGATCCGTCCGAGCGTGATTTCCGGCATGCTGTTCGCCTTCATTTCGGCCATCGACGAAACCGTGGTGTCGCTGTTCATTGCCGGCGGCGAATACCAGACCCTGACCAAGCGCATGTTCACGGCGCTGCGCGACGAGATCGACCCGACGATTGCGGCAATCAGTTCGCTGCTGACGGCGATTTCCTTCATTCTGGTGATGCTGGTGGCGATCAACGCCCGCAGCACCGATCGCAAGCAAGGCAAGGTGGCATGATCGCCGATCACCTGATCCTCGGCGGCGGCTCGGCCGGCTGCGTGCTTGCGGCACGGCTGTCGGAAGACCCGAACCGGAGTGTTGTGCTGGTCGAGGCCGGCCGCAACATCGCTGCCGGCGACATTCCCGACGCGGTGCGCAGCCGCTATCCCGGCCGCGCCTATCTCGACACACGTAACATCTGGTCCTCGCTGACTTCGCTGATGGGCTATTCGAGATCAAACAGCGCGCCCCGGACACCCCGCCGCTACGAGCAGGCAAAAATCCTCGGCGGCGGTTCGGCGATCAACGCGCTGATGGCCAATCGCGGCGCGCCGTCCGACTATGCCGAATGGCAGGCGCTGGGCGCCGACGGCTGGAGCTGGGAAGACTGCCTGCCCTATTTTCGCAAGATCGAGACCGATCGCGATTTCGACGGCCCCCTGCACGGAACCGACGGGCCGATGACGATCCGGCGGATCACCGACGAGAAAATATCGCCCTTCGTCGATCGCGTCATGCGGACGCTGGAGACCCGCGGCCACCCGATCCGCGCCGACCAGAACGGCCCCTGGCAGGACGGCACCTTTCGAGGCGCGATTGCCGTCAGCGACGCCGCTGAACGCCTGCCGACCTCGATCGCCTATCTGACACCAGAGGTCCGCCGTCGTCCGAATCTGCGAGTTATCACCGACAGCACGGCGACCCGCATCCTGTTCGACGGCACAACGGCCGTAGGTGCCGAGATCGCCGGCAGCGTCTCCCAGACGATCATGGCGCGGGAAATCATCGTGGCATCGGGCGCCATCCATTCGCCGGCTTTGCTGCTGCGCTCCGGCATCGGCCCCGGCGCCGATCTGGCGGCATTGGGCATCCCGGTGATCGCATCGCGTTCCGGCATCGGCCGCAACCTGATGGAGCACCCTTCCATCGCGGTCGCCGCCTATCTACCGCCGTCGATGCGGGTGCGCGACCGGGCCGAACACCACGAGCAGGCAATCTGGCGGTTTTCGTCCGGCCTGCCGGATACGCCGCAGGGCGACATGCACGCCGCTATCCTGTCGCGCTCCGGCTGGCATTCGGTCGGACTTCGGATGGGCAGCCTGTTCTTCTGGGTCAACAAGTCCTATTCGCGTGGGTTTCTCAGACTTGCCTCCGCCGACCCGCTTGCCGAGCCCGAAGTCGATTTCCGGATGCTGAGCGACGAACGCGATCTTGAGCGGCTGAAGATGGCGCTGCGCATGGGCGCCCAAATCCTCCGCGACCCGCACATGAACTCCTATCGGGGCGTGGCGTTTCCCTCCAGCTACTCCCCCCGCGTCGCAAAAGTCGCCGTCCCCGGCGCCTGGAATGCACTGCAGCGCGGCGCGCTGTCGGCAATGCTCGACCTCGCCGGGCCCTTGCGCGCGGCGCTGGTCCACTCCGCCGTCACGCTCGGCACCACCATCGATGGTCTGTTAAATGATGATGCGGCGCTGACCGAATTCGTCCGCCGGCATGTCGGCGGCACGTGGCATCCCTCCGGCACCTGCCGCATGGGTGCGCTCGCCGATCCGATGGCCGTGACCTCGCCGTCCGGCCGGGTTTATGGCGTTGAAGGCCTGCGGGTCTGCGACGCATCGCTGATGCCGTCCATTCCCTGCGCCAACACCAACATACCGACAATCATGATCGCCGAACGGATCGCCGATTTCATCCGCAACGGGCAGTAAGCGGCGATGGAGACAGCAATGAACAATGCGTGCAAATTCTACATCAATGGCGAATGGGTCGAGCCGATCGGCCAACACACGCTGAATGTCATCGATCCGGCCACCGAACAGCCCTTCGCGACGATCGCCGTGGGCAGCATTGCCGATGCGGAGAAAGCCATTGCCGCCGCCAGATCAGCCTTTGCCTCTTTTTCCGACACCTCAAAGGCTGAGCGCCTTGCACTGCTCAAGCGCATCCTCGTCATTCTCAAACGCCGCAACGACGAGATCGGCGATATCATCTCAAGGGAAATGGGCGCGCCGCTTGGCCTGGCCCGCAGTCAGCAGGCCGGCATCGGGCTTGCGCATTTCGCGGAAACCATCAAGGCGATGGAGGCCTTCGATTTCGACTATATGCAAGGCACGACACGCATCGTTCACGAGCCCATCGGCGTCGTTGGCATGATCACACCCTGGAACTGGCCGATCAACCAGATCGCCTGCAAGGTTGCCCCAGCACTTGCCACCGGCTGCACCATGGTGCTGAAACCCTCAGAAATCGCGCCGCTCAACGCCATCCTCTTCACCGAAATCCTGCATGAGGCAGGCGTTCCCAAGGGCGTCTTCAATCTCGTCAACGGCGACGGCCCGACCGTCGGAGCCGTGCTTGCCAGCCATCCCGACATCGACATGGTCTCGTTCACCGGCTCCACCCGCGCCGGCATTTCCGTGGCACAAGCCGCAGCGCCCGCCGTCAAGCGGGTACATCAGGAACTCGGCGGCAAATCCCCCAATATCGTGCTTCGCAGCGCCAATCTGGAGGCTGCCGTCAGCGCCGGCGTCCGGCGATGCATCGACAATTCCGGCCAGTCCTGCAACGCACCGACCCGGTTGCTGGTGCCGATGGAGCGCATGGACGAGGCCATTGGCATCGCCGCCCGGACGGCCGATGCCATCACCGTCGGCGCGCCATCCGATCCCGCCACCGATATCGGCCCGGTGGTCAGCCAGCTGCAATTCGACAAGATACAGGGCCTGATCGCCAAGGGAATCGCGGAAGGCGCCGAACTGGTTGCCGGCGGCCCCGATCGCCCGGCCCATCTGAATGCCGGCTATTATGTCCGCCCGACCGTGTTTGCGCGCGTCACCAGCGACATGACCATCGCGCGCGAGGAAATATTCGGGCCAGTGCTGGCCATTCTCGGCTACGAGAGCGAGGACGACGCCGTCACCATCGCCAACGACACGCCCTATGGACTGGCCGCCTATATCCAGGGCGATCCGGCCGAGGCACGCGCCCTGTCGCGCAGGCTGCGCGCCGGCATCGTGCGGCTCAACAGCTCCGCCTGGGATGGGGCTGCCCCCTTCGGCGGCTACAAGCAATCCGGCAACGGCCGCGAATACGGCAAGTTCAGCCTGCACGAATTCACCGAGATCAAGGGCGTCGTCGGCTACGGCAACGATTGAGCGATTTCCAGACCCGAACCGGACAGACGGGGGCGGCGCGTGAGCCGCTGCCCGATCGACGGGACGCCGGACCATTGAGGAACAAAACATGCTGAATTTGAAAGATCCCACCCTGTTCGTCGAAAAGGCGCTGATCGGCGGCGCCTGGCTATCGGCGGGCTCGGGCGCCACGGTCGCTGTCGACAATCCCGCCACCGGAGACGTCATCGGCCAGATCCCCGATTGCGACTCCGCCGACACGCAGGCGGCCATCACCGCTGCCGTGGAGGCCTTGCGGACATGGCGTCTGACGACGCCTGCCGAGCGGTCACGCCTTCTGGAACGCTGGCACGCCTTGATGCTGGAACATGCCGACGATCTGGCTGCGATCATGACGGCCGAACAGGGCAAGCCGCTGGCGGAAGCGCGCGGCGAGGTCCTCTACGGCGCATCCTTCATCAAATGGTTTGCCGAGGAAGCGCGACGGACCTATGGCATGACATTGCCGGCGCCTTCTGCCGATCGCCGCATTCTGCTGACCAAGGAGCCGGTCGGCGTCGCCGCCATCATCACGCCCTGGAATTTCCCCAATGCGATGATTACCCGCAAATGCGGTCCGGCATTGGCGGCCGGCTGCACCGTCGTCGTCAAGCCTTCTGAATTCACCCCCTATTCCGCCCTGGCACTCGGCGTGCTGGCGGAGCGGGCCGGCATTCCGGCCGGCGTCATCAACATTGTCACCGGCCTGCCCAAAGCGATCGGCGCCACGCTGATGGCAAGCCCGGATGTGCGCAAGGTGTCCTTCACCGGTTCGACCGGCGTCGGTTCGATGCTGATGGCGCAAAGCGCGCCGACTGTCAAACGCCTCAGCCTGGAACTGGGCGGCAACGCGCCCTTCATCGTCTTCGACGACGCCGATCTCGATACGGCCGTCGAGGCCGCGATCGCCTCGAAATTCCGCAATGGCGGCCAGACCTGCGTCTGCGCCAACCGGCTGCTGGTGCAGGACGGCATTCACGATGCCTTCGCCGCACGACTGGCGGCACGGGTGGGCGCCATGCAGGTCGGTCCCGGCACCGCGACCGACACCGATATCGGGCCGATGATCAACGATGCCGCCGTTGCCAAGATCCGCGCCCATGTCGCCGATGCGCTGGCGCTGGGGGCTGAGAACATCACCCCACGAGACAGCCTTCCCAAAGGCAGCCGCTACGTTGCGCCGATGGTGCTGAAAGGCGCCACCACCGCCATGCGCCTCGCCAGCGAGGAAACATTCGGGCCGGTGGCGCCGCTGTTCCGCTTCCGCGACGAGGCCGAGGCGATTGCCATCGCCAACGCCACGCCATTCGGACTGGCAGCCTATTTCTTCACCGAGAACCTGCACCGTGCCTGGCGCGTCGGTGAGGCGCTGGAATTCGGCATGGTGGGTCTCAATACCGGCAGCGTGTCGATGGAGATCGCGCCGTTCGGCGGCATCAAGCAATCCGGCCTTGGCCGCGAAGGTGGTCCGACCGGCATCGAGGAATATCTCGAAACCAAGGCCTTTCACATGGGTGGCCTGAAGACCAGCGCACAGTAAGACTGCGATTGCCGAGAGGGAGAAAACCATTGGCAGAGAGAATCTACGATATTGCCGTCATCGCCGGCGACGGCATCGGCAAGGAAGTGATGCCCGAAGGTATCCGCGTGCTGGAGGCGGCGGCCCGCCGCTACGGCTTCACGCTCAAGCAGAAATGGCATGACTTCGCCAATTGCGACTACTACGCCCGGCACGGCCGGATGATGCCCGAAAACTGGAAGGAAGAGATCGGCAGGCCCTCGGCGATCTTCTTCGGCGCCGTCGGCTGGCCAGACATCGTGCCCGACCACATCTCCCTCTGGGGCTCATTGCTGCAGTTCCGCCGCGAATACGACCAATATGTCAACCTCAGGCCAGTGCGCCTGATGGAAGGCGTGCCCTGCCCGCTCGCCGGCCGCAAGCCGGGCGACATCGACTTCTGGGTCGTGCGGGAGAATACCGAAGGTGAATATTCCTCCGTCGGTGGGCGCATGTTCGAGGGTACAGACCGCGAAATGGTGCTGCAGGAAACGATCATGACCCGCAAGGGCGTCGATCGCATCCTGAAATTCGCCTTCGATCTGGCCCAGAAGCGGCCGCGCAAGCTCCTGACCTCGGCCACCAAATCCAACGGCATCGCGATTACCATGCCCTACTGGGATGAGCGTGTGGAAGCGATGGCGAAAGCCTATCCCGACGTCGGCTGGAACAAGTTCCACATCGATATTCTGACAGCCAATTTCGTGCTGAAGCCGCAGATCTTCGACGTCGTCGTCGGCTCCAACCTGTTCGGAGACATACTTTCCGACCTTGGTCCTGCCTGTGCCGGCACGATCGGCATCGCCCCTTCGGGCAACATCAATCCGGGCGGCGAGCACCCCTCGCTGTTCGAACCGGTGCATGGTTCGGCGCCTGATATCGCCGGCAGGAACGTCGCCAACCCGATCGGCCAGATCTGGTCGGCGGCCATGATGCTCGAACATCTCGGCGAGATAGAAGCGGCAGCCGGCATCATGGCGGCGGTCGAGACGGTGTTGAAACAACCCGCCCTGCGGACCCGCGATCTCGGCGGGTCCGCCAGTACGCAGGCCTGCGGAAAATCGATCGCGGACGCACTTTCATGATACAATTGGAGACCAATACCATGTCGAACATGATCGTTTTCGATCTGCAGAATCCCGGTGTCGCACGGGAAAGCCAAGCCCCTCCCGAACGCGTCGTCGAGGGCAACCCGTCCTACAGGACCTGGGAACAGGACAATGTGGGGAATGGCCGAATTCGTTCCGGCATTTGGGAGGCGACCCCCGGCGCGACCCGCTCAATCAAGGGCGAAACTTGGGAATATTGCACCATCCTGTCAGGCGTCATCGAACTTATCGAAGACGCCAAGGAACCGCGCCGCCTCGCCGCCGGCGATACGTTCATCATGCGTCCCGGCTTCACCGGAACTTGGCGGACAATCGAAACGGTCCGTAAGCTGTGGGTGATCGTGTCGCCTTAGTTCGGTAATTTCTCTGTGTCCGCAGCAGGCGAATGCGCTGTACCAAATCATGACCTCCAGCCGGACCTGACAAAATTTTCATTCGCTTCTAAAGGCACCGAAGCAGGAAGTCATAGAATCTCGGGTCATCCGCGCGCGATACGTTCAGTCTTATCGCGCGCATCAGCGGGTTCTGCTTGTCTATCGAAAAGACACTTCCTGGTGCGATGAAAATACTTTCCTTTGCCCCGGCGCGAGCCAGATCGATGTCGCTCTTTCCCTCCGGCAGAAGCAGGTAAAGATAATATCCTCCGATCGCGTCGGAAAAGACCTGGCAGCCCATTTGCCTGAGAGTGGCCTGAACACGGGTCGAGGCGCCTTCTATTCTCTGCACCAGCCGCTTGAGATGTCGATCGTAGTGCCCATCGACGAGCAGCCGATGCAGAACACGCTCGACATGGCCGGAACTGTTGACGGTGGTCAGCATCTTGAGTTCTGCAAGGGCTTCTATCCTGTCTGAGCGCGCGGCTATGAACCCGGAGCGCAGACTCGCAGACAGCGTCTTCGCGAACGTGCCTACCGAGATGACGTTGTTGAGCTGATCTAGTGTTGCAAGTCGGTTTGGCATCCCCATCGGTAGGTCGGCAAATGGATCATCTTCGACGATCGTCAAGTTGTGCCTGCTCGCCTCCTTGAGGATGGCGTGGGCGACCGGCAACGTGATCGAGCCCCCGGTCGGATTGTGACCAAGCGATTGAGTGAAGAACAGTTTCGGTCTTTCAGCGGCGAGTTTCGTCGCAAAATCCTCTACATCTGGACCATCAGGCGTTCGCCGCACGCCGACCATCCTGACCTGCGCGAGCTTCAGTTTCGCAAACAAGGGATAATATCCGGGATCGTCGACCAACACCGTGTCACCTGATGTCAGCATGCCGCGTATGATAAGATCGAGCGCATGGTTGGCGCCGAAGGTCATCAGAATATTGTCTTCTCTGGTTTGGATCTGTTGGCAGCCCAAGCGCCGGACGATCTGCTGTCTGAGCGGCAGATAGCCGAGCGCTGACCCATAAGCGTCCGCCCCTTCCTCGTCCGGCAACATACGGCTGCCGAAGTGCCGCTTGATTTCCGACTGTTCGGTCCAGGAAGCCGGCGGTCTGCCATCGCCCACCCGGATCTCGAAACTCTGGTCAAGCTGTGCGCTCAGGAGAGACGCGATATCGACGGCCTCGGCGACGTGCCGAGGCCGACTGCTGCTTTCCACGCCGGAATTGACATTGACCACAAAGCCCGATCCGGCACGCGCCGCGACATGGCCGGATGCGACAAGCCGGTCGTAGGCTTCGACAATTGTATTCTTAGACACATCGAATTCGAGCGCTGCCTTGCGGATGGAAAGCAGGCGACTGCCTGGAGAGCGGGCACCGGAAACGATCTCCTGCTGCAGCCTGTCGACAACCGAGTCGGCCAACGTGCCACCTTGCCTAACGCTTCGACTCTCACCGGCCAACCCTACTCCTCCCGCTGGTACAGTTATAGACAATTTCTTCAAATTGTACCTTTTCATCAGATTAACAAGATGATCATCTGTCTTTCAAGAGGAAAATAAATACTGCATGGGAGGCGGCCTTGGCCGGATTACGAGAAAGCGGGACGCGTCCCCAAATCAATTCCCGTCTTGAAAATCTGCGCAACCTCTCTCCTGCCGAGAGGCTGGACCGCGTCGCTGTCGCGGCGTCGCTGACGGACGGGGAGAGGCAGGTCTTTGCTGCCGGTGGATTGCCACTCTCGCTGGCCAACGGAATGATCGAGAATGTCATCGGTACATTCGAGCTTCCGATCGGCATCGCCACGAACTTCACCGTCAACGGCCGCGACTATCTGGTTCCCATGGCGGTCGAGGAGCCCTCGGTAGTGGCCGCAGCGTCCTACATGGCTCGCATTGCCCGCAAATGCGGTGGCTTCCAGACATCCAGCACGGGGCCGATCATGAGAGCCCAAGTCCAGGTGATCGAAGTCGGCGACCCGCATGGCGCCAGGGCGCGGGTGCTGCGGGAAAGAGACGCCATCATCGCGGCAGCCAATGCCAGGGACAAGGTTCTCATCTCGCTCAGCGGGGGGTGCAAGGATATCGAGGTCCACGTTTTCGACACGACGCCGGTTGGCCCGATGATCGCCGTGCACCTGATCGTTGACGTCCGTGACGCGATGGGCGCGAACACCGTTAACACGATGGCGGAAACCGTGGCGCCGATGATCGAGACAATCACGGGCGGTACCGTACGCCTTCGCATTCTCTCGAACTATGCCGACTTGCGGCTGGCACGCGCCATGGTCTCGGTGACGCCCGAAGCGCTGAAGACTGATGAATATGACGGCGAGCGCATTGCACGCGGCATTGTCGAGGCTTGTGCCTTCGCCATCGTTGATCCCTATCGCGCGGCAACCCATAACAAGGGCATCATGAACGGCGTCGACCCCGTCGTCGTGGCAACCGGCAACGATTGGCGGGCGATCGAGGCAGGGGCGCATGTGTGGGCCTCACGATCCGGCAGGTACACTTCGCTCACCAATTGGGAAATCGACGGCAAGGGCAACCTCGTCGGCACGCTAGAAATGCCGATGGCGCTTGGTCTTGTCGGTGGAGCGACCAAGACCCATCCGGTCGCCCGCGCAGCCCTGAAGATACTCGGCGTTGAAACGGCGCAAGAACTTGCCGAGGTCACGGTCGCGGTCGGTCTCGCCCAGAACATGGCGGCTTTGAGGGCGCTGGCAACCGAGGGCATCCAGAAGGGTCATATGGCGCTGCATGCCCGCAACATTGCCATCGTTGCCGGTGCGACAAGCGACGAGATCGAACGGATCGCAGCAAGCCTTGCGGCCGATCACGATGTGCGCGTGGATCGGGCCAAGGAACTGCTGGAAATCATTCGAGCGGAAAAGGGTTGATGTCATGACACATGACAGCCGCTTTGATCAGCCTTCGTCCCATCTATCATGCATCCGACAGGCGATAGATTTTCCCCGACCTGTTCCGCACTATGGCGACAATCCGCCGCGTCGGTATTGTTGACGCTGCAGCAGCCATGGACTGGGAGGAATATATGACTGAAACACAAAAAACCGACATGCTCGCCGAACGTGACGGCCCCCTCAAGGGCGTGACTGTCCTTGACATCACACGGGTGGTCGCGGGGCCGTTTTGCTCGATGCTTCTGGCGGACATGGGCGCCACCGTCATCAAGGTCGAACACCCCAATGAGCCGGACTATGCGCGGACCTTTCCGCCATTCGTCGCCGGCGAAGACGAGGAACTCAGCGCGTTCTTCACCCAGTTCAACCGCAACAAGCTCGGGATCACGCTCAACCTGAAATCTGCCGAGGGCAAGGATCTTCTGAAGGCACTCGTGCGGCGCGCCGATATTCTCGTCGAAAATTTCAGGCCGGCACTATGGAAAAGCTCGGCCTTTCATATGAAGTGCTGAAGGCCGAAAATCCGAAGCTGATCTATACGGCCATCAGTGGCTTTGGCCGGACCGGCCCGAACTCTTCGAAGCCGGCCTACGACAATACCGGCCAGGCAGCCGGCGGGTTGTGGTCGATGAACGGCTATGCCGACAGGCCGCCGGTGCGTGTCGGCACGATCATCGGCGATCTCGCCGCCTCGCTCTACGCTGCAATCGGAACCCTCGCGGCGCTGCGTGAGGCCGACAAGACCGGCATCGGCCAGGTGGTCGATGTCTCGCAGCAGGACTCAGTGCTGACGCTCACCGAAAATGCCGTTGTCCGCTACACCGCGAGCAAAGAGGTCGCCTCGCCGCTCGGCAATGATCACCCTTTCGTACGGCCTTACGGCCAGTTTCCCTGCAAGGACGGCTATGTGTTCTTTGGCGGCTATACCGACAAGTTCTGGGCGATAACCTGCACTCTTTTCGGCGAACCAGAGATAGCCAGCGACCTCTCCATCAACACGATGGAAAAACGCTTCGATCCCGTCGTCGCGGAGACGAAGGTCAAGCCGCTGCTGGAACGATGGTTCAGTCGCTACACCAAGGCGGAGCTCGAGGAAATCGCCGGCGACAAGATTCCGCTCAGCGCCATCAAGACGATTGCCGAGGTGGTCGAGGATCCGCACATCGCCGCGCGCAACATGATCGTCAATGTCCCGGTCGCCGGCAAACTGATCGGCATGTTCGGCCTGCCGATCAAACTGTCCGGCTCCGCGCAGATTGCTTGCGACAAGGCGCCGGCACCCGGCGAGCACAATGCGCTGGTCTATTCCCACCTTGCCGGCGTCACCGCGGCGGAGCTTGAGATCATGCTGGCCAAGGGGGCGATCTGATGGCGGTCGATCTCGCAATCGACGGACATGTCGCGGTCATTTCGCTCAACAGGCCGGAGAAGCTGAATGCGCTGACGCTGGCAATGTACGACGCGCTCGGAGCGGCTTTCCAAACCGTCAACGCGGACGACAATGTTCGCGCGGTTGTCCTCACGGGCGTTGGTGATCGGGCGTTCTGTGTTGGCGCCGATCTCAGGGAATCGATTCCCGCGCTTGCCTCCGATGCGTTCGATATCTCGGCCTGGGACCCGGCGCATCTCAAATTTCCGGGTTTCTTCAAGCCCGTTATCAGCGCCATCCGGGGCCTGTGCATCGGCGGCGGGTTCGAGATCATGCTTGCGACCGATATTCGTATCGCGGCGGCAGACTCGATCTTTCAGTTGCCTGAGGCAACACACGGCTTCGTTCCCGCGGGAGGAACGCTGGTCCGCCTCGTCCGCCAGATCGGCTACGCCCATGCCATGGAAATGATGCTCACGGCACGCCGCTTTTCCGCCGACGAGATGGCTGCGAAAGGCGTGGTCAATCAGGTCGTTGCCAGCGAGGACGTCTTAGTGACTGCCCTTGAGATTGCCCACCGGATCGCAGGCTTCAGCCCCAATGCCATCCAGACGATCAAGGAGGCGGCGCTGACGCTGCAAGGCCTGCCTTTGCAGGAGGCGTTCCGGCAGGAGGCAATACTCGGCCAGCGGACCTTCACAAGTGAAGACGCCAAGCGTGGCCTCGCCGCCTTTGCCAAAAGGGAACAAAGATCATGACGAGCGCACCCCAAATTGTTTCAACGACCTCGGGGCATCAGGGCCGAAAAGCGGGTGGCCGCATTGGCTTGACGCAGGAACTGATCGTCTTCGTCGTAGCGGTTGTGCTGTTTGCAGGCTTCTCGGTAGGGCTCGATGGCTTCCTGACATCGGCCAACATTCTAAACCTCATCCGCAACGTGGCCATGCTTGGCATGCTGAGCCTTGGCATGGCGGTCGTCGTCATCGGGCGTGGCGTGGATCTTTCGCTGGTCGCCGTGATGGCCGTGTCGCTGACATTCTCCATCGTGCTCGCCAACCAGGGATATGACTTTTCCATCTCGCTCATCCTCGGGCTCGCCTTCGTCATCGCCATCGCCGTCATCATGGGCTTCCTCATCGCTTATGTGGAAATTCCCGCCATCTTTGCCACACTTGCGGTTTCGGCGATCGTCTACGGGCTGGGCCGTGGGGTCATCGCCACGCTCGATGTCAACAACGTGCCCGACAACCTCAACTGGTTCCTGTTTGTCGGCCGTGGCAGCCTTCTGGGCATTCCGGTTCCGATCTGGCTTTTTGCTTTCACAGCGCTCCTTCTCTACGGCTTTCTGCGCAAGACCGGACTTGGCCGCTCTATCTATGCGATCGGCGATAACATCTCCACAGCACGGATCACCGGAATTCCCGTCCGCCCGATGATCATTCTCCAATATGTGATCTCGGCGGTCATGGCGTTTCTCGCCGGCTGCGTCACGGCCGCATCGGTCGCCAGCATGAACATGCGGATGGTCAATTCGACGCTGATCTACGACGTTCTTCTTGTCGTCATCCTCGGCGGCATCGGTCTCACCGGCGGCCGGGGCGGCGTCCGCAATGTGCTCGTCGGCACGGTCCTTATCGGACTGTTGCTCAACGGCATGACCATTCTCGACATCTCCTACACGGTGCAAAATCTGGTCAAGAGCACGGTGCTTCTGGGCGCCTTGATCGTCGATGCACTGCTCAATCCCCGCGATGAGCAAACCTCTCAGCAGGGCGATATCTGATCCACAAGCATGAAACAGGGAGGAACTGACATGCCAATAATGAAATATGCCGCAGCCGCAGCACTCGCAGGCCTGCTCTCGTTTACCGCAGCGCATGCGCAGGAGGGCATGGTCGACGAGCTTCGCCAGCCGACGCTCGATTCGCTGGCCGGCAAGAAGGTCATTTTCGTGCCGATGTCGATGAGCTTCGACCTGCCCGAAGGGTGGGCGGCGATCATGAAAAAGGAAGCGACCCGGCTCGGCTACCAACTGGACGTTCGTGACGCAAACTGGAGTACCGATACCGGTACGCGCGCACTGACTCAGGCGATCACCGAAAAGCCTGACGTGATTGTAGTCCAGAATTTCGACGTTGCTTCGTATGCCCGTACGCTCAAGAAAGCCGAGGCCGCTGGTATCAAGGTGATCCAGGTCAACATGAAATCCAGCTATCAGACCGACGCCTTCGTCGGCGCGGATTGGTACGGCATCGGCCAGTACGCCGCCAATCGGATGGTGGAAAAATGCGGCAAGGCAAGCGGCAAGAGCGGCAAGGTCGCCCTCATCCAAGGACCTGCCACCGCAGCGGCAAGCGTCTACCAGCTGAATGCGATCACCGAGACGCTCAAAGGCCATGACGACATCCAGATCGTGTCGAGCCAGACCGGCGACTGGGACCAGTCGAAGGCGCGCGCCATTGCCCAGACCGTCATTCAGCAGCATCCGGATCTTTGCGGCATCATCGGCTTCTGGGATGCCATGGATGCCGGCACGGGTGCCGCGATCCGGGAGTCCGGCAAGGACATCTACCTGATCACCTCGGGCGGCGGCAACAAGACTGCGTGCCAGGGCGTCGAAAACGGCACCTTCAACGAAGTGATTTCCTATGACGTCGAGGGCCAAGGTCGCGATCTCAACAACACGATCAAGGTGCTGTTGCAATCCAAGGCGCCGGCGGGCGAGGTCAAGTTCGCGCTCTATACGCCCAACAAGATCATCAGCAAGGACACCATGACCAACAATAGCTGCTGGGATCTCGACGTCCTCAAGAAGTAGCATTGCAATCAGGCCACCGCGCTCGCGTGGTGGCCTCTATTCACTCATGCAGTTTAGGATACGCCGATGGAAGCGATAGAACGCCTCTATTTCCGGATCTTTCCGGAAAAACTCCTTGGGGAAATTCTCACCAAGCGCTGGAGCGACAATGCAGTTCCCGTCTTTGCGACGATCCTGACGATCGGCTTTTTCCTGCTGCATGATCCGCACTTCTTCACTTTGTCCAGTGCGACGGAAACGTCGCGGCAGCTGTCCGAATTCGCGCTCGTGGTCGTGGCGATGGGAATCGTGCTGCTGGCTGGCGGCCTCGACCTCTCGGTCGGCAGCGTATTTGCGCTCGCCAACATCACGGCTTTGATCTGCATCAATCTGCTGGGATGGCCGGTCTGGGCCAGTGTGGCGACCACTTTGGGCGTTGGCGCGATGTGCGGGGCGATCAACGGCTTCCTGATCGGCTATCTCAGGATCCGAGCCTTTCTTACGACGCTCGTGACGTTGATCATCATCCGCTCGATCGTCGATATCATCATTCTGCGCTACGCTGTTCAGATCTCGGCGACATTTCCCGATTCCGAATTGTGGTTCTTCATCGGCGAAGGCTCGATCCTCGGTATCCCCTTTGCTTTTGTCGTGGCGGCGATCGTCATCGTTCTCTGGCATGTCGTGCTCACCCGTGCCCGTGCGGGTTGGCACATCACGGCGGTCGGCAGCAGCCGGCGCTCTGCCTACAACGCCGGCCTCAGCGTCAAGTTCACCGTCTTCATGACCTATGTGTGGTCGAGCCTACTGGCGTCGCTCGCCGGCATATTCTTTGCCGCAAGGCTCGGCAGCGCCGGCTCGGATACCGGGGTCGGCCTGGAAATCGCCGCGTTGACCGCAGCGGTTCTGGGCGGCAACAGCCTCGGTGGCGGGCGCGGATCCGTGGTGAAATCCGTGCTCGGCGCGCTCGTCGTGCTGATCCTGACTGACAGCATGGTGCGGATCGGTATCAGCGGCGGCATCAGCTCGATGATCCTCGGGATCATCCTGTTGCTGGTCGTCGCAATCGACGTCCGGTGGCTGAAGAACCGCCACAAGCTCCTCAACAAGGTCTATGTATCGCCCGCCTACTTCCGGCTGCCGGCATTGCCGGAGACCAATGCCGGATCGCAAAGCCCCTATGCCTTGAACGACAGGCTGAAGGATGTGTCGCTGATCGGCCAGGGTGAGGTCGAAGGCCCGGAGGATGTCATCTTCGACCGTGACGACAATCTCTATTGCCCTAACCGGCATGGCGATATCGTGCGGTTCTTTGCACCGGACTATACAAAGTGGGAAGTGTTCGCCCACATCGGAGGGCATCCGCTCGGGCTCGCCTTCGACGCGCGCGACAATCTCAATGTCTGCATCGGCGGCATGGGGCTCTACCAGGTGTCACCCGATCGCGCGGTTCGCAAACTGACCGACGAGACAAATCGCACACTACTTTCCGTCATTGACGACAGCCGCCTCAAGCTCGCCGACGATCTGGATATTGCTCCGGATGGCCGCATCTTCTTTTCCGAGGCCACCATCCGCTACGACATGCATGATTGGGCAACCGACGCGCTTGAAAGCCGCGGCAACGGGCGCCTGATCTGTTACGACCCCAGGGACGGATCGACCAGGACGATCCTCAGAAACCTGCAGTTCCCCAATGGTGTGTGCATGGCAGGTGATGGCCAGTCGTTCTTCTTTGCCGAGACCTGGGGCTGCCGGATCAACCGGTACTGGTTCGACGGCCCGAAGAAGGGCACGTCGGAGACCGTTATCGCCAATCTTCCGGGTTATCCCGACAACATCAACAAGGCGTCGGACGGCAGTTTCTGGGTCGCTCTGGTCGGCATGCGTTCGCCAGCGCTGGACCTTGCTCTCCGAATGCCTTCGCTGCGCAAGAGAATGGCAAAGCGCGTCGCGCGCGACGAATGGCTTTTTCCCAACATCAACACCGGCTGCGTGCTGAAATTCACCGCCACCGGTGAGATCGTCGAGTCGCTCTGGGATCTCGGCGGCAAAAACCATCCGATGGTAACCTCGATGCGGGAACACAAAGGCTACCTCTATCTCGGCGGCCTCTACAACGACCGCATCGGACGCCTCAAGCTCCCCGATGCCGACCCGAACTGGACATCCCAGTCCTTTTATTGGGAGCCGCAAAATGAGCATTCTGGCAAAAGTTCGCAACATCGTGGACGGGCTCATGGGCGGCCGGGGCGAACATTCCATCACTGTACCGGTCATGGACGGCGCCTTGAAGCCGAACGACTATCTGGAACGGAGCCGAGGTATCGCAACCATTCCCGAGGCCGACAATATCACCGCTATCGGAGGAGATGTGTTCCTGACCTCCGGCATGGAGGTTCTTCGCCTCGGTGCAGAGGGAGTATTCGAGCCGCATGCGCGCTACGACGCCGTCGTCACATCCCTCGTCGGATCACCCGGCGGCGGCATGGCAATCGGTCTCGAGGGTCGTGGTTTTCGTATTACCGGCGGCAGGCACGATGGCAAGACATTGCCGACCCTGGAGGAAGGCGTTGCCTTCATTTGCCCGACCGCCGCAACGTTCATAGATGACGACAGGCTGGTCGTTTGCAGCGGGTCAAGCGAACACTCGACACTCGAATGGAACCGTGATCTGCTCGCTCTTGGGCGCTCCGGTTCGGTGTGGGTCTGGGATATCGACAGCGGCAATACGCGGCAACTAAAGGGCAATCTCGCCTATCCAGCCGGCGTCTGCGTGGAAGGTGCCGATACTATGCTGGTCTCGGAGGCCTGGAAGCATCGGATTGTGTCGATGGATCTTTCCGGCTCGGGGATGGATACAGTCCTCGACGGCCTACCTGCCTATCCGGGCCGTATCATGGTCTCGCCAAGCGGTGGCTACTGGCTGTCGCTGTTTGCGGTGCGTTCGCAGCTTCAGGAGTTCGTGCTGCGCGAGGACCGCTACCGACGAGAGATGATGGCTACCATCGATCCGGAATTCTGGATCGCGCCGGCCCTTTCGAGCGGCCGGAGCTTCAAGGAGCCATTGCAAGCGGGCGGCGTGATCCGCCTTGGTATCCACAAGCCCTGGGCCCCGACACGGTCCTACGGCCTGATCCTGCGACTGGACGCAGAGGCCCAGCCTGTGTGGAGTGCGCATAGCCGCGCGGACGGCTCGCGCCACGGTATCACATCGACGCTTGAACTGGACGGCACGCTTTTGGCGACCTCAAAGGGCAAGGGCGAAGTGATTTCACTCGATCACGTTGACATGAGCGAACCAGACAATCTGACTGCTGAACTGGAGAGCCTGGGATGACGCCAATTGTCGAACTTCGCAAAGCAACGAAGGACTTTCGCGGAATCGCGGCATTTTCGGATGTCGATTTCGAGCTTGAGCGTGGCGAAATCCATGCGCTTCTTGGCGAAAACGGCGCCGGAAAATCAACCCTGACCAAGATCATCGCGGGTGTCTACCCACTGAGTGCCGGAACGCTCCTCATTGATGGCAAGGAAGAGAGCCTCGCGACGCCGGCCGAGGGTCTCGCCAAGGGCATTGCCATGGTCTACCAGGAAAACAGCCTCGTTCCGTCGATGAGCGTGGCCCAGAACATCTATCTCGGAAACGAGAAGTTCCTCAATCGCCTGCGGGGCATCTATATTTCGGCGCAGCAGTTCCTGCAGTCGCTCAACTTCCATGTGGATCCCTCTGCAATTGTCGGTTCGCTGGGTGCCGCGCAAAAGCAGATGGTCGAAATCGCACGTGCGGTTCATCACAAGGCCAAGGTGATCATCTTCGATGAGCCCACGGCAACGCTGACGCCCGAGGAAAAGAATTACTTCTTCAATCTGATCCGTAAGCTGAAGGAAGACGGCGTCTCCATCATTTTCATCTCGCATGCTCTCGAGGAAGCGTTGCAGATTGCCGACCGGATCACGATCCTGCGTGACGGAAAGCTGGTGGCGTCCGACGTTACCTCGGCCTTCGATCGCGAGAAAATCATTCAGGCAATGGTCGGGCGAACGTTGACCGACGAGATCTATAACGAAGCCAGAAAGCGTCCGCCACGCGCGCGCGGCAAAAAAATCCTGTCCGTCGAGAACCTCTCGATGGGCAGCATGGTCCGCAACACATCCTTCTCGCTCTATGCGGGGCAGGTCACGGGCATCTTCGGCTTGGTCGGCTCGGGCCGGACCGAGACGCTCAAAGTGGTCTCCGGCGTTCTCAAGCGCGACATGTTTCACGGCGGGGAGATCAAGGTCGATGGCCAATCCAAGCGGTATCTGGTTCCCGCGCCGGCCGTTCGCGACGGCATCGTCTATGTGACTGAGGAGCGAAAAGCCGAAGGCTTTTTCGAGACGATGAGCATTGCAGAAAATATCTACATGGGCAAGATCGGTGGCCAGGCATTTGGCGGTTTCCAACGCGTGTCAATGGCTGACGCCCGCAAGGTCGCCGAGGAATGGCGCAAGCGGCTCAACGTCAAGGCAATCGATCCAAACGCCAAAGTCATAGAGCTCTCGGGCGGCAACCAGCAGAAGGTGGTGATCGCCAAAGCCCTGGTTCAGAAGCCGCGGCTTGTCATATTCGATGAACCAACCCGGGGCGTGGACGTTGGCGCCATCGCTGAAATTCACGCTTTTATCAATGAGCTGGCGGACGATGGCATCGCGGTCGCCGTCATATCCTCCTACCTGCCCGAAATCCTCAGTCTATCGGACCGCATCCTGATCGCTAGGCAGGGCAGGATCGTCGAGGAAATGGATCGCCGCATTGCCACCGAACGAACCATCATGTACGCGGCGGTTCACTGATGACCGCGGATCGAAGGGTAAAGATCATCGAGGTGGGGCCACGCGACGGGCTGCAGAACGAGAAGTCACCGGTATCAACCGCCGAAAAACTGGAACTCATTCGCCTGTTGGCTGATGCCGGCCTGGGCCGCATCGAAGTCACCGCATTCGTCTCGCCAAAGTGGGTCCCGCAAATGGCCGATCATGCCGATGTCATGACGCGGGCAACGAAAAAGGCCGGGCTGGTTCGCTCAGTACTCGTACCGAATGAGAAAGGCGCTATCGCAGCAATCACCGCAGGCGCAGATGAGCTCGCGGTCTTCACCAGTGCATCGGAGACTTTCGCTCGCAAGAACATCAACTGCACAATTGCAGAAAGCCTTGAGCGCTTTGTGCCGATCTTTGCTCTGGCACGTATGCGCGATGTTCCAGTGCGCGGATACGTGTCCTGCGCGGTCGAATGCCCCTATGAGGGCAAGATCGCTGCGGAAGCGGCAGCTAAAGTGTCAGCCAGCCTGCTGAAGTTAGGATGCCACGAGGTCGCCGTGGCCGACACGATTGGCCGGGCAACCCCCGAGAGCGTGGATCAAATGTTGGCATGCGTGCTTGATTCGATTGACGCCTCAATGCTCGCTTGCCACTTTCATGACACATCTGGGCTTGCCCAGGCCAATGTCGACGTGTCCCTCGCTCGGGGAATTCGGACTTTCGACAGCGCAGCAGGCGGCCTCGGCGGTTGCCCGTACGCGCCAGGCGCCGCGGGTAACATTGCAACCGGCATTCTCGTCTCCCATCTGGAAAGTCTAGGTTTCCCCACGGAGGTAGATTTAGGGAAGTTGGAAATGGCGGAGAAATTCGCCTTTGCTTTGAAGCGGCCCAGCTAATGCGCATGCAAACGCAGCAAATTGTCACAGGGCGTTAGCGTCGTTGCTCCAATTGCAGGTTAGACGAGGCTCCCGAGCGTTCCCTCTGCTTTGCCCGGGAAGCTGAGAAACTCGTAGGGCTCGGGCCAACGTTCCAGCTTTTCCTTCAAATTTTCGATTGTCGTAGTCTTACCTACGCCGTCTGGTCCTTCAATGAAGATAAGCTTCCCCGTCACTGCACCTCATACAACCACCGCGTGATAACAGGCATCAAGCTCGCCACTCTAGAGGTCACAGTGGGCCGAAAGTGAAATTTCTTTCGAAGGTGCCCCCGCATGGTTGTTGTCGATGCTGAAGCAAAAATTCTATGGTTAAGACTACTAACGAACGGCGGGGTACAGACGCGGAAGCCATCGCTCGATTATGTCGATCGGGAACCCGAGACGGACTTTTCCTTTCGGGCTGGGCGATGTGAGCACACCGTAGTCTAGCAAGCTGGATAAGACCGTTCGGGCTTGCCGCTCCTGATACCCAGTCAGAACTTGTACTTGTGAGCGCACAAATTCACCCGCAAGAATGGCTTCACGCAATAGCGGCCAACTTCCCTTTGGGAGCCGTTGCATTTGAACTTCTTCGTTGCACCACACTTCTACGCGATTCAGCAGCTCCTCTGGCTTGAGGAGTTCCTCCATAAATGTGACCTGGTCCAAGCAGCACGATAGAAAGAAGGTGGTAAATTCGGCTAAGCCGGCTTGCGTGAGATTCCCGCGCCCGTCTAGATCCCCACGCCTGGGTTGATCGGCTTGGGCGAGCAAGCGTTTGTAATCGGCTACGTTTCTAGCGAGGCCTCGTGACACCGACCACAGCTCTGAGCCAATCCTGAGATCTCGCAAAAGAGCATGCGAAAATAACCGCGAGACACGCCCGTTGCCGTCAAAAAACGGATGGATCCATGCGAGACGATGGTGGGATGCGCCGACCCCGATAATCTTCTGCAGCTTGGAAAGCATCTTGGAAGAATAGGCCTCAACGAACCTTGCAATGAGGGGCTCGATCATTTCAGGCTCAGGCGCAATGTGGTCACCCACCCTCACATGCAGCGTTCTGAGCTGCCCGGGAACCATTTTGATCTCTTCGCCAGTATCTGGATTGCGGACAATCAAAAGGTCATCAGGAAGCCGCTGGCAGAACTCTCCGTGCATCCAGCAGATGCCTTCGAGCGACAGAACAGGAAAGGGCATCTCACTTCTATCGATTAGCTGCTGCACTTCAATATGCGCGCGCGCTTCAAGTTGAAGGTTCCGCTTCTCTGGCTCTCGCGCATACTCGCCTGCCATTGCGCGATCGATGTCGATAGGAAGTGTATCGTGTCCTTCGATGAGATTCGAGTAATAGCAGTTCATCGAGCGCACGAGGTCACCGACCGACGCCCGTATAATGGGGTGCAGCCGTGCTGCGAAGCGGTTAGCCGCAGAAGTCAGCTCGACTGCGACATCTTCCAGCTCTCTATTGCCTTCGGGTAGCAGTGGTTCGATGCTCGCTAGGGTGACCATATTTTGCCGCTTTTTATGCCGTTAGATTTCACTTTGAGAACATAATGATAGGTGTTCTCCAAAGCAATCCTTTTGCCGGTATTATTGCCGGTCGTCGTTGTGCCACATCTCCATGACGAAGGTCACGAGTGTATAGGCCGCGTTAACAGCTAGCTTCCAAAACATCTATCTTCGGTGGCGAGATCCCTCTGCCATGTGCGGAGCCGATATGGGTCCGGCATGCACCAACTCCGTCGACAACCGACGCCAGTCCCTGCGGCATCTTTCTCTGATCTTCAGCAAGTGTTGCGTCCGGGTTCAAGCCAAGATGCCCCTGTACAGTTCGCCAAAGGAGCACACCAGTCATTTTCGAAGGCAGCTCCAGTGCAAACGTCTCTATGTAGGTTTTGCAAAGGGTTTCGATTATCTCACACGCCGCCGTGACGGCGGCGTGTGGATCACGTTCCAACTGCTGGTACGCACGGTCGAATTCACGCTCAACGGACGCAAAATCGCCACGCCTGAGTAATTCACCCAATCCCCTTCATTCATCCAATCTATACCTTATTCAATGGAGATTGCCTCCCTCGCTGCGATCTCTGCCATCGCGAGTGCGGCCTCTCGGGTTTTGGCGGCTGCGATGAAGCGGCCATTGTGGCAGAAGCTCGCACCCTCGACGCCGCTTGCCAGCTCGAGGTCATGATTGGTTAAGCCTGCCCAGGCGGCGGGGAGTTCGGCCCGCAGTCCGAACCCCTCCTCCTCGCGGCGGATGCCGGTCAGGCACCAATCATTTTCGCGCGGATGGACGACAAACAGCAGCTGATCGGCACTTGCTTTGACGATTGCCGAGCGAAATGGCATGCCCGCCGGCAGTTCCAGAATACGGCTCTGGCCGGCATCCTCGATTGCCTGCGCTACCAGCGCCGCGGCTCGCAATTTGGCGTGGCTGCCGGCAAGCTTCGCCTCGACGAAACTGCGGGCAATCGCCATGGCGGCATGAAAGGCGTGATCGTCGGCATCCGGGGCTCGCTCATCGAAGACTGGCTTCAGGGTTTCGAGCAGGGCAGGTAGAGTAAGTCCGGCAAGCGGCCCCGCACTAGCGGGGCTGAGCGTGCCATTGTCAACGAGGTCGATCGGCAGCACGAAACTCACATCAAATGAAGCGTGCACGGTCTCGATATGGGTGTCGGGAAGATCGAGGCCGGCCAGATAATCGCGGCCAAAATGCTTCCAGATCAGTCCGAATGAACTGTACGGTTGGCCATCGTCCCGCAATGGCGCGCCGCGCTGATGGTGGTCGAAGATCCGCTTGGCGGCGTCGTACGCGCCGCCCACATCGTAGATGATCCGGTCCGGACCAGGTGTTGTCCACTCCAGCGCCCTACTGCGGATGAGCCGCGCCTGTGGGAAAAGTCGGGTCAGAATAACGCTGGACAGCAATTCGTCAGCATGGAAGCCGCCGGAATGAGTGACGAGGAAACTTGGAATCATGCGGAATGCACCTTTTTTGTTCGCCGAACGCGCACGGTTAGCAGCCAGATAGCCATTGATGGATACCGTAGCAACCCACCACAGCCCGCTATGGTTCGTCAGTCCCGCGTCGGTGCTCCATCAGCCGTAACTAGGGGTCAAACGATCATGCTCCTTGAGATCGTTCTGAAGCAGCGGTGATGCCGTTCAGCATTGCCAGTTGATTGGGTTGACGCGCATCCATCGGACGACCATTGAGACCGACTTTAATTCAGCTCGCCTTCTGGGCGATACGGACCGGGAAACGATTTGCCTTGTGGAACCGGGATGCGTGGTGTTGAAAGTGATGTAGAGATGTCGCTTCCACGATACCATCTCCCCACCACACCTAGTGAAATGCCACCTTGAAATCATTGATGGTTCTGGCAGCTACTCAAGCTGAATACGAGGGTTCGATTTCCTTCACCCGCATCCAGAAATCTTATGAAATTCAATTGGTTAATAGACTCATATTTTAGTGCGCCACACTGCGGTTCACTACGGCTTTCAACACGAGCGATAGCGATTTTGCGACACGCTTCCAAACCTTCGCCGCGTGAATAGCGACGAGTGGTTTTTGTCGTCGTATGGGTTGCCAAGTTCATCGCACCTTCGAGCGAGCCCGTTGCACCCATAGTTTCAGTGACTGCACCAGAACTTCACTGCAAGTCTCATGCGGCCGAACGTCCATCCGACGTTTCACAGTTCCCAACTCTGAATTTTCGACATGACGTCGGCTGCTGGTTCCATTGCTCGGGCGTTAGACTCACCGGACAGAGGCATAGACCACGTTTCCGACTTCAATGTCGCTAATCACAACTTGCAGTGAACGAGTCTGGCGAACTGCTGGACACTACGCGGTTGCGACGCCTTGGCGCGGCTCCGCAAGCCGCAGCGCCGCGTCTGCTCCCGCTGCCAGCATGCGAGCCGATAATGCCGTGTCCTCCAGGGTGCGGGCAAGCTGAAGCGTGCCGACAAGGGTGGCAAACATGGCCATCGCGGTGTCCTCGGGATTGGCGGTTTGCGGCGGCAGGGCCGATGCCAGCTGGCGGACGAGGGCCAGGAATCGTTCCGTATAGATCTGGCGCGCCGCCGCTGGCTGACGCGCGAGCTCCGGCAGAAGCGCTGCAAACGAGCAGCCATGTGTGGGATCGTCCCGATGTTCGGTCGAGAGATAGGCTGCGATAGCCGCCGCAAGTCCGCCGGCGGCGATGGCGTCCTCCACCTGTTTCGACAGATCCCCGAGCGCTTCCGAAACGGTTTCACGCACCAGCTCCGCCTTAGACTCGAAATGGGCATAGAAGGCCAGAGACTTCGATGACAGTGATCGACCGCTGAAACGAGACAACGGACGTCGCAACGCCGATGCGAAGAAAGGCCGGGAGACCATGATGTCTATCTTCAATTTCGATGCCACAGGCACGGCTTGGGAGATCGAGACGCCGCATGCGGATGCGCTATGGCACTCTGGCGCCAAGGCGCACGATCGCGGGCCACCGCCGACGAAGGTCCTCGAACAACCGTAACGGCACAATCCAAGTCCGCCACCATCCCACCGTGCGTTCTGCCAATGGTGTCAGCTTTTTTCAAGAACTGTGGCCGCGGTTCTCGTGATCAGGAAGATTCGCCGCCCCGGTGATGCCTTGCAGACGAGCCGAACCCATCGGAAGCCCCAGGCTGCAAGGGCGGCAGTTTGTGGCCATGCGCTCTTATCGCTTCGCACGCTTCGGCAGCTGACGAAAAGCGTCTGCCATCAAGCTCCATGACATTGTATTTCACCGCCATGAAGGCAAGGCAGCCGTCACGCGGTATGAGAACACCAACCGGGACACCCTGGTATTCGACAACCTGCTTCATCACCGAATTCTCCGATCAAGGCAGAATACTGTTTGGTAGAGATCCGAAGGGACGCGGTTTGCGTCACATTCGATCGCGACAACCGTGCACTTTGCGGATGGAAACGAGAGACAAGATACTTGTGAAAATAGTCAAAACCCTCTCCTCTTCATCTCGGTCTGACCGATCGGCTGACAGGGTTTGAAAGTACATTACATGTCGACCTTGTCAATTAGGTAACAAAAATTAGTAGAATTAAATTTCAATAGTATGACATTTTGTATGCGTTTTAGGAACCTTGTTCCCAAAATCGTTGCTGCATAGCAACATAATTCCGTGCGACGCAAAAAGCCTTTCAGGTAGATCAGTCTGTTGTCTGGTGTCAATGGTGCCGCCATTGGCGGTCATGTTCGCCGCTTCGGGATAAGCAAACGTCCGACATTCACGATCGATAAGCGACGGGGCGGCTGCAATGCTTGGCCGCCTTGAAAGCAGTCGGACCGACGATCCGCAATTAATAGCGGAACTCAATCGCTGAAGTCATGTCCCTGCGCTCCACCGCAAACGCCCTCCTCTTCGCTAGGCCCACCGCGCTCGGGCGGAGGTTGGTCCGTGCAAGTTTGAGATTTCGTTGTCTCAAGATGCGGCCGGGAAGACCATAGGCGCCGGCTTAATCTTTGGTGCCGCGGAAGTTATTAAGGCCGCCCACGATGGGACGCGCATTCGAATAAAGAGAGACGACACTGGCAAGGAGTTCACGGCGGTTACCATTGGGATTTGGGAGCTGGGGCAGACGAGGATATTCGTTACAACCGGTAGCGACATCATTGGGTGACTGGACTCCTGATTGTCAGTGTGTTTCCCTCCCCGGCTGGAGGGAGGGAAATTATGAACGAGCATATTGAGCAATTACAGAAGGTCCGTGAGTTTCTTGTATCGAAACGCAGGTCCCATGCGGCCAACGCTTTAAACAAGAGTTCCGGCATGGATAGCTTTGCGGGATTAGTTGACACGCAGGCAAGGATTGAGGCTGTAGATCGAGCCATACGGGACGAAAAGGCGCTTTACGTGCCGCCTGGCTCACCGGACGACCATTGGCCGAATGAGACCCCCAGCGAAGACGCCTAAACCGTAAGCGATGAAGTGCAAACCATTAACGGTTGCTCGCTTTCGCTCCAATGGATGAGGTCTACTATGCCAGACCGCACCGAAAACCGTTACATGCTTCGCCGCGAGGATGACGCAAGCTGGACGGTCTATGACATCTTCACCGGACTGCCCGTCGTTTACAAAGACCGCGTGATGATCAAGATGACGTTGGACGATGCTGACGACATGACGGATTTGCTCAACGCGCTCTACATCAGAACACGGAAGGATACGTCATAAGCGATGATAAGGAATGTCCCCGACAGCCCACGATAATGGAAAAGAGAACTGGGACGCGACTGAGGCGTGGACGGCGAGAGGAGATCGCGATGAGAATTTCGTGGGACGAGATCGGTGGGCCAAAAGCCGCAGGCACCTATCATTGCGACAGGCTTGATGTGCACATAGACGTTAACGCCACGGACATTGAGACGTGGATTGATCATCCTAGCGCACAGGCACACCTACCCGTGTAGCAGTTGCTGGTCACCTATCCCGAACAAAAGATCTCCGCATCGTCTGCCGCATCGATGAACGCCTGCTCCATCTGAGTTGTGCGAAATCAAACCAAACGATTTGTGCCCGTTGCAGTTTATTGACTCCCCCGGAAACCGGCGCATTCTAGTCTGTGCAGGAGGAGACTTACATGCGCGGACCAAACGGTGCTCAGTTCTATTCCGGACGCTATTTAGATTGCCAAAACGCAATCTTGCCCCTTGTTATCGCCGCCTTACGTTCATCACCATCTGGCGTTTGCGATGCAGAAACCGTTTTAAATGACATCCTTCCCAAGGCGCTGGAAGCTGGCTGGCTCAGGCGAGATTTGGTTTGGGCCCTCCGCCTAATCGGAAGAGCCACTGTCAAAACCCCAGGGTCGGAACCGGAGCCGGTCGGTATCCTCGCGCAACACGCGGATCGGTAACGTTCGCCCCGATTGAGGTTCCGGCGTGGTGCGCGTCGAGAATGAGATGCAGGGACCTGGCGAA
Source organism: Shinella sp. OV683 (assembly GCF_057787725.1). Classification (NCBI taxonomy): domain Bacteria; kingdom Pseudomonadati; phylum Pseudomonadota; class Alphaproteobacteria; order Hyphomicrobiales; family Rhizobiaceae; genus Shinella; species Shinella sp. OV683. Next base: position 60,302 of record NZ_JBYMED010000002.1, read on the forward strand.
TCAGGAAATTACGTTGGTCGGCATGCCGACTGCCAAAAGGCAATTCTGCCTTTGGTAAGGGAAGCCTTGCGCCACTTCGAAGGCGGTATGGCCCACGCGGAGAGCGTATTAGAATACATTTTGCCGGAAGCGCTCCAAGCCGGCTGGCACCTATCCGATATCGAAACGGCACTGGGAATGATCGCGAAGGACTGGCGCCACCGGCCTTGACCAAGACAGAACTTTGAAAACCAGTACGGGCTCGCCAGCTAGCGCTAAGGGTGATTATCATTACTGATTCCGAACGAAGATCTCAGCTTCGTTGGCGGCGTCAATGAACGCCTGTCGGGCTTGCTCCGCCTTGATGCGGTTCGCGATATCGTCCAGCGCCGCCAGACAAGCCGCCTTGGCTCGTTCGAAGGCAGGACCCTCACTCCGGTACTTGCCGACGCCGTGAAGCTCAAAGATCGACGCCTTTTTCCCAAGGTTGATGGATTCCCATGGCGCAACACCTCCATACACTGCTGCTGCAAGTCGACGAGAGCCGTCGCGACTCGTTTCCTTTCGCAGGAGAAGAATCGTGCTCAGCGTCAGTTAATCGTCACTTACGTGTCTTAGTGAGTAGCGCTACCGGTCGGCACGGCGCATCATGGTTCATCGTCGGTCGTGAAAAAGGGAGGTACCCGGAACTCCATACATTGATCTAATGCTTTGTCTGTATAGCAATTTTATCAGCGTTTTGATAATATAAGCAGTATGCACCGCCAAAAACAAAAGCAACCCACTGTGTCGCAAGAGCTCGACGCGGGGCGGCCTTACGCTGTTCGTTACTTCAAGAGGAAGTATCACCTCACCACCGTCCAAGCGTTGCGCATCATTCGAGATGTGGGCGCGGATCGCAGGCTTGCGAATGCTTTGGCGCGAAGTCTGACGGAACCGACATCGAAACACTAGGAGTTCCCTCACGCGGCCACAGCTAAGCCGCCATGCGAGCAATCAGCCCTTTCAATTCTCGTTCCTCAACGCGACGAACGGCCTCGTTGACGGAAACCCATTCCAGTGTGCGGACATCCTTTTCGTCGAACCGTTTTGAGGCATGAGTCACCGCGAGTGCGTAGACCTCAACCATGCACGGCGACGAGTTTTCGCTTTTTAGGTAGGTATAAAACCCGACGGGTTTCTTCCCGACCTTGCCCTCCAGTCCGGCTTCCTCCTTCGCTTCACGAGCCGCCGCCTGTCTGGCGGTTTCCTGTTTGCCGATGTTTCCTTTTGGAATTACCCATCGCCCAGAATCGCGACTCGTAATCAACATGATTTGACGTTCACCGTTAGGGGTGTCACAATAGCAAATTGCGCCGCCCTGCTGCAGGAACCGGCCATTTTGCATATCGCTGACCTGTCCGGCATGCATGCTTAGTATGTTTCGTGGACTGCTCATTGCCTGTGTCGTCTTCCTGCTTATCAGAGATTAATCCGCTTCTTTGGCCGCGTCTACGTCGCCGCTGACGACGATTGCCCCCGGCCACGCCGGGCAAATGAAATCGGTACTTGCTCCCTAAGGCGATCCCCGCCTAGTCGGCGTCCTTGCCATCGCGAAAAAACCAGCGGGTCAACAAAACCTCGGCACCACGCGGGCCGAGATACGTCAGGCCAGCACATATCGCGTTGCGGGTTCAAGTCCGAGCCCAAGATACGACATGTTCACGGGGACGGTGCCTCCGCGGAACAAGCTGAACTCGTTTGTTGCCGCCGCGTCGACGTACCGGTCATGACGACACCAAGGGCGAAAGCTCGTCAGGCTTTAAACCGGTCGAATGCAGTGAGCCGCTTGATCGGTGGATCTGCTTCATCCCACCGATAGATTTCTGAGCGCAGATAGCGGAGTTCGTCGTCGAGGGCGTCCTCGACAAGCTCGGTCCACCATGATTTCGGTCGACCGTCACTTCCATCCGACCAGCGATAGCCGCGCGCCTTCAGATGATCTTTCATGTCGAATGGGCTGTTCTCCGCGAAGATGCGAACGCGTGATCGCTGGCTCGCGTCATAGATCTCGGCAAACGGCGTTGGTCCCGTTCCTGCCTTCTCCTGAGCGAGGACTTCGAGCAGGGCAAAGCAGTCGTCGACGGCCCGATGACCCTCATGGAAATAGCCCGCCTGCCCAATCAGGTAGCCGAGCTTGGTGCCTTCGAAGCCACGAGCCGACCAATCGATCTCGGAGGCCGAGCAGGCCCAGGCCTTTCCGGTGAAGATCGGCGAGAATGCCTCGCAGAACGGGCGGTCGAAGCCGGCGTTGTGCGCGATGACGAGATCGGTCGGCTCGACCACGGCGCGCAATTGTTGGAGATCAATCATCTGGCTGGCAACCATTTCGTCCGTGATGCCGGTGAGACGGGTGATTTCCGGTGGGATCGAACGCTCGGCTGCTGCAATCCACCATAGACGCCGATGACATCGCCAATATTGCCAGTCGCGTCGAATGTGAATGCGACCATGCCGATTTCGATAATCTCGTCTTTGCGGGGATTGAGGCCGGTGGTCTCCGTATCAAGGATTACGCCCTTGAGCGGGAATCCCGGTCGCGCGGATGTCGTGACAGAACGGGGCTCGAGCTTTTTCAGGATGCGGTAGCGGCCAGTCTCCTGGAGGTGCCGCACCATGTCGTCTTCACTCAACGCAGCCGGAGAATGGCGTTTCATCGCTGGCGATCCGGTCCCTTTCGCGGGTCCTGTCCCGCTTGCAACAAAAAGATCGAACTGCTGCGCCAGTCGCTATGTCCGGCTCATTCAAAACGACTCTCCGGACTGCATTGTCCGCCAAATCCGCTATAAGGCATTCGCTCGAACAAATCAGGAGAAATCATGGAAACCGTGGAAATCAGCCGCCGCAGCGACTTTGCCTTGTGAACGATCCAACGCGCACAGGAAATCGTGACGGTTGAAGGCGCTGCCTTTGCAATGGCCGCTCGTGACATGAATGAGGAAGCACTGGCGGAGACTGCGGCCGCGCTCGGCAAGGCCATTAGCGACGCCGTGCTCGAAGTCTTCGACGGGTTGATAGATGAATAGGCGAAACGATACGCTTCAGAAGTTGGCGTCGTTTTGACCAATGTTTTGATATAATTTTTGGTCAGTACTCAGCAATTGGAACCGCAAACCCTTGCGATTGCCGTACAGACAATGGCTTAGGGGAAGATAGAGCGAAAGGCGATCTAACCACACAGGACGATGGCAAGCTCCGGACGGGTGTTTCGTGCGACTGGAGGGGGCTTTGCTATGAGCGAAGCAGCGCTCATCATCGTTGGTGTTATGACGATTAGGCCGGGACAAGCGATCAAACGCACGATCTTCCAAGCACTAACATGCGGTGAAGGAAATTCCGATTCCCAAAAGACCGCGCATCAACAATCTTTGCTTCGACGGAAAGTGCCTAAGCGGAATGCGTGTCGATTGCAACGAATGTCACGGTCTGGCTCTGGAAGGTCTTCTGCCACCCTCCACCTTGTAGCGGAATTTGGTACGCTGGCGAGCCGTCTCCGGGTCCTTCATCCAACCCCAGCTTATAGGCGCACCCGTCTTTAGATGCTCAGGCTCGAACACCAGCCACCGCCACGTCGCTTTGCCTATTCGTTCGCTCTGATTGAGTTCAACATCACCGACAAATAGCGCCGGGCCGTAGGCCCGCACGGGAACCTCCCCATCGGTTTCGGCGATGATTTCGATTGCTTCCTTATAGCGCGAAAGTGACGACTCGAAGTATTCCAACCTCGGTGGCTCAAATGGGACTCGTCGAATCTGGAGCTTGCGGATGGTTGGCAGATCGAGCGAGAATGGGGCCCGTGGAGTGATCGGTGACCCAGCATCTGTGGACATGGTACTCTCTCCTAGCGAGCGACAAGCTGCAGATTGTCGAACGCCAATCCGCGTTCATCGCTACGATTGCAGCGAAGCTGGATAGTGGTTACGGACGTCAAGTCGAGCTTTTGGTTCTGACCAAAGCATCCGGACTTGAAGCGAAGCGTTTTCAACATAGTCTTCATCGTCGCAGGATTGCGTGGGAAGGGGCGTGGCAACCCACCCACATCGTCAGAATCTATCCAGCCCTCGGTACCATTGGCGTCGCGCAACCCCAGTTGAAATCCGGTTGGCGGCAGGTTGTTTTGGCCAACAAAGATCTCGGCCGCACAAATCCAGATCTCGTGCTTGGTAACGTCGCGTTTGCCGCCAAGGTCCTGCTCGAAGAGGCGGCCGTTTCCACCTGGCCGCGCCACCATGCCAATGCTCTCACCAAAAAATGAGCTATTGAACGCTCCGCCTCCTTGGTGAAACGCGAATTCGTCCGCACTCAAGCCGCCGAGTTGCAGGGTCGGCATGTTCAGAGAGTTCATGCCAATGCCGTTGCCGTCTTCGTGACTATCCACGGTAAGCACGCCACTCTGTTCAAATGACAGGTGTACATGCTTGCTGGGCACCCCGCCCGGCAACAACTCGCCCGCAAGATAAGGCGTCGTCGCGTGACCAAGAAGCGCCGCGCGGAAGAAGGCGCAGCCATAGGCGGTCAACACCCGCTCATGATCGTAGCGGGCAAGCACGGCTGGAGTTGGCGCGGCGTTGGGCCAGGTGCTATCATCGTCAAGCCATTGTCGGTTATAAAATTGGTGGTTGGTGAAATGTACGAACAATTGTGACTTGAACGGCGAGGGGATGGCTCGATCATAATATATGGCGCCATCATTGGGCCACACGTCGCCGTCCGCCGCCGGGAGAATAGTCAGGAAGGGATATCCATCAGGTGTTTTCTTCGTTGCGCCACCTTCGGTGGGCGCGAGCGCGATCACGCCACGAATACCCACGCCGGGTAGCGCGATAACCTCTGGAACCTTTACGACCGCCTCGCCGCCCTGAGAGTGGCCCATGAGGCCGGTGCGCGAAAAGTCCACATGCGAGAAGAACACCGACGTCGGATCTGCATCGAACTGCTGCATCACCGCGATTGCGCCGATAATGAGATCGGCGCGTCTTTCGATGATCGTGACACTGTAACCCATCCCATTCTGGGCATTACAGTCCACCGAGATCGCCACGAATCCCATTTTCGCGAGATCGGCTTGAAAAAACTCGTAACCCAAATAATTCGGGACATTAGGATCATGATTTCCGTGCGCCATCACGATCAGCGGAACTCGACCAAGCGCAGCGAGGCGAGTATTGAACGGCACCCCTGTACCATCGTCATCAGCCGGATAATAGATTCGGCCTTTATTCGGCCCATTCTTAAAGTCGATCACGCCGACTGGGAACAGATTTAGCGATGATGGATCGCCGACGACCGGAGGATCTACACATGGCACAGTGATCTTCAGTGCACGTTGGCCGCTACAGCCTGGAAGATCCTGCGCGACGATAACCGTGTCGCCGAAGCTAATGACAACGTTGAGTACGACGACCGGACCACCGCCTTTGCCTGCTGGCACACCGTTTACCCAAACGCTGAGAAGGGCACCGGCAGCGAATTGCGTGAAAACAACCTGGGCATCGCCGCCTTGAATCGGCCCGACTTGCGGCGCCGGAAGATTTGAACACGGTTCTATTGTCATCGTGCCGGTGCCGCTCGGCGGGTCGCCGGGGCACATCGTCTGAAATGCTTCCACCAATTCGGTATTGGAAAAGTTCGGCGCAAATCCGCCAAGTCGAATTGAGCCGCCCCAACATCCCCACGTGCCAACCGTGGCGCCTGCTCGCCTGACCGTGACCTTTGCACCATTTGCGATATTGGATATATCGAGCTGATTACCGCCCGCATATTGCTGTGTGATGACCGGCGCAGGCAACGGGCTTGGGGGCGCACCCGTCGTATGCTCTATCGATGGTGGACTCGGGTCGCCGCAAAGATCGAACCAACCTCGAACTTTTTGCCCCGGACCAAACGGCGGAGCGACGTTGACGCCTTGCGGATTGCCGCATCCGTTAACCCGACCCACTTCCACGCCATCCGCAGTCACCCAGACATTGCCGCCGACAAGAAGGTTACTGACACCAGTGCGTACACCGCACTTATACAAGGGCAGAGGGAAAATCTCTGGTCGTGGCGGCCCGGCCGGGTAGTCCTGCGTGTGGTCACGGACGATGACAGGGGGGGCCGACCAAGCGCTTTGCGCGCTTTGCGTCGTTTGGCGCGCTCGGACTTGGTCGTTCGCTTTCAGGCTCGGTACGCTGATCGTGATGCCAGATGGCAGTACGGTCTGAACAATTCCCCCACCGGCGACAGCGCCATTGACCTCGACCTCAATCTTGGCATCCTGTGGTCCACCAAGAATCTGGACGGCGGTGGCACATTGATAGAGCGGTTCGACTACGATCGGCGGCGAGAGCAGCTTCGGATCGTCATCGACTTTGGCTTCTCGGCGGTTGATCTCCTGCTGGCTCATGCGACCTCCGGGAATAACCGACTGGTCTGAACTAGGCGTAAGCCGCCCCAAAAGATGATGCACGTTATGAGAGTACCACAAGAAACCTTTGTGATCAACCGGCGCGTCAGACCAACCTCCTTGGATCATTCCAAGCGTGCATCCCCCACGCCGCGTCGAAAGCCATTTGTGCGCAATCGGAGCGGAGTGCAAATGTGCGGAGTTATGTAGGAACCCCCACCAGACGTGGGCCGCCCGCTCGGCTACCGTGAGCGCAGTGTTTTCGGGGTCTGCGAATGGATGTCGTAGGTGAGTTGAAGCTGAAGAGGGTCGAAATCGACGGGCGCGTCAAGGCGATCCGATGTGAGATCGAGATGTTGGAAAGGCAGATGGCCGCATTCGACCAGGTGATCCGGGTCTATGAGCCGGACTATTCGCCGGACGGCGCGGCCTCTGCACCTGCGCGTAGCAGGAAGGCGCATTCGATCACCGCGTTGCTAAAGGGCGTCGACAAACGGGTTTTCCTCCTACGGACGCTGCGCGACGCCACTGCGCCTGTGACGACTGGCGATTGCGCCAAGGCGATGGCGGTCGACATGGGCTTGGCCGACGACGACCCGCGCCTTGGCGCGATCGGCAACGTTCTGTCTCGTGAGCTTGAGAAGCTCGTGAAGGGCAACAGGGCGAGGCATGTCGGTGTCGCCGACGGCGGGCGGCGGCTTTGGGAAATCGCCGGCTAGAGTTCCGCGGCCTTGTCCGGCGACACTCCGCCGACCCAAACGAGATCGGGAGGCTTGTTGCCCTCCCAGTATCCGCAGAGATTGCGCGACGTCCGCCGCGAGAGCGCGCAATGAACCAGTCCCCACATCTGGGTGCCGTTGTCGACGCGGCGGTTGTCCTCGCGCCAGGCGATCTCGGCCGCGTACCAGTCGAAATACTTGACCGAGAAGCGGTGATGGATGCCGACATAGGCGCGCTGGATACGCGAGAAGAAGCTCTCGATATGGTTGGTGTTCACGCCTTCGCCTGACTGGTATTCCTTGCTGTGGTTTACCCGCTTGAGCGTTTGGAGGCCTTCCAGGTCATTGTAGCTGAAGTGCTCGTCGGCGTGGATCGTCGATCCTTTCCGGACATGGTCTCGGACCAATGCCCAAGCCTCGTCGCCGTCTTCGGTGCGGATGACGCGGGTCATGGTGCGTTCGATGCCGCGTCCGAAGGGCGTCTTCTCCCGCATCGCGAGAACCGTCAAACGCTTGAGGTTCTGATGTCTCGCCTCTCGCCGATCGATGCGGTCTTCCTTCTTGTTCTCGGGTTTGATGTGGCCGCCGGCATACTTGCCGTCGATGTGAATCTCTCCCTCAAGCTCCATTTCCTCGCGCCGCTGGGCGAGCGCTTCGCGCATTTTCATCAGGAACACCCAAGCCGTCTTGTATTGGCATCCGAGTTCGCGGGAAAGCTGGCAAGCTGCCTTGCCCTTGACGCTGTTCACCGACAGCCAGAGGCCCATGAGAATGTCACGGAAAGCCATCTTGCGGAAGGCGAAGACGGTGCCCGAAGTGACCGAGAATTCCCTGCGGCAGGCCTTGCATTTGAAGCATTGGCGGCGGACTTCGTAGCATCGCTCGTGTCCGCACCGGATGCAGGTCGGCCGCCCGTCGCTTTCTGGCCAGCGCACCCGGCAGAATGCTTGGTAGGCTCGCTCCTCGGTGACGTCCCGCAACTGCCTCAGCGTGACGGTGCGGCACTTGGGCGAAAGCAGGAAGTGCTGGTTACCCCAGTATTTCTACCCTCCGGAGGACCTCCAGGGCGTTGGTGGCAGCGTCTGGGCAAACGAGGTCGATGGTGGAGGAATTAGTGACTTCCATGTTCAGCTCCTGCAGGCGGACGATACGACAGCGACGGCCCCAAAAGGGGTGGCAAAAGGTCAGCGCTCTATTCGTATCAATCTGAACATGGCCACCTCATACCGGGGGCGCGACTGAGAGTCGATCAGCGATCGTCTCCTATGGTTAATGCTCCTGAACCTTGTACGTCTAGCTTCAGCGGTGCTACGAGAACGGTTTTCAGCAGAAGCTGAACTGCGTTCCGGGTTCTGCGCCTCATTGCCGCGACGATTTGATGGATAGTCTTAACAGTTCGATCGGTGGGATGTGCTAAATGCTAATAATTCAAACTCGCGGCGTCGATGGCTGGTGCCCTGTTCCCGTCATGACATAACATAAAGAACGGAGGAACAATGTTTGAGCATCCTTTCAGCACGATCGAATTTAGTCGCTCCGCCAATTGGCCCATGCGCCCCTTGTTTACGCACTATTTGAGCATAATCGGGTACATTTTCATTGGTTTGTATCTGGGTTCAGCTCTCCTGGCCACATGCCTTATGCCTTTCTTGATTCTCTTCATTGCGCTTTCCATACCGGACCTCCTGGTCTACGGCGGCAAGGTTCACGGGCCACCCTTGGTTCTCTGCATAGGGACGTTGTTCGTCGCCGCAGGTGTGGTCGTCAGAATAGCGCAGTCTCGCTTACATCCGAAGACTGTCAGCGATAGCAAGTAACTTTGTCATTTTTTGTCGTTGACCGACGCGGACGATACGTTGACGGAATTGACGCGCCATCGCGCCATCTCATGGCATTAGTAAGCTCAAGCTAATATCCAAAATTCGCCTGGTGGGGGTTCCTACATAACTCCGCAAATGTGTGCGATGAATGCGAGCTTGAGGAACGAGAAACAGGCTGCACCTTGGCGACCGAAGCGACAGCTCCCATGCAGTAAATACCCTATCAATAGGGGGCATGGATTGGCGAAACCTCGGTCAGGTGATATTTTAGAACTCGCTAGCTAGAGCTGTTTGGCTGGAGGGGAGATGGCACAAGTTTTTGCTGATACCGCTGAGCAAGTCACCAGGCTTGTTGATCCGCCGCCGCTCGTCCCCGATACTTTTTCCGGCGACACGCGGTTGACACCGAGGTGGTGCAACTCGCCTTTCGAAACGCACCTCCCACCCCTCAAGCATCATGGCCGGTTCGGGCGGTCTGCGGTAGCTCTCGGGCGTATGCCTCAATTACGAGGCATCGACTTTTGCATCGCCTTGAAGGGATACGAACCGGCGACCCCGCATTACACGATCTTTGCAGTTGAGCGGACTCGGACTAGCGATCCTGAAGAAACAAGTCGCTGCTCCCACGAAATCAATGAGTTGAAGCGACATCGACGCCGTCAGCAACGCCATCGAGATGCCCTGGAGCGACCGACAGGCCGAAGGCCAGATCAACCGCCTCAAGAGATCGTGTCCCGTAGCGTGGTGTAGCTTTTGACAACCACGGTGTCTTCCGGTCTGGGCCGGAGGGAATATCAACGTGCCACGGCAGGCAAGTTGATGAGTGGATCATCGCTCATTTGGGCGATGGTTTCCAGTGTCATGTATCTTGATCGCTGGACGGCCCATTCGTCGTTCTGCTCCAGCAATAGCGCACCGACGAGACGGACGATGGCGTCGTCGTTGGGGAAAATACCGACGACCTCGGTTCGTCGCTTGATTTCGCCATTGAGGCGCTCGATGGGATTGGTCGAATGCAGCTTGGCCCAATGCTGCTTTGGAAAGGTCATGTAGGCCAGCACATCGTTCTCGGCATCGTCCATGAGCGCGGCAAGCTTTGGCACTTTCGGCCTGATCTGGTCGGCGACGCTGCGCCATTGCGTGCTGGCGGCCTCCGGCGTCTCCTGAGCGAACGCCGTGGCGATGAAGGCGGATACGACGCGCCGCCCGCTCTTTCCGGCATGGGCCAGGGCATTGCGCATGAAGTGCACCCGGCAACGCTGCCAGGTCGCGTTGAGCACCTTGCCGACGGCGGTCTTGATGCTTTCATGGGCATCCGAGACGACCAGCTTCACACCCCTCAAACCCCGGCGGGTCAGCTTGCGCAGGAACTCTGTCCAGATCGGCTCGGCCTCGGATGTGCCGATCTCCAGCCCAAGCACTTCACGGCGTCCATCGGTGTTGACGCCGACGGCGATAATCACGGCGACAGAAACGATGCGACCGCCGCGCCGGACCTTGAGATAGGTGGCGTCGATCCAGATGTAGGGCCATTCGCCTTCGATGGGTCGATCGAGGAAAGCCTTGACCCTGACATCGATTTCCTCGCAAAGCCGTGACACCTGGCTTTTGGAGATGCCACCCATGCCCATGGCTTTGACCAAGTCATCGACCGAGCGCGTCGAGATACCCTGGATATAGGCTTCCTGGATAACCGCCGTCAGAGCTTTCTCGGCCATTCGGCGCGGCTCCAGGAAGCTCGGGAAATAGCTGCCCGTCCGCAGCTTGGGAATGCGAAGCTCCACCGTTCCAGCCCGTGTTTCCCAATCACGGTCGCGATAGCCATTGCGCTGGGCGAGCCTGAGTGGCGTCTTCTCTCCATGCGCAGCACCCGTCGTATGGCCGACCTCCAACTCCATCAGGCGTTGGGCCGTGAAGCCTATCATCTCGCGCAACAAATCGCTGTCGGCGCTCTTCTCAACAAGCAAACGCAGGTTCATCATCTCGTCGGTCATCGGTGGTGTCCTTCAGGTTGGCTCTAAGCAACCCGACCCTACCGGAATTCACCGATGGCTATGAAACCCAGCTACACCACGCGCGGGGACACGATCGCTGGCCGCTGTCCCAGGACGCTGGCCGCCCAGCAAAAGGGCCTTAGGAACGGCGTCTGGTGGGATGGCGATTTTCTCGACCAGGCAACACTGAACAATGATGCGATTTTCCATGAGTATGCCCGATCCACGGATTTGCTCTACGCGGCGACGCGGCTGACCACCGAGTTCGATCCCATCGTGCCTTATGTCCTAGCGACTCCGCGGTCGATGACCGCCGGCGCTCCGGTGCAGGATGAGATGCGTATCTTTGAAATGCTGACCGGACACCTTGTTCGCGCTCTGCAGATTTATCAGAAATCGAACCAGGGAAATCCGGTCGGCGACGGTGTCGCCGCGCTTCTGAACCAACAGGATTGTGGCGTTTCCGTCATCGACATGTCGGGCAACGTGATATTCGTCAACGATGCCCTGCGGTCGCTGTCGGGCGACGGCATTCGCGTCAGCGGCAAACGTTTCGTCACCGCATCACATGCAGACCAGAAGGCCTTTGACAGGCTGGTCGCCGCCGCGCTGAAACCCGGCCCCGATTTGGCCGATACGGCACCTATCGCTCTTTCCCGGCCCTCGGGGAAACATCCGCTGCTGATGCAGGCCATGCCTTTTCGCCGGCAGGGTTCAACGCCGTTGTCAGCGTTGTTTCGCAGTGATTCCGGCGCGATCATCCTGATCGCCGATCCGAACCGGACCAGAAGGCCGGTCGGCTCGGAGGCCTTGAAGCTGCTCGGATTGACCGAGGCAGAGGCCCGGATCGCGATCCGGCTTGGAACGGGCGACAGCCCGGAAAGCATCGCCGATGTCTTCGGCCTATCCGTCGGCACGGTCCGAAATCACATGAAGCGTATTTTTCAAAAGCTGGATATTTCGCGACAAAACCAGCTGGTCGCATTTCTGGGCCGATTGACACTTTGAATTGCTGGCTAGCGGCGCTGGTTGCTGATAGCGCTCTCGAAGGCGTTGAGTGACCATCTGGCGAAGGCTGCCGCGGCACCGGCTCCGCAGACAGTAGCTGCTACCCATTCTCCGGCCCAGGCGTTTCATCGAGGAGCGAACTCGAGGGCAGAGCGCTAGGTTCCCGCTGGACAACGCTAAGCACGAGGCAGTGTGAGAGGGCAGGCAATTAGCTGCTGCGAGGCAGTTTCCGGCTTCGACACTACAATTTTAGACCTGAAACACGATCAAGGTCGCGAAAAATTATCCCGCATGCATGATAACAGAGACAGTCGCTCTATCATTCCTGCTGCGGATATTTCATGCCGTTCGTCCCACTCCCCTTCGTCGTCGCCATCCTACTGATTGCTCTGTTCATCGCCGTTGTAAGACGAGACGACGAGAGGCCTGCGAATCGTCCGTTTCTGGCGCTCATCCTCGTCAGTGTATTCCAATCGGTGCTCTCCGGCCTACGCTGGGGATATGGTGTGCAAGAGGTGATGTATCTTGCGCCGCTAGGAGCCGCCACCGTGCCGCCGCTTGCCTATGCGGGGGTAGTGGCTCTGGTGCGGAAGAACCACCAGCCGCTCTTGCGGCGCGTTGCTCTTCATGCCGGCCCCGCCGTGGTCATCGTCGTCCTGCTGGCGACGTGGCGGGACGCCATCGACGTGGCGCTCGTTGCGATCTTCGTTGCCTATGCGGTTGCGATCCTGCTCCTGATGAGGTCGGGGACGGATGCCTTGCGTCTCGCACCCTTCGAAGGGGCCGCGCCCGCTTACCGCGCGATCGTGTTTGCAGCCTTTGCGCTACTCTTCTCGGCGGCGGTCGATACCTTCGTGTTTCTCGATCTAGCCTGGACGCAAGGGGAATACGCTCGCCCGGCAATCGCCATCGGCAATCTTGCATTGCTCGCGATGCTGTCGATCGCGGCCGCTTCCGCCAGCGCAAGCCATAGGCCTGTCGAGACGGTCGACGTCGGGGCAACGCCCGAGTTGGCGGACGATAAGGAGACTATTGCCGCGGTTCACGCCTTGATGGAAACAAAGCGCGTCTACCGCGACGTCGATCTCAATCTCGACCGGCTAGCCCGCAAACTGGGCATCCCCGCCCGTCAGATTTCTGCGGCGATCAACCGGGCGACGGGCAAGAATGTCTCGCAATATGTCAATGAACACCGGGTCGCGGAGGCCTGCTGGCTGCTGGCAGAGACGGGCAGGTCCGTGACCGAGATTATGTTCGAGGTGGGATTTCAGACCAAGTCCAATTTCAATCGCGAGTTCCGCCGCGTCACCGATATGACGCCGATCGAATGGCGCGAGCGCAACGCCAAGCCGTCCTCAATCGCGATTTAGCACGGTCCAGAACGCGTTTCAGGTCTCGTTCCCGGTCCAGCCGGCCATCATTGCGGCATGAACACACATCTCGACCTTGGCACCGAACACGACCAAAAACTCGCCCGGACGCTCAAGTCGCTGTCGCTTGAGACAGTCGCCCACGACATAACCCTCCCGAAGCTAAGCTTTCGACGGCTCACTCTTTCACTTGGCTTTTCCGCATTTGCTGTGGCCACCGTCGTCGCCGTTGTCCTCTATCAACCGGATGTGGTTCGCCGTATCAAAACAATATTCGCTGCCGGGCCAGGTCTTACGAGCGAGACGACTAGCGACGAACCTTCTGCTTCTTCCGAAGAGGCGGATATACCGCATGATGCGCGGAACGCGGAACGATCCACCGTCCGTAAACCTGTTCCCGCCGCACGCGAAATTAATGGCTCCGGCTTCGTGGTCGCGCCGCGCATGACGACGGTTTTCTCCAAATACGAAGGCCGGATCACACACATTGCCGTGGAGGCGGGGGATCCCGTCGAGGCTGGCGAGGTTCTGGTCGTCCTCGATGATGCCGGCGCCCGCTTTGCGCTTGAACGGGCCAAAGCGGCAAAGGCTATGGCAGAACTCCAACTGACCGCCCGAACCATCGACCTTGCACAGGCCCGCGCCTCGCTGGGCCGTATCGAAATCCTCGCCGCCCGCGACGCTGCCTCCCGACAGACGCTCGAAGAGGCACGAACCGCCACGGCACAGGCATCAAACGCGGTGGCGCAGACACGGCAGTCTGTTAGCAGTGCCGATCTCTCTATTCGCATCGCCGAGGAACAGCTGGCCGAACTGACCGTCCGCGCACCCTTCGCCGGCACAGTCACGCGTCTCGACGCCCATATCGGCGACACGGTGCTGGCGCGGATCGACAGTGTGCGCGAAAGCCAGGGCCTGCTGACCATCACCGATACGACCAGCTTGGTCATCGACGCCGATGTGGCGGAGACCAACATCGCATCCTTCAAGCCCGGCTTTCGCGGCGAAGCGGTACTCGACGGGTTCCCTGACCGGCCGTTCACTGTTGCGATCTTACGTCTCGCACCCGTTGCTTCTGCCGAAAAGGGCACCATTGCACTCCGTCTGTCCCTCACCGATCCGCCCGAAGGCATACGGCCGAACATGGCCGCGCGCATCCGCATCCACTTCAACGACGCTGGAGACACCCCACAATGACCGACACACGAGAACCCTACATCTCACTTAGCGGCGTCAAGAAGGGATACCGCATCGGCGGGGAGGAGATTTCGATCTTTTCGGACCTGGACCTCTCCATCCCGCGCGGCGATTTCGTCGCCGTCATGGGGCCGTCCGGTTCGGGAAAATCGACCCTGCTCAATATGCTCGCCGGTATCGACCGGCCGGATGCCGGAACCTTGCGCATCGGCACCAGCCGGCTCGACCAGATGGGCGAGACCGCGCGCTCATCCTGGCGGGCGCACCACATGGGCATCGCCTTTCAATTCTACAATCTTCTGCCCATGCTCACCGCCGCCGAGAATGTCGAGCTGCCGCTGCTGCTGAAACCGCTGTCCGCCAAGGAGCGGCGCATCAGGGTCGAAAAAGTCCTCGACCTCGTCGGGCTTGCCGGACGGGAAAAGCAGTATCCGGCGATGATGTCCGGCGGCCAGCAGCAGCGCGTCGGCATCGCCCGCGCCATTGTCTCCGACCCGGCCCTGCTGCTCTGCGACGAGCCCACCGGCGATCTCGACCGCAAGTCCGCCGACGAGGTACTGGAAATGCTGGGTTTCCTCAACCGCGAGCTGGGAAAGACGGTTCTCATGGTCACCCACGACCCGCAGGCAGCGCTTTATGCAAAGCGGACGTTGCATCTCGACAAGGGGAATTTCAATGAAGAGAAGAGGGTCGCCTGATGACCTTCTTCGATCTCGTCCGAAAGAATGTCTGGCGGAAGCCGTTGCGCACCGTGCTTCTCATAATCTGCATCGCGGTCGCCTTCCTGATCTATGGCCTGACAGCCAGCTTGCTTGCCGGCGCACAAGGCGCATCTGCGGCCAGCGACGATATTCTCGGCGTCATGAGCGCCGGCGGCCGCACACAACCCCTGCCGATGGCGCATATGTCCCGGCTCGCCGCCAATCCAGATATTGCGGCACTGGCCTACATGACGCGGCAGCGCGGCTTCGTCGAAGTTGAGAAGAATGTCGTCGCCGTCAGCGCCGCTGACCCCGAACTGCTGATGGCCGTCAACGGCAAGGGTCTCGGGCTGACGCCGGATCTGATCGATGCGATCGGTGAGGCCCGCGACAAGGTGCTGGTCGGCCGTGCGCTGGCCGAGGCACAAGGATGGACGGTCGGCCAGCAGATCACGGTCACCGCCTTCGACATGGCGAAACAGGACGGCAGCCGCGATTGGCGCTTCGAGATATCAGGCATCTTCGAGGGCGAGAATGCCTCCACCGACACCTACTTCATCATCGCCCGCTACGACTACGTGAACGCCGCGCGGGCGAGAGGCAAGGATACGGTGGATGCCTTCATCGTCCGCCCTCGCGCGGGCATTCCGCCGGGGGAGCTCGCCGCTCGGATCGACACCCTCTTCGCCAACTCCGCCGCGCCAACGCGCACCCAATCGGAAAAGCAGTTCCTCGAAGCCTTCCTGCGCCAATATGCCGATATCGGCCTGATCGTGAACCTCGTCGTGGGGGCAGCCTTCGTCACCCTGCTGATGATTGTCGTCAACACCATGGTGTTTGCAGTGCGCGAACGCACCTTCGAGATCGGCGTGCTGAAGACGCTCGGCTTCTCGCGGTCCAGGATCATGGTGCTGATCCTCGGTGAGACCCTGTTCGTCTTCGCGGTCGGCGGCGGCATCGGCCTTGCCCTGGCCAAACTTGCGACGGCGCTGGCCGGCCAGGACCTCGGCCTGGTCTTTTCCCCGCTGTTAGCAGCCAAGGCGCTGGCCATCATCGCCGCACTCGGCCTTGCAACCGGCGTGCTGCCGGCCGTCAACGCGATGCGAACCCCCATCATCAAAGCCTTCAGAGCGAGGTAACCGCTATGTCCACCCACACCAAGCAAACGCTCGTGATGATCCGGGCCAATCTCTCCAGCCTGCCGCGCCGTCTCGCCATCTCCGTGTCGATGGCGCTGTCGGTCGCGCTGGTCGTCTGCGTTCTCGCCGGATTCCTTGCCATGGCCAAAGGCTTCGAGACAGCGCTGGCCGGCGCCGGCTCGCCGATGGTCGCCGTCGTCCTCGGCGGTGGCACCAATCAGGAGGCGGGCTCCGACATTCCGGCAAGCATCATCCGCACTTTGGACGCGATGACCGGCGACATGGGCGTCGCTCGCATTGCAAACGGCGATCTCGTTTCTTCCCGCGAAATCGTCGTGCCTGTCGATATCAAGGCGGCGGCGGACGGCACTACAAGGACGCTGGCGCTGCGCGGCATGGACGAGGCCGGACCCGTGATCCGCGACGGCATCACGCTCTCGCAGGGGCGTCTCTTCACGGCAGGTGCCCGCGAGATCCTCGTCGGCGATCGTCTCGCCAACGAATTCGGCCTTAACGTCGGCGACACGGTGCGGCTCGGCGCGGTCGACTGGACGGTCGCGGGCCATTTCTCCGCCCATGGCAGCGCGTTTGAATCCGAAATTTGGGGACATCTCGATGCGGTGCGCGCCGCCTTCGACCGTCAGGGTCAAGTCCAGAGCTTTCGCTTGCACCTCACCGGCCCCGCCTCGCTCGAACGCCTGCAGGAAAAGCTGGCCACTATCACCGGGACACCGCTGGTCGCCGTCTCCGAAGCCGACCTCTACGCCGCGCAGTCCGGGCGCACAGCAAGCCTGATTCGCCTGTTCGGCTGGCCGGTCGCGCTGCTGATGGCCGTGGGGGCGACGGCGGGGGCGCTCAACACGATGATGAGTTCGGTTTCCGACAGGACCGTCGAGATCGCCACCGTCCGCGCGCTCGGCTTCGGCCGGCTCTCGGCCTTTCTCGGAACGTGGGTCGAAGCGGTGATCCTCGCGAGTGCCGGCGTTGTCCTCGGCCTCGTCGCCTCATGGTTCGCCTTCAATGGCTGGCAGGCGAGCACCATCGGTGCGAACAACGCCCGCATGGCCTTTCAGCTCACCGTCACACCGGATGTCATGCTCACCGCTGGCCTGCTGGGCCTCACCATCGGCATCCTCGGCGGCGCACTCCCTGCCATCGCCGCCACGAGACTGCCGCTAACAGCAGCGCTTCGGGCACGGGGTTAGCGAACAATGTCTCTATTGGGCGGGTCGGGAAATGCCCAGACGGCGCACGTCCCGATAGGTTGTGGAGCGCCCAAGTCCAAGCTGTCGGGCTGCTTCAGCAGGCGGCGTTCTTGCCACGATGAGTTTGATCACTCCGAGATGAGACGTCTTCCGAAATGAGCGATGGCGCCAAACACGTGGAAGATCAGTTCGCCGGCGGCCGAAACGCGCGCGTACCCGAAGCGATGCTGCAGTCACCGCACAAGTCCGTTGCCCAGGCAGCGAGCTATTGCAACGACAGCGAACAGAAAATGGGCCGCGCCGCGCGCTTGATCGTTTAGTTGCGGCTGCCCGCTCCATACTTCCGAGGCATCTGTGGATCGCTGTCGTGGATTGTCGCTTTCGGAAACGCGTTGGGCCAGAGATTCAGTGGCGCCAGAGATTGACTCCTCCGTCACGCTTTGCTTGATTAGAACCTCTGGAGGGACGGCTATGGTCTATGATTGGGACGGTCAGCGGAAGCGACGAATTCATCTTATGCGGCTTGCGACTGCCGTGTCCATCGGCCTCATCCTGCCACTCGCGATCACCGCGTGGTCCTATGTCACCTGAGCAAGCGATCGGGTTCGCAATCGAAAATTACTCCTCACCGATCTGAGGGTGGCGGCGTTGCACCGCTCTCTGAATCAAGAGCTATGCATTCGGCCGGATCGTCATACTTATCGGTCGCTCGATAGCGATAGCACCTTTTGCCCGAATCTCACGCAGGTCTCATCACCTCAGATAGAGCCAGGATCCGGTTTGCGAAACCAGCGAAGCTGCTCTTGCGATCACCGGAGGCACCAGGTGGGGCACAGGTTTCGTCGCCCATACGACCGGGTGAACCCCACCAAGGCGGCTGGATGCGGCTCTCCCGCTCTTGCATCTCACGCGACGTGTCGATAAAAACGTATTTCATCGACACGTTACAAAAATGTGTCGCTGCCATCGACATATCGGAAAAACATGTCGACAAATCAGGAAAATCTCGACATGTCATTCCGACCGGACCGCCCATATAACGATTTGCCTCCCCCCCCCGTGACTGACATAGAATCCAAGGCGATCTTGAAGGCCTGTATCGGAGCTCGCGCCGCGATTGCCGAGTTGAAGATCGCTGGCCAATTGATCCCGAACCAGGCCGTGCTGATCAATTCCATACCCCTTCTCGAGGCGCAGGCGAGCTCCGAGATCGAAAACATCGTCACCACCACAGACCGTTTGTTCCGCTTTGCCAATGAAGGGGGGCAGGCTGACCCGGCGACAAAGGAAGCCTTGCGGTACCGTACGGCCCTGAGCCGAGGTTTCCAGTCGCTTAAGGAGCGCCCGCTTTCCACCGCAACGGCGATCGATGTCTGCCGCACGATCAAGGGCGTAGAGCTCGACATCAGGGCAACGCCGGGAACTGCCTTGATGAATGATGCCACGGGCGCGATCATCTACACCCCACCCGAAGGTCAAGCGCTGTTACGGGACAAACTCGCCAACTGGGAACGCTTCATTCACGAGGCCGAGGAATTCGACCCCCTCATCCGGCTTGCTGTCATGCACTACCAGTTTGAAGCAATCCATCCCTTCATCGATGGCAATGGCCGTACTGGCCGTGTCCTGAACCTGCTATACCTCGTCGATAAAGGACTTCTGGAAATTCCGGTGCTCTATCTTAGCCGCCACATTATCCGCAACAAGCGGACCTACTATGATTTGCTGCTTGCGGTGACTTCACAGGCGTCCTGGGAGCCGTGGATTCTCTTCATGCTCGAGGCGGTGCGAGAAACCGCCGAATGGTCGACCGCCAAAATCCGTTCGATCCGCGATCTTCTCGACCAAACGGGAGATCGCCTTCGCAGAGACGCCCCCAGGATCTATTCGCGCGAACTGGCGGAGGTGATATTCGTCAATCCTTATTGCCGGATCGGTGACCTGGTGTCTGCCGGCATCGCCCAGCGCCAAGCTGCATCTACGTATCTAAAGACACTTGTGGGCCTTGAAGTGCTTGCCGAGGTGAAAGCGGGACGCGAGAATCTCTATATCAACCCAGCCCTGCTCGCACTTCTCTCGGATCGAAATATTGGCTGATGTCACCAGTCGTTCCGTTTTACTGCCCCTCGCCGGCGACCAAGATGGCGAAACCACGCGCGCAATACCAAATGCGTGGCCGCCGACAGCCAATCGGCAACTGATGAAGATCGGGTAAATCACAGGAACGAAAAAGCCCGGTGCGGGAGGAGGTGCACCGGGCTCTTGAATGTGACCGACAACTGGGAGGAGGAGTGCTGTCCGTCTGATCGTGGCGGTTCGGGAGGAGGTGAACCGCTTTGATATAACGAAGCTATTGCTGCATCGCACCGATGTCAATATTTCTATGTTGCGTTGCACCATTTATGGACGAGAAACGGCCTGAGTGCGCGCGGGTTCGCTCCACCGCCGAAACTGAAAAGGCCGGTTGCGACCGGCCCTCTCCTATCGACTTGCCAGAGAGCAAATTAGGCCTGCAGATTGTCCGCCGACATCTTGCCGGATTTGCGATCCTTCACCAGTTCATAGGTGATCTTCTGGCCGTCGTTCAGACCGCGCATACCGGCGCGCTCCACAGCCGAAATGTGGACGAAAACATCCGCATCACCATTATCCGGCTGAATGAATCCAAAACCCTTGGTCGCGTTGAACCATTTCACGGTACCGGTCGCCATAGTCTCTTCCTTATTGTAGCGTCCCGCCGAATCCATCCTCGGCAGACTGTCATTTCATTGCCATGACACAGATAGACGGTTCTGGCCGTCACGGAAAGCTGGAATTCTGGTTGCGTGACCTCGCCGGCGCAGGGTGCTCGTCGGCTGTGTCAAAGATGAGAAGCCGCAAATCGCGGACTTTAGACGTCCCCTCCCCTGCTCCGAGTGAAGCCGAAAGGTCAAATTCGCGCACCGAATGTTCAGCTTAAGGCTTCGATTGAAATTGGGAACTAAAAGCCACACCGGGAATCCCGGTCTTCGGGAGCGCCGGCTGGAGGCGATCAAGGCGGTGTCGAAAGCACGCGAGAAATTTTATCTCGACGAACTGATATCGTCGGCTCAGACGTGGCTACCCACGGTACCGCAGCTTCGTCCTGAACACAGTTGGGACGATGTCGTGCGCGTCCTCAATCGCCGCGGCCATGATTGGACCATCGAGCGCCTCCGCCGGGCCGTCCATCGGATGGCTCGCGAAAAGCTCGCCGAGCCAGGCTTGCTTGCCCGTTCGCCACGCCGCACCCCAGAAGATCACCTCATGAAGCTTGTCGCGGCGATCGCAATCGCGGATCCAGGTTTGTCGCTCCGCGATATTGCAGCGCAGCTAGACCAGATGGGCGAGCGACCGGTACGTGGTGGCCGAAAATGGCAGCCTTCCTCTGTCCGCCACCTCCTGGAGGAGGCCCATCGCTTCGGTCTCATCCGTCATTGAGGGGCACGGTGCATCAGTCGTCCGATAGCCATGCGCCTTGCTCCTCCCGACATTGGTCCCGATGCCGTAAAAGCTGATGTTGCCCTAACGATGTGTGGGAGAGTGCTTCATGTCGGCTGGATGGCAGAAAATCGTTCGGCACAGGCAAGGTCTCCATCACTTCGACGGTCCGGCCGCCGTCATGTCGAGCGCTGTCTCCGCCAGATCCGCAGTTTCTTCGATCAATCGATCCGCGCCGGCGGTTTCGAGTTCGTCTCGCGTCCCGTAGCCCCAGAGCACGCCGATTGCGCGCATGCCGTTCGCGTGTGCGCCGGTTATATCGTATCGTCGGTCGCCGACCATGACGCAGCGATCGGTGGCAAGCTCGTTCTCTTCGATGACATGGGCGATCAACTCCGGCTTATGGTCGATCTTTCCGGCCGGCGTCGATCCATAAATGCCGGCGAACAGGGAATCCAAGCCCTTGTTCTCAAGGATCCTGCGCGCGAAAGTCGCGCGTTTCGATGTCGCCAGGAACAACTGCGCGTCCTTCCGCATCGTGATGAGTGCCTCTGTTATTCCGTCATACAGTTCGCCGAGCAGAAGGCCGCTCGCCCCATAATCTTCCCGGTAGGCATCGACTGCTTCGGCGACACGATCGTCGCCGAACGGCTTCAGAAGATACTGCATGACATCTTCGATCGGCGGTCCGATGATCGATGCAATGTCCATCGCAGGATCCGTTTCGTGCCCGAGGGCGCGCAACGCCGCGCGGCAGCTCGACAGGATTCCGGGTTCGGATGCGATCAACGTGCCGTCGAGATCGAGCAAGATTGCGGGAAGTGCGGATGACATCGGGGCGGGCCTCATTTGACTGGCAGCATGCGCAATAGCCGATACGGCGCCGAAACACACGCAGGAATTTATTCTGGCGTCCCGCAAGCGGCGCCGGCCGCTGCCGAGATCGCAAGCGATCCGGCGATAGCTGCGGTCTTCGGCGATCAACAGAATACTCACCGGCCCGAGCCTGCCTGACTTGGGCCGCTCTCCAGATTGGCGGCCGAGTTTCTTGCCTCGGGTCTTTGGGTCGGGCGAACATCCTTTTGACCGGCGAATATCTCTGGCCCAAGGGTGCTGACAGACCCGCCCAGCCTGAGCGCCACGAGCGCGGTTTCAGGCTCGAAAATAAATTTCTGTTGCTCGAAACCGCCCGTCTATTCGCTTGCACTGAACAATGACGTCGATCGATATCCTCAGCAATCTGTCGATGTCATCACGATCCAAATTTCGCCCGCCGTCGGATTCTTTCACGAGAAGCGTCAACTGCTGGAAGGCGAACTCGGTGGAATCGGCGTGAACGGTGGTGATCGATCCTGGGTGACCGGAGTTGACATTGCGGACGTAATAGAAGGCCGTGCCATCGCGCAACTCCTGCAGCAGAATGCGGTCCGGCCTCATCCGAAGGCACGATTCCAGCAGGTCTTTGGGCCCCACAGCCGAAATTCCTTGTGCGCCTTTCGAATAGAACATCCGCACGTGGTTGGGCTGCGGAATATCCAGTTCAGGTGTGTCCTCGATCGAAATTATGCGCTCGTGCGCCGGAATGTGCTTTATCAGCGCTTTCGAGAGCGTCGTCTTGGCCGATCCGGTGGCACCTGAGATGATGATGTTCTTCCTTGCGATAACGGCTTCGCGCAGAAAATCCTTGTAACGGCCGGCGCGGTAGAGGGCTACTAATCCCTGATCAGGCGTCGAACTGCTTTCGTCGACTGCCCGGGTCTCGGAGAAAAACTCCTTCTCCTCGAGGTCCTCCAGCGTAAAGGTTACCGAGGGCGGCTTTCGGATGGTGATACTGACTGTGTTCCTGGTGATTGCTGGTGGAATAATGATCTGGATCCGTTCGTCGCCCGGGAGCGTGGCCGACAGGATTGGTCGCGTCTCATCAATGCGCTGATGGGAGAAA
This sequence comes from Shinella sp. OV683, assembly GCF_057787725.1. NCBI lineage: Bacteria > Pseudomonadati > Pseudomonadota > Alphaproteobacteria > Hyphomicrobiales > Rhizobiaceae > Shinella > Shinella sp. OV683. The sequence goes on from NZ_JBYMED010000002.1 coordinate 83,259, forward strand.
CTGGCTATGGCCCGGGCAAGGCGCATCAGCTTTTCGAAGGAAAGCTCCGGCAGATCATGGGTCCGCCAACCACCGGCGCCTTCCGTCAGCACCTGCCCGGGCCGATTTACGATGACTTCATAGAGCGAAGCGTCCTTTAAAAACGGCGAAAACGGTGCGAGTAGCTCGCGGACGACTGCTGCGTCTGGGCCCTCCGTCATCTCCCTACTTTATTTCGTCACCAACGTCGACGGCGGGCTGAAATCACCCAGCACCGCCCGGTCGAGAATCCGGTTTCTCGGCTCGGTCACCCGGAGTCTGTAGACACCGGTAAAATCGAGATCGCGCGCCACGAAAATCGAGACGAGTTCGCCCTGGTGTTTCAGGAGCGTCGGAGGAATATTGATCGATTGCTCAACAGCGATTGCCGCTGCCTGCTGACCCGTACCTGTCGTGTTCTGAGCGTCGACGTTGCTGTCTTGAAGCTGGCTATTTGCATAGCTCGTCGCATCTCCGACGATAGAGAGGAGGAGCGCGCTTCCAAATCGTTCCCACCAGTGGGTGTCGACGTAGCCGTCGACGCCGGCGCGGCCGAGCGCGTCCGTGGCAGGCGACGCGAGCATAACGATGACACCTTTCGGCGTCTTTGCGCGGTTCCACAGAACAAAGAGACGCTTTTGTCCACGCTGAAGTCCACCACGATATTCCCCGACGACCTGGGTGCCCTTTTCCATCAGCACGACGCGGCCATTGTCCGAGAGAACATCGCGGTTGATCACGCAACTGGTGAAACCAGGTTGATCGGACGCCAGCGCGGTCTCCAGGACACAAGGAATCGATGTTCCCATCGCGACGATGAAGTCGCGGTTGCCGAGCGTGCCAGCACGTGAACCCTCAAGCTGCGTGGGCCTCAGTAGCCCATTGAACCTCTGCTCTTCGCTGTTGGTTTGGGAATTTTGAACATTGCTGTCGAGCGGCATGTATGTGGAATTCGGCGATGTCACAGTATCCTGATTCTCCCGATGCGCAGTTGCATTCTTCTGACCGCTGAAGGCCATAACCGGAGCACGACGCGCCGCGTCGAGCAAAGGATCCTCCTGCTTCTTGTCCTCGGCTACGACCGGGGTCGGCAGTTTTACCTCCGGTACCGCCTGAACCGGTTGCACCTTTTCCTTGGCGGGTTCGAAGTTTGTCGTCTGGCGAATGACCACGCGCTCGGCTTGAGCGTTCTCCGGCTGTTTCCGGTCACCGCTCATCGACCATAGAGCGAAGCCAACAAAAGCAACGACGGCGATTGCGACGGCGCCGCGCTTCAGGACGGGATTGTTGTCGATCCGCCTGCCGGTGACGACCTCGGCGCGTTCTCCCGGTATACGGTTCTCGTCTTCCTGTACCATGACAAGTCCCCTATTGTGTCGCGTCGGGCTTCACGACGCGCTCGACCGAGGGCGAGGTCGTGTTGGTGCTGGGATTGATGCCGACACGATCGTAAGCCTCGTTGAAGACGCAGAGCACATCCCCTTCCCTGCGCAGGATGAACTTCCGGCTGATCGCGTGGACGAGCACCAAATTGCCGTCGACCGATTTTGGAACGAGGCTCTCCGAGCCATCGGAGTTCTCGATGTAGATGGTCGGCATTTCCTGATTGCCGGTAAAGGCGAAGGTCGTGATCTTGCCGTTGTCGTAGACGCTTTGTGGTTCCAGCGCCTGCGCGCCTTGTGCGGAGTAGCGCCAGTTCCGAGGTCCATAGGCCTCGTGAATCGCCAGCACATTGTCAGCTTCCTTCGCTTGGGAAGCGAGCGCAAGAGCCGCGGCGGCCTGTCGGCGGCGCTCTGCCTCGTCGCCCGGGTATCGATATTTGACATAGAAATACGTGTTCTGGCCGACCTCCACGGTTCCGTCTCGCACGGTCAGCTCCATTTGATAGCTGCGGGGAGATCCGTCCCGGCGCGTTGTTACGACAGAGATGTTGGTGACCGGCTGGTGCTCGCGCGGTTTCAGGAAGAGGATATTGCCGGCGGGCGCTACTTCCCACGCGACGCTGTTGCCGAGCGCCACGTGGGCGATTTCCTCATCTGCCGCGAACTCGACCTGCACCGAAGAACGCAACGAACCGACGATACGGGTGATATTGAAGGGTTGATACTCGACAAAGCGTACGCGGCTGTCCTGCGATGCGCCGCGTGGGATTTCCAGGGCGAACGCCATCGATGCAGTTCCTGCAAGGAGCAGAGCGAGAATGATTATGTTTCGCATCAATTGATAGCCTCCGGATCGGCTCGGTACTCACTGATTGCAAAGCCGAGGGGGTTCACCAGCCTATCCGTCGAAGACATGGGAACGTTGGCATAGGAAAAGGTGAGCGTTGCGACCCAGTGGGTCGTGCGGACGTCATCGCCGCGTGTGATCGTGCGCATATAGCGAACCGAAACGACATTCTGGTTGATCAGGGAGATGGACGCGATGTTGATCCTGGCGGCGGCATCGCGACCGTAGATGTTTTGAGGAGATTCGGGATTGCTGCCGCGATAGATTGCCGCGAACCGGGTCTGTTCAGCTTGCGTCGACAACAGGGCGATCGTCCGGAAATTCTCTTCGGCCTCGCTCCAGACATAGCCCTCGCGGGCGCGAACGTATTTCGCGGCGAAGTATTTTGTGACTGCTTCGTCGTAGGTTCCGGCGCTCGACGTTAACGCCGAAACGACATCGACGATGCCGGTCGAATTGTCGACCCTCACGACAAACGGTTCCACGGTCTTCAGCGGCGTCAGTCCGGCAACTGCGAAGATCGAAGCGCCGGCGACGATGCTGGCGACAATGGCGATCGACCAGGCGATGCGGTTCGACCGCTCCACCTGGAGCATACGATCCTGATCGAAACGCCGCGCCTTTTCGAAGTAACTCTTGAGATCATCCGTCATTACCATGGCGCTACCCCTCGCAACGACGATAGGAAGAATCGATGTCGAGGTGGGCAAAGGCCGGCGGCTCCCATTCCTCTTGGGTATAGGCGGCAGCCACAGAAGAGGAGGTTGCCGGGCGCATATCTGCATGCTTCTGACCGATGTTATTCTTGTCCTCCCACTGCCACATCGAGCGATTGAGCGGCCGGCGCGAATAGCCGTCGCATTTCGGGAGCGGATAGGTCATCGACGCGCAACCGCTGAGAGCGGCTGCCGTGCACAGGAGCAGTATTGGTCTGATCATTGCGAGAAGGCCCTTCTTTTTGTTCGTGCGAAGGGCATCATGAGCCGGTGCCCTTCGATCTGAATGTCCGCCCGACCGCGCGAATACCGCGGCCGGAGGCACGGAAACTGTGCGAGGCTGCCCAGGCGAGTGTGCTTTCATGCGCGTCGCGTGCCGCGCCGTAGCCGTAGGTCAACGATGCGCCACCAGCGGCGAGCGCCGAGGCGATGTTAGGCAGTTGGTAGAAGACATAGAGGGCGGCAAGGCAGACGGCGGAGAGCGCGATCGGCCGCATCAGGACGTCGCTATATCCCTCGATCGCCGTGAATGTCGTATCGATCGAGGTGATCAACAGCGAGCCGACCGCGACGACGAGCACCTGCAGGATCACGAAGTTTGCAAGCTGCCCGATCCAGGCCTCTGTGAAGCGGCGGGTCGATTGGAACATGGCAAGTGCCACGAAGATAGGGCCGATGGCGAGCACGATTGCGAGCGCCAGCCTTGCATAGAGCGAGACGATGTAACCGATCGCCGCGACGACGAAGCTTGCGCCGATGACCATCATGCCGCCAACGCCGGTTACGATGTCTATTGGGAATGAGGCACGAGACCAAATTTCACTTGCGGACGCCTGACCCTTGTCGAGCAGGCCGTCAAAGGTCGAGGCACTCGGCGCCGATCCGGAGTTCAAAGCCTGGGCAATTTCCTGCGGCAAGACGTTGAAGAATATGTTGGTGACATAGGTCTGGTACTCGCCGGCGTTTTTGACCAGCATGACGATGATGGCGAGCTTGATCGCCCGGAAGGCAAAATCGAGGATCGGCTCCTGGACCGAGCCGCGGAGCACGAGGTAACCGTACAGGACGACGTAAAGCGTGACCGCTGCAGTCAACGGACCGGTGGCCCAGCCGGCGATGTTCGACGTGCCCGAGGAGATGAAGGTCTCCAGCGAATTCTTGAACTGCCCGTCGACGAAGCTAAAGACCTGATACACCGCTTAGCCTCCGACCGAGTGCTGCATCCGCAGGAAACGCTGCCTCGAGTTTGCGCCTTCCGCGTTCAAGCAATTGACGGTGTTTCCAAGTTCTCCAGGATTGTCGCGGCATTTCTGGATCAGCATGGACAGCCGCTTGTTGTCTGCCATGAGCTCATCAACAGTGTAGGACCGTTCGGCCTGCTCCGAGCAGGCGGCGAGCACTAGAAAGACGAGGGAGAAGCCAGGCTGCCTCATTGCAATGCGGCCTTCATCGCGTCCATGCGCCGGCGCCAGTCCTCGGCTTTGCGTTGGTCGTCGACCTGCGCCTGTGCCTGCTGCACCATTTTCAGCCCCTCCATTCGCAAGACATCGTTCTGCAGAAACGCCGCCTCGGCCTGCAGCCGTGCCTGCAGATCGGCGACGTCTTTGGCGTCGCTTGCGGTGGAGATCTGCTGCCTCAGTTGGTCTATGCCATCGATCCGTTTGGTCGCGGTGTCATAAATCTGCTGCCCGAGGCTCATCTGGCCGGCGTTCTGGTTCTGGATGCGGTTGAGCTCCTGGGCGTAAAAATCGTCGGCGCTGGTGCGATAGGTCGAATTTTGCTGCAGAAATTTTGAAGCGGAGTCGCCGAATGTGTCCGTGCTTCCGCCCTTGAGCAGGCTTTCAATCGCGGCAAAATCTGGCGGCAGCGCCTTGCGGATCTCCGGGTCGTTGAGTACGCTCGCCACATCTGCCATATCTGTCAATTTGTTCAGCGAACCGTAGAGCTGCTGCGCCTGTTCGATCTGCTGATTGAGCGCGTCGAGCTGCAACTTGAGTTGGGCGATGCTCTCGATCGCCTTGGCGATCGCCGTCTGGTCGATGACCGGGATCCCCTGCCCTGTCGCAGTGCCAGCCGAAAGCACTAGCGCTGCTGCAAGTGCTACACCGTGAAATCGATAGGAAGCCATTAGTTCGCACTCCTTCTTCTTTGCTGAAAAACGGGAAGCCAGCCCGTGACGTCATCGCCGACCTCTGCACGGACCGCATCGGCGAGCTCGACATTGGCGGTCCGGCCGGAGAGAATGGCGAGTTCGTCGTCGAAACCGTTCAGGTTCAGTTCGGCGACGACGCTGTTGTGGCCTTGCTTCAGGACGAACCTACGGCTCTCGACCGAGAGTTCGCGCGCGATAAGCTCATATTCGCGCTCCGTCAGCTTGAAACCGTCGACATAGTCGCCGCGATCGCCGCGCGAATTCGGCAGGAATATTTGCGTCGGGCATTGCTCGATGATCGTATGGGCGATTGGCGAGACGATTGCGTCGCGCGGGCTCTGCGTCGCAAACAGCATGAGCCCGTTCTGCTTTCGGATCGTCTTGAGCTTGTTCTGGGCGAGATCGCGAAACCCTTCGTCCTGCAGCGCTTTCCAGAACTCGTCGATGACAATGATGATGCGTCGGCCGTCGATCAGTTGCTCGACGCGATGGAAGAGGTAGGCCATCAGCGGCGTGCGGATCTCCTCGTTGTCGAGAAAATCGGTCATGTCGTAACCGACGAACTTGCCACTGAGGCCAAATTCACCGAGGCCGATGTCCTCGATGACGTTGTCGAAGACCCAGCCGAGCGGGCCTCCCCTCTCCCACCGCCGCAGCCTTGCGGCAATGCCTTCGGGATCGGTGTTGTTGAGGAAGGTCCTGAGTGCGCCGATCGTGCGGCCGTCCACCGGAAGGTCGGCGAGGCCGTCGATAGCGGCAGCGATATCGCGGAGCTCGGTAACGGTCAGTTCGCGAGACGACGATCGGACGAGCTTGCCAACCCAGCGGGCCAGGAACACCTTGTTCTCCGGCGTCAGATCGAGCGCCTTCAAGGGCGCACAGCCGGTTGGAACTCCGTTCTTGAGGGGTAGATAAGTGCCACCGGCTGCGCGCACGTAGAGATCGGCGCCTCTGTCCTTGTCGAAGAACACCACATGTGGGTCATGTTTTTCAAGCTGCGACAGCATGAAGTTGAGCAGCACGGTCTTGCCGGCGCCCGATGGTCCGCAGACAAACGTGTTGCCGAGATCGCCGTAGTGGAAATTGAAGTAGTATGGCGAGCCCGAAGCCGTCTTCAGAAGAGCGACGGCGGGACCCCATTCATTGCCGTCCTTCTGTCCGATCGGATAGGAGTGGAAGGGCGACAGAGCCGCGAAGTTCCGCGATGTAATCGCGCCGGAGCGGGCGCGGTAGCGGAAGTTGCCGGGCAATTGCGCCCACCAGGCCGCCTCTAGGCCGAGATCCTCGCGCGCGACGACTGCGCCGCCGTTGGTCAGGCTGGCACGCGCCTTGGCGAGATTGTCAGTCAGTTCCTTTACCGCCGAGGCAAAGACGCAAAGCGTCAAATGGTGTTCGCCGAGCACGAACCTGTTGGACTCGAGATCATCCATCGCGTCATCGAGTTCCTCAATCTGAGAAGCCGCCTTGTCGCCGCTGCTGACCATTTGGTTCTGCTTGCGGCCCATGATGGTGCGCGCGTCGGCCTTCGCGACGAAGGAGAAGGATTGCGACAGGATGAGCTCAAAAGGACTGGTGAGCACATCGTCGAGCATGCCGGTCCTGGTGCGAGCCGGATATTCCTTGAAGCTCAACATACCAGCATAGCGGCTCGTCGCCTCATGCCGGATTTCGATCGTTTCGCGGCCGACGATGACGCGGTCCGAGTAGATCGCCGAAGCGATGCTCCCCTCGGTCAGTGGAATTGGCTCCCTCCGACCGCCAACGAGCTGATGCAGCACCTCGCTCGGTTCCGAGAACAGGACGCCATCGCGTTCGTAGAGGGAAAGGACGCGTGGTTCGAAGCGGTTCAAAGCCGCGGTGACGTCTACGACCTTGTCGTGGAGCTGCTTGAGCGCTTCCTCGTCGACTTCGACATTCGCCCGACGAGCCCGTCGTAGCCGCGATAGGAGCTTGGCTGCTTTGTCGGCCGGGTCGCGAGCCGGGGACCAAAGGATCGTCAGATAGAGGTCATTGCGAAACAGATCCTCACGCACCATGCGCTCGCGGTATTTGTCGTTGAGGCCAGACGAGAAAGGCGTTGCGAAGGTTCCGTCGGGGTAATCGCTGTCCCGGCGACGGACGAGATGGGTCCACAAGGCAAGCCGCTCATCGGCAATGTTCCGGTAGAGCGTGTTGAGGTCGCGATGCAGCGCGTTGAGGTCGAGCTCGTCCGCAGTCTCAAACGAGACGCCTTCGAGTGCGATCATCGCCATCAGGGTGCGCGAGTTCATCGCGATCGTCGACGGGTCGACGTGGCGCACATAAGGGATGAAGGTCTCAGGTCCGAGCTCTCGAGCTTTCAATGTCGCAATGCTAGGCAATGGCGAGATCCCTTTCATTGAATCGACGACCCAGCCTGAGTGGTGACACGGTTGCCCCGCCCCAATAGAAGCTGTTGCGTGACCGGCCGCGTGTTTCCACCCAGGCCAAAAGGATGCGGAACATGTTGTGATCGTGCTTGACGAGGGCACGAAAAATGAGATGGAAGACGACCCCAACCAGGGCGTAGGCGATTGAGCCAGCGACGATGTACAAAATGGTCGTGAGCATGATGTTCATGCCCATGGCTTCCATCGTCACCCCCGCGATCATCGCCGGCCGGGTGCAGGCGATGAAAAGGGTATCTTCCTCCAGTGTTGACGAGCTCGGTCGCGCCGAAGATGCCGCCGATGCCGATGATCCAGAACCCGGCTCTCCTCAGATCCATGTAGCCGAACATCCAGGCGATGCAGATTACGATCACCGCGATGACAGCCAAGAGCTTGGCGATATTGCCGGTCAGCATCGTCACGATGTTTTGCAACACGGATTCGATGCCGGCCGCCTGCGCGAAAGCCGGCTCGACCAGGATGGCCACGATGGCGGCGGCCATCAGGCTGGAGGCGGCGATCGCGCGGATGCGGGAACTGAAAGTCATTCAATCTGCTCCATTTGACTGTTGTGAAATACGAGGACGGAGGACTGCCGCCGCGAACTGAAGACATCCCAGGCCGGCGCGGACGCCGTCTGATCGACGGGCGGATCGTCGCCCTCGGCGTCTACAGCCGTTGCTTCGTTTGGCCCCCTCCCCTGCTCGCCGTCGTCGATCGTCAGGCTTGCAAGGGTTTTGCCCAGCCGCTTGATTTCCTGGCGAACCTGCTCGTCGTATTTGACCATCGCACCAATAGAGGGATCGTCCCGGCCGTAGTAGGATTGCAGCATCACTTGCTCTGCCCGCTTCGGATCGGCGCCAGCCTTGATCGCGAGCCGATAGTATCCATCGAGCAGTGTCGCGGTTGCTTGAAGGTTCATGCACGGGTCGAATGCATCGGAGATCGACAGCTTCAGCTTCCGAAGCTCATCTATCCCCACACCGCCGAGGCCAAGCTGAATGTCACGGCGCTCCGCTGCGAGCGTCGTCGCAATCTCGATCGCCTCGGCCTTCGACTTCGGCTGCCTGGCGAGCGGCGCACCGCTGTTGATGCGAATGTTGTAGAGGGCGAAGCGGCTATCGAGGCTCACCACGGCTGCCAACGTCTCGGCGGCAACCAGGGGCGCGCAGGTCTGTGCGATATCGACAAAGACGATTGGCATGCTCAGTACCACACCCGCTGGCGGCCGATCCCGTCGATCGTTACATCGACGTAGCGCGGTTGGGAGCGGACATGCGGCTGCACGGTCACATAACGCTGGCATTGACGGTCTTTGCCGTTCCAGCTCCATCCGGAAGAAGATCCCGAATTGCGTGCGTCAGAGTAGCATTCGCTGTCTGAGACAGTCTGCGGGGTTGTCGAGACGCAGCTCGCCTCCTGTCCATGGTCGCCGTAACGAATCGTCAGCCGATAGCCTTCATCGCAATAGTAGGGTTCATATCCAGGCCGAGACATCTGGAATCCGGCGCCGCTGCAGCTCGGGAAAGAATGTCCTTTTGCCAATTCGCTCCACAGCTTTTCGATCGGAGGACGGCATTCGGCAAACTGCGTGGGTCCACCTGGATTGGAAAGGCATAGGATAACCTGGCATCCCCAGTCGTCAGCGCGCGCTTTGCTATCGAAAACTAAAGAGAACGACGTTATACTGGCTGCAGCGACGAATGCCCTTGCGAGAGATTTGTTCATGATCACCACCCTTCACAGCTGCGACGCGGCTCGGAGCCTAGCGGGGCTCGAAACCGCGACTCGTTATACTATCAAATATCTGATAGTTTGACCGATGGCAAGCACGCACAAACCAGAACTGCAGAACCAACGGGTTTCGGTCCTCGCCCTGGAGGAGGTTCTCGACAAACCCGTCGAAGGAGAGACGCCGCAGTCGCGGCTGAAGCAGGTCGGCATGATGACGGTGCTCTACATGATGCACCAACGGGGCGAGAAGCTAACCCTCGCAAATATCAAGGAGGTAACGGGGATGACGCGCAACACAGCGAAGGAATCGATTGATCCGCTCGTTGCACGCGGCATTCTGCAGGAAACGATCGTGAAGAATTCGGTAGGGCGTGGAACGGCCTGGCAGTACGAGTTCTGTCCGGAAGTCTTCGAGAGATTGGGGCTCAGCTAACGTGAGCCCGTGAATTGCAAGCAGGCGGCTATGCTGCTGAAACTGGGGACTACTACAGCAATGCTGGTCGCACGGTCTTGGTCGGCCAAAGTCAGCGCAGAACGGAATCGGGCGATAGTTGTCGGATCTTGCAACGTCGGTTGGGGTGAGTCGCGCTCCGCAATCGTCCGCCTTTCTTCCGAGGAGAGTCTTAATTCCGCAACAATGCGGTCAGTACACACGTAGATTCACTAAAACAGACCAGGAACACGCTGCAACGAGACGCTTGCTAACTTAGTGAATTTAAACGTAAAACCGGATTGGCTTGAAGCTTTGCCCTCTCAGTTGTTAACCTTTCGTTAACCAAAAAGCCCTTGCTCAAAAAACAGAATCGACGCCTATTGCCAATGGCGAAACTTTTCCGGTTTCGCGAAAAATATCGCCACTGGCAAGAAATGGGTTTTGAGATGGCGAAGATCGCCGCGAAAACAGCGTCTGTAGTTGAAGGGTTGACCGCATTGATGGAGCGTCACGCCGACGCCCTGTCTAGCCAACTTCAAGCACATCATCTCAAAGTCTTCCCACCAACTTCCGAAAAGGGCATTCGAACATTCGCGCCGTCCGAGGCGTCGAAGCTACTTGGCGTCGGTGAGTCTTATCTACGACAGACCGCGTCGGAAATGCCAGAGTTGAACTTAAGCATGAGCCCGGGCGGCAGGCGAATGTTCTCAATTGAAGATATCCATGCAATTCGAAAGCACATGGATCAGGTCGGCCGCGGGAACCGGCGCTACCTGCCGCATCGTCGAGATAGCGAGCAGCTTCAGGTTATCTCGGTTATGAATTTCAAAGGAGGGTCGGGCAAGACGACCACCGCAGCGCATCTGGCACAGTACCTAGCGATGCGCGGGTACCGGATCCTGGCAATCGATCTCGATCCTCAGGCAAGTCTTTCGGCTCTCTTCGGAAGTCAACCGGAGACTGACGTTGGTCCGAACGAAACGCTTTATGGTGCGATTAGGTACGATGATGAGCAGGTACCGATCGAGCAAGTTGTCCGAGGAACTTACATTCCCGACCTTCACCTAATCCCTGGTAACCTCGAGCTGATGGAGTTTGAGCACGATACGCCGCGAGCGCTGATGAACCGCAAAGAGGGCGACACGCTCTTTTATGGTCGCATCAGCCAAGTGATTGAAGATATTGCGGATAACTATGACGTCGTCGTCATCGACTGCCCTCCCCAGTTGGGGTATCTCACGCTGTCCGCTTTGACGGCGGCGACGTCCATCCTTGTCACTGTCCACCCGCAGATGCTGGATGTGATGTCGATGAACCAGTTTCTGGCAATGACATCGAGTCTTTTGCGGGAAATCGAGAACGCGGGAGCCAAATTCAAGTTCAATTGGATGCGGTACCTGATAACGCGCTTCGAACCGAGCGATGGCCCGCAAAACCAGATGGTCGGCTATTTGCGATCGATCTTTGGCGAAAATGTCCTCAACTTCCCAATGCTTAAAACCACTGCGGTTTCGGACGCCGGCCTAACAAATCAAACGCTTTTCGAGGTCGAGCGTGGCCAGTTTACGCGGTCGACCTATGATCGGGCATTGGAAGCGATGAACGCCGTCAACGACGAGATCGAAACTCTGATCAAAAGAGCATGGGGTCGACCCACATGAGCCGGAAACACCTCCTTGACGTTTCAACTGACACCCCCGACATATCAGCAGCCGACAACAGAGCGGCAAAGAACCGCGCAATGCCGCTTCTCGGCGTAGCAAGGAAGGATCGCGATCCGGCGACGAAACTGACGGCGAACATTGGTAACGCTCTGCGCGAGCAAAATGATCGTCTCGGCCGTGCCGAGGAGATCGAACGGCGTCTCGCTGAAGGTCAGGCGGTTGTAGAGCTGGACGCCACGTCGATTGAGCCATCTTTCGTCCAGGATCGCATGCAGGGAGACATCGATGGGCTCCTTGCTTCGATTCGTGAGCAAGGACAGCAGGTCCCGATCCTTGTGAGGCCTCATCCGGATAGGCCCGGTCGATACCAGGTCGCCTTCGGCCATCGTCGGCTGCGCGCCGTTTCAGAACTGGGTCTGCCCGTTAAGGCGGTCGTTCGTCAATTGACAGACGAGCAACTGGTTGTAGCGCAGGGGCAGGAAAACAACGAGCGCGAAGACCTGACCTTCATCGAAAAGGCGCGATTCGCACATCAGCTCAATAAGCAGTTCCCGCGAGAGATCGTCATCGCTGCCATGTCGGTCGACAAGAGCAATTTGTCGAAGATGCTTCTTCTTGTCGACGCCCTACCCTCAGAACTGATCGATGCTATTGGCGCCGCTCCGGGAGTTGGGCGCCCAAGCTGGCAACAACTCGCAGAACTTTTCGAGAAAGGAGCTTCTCCGTCGGACACAACAAGATTTGCTTCGGCGGAAGAGGTGCAGGTGCTGCCATCGGCGGATCGGTTCAAGGCAGTGATCGGCCACCTGAAGCCTCGTCGGATTGAACGCGGACTGCCGGACGTCATGTCGACCCCCGACGGAGACAGACTTGCGCAGGTGACGCAGAGCAAAACCAAACTGGAAATCACAATCGACAGGAAGGCGACGCCTGATTTTGCGGCCTTCGTGCTCGAGCATTTGCCAGCGCTCTATCAAGCGCATCGTGCAAAGCATCAACGTAACCAGGGAGAGTAACCCGCAAAAGAAAGAGCCCCCTCAACGTTGCCGTCGCGGAAGCCCTTCTGTCTCTTTAGCACGAACAGAATCGCATTTCCTCGAATCCTCGTCAAGAGTTTTTAGCGCCGTTTTGGTGAGTTGTTTTCCTTTGCCTGCTAAAAGGTGAAAGACAATGCAGACGGGAAGTGTGACGACGCCATTCGGGCGGCGGCCGATGACGCTTGCGCTCGTGCGGCGCCAGAAGGCGTTAGCCGATATTAAGCAAGGCAAGACTGTAGACAAGTGGAAGGTGTTCAGAGATGCGTCCGCCGCCATGGAACTGCTTGGAATCCAGTCCAACAGTCTCGCGGTTCTCGACGCACTGCTCAGCTTTCACCCGAACAATGAGTTGCGTCAGGACGCACAGCTAATCGTCTTTCCGTCGAATGCTCAGCTTGCGCTTCGAGCGCATGGAATGGCTGGCGCGACTTTGCGCAGGCACCTGGCCATTCTCGTGGAGTCAGGATTAATCTTCCGGAAGGATAGCGCCAACGGAAAGCGTTACGCTCGCAAGGATGTCGCCGGTCAGATCGAGAGCGCATTTGGCTTCGACTTGTCGCCGCTCCTCGCGCGGTCCGAAGAGCTGGCGATTATGGCACAACAGGTAATGGCCAATCGAGCCGCATTCAGGAAGGCCAAAGAGAGCCTGACGATTTGCAGACGCGACGTTCGGAAGCTAATCACTGCAGCTATGGAAGAAGGCCTGGAGGGCGACTGGCAAGAGGTCGAGGACGTTTACGTGGCACTTGTGGGCAGAATCCCGCGTGTGCCGACGCTTGCCGGCGTCACTTCGATTCTCGAAGAAATGCAGATGCTACACGAAGAGGTAGTTAATCGGCTGGAAATGCAGGAAAATTCGGGAAATAGTAGCACCAATCATGCTCATAGCGAGCAGCACATACAGAATTCAAATACCAAATCCTCTAATGAACTTGAACCAGGCTCCGAAAAGGAGCAGGGCGCGATGCCGAGTAAGATACGCCCACCGAAGAGCGAGCCGATGAAGGCGTTTCCGCTAGGAATGGTCCTGAGGGCATGCCCGAGCATCGGCGACTACGGGCCTGGCGGCGTGATATCCGGCTGGCGAGATTTGATGTCCGCCGCAGTGGTGGTTCGATCAATGCTGGGGGTAAGCCCGTCGGCCTATCAGGACGCATGCGATGCGATGGGGCCGGAAATGGCGGCGGCGGCAATCGCTTGCATTTTGGAAAGAGCAAATTTCATCAACTCCGCTGGAGGTTATTTGAGAGATCTTACGCGGCGTAGCGAGCGTGGGGAGTTCTCACTTGGCCCGATGATAATGGCGTTGCTGAAGGCCAACGGGCAGGGGGGATTGAAGGTTGGATAGGGTTTTGACCACAGAGATCCAATCAAGGATCGCAGAGGTCAAAAACTTGAAGGCGGCGGTTTATCGGCCTTGGGAGGTCTGTGGTCAGCTGACCACAGACCTAATGAACTGAAAACATATGCTTTTTTTATATCGCCCTTGGGACGGCCGAACTAGATTTCCTAAAATCTGGCGCGAGTGTGGTTTCCTCGTCGAACTTCAGGACCCTGCTCGGTAGAGGCAGGAAGTCCGCGAGCTCTTTAGGTTGCTGACGGTGGCTTTCGGGGCGACCGGCGCGGGGTTGACGACCTAATCGCGCTTGGCGAGAACGCGGCGGCAGACCGTTGAGGGCTGGGCCTCGAACAGGCGGGCCGGCCTAGGATGCGCTCGCCGACATTGATCACTCCCACCCCATTTGTCTTTGCATTGCGCTCAGCTGAGTTCTTGGGCCAGTCCGATCAGAAGCCCTTCAGGGCCACGGATGTAGCAGAGCCGATACACGTCTTTATACTCGACGACTTCGCCGACGAGCTGCGCGCCGCGCGCACGCAGCCTTTCAAGCGTCTCGTCGATGTTGTCAACGGTGAACATGACGCGGAGGTAACCGAGCGCGTTGACCGGGGCGTTCCGGTGCTCTGCGACGACAGGAGGTCTAAGGAAGCGCGAGAGCTCGAGCCGGCTGTGGCCATCAGGTGTGCGCATCATGGCAATCTCGACATGCTGATCGCCCAGTCCAGTGACACGTCCGGCCCATTCTCCTTCGATCGTGGCCGCCCTTCGAACTCGAGGCCGAGTTCACGAAAGAAATCAATCGCCTCTCCGAGGTCTTCGACGACGATTCCTACGTTGTCCATCCGCTTGAGCGCCATGTTTCCAATCTCCAAGGTGTCGCTGCAATCTACAAGATGTCGCCTAGTCGAACAACGGCCGGTTGGGTGCCCCAAGCGGTCTCTTAGCGCTCTCAAATGAAAGGAGAGCTATGGGCGATCCGGTGCCCAGGGCTTGCCATCGGATGGAACGACCCTCGCCTTTTCCTCTCGCGGATATTTCTGCGTGGCTCGCGAGCAATGCGCTTCGGCGAAGGCAACGGCGTCATCAAGAAAATTGTTGCGCCTTATGGTTCTGTCCGGCGCGATGCTGCAGCTTGGCATGCGCCACCAGCGCGCTGACGCGACGCCCTTTGTCCGCGTGGTCATCGACAAGCGCGAGACTGCGGTCGCGCAGAAACGTGCGGCTTCACGACCGGACGCGAAGACATCGTCCTCCGAACAAGCATACGAAGACGGCCCGCTGTTTGCGGGCTTCCTTCATCGATATTGCATGTCCGCTGCTCATAGCGGGAATGAATGCCCTAGCGAACGTAATGGGTCAGTCCTTGTTTTGTCTGCGATTGGCGCGTAGTTGCTGTGACGGGTCGACCGCAAGGGTGGTGCCAGCTGGGCTGCTTCTGGTGCCGCATCTTCGAGAGCGGGCGCAATGTTCCAAGCCACCGTCACCCATTGACGTGCATAGTTTTCACCACAATAGGGTCAAGCCGAAAAATGTGGCAAGCGCCAGCCAGACAACAACAGGAGTGTAATAGTGAGTGAACCGACCGTAGCAGATGCAACAAATCGCATTTATGAATCGCTCCAGGCAGACAATGCCGACATCGACGTGCAAATCGCGACTCTCAAGGCAGCGTTGACGCGCGCGGGTTTGAAAGAGGCCACATTCGACCCGGCCAGGCTCGTGCAGAACAACCGCTCTGGTAGGAAGCTAATGCAGGCATACTTTCGGCAGCGCGGCGTAACGGTGAAATTCACGGCTTCGTAAAGCCCTCCTGTGACGTCAAACAGGCCGCAGCATGACGGCTGACCAACTCACCCTCGAGGAGGCCTGACACCAAGCTTTGGCCTTCGGGCGCGACGCTGAAGCAATTTAGCTCCCCTTGGACCATCGCAGGCATTGCGAAGAGTGCAGCGTGCTCTTGCTTTCCGAGGACGTGGCGACTTGAATGCGTGAGCTTCGATCTCGAGAGAAGGACCAGTACATTCATGTTGCAGTACCGGCGGGCGCTCGCTTCTGACATGCTGGGCGGAGCGCAGACAATTTCAGCCGTTGAATAAGAGCCGCTGCCTCATCAAGATGCGTTTCCGGTGGAAGACGCGTCAGAGCCGGATGACGAGCTTCAGGCAGCGTTGGCCGCCGCACGGGATCGCGGCCGGCGGCTTCCGAAGCTGCACCAAATCTTGGGCGGTGCGTGGGCGGTTTACCGTTTCCTGGTCACGCCGGACGGCGCTCCGGATGGTCGGACCGGGCTCGATGCGCTGAAACGCGGCCAGGACGAGGAAGTGATTGCAGCGGCCGAGGGTGTCGCCCGCGGTGATTTTCGCTGAGTGACCGGAAGCAACCCGCCCCTGGGTTTCGAGAGTTGCCAGCTCGATATCGAGATCATTCCTGTCGGTCGTCGATTCGGACGCATCTATGCGAGCGCCTTTTCCGATCCCTTGGGATATGGAAAGACGTCGAGCCGGTTCAGTGATCCCTGCCGCGGTCCTGCGTCATCGGCGAGACGGTCTCGTCGGCGATCTGCCTATTGAGGAAAAAGAGATCTTTGCGCGGCGCTATGCGGAGATTGGGACGATCGCTGATCTCCGCCTTGTTGATCTTCGCGAGGACCACGCGATCAGGATGGGTGTGCCGACGGATGTCGCCAAATCCTCCCGCCAAACGCTCGCTCGGGCATGGTCGCTTGCTTTCCATGAGCACCAGTCCGCGCCGGACGGAATCACCTATCCATCCTGCCTGAACGGACATACGAATTTCGCGGTCTTTGACCGCGCCATCTCGAAATTGTCGGCAATACGTGTTGTGCCGTTGATTGGAGCGCCGGGCCTTGCCACCGTGATCGACGATCTTCGCGTGAGCCTCGTCGACATCATCTGAACCAACCCCAAGAACCGGCGACCGCGCTCTCTGCTTGATCTCTCGGCCGCGCTCTCAGTGTTGGATTCGCGAAGCAAGATGGTCGATTGCGTCATGGCGGGGAGCATCAACGGTCCGGCTCCTTGCGGTTTTCTCCGAGCGTTGGGCGGGGCGATATGTGACCGTGTCGCTCAGAGAAGCTCGCGCAACTCCTGAATTTGCATGCGCTGGTGGTGCCAGCGGTGTCTCCACTTCGCGGCAGCTACGGAGGAATGGTGTCTTCCACTTCGCGCGAAAACTGTAAGTGCGAGGAGGAGATATTCGCCGGGAGTTTGGGAGTTGAAAAAACCGGCGAGCGATCGAGGCGGCAGAAGCTCGGCCTTCACGACAGCAATCGTGCGGCCCGACCGCTCCTCCTCGTGGCGTTGTTGTAATAGCTGGAAGCCTGTTGCACGGAGCGATGCCGAGACTGCTCCATCGCTTCCGGAAGAGGGATGCCGCGGTTCGCCGCCTCGGTCAGATAGCCGGACCGCAGCCCGTGCGCCGAAAACTCCACCGGCTCCAACCCGGCCATCGCCACCCGCTGCTTAATAATCGCATTGACCGACTGCGGATCGATTGCGCGGCGCGAGACGGTTCCCCAGCGTCCGATCGCCCGAAACACGCTCCCGCTCTCGATTTTCGCCGCCGTCATCCAGGCGTTGAGCGCCTCCACCGGTCGGCCGGTGAGATAAACAACGTCGTCCTGTTCGCCATTGCTGGTTTTGGTGCGACCGAGATGAATGGCCAGCGAGGGGAGGGGGGCGCCATTCTCGACCGGGATCGGTGGCTCGACGGTCAGCTGTTCGCGGCGCAGTCCGGCGATCTCGCTGCGCCGGCGGCCGCCGGATGCGAAGGCGACCATCAGAATGGCGCGGTCCCGGAGATCGCACAGAGCGTCGGTTGCGCAGGTCGCCAGCAGTTTTGCCAGCACGTCACCGGTGACCGCCTTGGCGCTCTTGCGAAGACGTTGTCTTGGCGCGGCTCGGATCGCCAGCCGAATGGCTGATTTGAGGGCAGGGGAGGCGAAGACACCTTCCACGCCGCGCCATTTGGTCAGCGTCGACCAGTTCGCCAGCCGACGGCGCACCGTCGCTGGCGCGTGCGGACCGACTGATTTCAGAAAACCCTGGCTTCGAAGGTTTTCGTCGACGTCGGCCGGCATACCGTGATCGGGATCGCTCTCCCGGCGCTGCGGATCCCAGAGGTGATGGGCGACGAATTTCAGCAGCAGTGCTTCGGGTGCCGGCCATGGCAGCGATTTTTTGGTGGCAGCCAGCGCCCAGGCTTCGAGATAGGCGAGATCCGAGGTCAGCGCCCGCAAGGTGTTGTCGCCCATGCCCTGGTTGACGAGATGGCGTAGCGTCTCGACATCCCGGTCGGTCAATAGCTCGGCGAGTTCGTCGCGCCGTTCGAGCGGCAGGACGGCGGCAATCGTGTCGAGCTCTTCGGCGCGTCGCTCGACGGCGGTCAGTAATTTTTTGGGTTTGACCACGGGCGCTCCAAAATCGCGGGTTTCGGCGGCCTCTGAGACCGGGATTTGCCCCGATTCTTTCTGATTTGCCCCTCAAAATCAATCTACCATCGATAAGCGATAGTTATCGATGGTCAGCCATCAATTTATCAAAAGCGGCCGGTAATGAACTCTAACTATGAGATAGCGTTCGTTTAGCAAATCATTTACCATGATTTCAATGTCTTACGATTTGTCGAAATTGCCCATCTCTAGCCTGCTGCGTAAGCGGGGCTAATTTGTTGGCCGTGCCGACACAATCAGCAGATCTCACGGGGAAAAGCATGGTGGTGAGACCATGGCCAAACGCCTTAGGCGCGTGCCGCAACCAGGGAGGGGAGTGGTGGAATAGGATGACCGCCATCGCCGATGCCCAACCTATCGCCGAGATAATGCCAGAACGACAGGTCGAGCTTTTGGCAGGTCTTCATCAGGCCGAGCATGCTGTCGCGCGCTTGGCGACCGTTGCGACTGACCGTGCCGCCGGAAATCTTTCGCTTGATGACAAATCCGCGCAGATCTCTTTCCGACGCATTGGTATGGAGCGGGGTTTCAGGCCGCTCGAGAACCCGCAGCAGTTCTGCCTTGCGGCGGCTCAGTCGAAACAGCAGTTTGTCGAGGTCGCCATAACCGGTGCGCAGCGAGAAAATCCGATCGAACCGGGCCTGAATGCCCCGGGCTGCACGCGGATCGGGTCTTCGCTGATAGGCTTTCAGGGCCTTGTAAAAGCGCCAGATGAGATCCCGCAGGGTTTCGACATGCCGTACTTGGCCGGGTGTCGCCGGCATCAGTTTGTGCAACAACCGTTCGGCGTGGACCCAGCACAGCGCATGGGTGCCGACGCGGAACTGTCCGGCATCGTCGGAGACAATCACCGCATTGCCGACCAGACCATGATGGCGGATGGCGCCCCAGATGCCGGCCTCGGCAAACGGGCGGATTATTTCTTTGTCGAAGATGTCGACACCATTGGCGGCCAGATACTCGAGAAACGGAACCTGATTGGCAAACCGCCGCGGTTGGCGTGTCTTCAACCGCGTCAGAAGGGCAGGGTCGACCTGACGGTCTTCCAGAAAGGTGAAGGCGGCATCGTTGAGAACATAGTCCTGATAGTTGCCGCGCAGCAGGGCCAGAAAGTTCAGCCGCGATTTCGAGGGTGCCGTGCGAAAGGCGCAAAAATGTTCGCCCCCGATCTGCGTCGTATGAAAATTGCGGTTGCCATGACGGGCGCCGGTGTCGTCGACCGTGACAAAGGGCGCCGAGACCAGGCCAGCATGCAGCACAGCGGCATCCTCGGCATGAAAGCCATCCAGCCCTTGCGTCAGAAACCGGATGACCTGGCGTTTGGAAATCTCGACACCGACATCGTTGAGCAGGGTCGTCAAACGCTGTGTCGTGACCTGCCCATGGCTGTGGAGCATCAGGCAGAAGCGCCGCAGGTTGGCACCGTAGCCGCCCTTTACACCTGCTGGCAGCGGCGCAATGATCGTATGTCCGTCCGGCGTCACCCAGCATTCGCGACGATAGCGCACAACATCGGGCCGCACGATCAGATCCCGCACCACGCAATCCCTATAGCCCTTGAAGCGCGATCCGGGTGGGGCGATGGCAGGCAGTACCTCTGTGCGCATGACGCGCTTGGTGTCGCCCTTCGGCCCGCGACGCCGCGCAGGCTTCTCCTTGCCGGCAACCATCTTGTCGCTGGTCGCCTGTTCCATGCCCGATGGCTTGAACGGCGGGCGCGGCGGCAGGTTCTTCAGCCGCGCAATCTCGTCGCGCAGAAGCTGGTTGTCGACCTTCAGCCGGGTGTTCTCGATCCTGAGCTGGTCGTTCTCGTCACGAGCTCCCGCAGCGCCTTCAGCGACAGCGTGTCGGCATGCTCGGCCATGGGCAGGCGGCGCTTCGTCATGAAGGGAGTGAATCATGATTTACAAAAAACGGGAATCCCTCGTGCCACCGGATTTGCTCCAGTTACTGCAGCGGCCGATCTCGGGCGCCTGCTGCGAATTTAACGTAACCGCTTCACACCCGGCGGGGCGGCATTCACAGGCTAGGCGTCTTACTGAGGTTGCTCCAAATCCGTTCGTGGCAGCTAGGACATGTGGACAAAGGATTTGATCCATTTGTTGACCCGAAATTGAATATCAAAAAACCGGCATTTTTTTCTCATACTGCCAAAATTGACGTTTAGTCTGGGCTTATTGGCCGGTTTGGGTTTGGCGTGGGCCGAATTCTCGTTTAATTTCCGTGCCGAAACCTTCAATGAACGCTGACAGAAGGCGCCGTCGATGCAGGAGAATGGTGCGTATGGGCAGAAACTTGGTTCGCGCTTCAACCTCGAAGCGGTTCCAACCATCATTTCCCGGAATTTCAAGAAAGCCGACTTGGCGATCACCGAAATCCGCTCCGACGAAAGCGGGTACTTCCTGTCGAAGAATATTCCCGCTGAGGATGCATTTCTTGTCACGCTCCAGCTCAGGGACTTCCCGAACCACCAATATTGGGAGGATGGTCGCGCAGCACCAGTCAGCAACCTTAGAGCCGGGGACACGACCCTTTACGACCTCAAGCGCGATCCGGTCGTCCTCCTCGACAAGCCGTTCCACTCGATGCACTTCTATCTGCCGCGCGTCGTCCTGAATGCCATTGCCGACGATACCGACGTCACGCGCATCGGCGATCTTGCCTATCAACCCGGAGCCGGCGTCGTCGATGACACGATGCGCGGCCTGATCGGCGCTCTTGCGGCGGCGTTCGTGCGGCCGGAAGAGGTCGGCCAGGTGTTCACCGACTATATGACGCTGGCAATCGCAGCGCACGTCGCTCAGGCCTATGGCGGCATGGGCGTTGAAAAGGTGGTAATCAAGGGTGGGCTCTCGCCTTGGCAGGAGCGAAGGTCGACGGAGCTGCTGGCTTCCCGCTTGGCGGGCGAATTGGCGATCGTCGACCTGGCGCGGGAATGCGGCTTGTCGCAGCGGCATTTCTGCCGCGCATTCCGTCGCTCGACGGGCCTGTCACCGCATGCCTGGCTGCAGTTGCATCGCATTGAGCAGGCCAAGAGCCTGCTTGCCCAGAGCAGGCTGTCGCTTGCAGAAGTCGGCGCGGCCTGCGGTTTTGCCAGCCAAAGCCATTTCACCCGGATCTTCACTCAACTCACCAGGGCCAGTCCCGGCGCGTGGCGGCGCGCCAATGGCTCGACCGTCTCCTATTCCAGGAGCGCATGATGGCAAGTCAGGGCGCTTTCGGCCAGCGGCTGGGCGACAGTTTCCATCTCAAGCGGGCGCCGGTCTTCGTCACCAAGGCACTGGGATCTTCCGATATCGCCGCCACGCTGATCCAATGCGACGTGGCCAACAATGGCCTGACAAAACCAATTTCGCGCGAGGATGCCCTGCTGGTTACGCTGCAGCTGAGGACCTGCCCAGAACATGGGATGCAGATCGATGACAAATGGGTCGACACCGAGCCGCTGATTGCCGGAACCACCTGCATCTACGATCTCCAATCCAATCCGATTGCCAACAGTGTCAGCCCGTTCCGGTCGCTGCATTTCTATCTGCCCCGACGGGTGCTCGATTCGATCGCCGACATGGAAGGCCATCGGACGGTTGGAGCGATCGGCCAGAACCCCGGCGTGGGCATTGACGATCCGGTGATCCGCGGCCTGGGTTCATCATTGCTGCCCTGCTTTGACAGGGTCACCGGCGGGAATGCCTTTTTCATCGACCATGTGACAGTTGCCGTCGCGTCGCACGTCGTCCGAGCCTATGGCCGGCAGAAAAGATTGCCGGATGGTGGCTACCGGCTCGCACAATGGCAAGAAGTGCGGGCAAAGGAGCTGTTGAGAGCCAATCCGGACGGCGCCATTACCATCACAGCTGTGGCGCGGGAATGCGGGCTTCCAGTCAGCATTTTTCGTAAGGCCTTCAAGGCGGCAACCGGCCTCGAGCCACATGAGTGGCTGGCAAACCACGCCGCTCCCGACAGCGCCCATTGAGCCATACGGAAGTTTCCCAGCGGAAACGGGCAATTCTACGCGCAAACACACAAGAATCTCTCCACTCCTCGGGCCAGAAAAGGCAATCACTAAGGAGGGTTGGATGGACATGACCGAAAAACCGCGCGGCGAATCCGCCGGGACCAGCAAACAGACGATGACGGCCTGCCGGGTCAACGAATTCGGCCCGCCGGCCGTGATCAGTATGGTGCAGGTTGAACGGCCCAAACCCACAGCCGGAGAAGTGCTCGTCAAGGTCAAAGCGGCCGGCGTCGGACCCTGGGATGGCTGGATCCGCTCGGGCCGTAGCGCCCTGCCACAGCCGCTGCCGTTGACGCTCGGCTCCGATATATCTGGCGTTGTCGAGGCCGTTGGACCGGATGTGACGCATGTCCGGCCAGGCGATGCGGTCTATGGCGTCACCAATCCGCGCTTTACCGGCGCCTATGCCGACTATGCGGTTGCCGTTGCCGGCATGATCGCCAAAAAGCCGGTGACCATCAGCGATGTCGAAGCGGCATCGATCCCGGTGATTGCGGTCACCGCGCGGCAGGCGCTGTTCGAGCACGCAAAGCTGACGCCCGGACAAAGCGTCCTGATCCAGGGAGGTGCGGGCAATGTGGGTGCCTATGCCGTGCAGTTTGCCCGCAAGGCAGGGCTGAAGGTCATTGCTACGGCTGCGACCGCCGATCTTGCGGCGATCAAGGCGCTCGGCGCCGATGTCTGCATCGATTTCACCAGCCAGCGTTTCGAAGATGTCGCCCATGATATCGATGCCGTGATCGACCTCGTCGGCGGCGATACGCAGCGGCGTTCGTTCGCCGTGCTCAGGCGAGGCGGCAGGCTGGTTTCCGCAGTTTCCCAACCGGATGAGCAACTGGCGATCGCCCATGGCATCGAGGCGCGGTTTTTCCTCGTCAATGTCACCACGGCGCAGCTGGTCGATATCGCAGCCTCAGTCGACATCGGCGACCTCGTCACAAATGTCGGCGATGTCCTGCCGCTTGCCGACGCGGCCATAGCCCACGAGATGCTCGAAGGTCAGCGTCCGCGTCGCAAGGGCAAGATCGTGCTGACGGTCGCTGATTGAAGCTCGCACATTCCAAAACCAGGTCAGGAGAAAATGACCATGCCGGAAACGTCAAAAGTCGCCGTGCTGATCGGCAGCCTTCGCAAGCAATCCTTCAATTGCCGTGCCGCTGGGGCATTGATTGCCATGGCGCCTGACACGCTCGCACTATCGATCGTCGAGATCGGCACGCTGCCACTCTATAACCAGGATCTCGACGACGAAGGCCGGCCACCGCAGGCCTGGACGGAATTCCGGCAAGTGGTCATTGGCTGCGATGCCGTGCTGTTCGTCACGCCGGAATACAACCGGTCCGTGCCCGGGGTGCTGAAGAATGCCATCGACACCGGCTCGCGACCCTATGGCAGAAGTGTCTGGGACAGGAAGCCGGCGGCTGTGATGAGCGTGTCACCGGGAGCGATGGGGGCTTTTGGCGCCAATCATCACTTGCGGCAATCGCTGGTCTTTCTCAATATGCCGACCATGCAGCAGCCGGAAGCCTATGTCGGCAATGTCGCCACCCTGTTCGGTGAAGATGGTGGACTGGCTGACAAATCGAAGGAGTTCTTCGGCAATTTCATCAACAGCTTCGCCGCCTGGATCGCCATCTGTAGGGTTTGAGATGAAACCCTCGATAAGGAAGCCGGCCGATGATCCGTCGGCCGGCCTTTATTTATTCTATCCGGGATTGGGTGGTTTTATTCGTCGCTTGGCACCGTCAGCTTCTCGTCATCGCTGTCGACCACGAACACTGCCAATAGGCTGGCCGGCTCCGTCTTGCTGGCGTTTTCGCTGGTATGATGCGCTTCCTCTGGGTTCTCGTAGAAATTCTCGCCGGCGTGATAGATCTTGACGGGTGCATCGCCCACCTTACTGCGGATCGAGCCGGTCAGGACCTGGGCATAGACGAAGGCTGATTTGGCGTGGTGATGGGCATGCGATGTGCCGCCGGGCGCATAGCTGACCACGAAGGCCACCAGGCTCTTGCCCTCGACGTTGGGCAGTTTGTGCTTGAATACCGGCTGCACACTCTCACCGGAAGAATCCGCCTGCGCGACGGCGAGTCCTGACAGCGTCAAGACGCTGGCGAGCGCGAGCGTCTGGAATGTGGTTGAAAGTCTCATCTGGGTCTCCTCTTGTGTTGGCGCAGGCCGCAGGATGCAGACCAGCGTTTGATGCTCACTTGCTGTTCAGAAATTCAGTGACGAGGCTGATGGTCGCCTGGGGGTTTTCCTCCATGATCCAATGGCCGGAATCGGGCACGATCCCCTCGCGGACATCGCTCGCCGCAAAGCGCATGATCACGGCCATCTGCGGTCCGAAGGATTTCTCGCCGCCGATGGCCAGTACCGGCATTGCCAGCTTGCCTTTGGCGAGGAAGGCCCGATTGTCGATCGCATCCTGATCGAAGGCGGCGAACTGGGCGAAACCGGAATGCATGGCGCCCGGAAGCGCATAGAGTCTCGCGTAGTGGCGGCGTGACTTTTCATCGAAATGGGCAGGTGCCGCCGAGAAATCGTTCCAGAAACGATCGAGATAGATGCGCTCGCGGCCCTTCACCAGCCGTTCCATGTCAGGGCCGCCAAAGCGGAAGTGCCAGAGCAGCGGGTTCTTCAGAATCTCCTCCCAAGGCCCTACACCCGGTACCGGAGCATCGATCAGCGCGAATTTCGACACCTTTTCAGGATATTGAGCGGCGAAGGCAAAACCGACCATGTTGCCGATGTCGTGGGTGACGAGTGATGCCTTGTCGATCTTCAGCGCCGCCAGCACGCCAGCGACGTCTTTTGCCTGGTTCTTCTTGTCGAAGCCGCCGGCGGGTTTCGACGACAGGCCGAGGCCGCGCAGATCCGGCACGATCACGGTATGATTCTTTTCCAGCACCCGTGCCAGCGGCGCCCACATGTCGCCCGTCTCGCCATAACCGTGCAGCAGCACGACGGCAGGGCCGTGGCCGCCGGTGCGGACGTAGATTTCGGTGCCATTGGTGGAGATTTTCTGTTCCTTGAAATCCTTCGGGAAGTCGAAATCAGCAGCGCCGACGGGGGAGGCAAGGGGAAGTGTGGCCGCGCAGGCAATGGCGAGCGCGGCGAGAAATCTGCGCATGATCTGATCTCCTTATGTCCAACAATGTCCGGAAGCCTGGCTTGCGGTCACTCTTGGTTAGAGCCCAGGACGGACCGCATCTCTTTCCTGTTTGGCCGCAGAATTGCATGTTCCGATCACGCTTTTCGGAGGCGAGCCGCGGCCTTGGCCATCTCGCGCAGCTTTGGACAATTGCGAACCGTTCCTGCAATCGCCTCGACCGCTTGCACATTAAAGCGTGGGAAGGTTGACCGCAGTCGTGCGGCCGCCTGTCGAGTCCTCGCTTTTAGGAGAACGCCCATGTCGCTGATAAAAATTGCTACCTTTGCAGCCGCGACGCTGATCGCCGCTGCTTTGTCACACCCCATGGCCAGTGCGGCCGAGACGCCAAAGACCGTCGTGCTGGTGCATGGCGCATTTGCCGACGGTTCCAGCTGGCGCAAGGTGATCCCACTGCTCGAAGCCAAGGGATTGAACGTCGTGGCGGTGCAGAACCCACTGAGTTCGCTCGCCGCCGATGTCGATGCCGCAAAGCGCGTTATCGACGCCCAGCCCGGCCCGGTCATCCTGGTCGGCCATTCCTGGGCCGGCCTGGTGATCAGCCAGGCGGGCATGGACGACAAGGTCAAGGCCCTGGTCTATGTCGCCGCCTTCGCGCCGCCCAAGGGCGTGTCGATCAACGATCTTGGCAAGGGCCAGCCGCCCGCGCCCTGGCTTGCGATGCTGCGACCCGACAGCGGCGGCTACCTCAGGCTCAGCAACGAGGGGGTGGCGAAATATTTCGCCCAGGATCTGTCCCGGGAAGATATCAAGGTAGCCGCCGCCACCCAGGGACCGGCCTTCGCCGGCATTTTCGACGAGAAGCTGACCGAGGCCGCCTACGAGAAGAAGCCGAGCTGGTACATCGTCGCCAAGTATGACGGCATGATCCCGCCCGCCGCCGAAGCGGCCATGGCAAAGGCCATCGGCGCCAAAATCACCAAATTGCCGGCAAGCCACGTCGTCATGCTGTCGCGGCCCAAGGATGTCGCCAACGTCATTCTCGACGCCGTCGCTGCGGTCAAATAGCGCCAGCTTGCCAAGGCAGGCCTCAACGCGCGTTTGCGTCGCGCAATAAGCTCATCACAAGGAACCAGAAAATGAACAATTCCGCGAATCATGCAGGCGACCACCTGCTGTCACCACAGAATGCCGCCCTACTGATCATAGACTACCAGCCAATCCAGGTGTCGTCGATCGCGTCCATGGATCGCCGCGCCTTGGTCGAGAACATCGTCTCCGTGGCCAAAGCGGCAAAACTCTATCGATTGCCGATCGTTCTGTCGACCGTCAATGTCAAAACTGGCCTCAATCAGCCGATGATCCATCATCTGCGTGAGGTTTTCCCGAGCCAAGAGCCGATCGACCGCACGACGCTGAATGCCTGGGAAGATCCGGCCTTCGCTGATGCAGTGCGGGCAACCGGCCGCCGCAAGCTGATCGTCACAGGTCTGTGGACCGAGGTCTGCCTGGCCTTTCCGGTGTTGAGTGCTCTCGCAGAGGGCTACGAAGTCTATCCGGTTGTCGACACCGTCGGCTCCACGTCAATTGAAGCACATCGCGCCGGGCTCGACCGCATGTTGCAGGCAGGTGCCCAACCGGCCAGCTGGACGCAGCTGCTCTGCGAATTACAGCGCGATTGGGCGAGGAAGGAGACCGCCGGGGAGTTCTCCAAAATCCTGTTCGCCGTCGAAGGTGTCTGAACCGCCGCTCCGCTGGGCGGGCCAACTTGGCCGGCCCCTCTCCTTTCATACAGCCCTTGAGGAGGCTATCATGACCACAACGGTCGGCCAGACCGCAGCCAACGCCATCGCCACCCGTCAGTGGTTCACTGAAGGATGGCGCGGCAACATCGCCCTTGCCGACACGCTGTTTGCCGGGTGCTTCGCCACCAACGGCGCGGAGGTCGGACCGGCCGGCCCGAAACGCAATATCGTTGCACGGCTGGACGGGTTCCCGGACCTGACGACGGAAGTGGAGGATATCATCGCCACGGGCGACATGGTGGTGATCCGCGTGCTCTGGCGCGGCACGCATACCGGTTTCTATGCCGGAGTTCCCGCCACCGGCAAGCCGGTGCAAGTGCGTGTCATATCGATGTGGCGCTTTGAGCAGGACAGGGTGGTCGAGAACTGGACGCTGCAGGATCAGTTCTCGCTGCTGCTGCAGATCGGCTTTCTTCCTCCCGAACTGACTGCCGCACAGGTGCGCGACATCCCGCACGCGCCATGATAGGCGTTGGCCAGCGCGTAAGTGTACGTCGAAATCGCGCGTCCAGACGCATGGTTCTGGACGCCGCCGGCCGCGGCGAACTTATTCCGCGGCCAGCAGATCTTCTGCCGGCTCACCAAGCCACCGCTCGCGCTGCCAGCGGCGCGGAGATTGCCCGGTGAGGACGTGGAAGACGCGGGTGAAATGGGCTTGGTCGCAGAAGCCGCAATTCAACGCGACTTCGCTCAGCGGCGCTCTGCTTTTCAGCAACATCACCTGCGCCGCCTTGATCCGCGCTGCCACCAGATATTTCTTCGGCGAGCGTCCGCATGTGGCGCGAAAGGCACGGCTGAAATGGCTTTCGCTCAGATGGGTGACCGCGGCCAGGTCGGCAACCGAAAGCGAGGCATCGAGCTGCTCGCGGATGACGGTGTTGACCGCTCTCACTTGCCATCCGGCAAGGCCGCCACGGGCGATGCCCGGTTGGCGCCCGTCATACGCAAGTGCTTGCGCGTCGTTGGCGGAGGTAGCGCCGACCATGGTCAGCGCCTCGCGGATGAGTTCATTGGTCCTGACCAGGTCATCGACGAGAATAGGGGCGCCAATCTTGAGATGAGCATAGAGAGATTTGAGACCTTCGACGACACAGCGCGCCAGATCCTCGGCAATCATGCCATCCTGAAAGTCTATAATTGTTTTCGATATTTTACGTGAACTTGAGGCGTGATTGTTCATGACCATTTCCATCCATTGAATACCCAAAAGCGGCGACGATAGTTTTTTGATGCTTTTGATATTCACTGAAATATTGGAATTCGTCTTGGCGATTTCCGTCGTGTTTGCCTGTCCGGGACGTATTGAAGGAATTATAGCAGAGATACAGCGAGATTTGAGCAGATCGCCTACTGACGAGGCGTGTCTGTCACAGCGTGGATGGTGCGATGTTGCCGCCGCCATGCGCCGGGGCTCATGCCGTTGGTTTTGCTGAAGGCATGGGTAAAATGGCTCTGGTCCGAAAAACCGCAGGAAAGCGCGATATCGGACAGCGGCAGATCGTCATCTCCCAGCATCAGCTTAGCGGCATCCAAGCGCTGGCCGAGCAGCCACTGATGTGGCGACGTGCCTGCCGTCTCCTTGAAGGCGCGCGAGAAGCGGCTGTTCGACAGGCCGCAATCCTTGGCAATGTCGTCGATCGAGACGTCCTTGTTGAGGTTGGCGAGCAGTAGTTCCCTGGCGCGACGCTCCTGCCATGGGGCAAGCCCGCCCTTAGCGGCGGCGCGCCGGCCATCGGCCTGGCCATGGACCGTCAGCACATGGGCGCCGATCGCCAGAATCAGGCTGTCTGTGAACAACCGATTGGACTGTTGTGGAACCTGGAAGGCTGGCAGCAGCAGACTGGCCATATTGAGTACCACTTTGTCGATCACGGCGTCGCCCGGGCGCAGCCGAAAACCGATAATGCCGGAGAGGCCGGCTTCATCGGCAAGAATATCGACTGCATCCTTGGGGAAATAGAAACCGATGAGATGCAGCGCGGATTTGCTGCCGAATGCCAGATGGTGGCGGAGGTCATGGATGGCCAGCGAGCCGGCGGTTACCGGGGCGGCTTCGACTTCTCTGTCGCCCAGCCAGAGCCGCCGTTCGCCGACATCGCGGAAATGAATGGAAAAGTAATAGGCGTCGTCAGCTGGCAGCGGCTTAGTCCGGCCGTTGATCGGGCTGTCGTATTTCAGTTCCGTTGCTGCGATTACTGCGTGGCGAAACGAACTCGCCTGTAGCACCGGCGCGCGAGCAAGGCCGAGCGGCTCACGAATGGCCTCGCCGAATGCGCCGCCCTGTGCCGTCGAATGCTGCATGCTGAAATCACGCGCCACGTTCAGGGTGCCTTGATCTGGTGAATTCCGTTCAGCTGATACTTGATCCAGGAACTGTCTTTGGTCAATCGAGCGGCTTTGTAAAATCCCTTTCGATTTGGCGGATTTGGTCACAATCGCGACCGCGCGGGTCGATCGCGCGTGCCACCCTCGATATTAGCGGTTAGCTATTAGTTCCCTTCTTTCCGTCGATCCAGCCAGGAGCCGTACACTGAGCGTTGACCCCCCCGGAAATCACCGAACTCGCGGCTGGCCGACGATCCTGGCAAGCATTCTGGGACATGGCATAGGGCTTCATACCTTGCCGCCCTATACGATCGGCCTCTTCATCGTTCCGTTGCAGGAGGCCTTTGGCTGGAGCCGCACGGCGATCTCGTTCGGTGTCTTCCTGATCACGGTCGGAACGGCGCTGACCGCCTTGGTCGCCGGTCATCTGGTGCGCCGCCTGGGCGAACTGCGGATGATCGCATTCAGCCTTGCCGGGCTGGCTATCGGATATTGGCTGCTCAGCTGGATGGGCGAAAGCCTGCATTATTTCTGGGCAATCCTGGTGGGCATGGCGATGGTCGGTGCCGGCTGCACGCCGGTGACACTGTCGCGCCTCGTCGTTCACAGGTTCGACCACCATCGTGGCATCATGCTCGGCGTGTCATTGATCGGCACTGGCCTGCCCGGTACGCTCGGCCCGCTTGTGCTCGGACCGGTGCTCGCCCGGGAAGGTTGGAGAAGTGGCTTCCTGCTGTTGGCAACGGTTACCGCCGTGCTTCTGCCTGTGATTGCCGGCCTCCTCATCGTTGATCGCAGCGGTTCGCCGGATAAGACCGCGTCCTCGTCGCCCCCGGCGACTGAACCGGCATTGCCCGTAGCGCCGTTCCGTCGCCTCTCGGCAGTGTTTTTCCTGATTGCCGTCGGCGTTGGTGGCGTTGTC
This sequence comes from Shinella sp. OV683, assembly GCF_057787725.1. NCBI lineage: Bacteria > Pseudomonadati > Pseudomonadota > Alphaproteobacteria > Hyphomicrobiales > Rhizobiaceae > Shinella > Shinella sp. OV683. Next base: position 113,639 of record NZ_JBYMED010000002.1, read on the forward strand.
GTTCATTTCGTGCCGATGCTGATCGATGCACAATTCGGTGCGCAACGGGCCGTGGGACTGGCGAGCTTGCTCGGCATTTCGCTCGTCATCGGTCGGCTGGTGACCGGCCTCTTGCTCGACCGATTGCCGGCTGCCAGGGTGGGTATCGGCATGATCGGCCTGAGTGCCCTGGGATTCCTGATCATCTCGGTTCTGGGTCCATCGGCTGTGCCGTTTGCCGCCCTGCTGGTCGGCCTGTCGCTGGGCGCCGAGGTCGATTTGTTGTCATTTATGACATCGCGCTATGTGTCTTATGAACACTATGGCCGCGTCATCGGCCTTCTCTACGCCACATTCCTGTTCGGCGTCGCCACGTCACCGCTCATCTATGCAGGCATCAGGCAGTTTTCGGGTAGCTATGCTTGGGCATTCCTATGGTCGGCAGCGGCCCTGATTGCCGCCTGCGTCGGGCTGACGGCGCTGCCACCTTTGCCGAAACAGCAATCGGCAGGAGGCTGATTGTGACTGGATTCGGCATGAACGGCAGGAATACACAATCTGCCGCGCTTCCCGCTCCCTATTCTTTTGAGGGGCGTGGAAACGCGCTCTGCGCAACGGCCGCGATGCCGATGGAAGCACGCAATGACGCATGAAGGTGCATTCGGCAGCAGCCTGGCCAAGGCATTCCATGTCGGTTCGGCACCGGCGTTCATCACTCGCAACGCACTGCATCAGGCCGAGATCGGCGTGACCGAACTGCGTTGCGATATAGCCGACAACCAGATGACGTCGCCGGTCGCCAACGAGGACGCGTTCCTGATTTCGCTGCAGCTCCGCGACTGGAGGAAGCGCGTGCTCTGGGTCGATGGCAAGCCGATGGATGCGGATCCGCTTCAAGCCGGCACGGTTTCGATCTTCGACCTGCGCCGCACATGGATCGGCTATCGCGTTTGTCCGTTCCATCAGATCTCGTTTTATCTGCCGCGCACTGCGCTCGACCGGATGGCGGAGATGGAAGGCTATCCGCGCATCGATCACTTCGCCAACGACCCCGGCAGGGGGATGGACGATCCGATCCTGACCACGATCGCCAAGACGCTGCGGCCGGCGTTCGAGCGCCCACAGGAAGCCAACCGGTTTTTCGTCGATTCGCTGACTACCGCCGCCGCCGCGCACGTCATGTCGACCTATTCTACCTGCAGGCGACCCGTCTCCGACACGGCCGGCCGCCTGTCGAAAACCCACATGAACCGCTCGACCGAGATGATCGCCTCTTCTCTCAGCGGCGATCTGTCGCTGACTGGCATTGCGCAGCAGTGTGGCATGTCGCTATCGGCTTTTCGCCGCGCCTTTGCCGAGAGCTTTGGCATGACGCCCTACCGCTGGCTGACGGAGCGCCGGGTCGAGAAAGCCATGACCCTGCTCAAAACCTCGACCGCACCGCTCGAAACGATCGCGCGCGAATGCGGCTTTGCCAATGCCCCGCATTTGGCGCGGGTTTTCCTGAACGTCACCGGTGTCGTGCCCGAGAGTTGGCGAAATGTACTCCGCCATTGATCCGGCGTTTCGGCTGTCGCTTGTGACGGCGTCAATTGGGGCAACAGGGCGAGGCCAGCGGCAGCCGGAGCTCCACGGTTGTGCCTTTGCCGGGCGAGCTTTCGATCCTGAGATCGCCGCCTTGGCGTTCAACCACATTGCGCACCATCTGCAGGCCGAGCCCGGTGCCGTTGGGCTTGGTCGAAAAGCGCGCTTGCGATACTTGCCGAACCAGATGTTCCGGCATCCCCTGGCCATTGTCGGTGACGCAAAGGCGTAACATCGGAAGCGCCTTTTCAATCGGCTCGCACAGGCTGGCAGAAATCGAGAACTGGCCACCGGATGGCATCGCGTCGCGGGCGTTGATCGCCAGATTGATCAGCACCCGCTCCATCAGCCTACGATCGATGAGGACAGCCGGCAGGTCGTCCGGCAAGTCGAATGTGCAGTGAGTCGAAGCCGGCATCATGCCAGCCAGCGCGGCTTCCAGCGGCGCGACAAGGCAAGTCACCGTGATCGCCTGGCGTTCGAAACGTCCGAATTCGGCAACATCGAGCAACTGGCGAGCCAGCGCGGTCGCCTTGAAGGCGCAGAATAGTGCGCCATCGATCCGTGCCAGTTGCCGCGGCGTGCCGACGCGCTGGCGCTGTAGCTCGGTCATGATGCTGACAATCGGGGTCAGCAGGTTATTGAAGTCATGAACGATCGTGGCGCAAACCAGTTTTGCGTCCACCGTCGGCGACGCATCGTCGTGAAAAACCGGCTCGACGGCCGTCAGCGATTGTCTGGGCATGGCGTGTTCCCTCTCTGGCCTCCAACGTGTGCGCCGGTGTTTAAGCATCCCCGCGCTCTGGGCTCTGTCATCAAGCCGTTACGCTTTTGATGTTTCGCGCATCTTTTCGAGCCTTCCACCGAATGATGGAACCACTCAGCGTTTGCACACGCCATTCCAGAAGACCTCGACAGCGGCGGCAACTGAGATTTGGGCTTCGGCTTCGGAGAGAGGCTGGCGCAATCCCAGCAGCACTTCGAGGTGGACGTTGTCGCGCAGCATTGACACGAAATGGTTGGCGGCGTTCCGACAATCGCCGATATACGCTTCACCTTGCGCATGCGCGTCCTCAAAAACTTGCGTCAGCCGCGAGATCGCTCGACCCGGGCCTTTGCTGTAGAATTCCCGCGCCAGATCCGGAAATCGCTGCCCTTCGCTGACAATCACGCGATAGGTACCGATCTGCGTACGCGACATATAGACCATGGACAGCCGCAGCCCGAATTGCATCAGAATCTCCTTCAACGTCCGACCTTCGACTTCTCCCAGTTCGAGCGCCGACACCGCGCGGTCGGAATTGGCGAGGACCAGTGCGGTGAACAGGCCCTCCTTGCTGCCAAACTCATTGTAGATATTGCGCTTCGAGCCGCCGATCCGGGCAATCACCTGGTCGATGCTCGAGGCCGCATAGCCCGTTTCAAAGAAGACATCGGCGGCCGCGTCGAGGATCAACTGACGCCGCTCTTTGGGCGTCGGTCTTTTGGATACTGCGTTCACCAATTTTCGATCCTTTCGTTCAATCTTTCTCTTGACTGGTACGGTACGGTACCATATTTGTCAAATGGTAATGATCGGTACCACGAAAGGATGAGATCGTGCGACGGCTTCTGAAGATTGGAATTCTCAGCGGACTGGCCTTACTGTTGATGGGCTTTGCGAGCACCTGGGGAGTGCGGTACTGGACGACCGGCCGCTTCGAAGAGGCGACCGACAATGCCTATCTGCGCGGCGACATCACGTCGCTCGCGCCCCGCGTCTCCGGCTATGTCATCGCGGTGTCGATCGACGACAACGTCGTGGTGAAGGCGGGCGACTTGCTCTTTCGGATCGATGACAAGGACTATCGCGCCAAGCTTGCGCAAGCCGAAGCCAATATCGCTGCCGCCCATGCTGCGCTGGCCAACAATCGGGCCGAGGCCAGCCTGCAGCAGGCAACGATTGCGCAAGCCGACGCCCAGCGGCAGGCGGCGCTCGTCTCCCAGCACTTGGCCGATCAGAACCTCGATCGCATCCAGCATCTGGTGGAAACCAAGGCTACCAGCCAGGCACAGCTTGACCAGGTGCAGGCGGCGCGCGACCAGGCGAATGCCGCTGTCGTGGCAGCCAATGCAGCGCTTGAGGCGCAGCGCCGCAAGCTCGACGTTGTCGCCGCCCAGAAGCAGGCCGCCGAAGCGTCGCTGGCCCAGACCACTGCGGCGCGGGATCTCGCTCGCATCGATCTCGCCAATACCGTGGTTCGCGCGCCGATCGACGGCGTCGTCGGCAATCGCCAGGTCCGGGTCGGTCGCTATGTCACGCCGGGCCAATCGCTGGTCGACATCGTGCCTGTGAACAATGTCTGGGTTATCGCCAATTTCAAGGAAACGCAGCTTGAGCAAGTGCGCGTCGGCCAGCCGGTGCGGGTTAGCGTCGACGGCTATGAGGATGTCAAGATCAGCGGCACCGTCGACAGCCTGGCGCCGGGTAGCGGCGCTGCTTTCAGCCTGCTGCCGGCCGACAATGCCACCGGCAACTTCGTCCGCGTCGTCCAGCGGGTGCCGGTCAAGATCCGGCTGACGGAGAATCCGCTGCCTGGCAGGCTGGTGCCCGGCCTGTCGGCCCGGGTCGCGGTGCGCGTCGCTTTGCCCGAAGGAGAGAAGTGATGGACACGGCCGGGGACATCGAGATTGACTCGCCGAATGTACCGACGGACGCGGTGACCCCGGTAACTGCTGGTGGGTGGCTGCTGATCCTCGGCGTCATGCTTGCCGCCCTTACCGAAGCCATCGCCGGCACGGTGCTATCGACGGGCCGGCTGGATATGATCGGCGATACTCATGCGACGCCGGATGAATTTGCCTGGCTCGATGTCGGTTATACGGCGGCGAAGTTTGCTGCCTTCCTGATCGCGCCATCGCTGATGAACCGGCTCTCCGGCACGGTCACCGTCCGGGCCGCGACTGGTTTGATGACGCTCGCTTGCGGTGTTGCGGCGCTGACGGCAGACACCAGCCTGCTGGTGGCGCTGCGCGTGCTGCAGGGTGCTGCCGGCGGCGTCCTGCTGGTCGGCGCCCAGACGGCACTGTTTCAGCTGTTTCCCAAGGCGCGGCAGCCGTTGCTGCAGGCTCTGTTTGCGGTCGGCGCTGTTGTGGCGCCGGCTGCCTTCATACCGCTGACATCAGGATGGACCATCGACAGCTTGTCCTGGATCTGGATCTTCATGAGTGCCTTCGGTATTGGTCTGGTCGCGCTGGCTCTGGTGATCGCCGCCGGACCAATCGAGACCGAGGTCGCGAGCAATGGCCTCGACTGGCCGGGGTTTGTGCTCGCAGCAATTGCAGCGATATGCCTGAGCTACGTGCTCAATCAAGGCAGCCGCTGGAACTGGCTGGATGACAGCCGGATCGTCATCCTGACCCTGATCGGCCTGCCCGCGCTGGCGCTCTTCATCCTGTCGCAATTAGGCTCAAAGACGGAACGGTTGCTTGATCTCTCGATATTCCGCCACCAGGGTTTTGCCTTCGCGTTTCTGGTGACCTTCGTCGCCGGCTTCGCCCTCAGCGGCAGCTCCTATCTCATCCCGGCCTTTGCCGTCTCGGTATTGGGAATGACGCCGACCGAAGCCGGCTTGCTGTTGCTGCCGAGCGGTTTCGTGTTTGTCGCTGCGCTGCTTCTCGCGGCTGCGCTGTTTCGCTGGGGTGGTGTTCCACCGATCGCAACCGTGCCCTTCGGCATCATAATCTTCATGACGTCGATGTGGTGGCTCTCCGGCACCAATGCGGAAAGCGGCACCCCGGACATGATGCCGGCCATATTGCTGCGTGGCCTTGGGTTGGGATTGCTGTTCCTGTCGCTGACGCTGGTCGCGCTCAGCGGCCTGCCGCGTGCCAGTCTCGCCTATGGCGTGGCGCTCTTCAATTTCGGCCGTCTCGCCGGCGGCCAGATCGGCACCGCGATGCTGCAGACGCAGATCGACCATCAGACAGCGCAGAACCTGACCGTTCTGGTGGCCAGCATCACCAACGGCCGTCTCGCCATCGGCGAGCGGCTGTCGCAGACCGCCGGCTTGCTGGCCAACCGAGGCCTCGATGCTGGTTCGGCGGCCAAGGCGGCGATCGGCCTGCTGGCCAGGCAGGTGACGACGCAGGCGACGGTGATCTCCTTCGACGGTGCCTTCTTCACTGTCGCGCTGTTGTTCGTCGCCGCAACGCCGGTGCTGATTGTCTACAAGGTTGCGCTCGGCAAGATTGCCGGGCGTCACCCCGACTGAGAGGATGGAGGCTAGAGAAGGGGAGGGACGTTAGCGATAGCCGATGCCGGCAATATATTGCATCAGCAGCGATCCATCATGCTCTTCCTGCACGAACAGCGCGTGCAACGCGCCTAGATATCGACAACACCGATCGGCTTACGGCTAGTTGCCGACATCATACCGTCGGCCAGATGGTCGAGGAGTTCGTCAACATCGTCGGCGTGCATCCGGCGCTCTGGCGGGACGTGCAATAACATCCATTTCTGCAAATGCCGCCCGCTTCGAGCAATATCGATATCCGGTTCCGATCCAGATTCACCCTCGTCAAATCCCGTCCATAGAGGAATTCCCCTGATGAACAGAACCCGTCCTCGCCTCGCCCAGCTTATGCTGATGGCGCTATCGTTTGCCACGCTCTCCGCGACGGCTCGCGCCGACTCCAGTCTGCCGGCCGGCGTCCAACTGGTCACGCCTACGGAGAGCAAGTCGATCACCGATCCGTCCCAGCTTGCCGAGCGAACACCCGGCCATCTCGTCGAGGATCTTCATGCCGCTTTCGGCGCCCACCACATGCGGGCGGTGCACACCAAGGGCTTCATCCTGACGGGTTCATTCCAGCCCGATGCCGGCGCCATCGCTTTCACCCGAGCTGATCTGTTCAACGCCAGCGTGCCGATGGTCGTGCGCTTCTCCGACTTCACCGGCCTGCCGGCAATCCCTGACACCAACCCGAACGGCCAGCCGCGCGGGTTGGGGGTCAAGTTCCTGATGCCTGACGGCAGCAATTTCGACCTGGTGACCCATAGCTATAATGGCTTTCCGACAAAGACCGCTGCCGACTTCGGCGATCTGCTCGAAGCGATCGCCGCCAGTGGCCCGGGCGCAGCAAAGCCGACCCCGATCGAGATCTATCTGGCCGGCCATCCTGCTGCCAGACATTTCCTGACAACCCAGACGCCACCACCCGAAAGCTGGGCGACCACCACCTATTTCGGGGTGAATGCCTTCGAATTTTCGAATGCAGCACACAGCAGCACCTATGTTCGCTTCCGCCTCGTCCCCGGCGCCGGCGAACACTATCTCGACGCCGCAACCCTAACTGGCAAATCGCCGGATTACCTACGCGAGGAAATCAGCGCACGGGTCGCCAGGCAGCCGATCACGTTTACCTGGTATGCCCAGCTGGCTCAAAAAGGCGACGACCTCGCCGATCCGTCGACGCCGTGGCCGGAGAGCCGCAAGCTGGTGAAGCTCGGCGTGCTGACGATCGACAAGGTTGGTCCGAACACGGCGCTGGCCGACAGGTCGCTGTCATTCATGCCGGGCACTATGTTGCCGGGCGTCGGCATTGCCGATCCAATGCTCGCCATCCGCAACGCCGCCTACCCGTTGTCTTTCTCGGAACGGCAGTAGCTTGTCGCCTGCAGCACACCTGTGGCTTTTACTTCCCGATTTTAATTGAAGCCATGAGCTGAAATCTCGGCCTTCGTTTTGACCCCAACTGTTTCACGCGGGCCAGGGGAGGGGCAGCTCAAAGCCCGGATGCTTTGGTAAGGTTGACGCGGAAGCGATCGCGGCGGCGTTGATATTTTCGGGTCATTTCGGCGCTGGCATGGCCGAGCTGCTTCTGGACATAGCGTTCGTCGACCTCGGCCGAGGAGGCGAGGCCGGCGCGCAACGAATGGCCCGAGAACTTGAGCGCGCGCTCACCCTCGCTGAGATCGCCCCTGACGCCGGCAGCAAGGGCTGCTTTCTTGACGAGACGAGCCACTTCGCGGTCATTCAATCGGTCCGGTCCGACATCCTTGCCCTGGCCCCGGACGCGGCGGAACAGGGGGCCTTTGGCCAGCTTGGCGAACTTAACCCAGGTTTCGACGGCGACGACCGGGCAGGTAGCGTCGGAGGAGCCGCGGCCGACCTCCACCTCGCGCCAGCCGGTCTTGCCGCGCAGCGTCACCAACATGCCCTTGTCGAGGTTTTCGATCCAGCCACGCCCGTCCTCTGTTTGGTCCCGGCCAAGATCGAGCCCGGTGATTTCGGAACGGCGCAGGCCGCCGGCAAAGCCGATCAGCAGCATGGCCCGATCGCGCAAGCCGCGAAGGGTTCCCCTGTCCAGCGTCTCCAGCATGGCGATGATATCCTCCGGCATCACGGCTTCCTTCTGCCGGGGAGGGGACGCGTGGGTATTGCGAATGCCAGCCATCACGGTGGCGATGGCGCGATCCTTGCGATCAAGCGGCATGCCGCGCTGGGCGCAATTCCAGCCGATGGCGGAGAGGCGGCGCTCGATCGTCGATACGGTGTTCGGCTTCGTGCCGCGTTCGGCGATTCCGGAGGCACAGGCAGTGACGTAGAGGCCGACGACCTGCGGATCCGGAGGCAGGGGGGAAACATTCTGGCGCCGGCACCAGGTGGCAAAATGCTTCCAGTCGCTGGCATAGGCCTTGCGGGTGTTGATGGAACTGGCCGCCTCGACATACCTACGGGCACGATTGGTCAGGGCCTGCAGATGCACCGGCAGGGGAGGGGGCTCATTCGGAGCAGCAAGGATCTGGGAGTTGTCTTCGATCGACTGCGAATCATCGGGCATGATCAAGCCGCCTGGACGTCGGTTTGCGAGAAGTCGTTACCTTTGAATAGCAACGGTTCGCCAGAGGCTTTGGCAAGGGCATAGGCAAAGCAATCGCCAAAATTGAGGCTGGCTTTGTGGCGCCCTTTGCCGAAATCGAGAAAAGCCTGCCGGGCCAGTTCTCCATGCTCAACTGTGACAGGCTCGATGATGATGCCGGCACGGCGGAAAAATGCTTCGGCCTGCCGCATACCATCAGGTCCGATCTGGCTTTCCACCACCATGGACAACTCGACATAATTCGCCACGCTAATCCGGGCTGTTTCAGCCTCATGGATACGTTCTACAAAACTTTCCGCTTCGGCCTCACGGTAAAGGATTGCGACCAGCGCCGAGGTATCGACAATCATTTCGGAATGCCATTCTCGTCATAGAGGAAGTCGGCGTGATCGATATAGGGGCGTTTGACGTGCGCGGCGGCGCGGTCGGCGATCGCCAGCAGTTCCTCGACACTGGCCCGGCCCTTTCGGCGTTCTATCTTGGCAAATCGCTCGCGCAACGCCTCAGTGACGACGCGGGTCATGCTTTCTCCGGTGGCATGGGAGATCGCCTGGGCCAGGCGATGGGCTTCCGGATCCTTGATGCTGAGGCTCACTTGTGGTAACTTTCATCTAGAAAAACATCGGTCTTTCTAGATTTCTACACAAAAATTTCGCCCCTTTCAAGCATGCAAAATAATGTCCGATAATGCAAGATTATCGGACGTTTCTTGTTTTCGACAGGCTGTGCGGTTTGACGTTATATGTCTGGTGAAAACTGCACGTATAATCTATGCTCTGCCGCATGGATTCGTTTGCCGCCGCACCTCCGACGACACCGATACAGCCAGCCAAGCTGCCCGGCTGGGCCTTGTCGCGCGGGCGCGAACCCAGCGAGGTCGACGCGGCCTTCGCCGCCGGCATTGCCTTGAAATGCCTGGATGATCTCGTCCGCGCCGAACCCGCTTGGGCTGGCTGCTGGCGCGCCCGCCAAGCGCTGACATGCGCGCAATCCGCCGTACGCTTGCTCGGCCGCAACGAGGATGAAAGGGCCCTCCGCGATGCCGTTCTGCACACCGCGCCCGGTGATGATCCCGGACCGGCCGGAAGCATGGTTTTGGCCTTCAGAAGGCTGGCTGCAAAAAGACGGTCGATCCACAGCAAGGCGCTCGAAGACCTGGCCGATCTTTTGGCACTGCGTCGGGAAAATCTGGGTGACGTCGCCGATCTCTTCGACGACGGACTGCAGTCGGCGCGCGCCGTCCCGTTCGTCCTCGCCGATCTGGTCAGCAAGATCTGCGCAACGCGCCCGGATGCCGAAATCCTGGCATGGTGGCTGGCGGACCGGCTGCTGGCGGAAAGACTGGGCTGGGAGTTTTGCGTGCCGCTGACGTTGGCCGAACGCTACGGCGCGGCCTTCAAGACGATCGGCGGCCGGGGACGGGTGCGGCCCGGCGACGAAGGTTTTGATCGGGCGGTGTGCTTGGCTTTGATCGAATGCGCTGGCTCGGCGCTGCGATCAGCCGGTGAGATCGGCCGCCGCGCCGACCAGTTGGTCGCGATTGCGCCGAAAGTCAGGACCAAGGGAGGCGACGCGGTCATCCGCAAACTGCTCGACGAAGACGCCGTGTCATCTTCGGCGCCCGGCACCGACCTATCGCGCTGGGCCAGCCGAAGACTGTTCGAACGGCTGGAAGCGTTGGGCGCCGTTCGAGAGCTGTCGGGCCGGGCATCGTTCCGGATTTATGGGTTATGACCATGGCGGAGGCAGCCGCAGCAAAAGCCAGGCGCCGCCAATCGGACAGAAGTCCGCAACACGACGTGTTGATCGACCGGGAACTCGAGGACTTGCCTCCGGATTTGCGCTGGCGCGAGTGGATGCTCAGAGTTGAAGCGGTAATTTTTTCATCGGCTGAGCCGGTCGCACGCGAGATATTGGCGCGCGTGGTGGGCAAGGACTGCAGCATCGATCTCTTGATCGACGACCTGCGCGAGGAACTCCGTTGCCGCCCCTATGATATCGTCGCGGTCGCCGGCGGCTGGCAGCATCGAAGCCGTTCGGCTTACGCATCCGCGATCCGCGCCTCGCAGGTACCGACACGGTCGTCCTCGGCGTCTCTCTCAGAGCACGAGGCGGCGGTATTGACGGCGATCGCCTATTTGCAGCCGCTGACGCGCGGCGAGTTGTCGAAAATGTTTGGCAAGGAGGTCAGCCGCGACACGATCGCCAGCCTCCGCGATGCAGGCTTCCTTGGCTCCGGACCGCGAAGTCCGACCCCGGGTGCGCCGTATACCTATGTCACGACCAAGCATTTCCTCTCAAGCTTCGGACTGGAGACGCTGCGGGATCTGCCTGACATCGAGCGGCTGGAAGATGCCGGGTTGCTCAGCCGGCCGGCGCTTGCGCGGGAAGAGTTCGCGGAAGAAGGCGACGAGCAGGACTAGCTGTGAGCCCATGTGGTCGCCATGACGGGCTGCCAGGGGCCGCTCCACCCTAAGCTGCGCTCGCTACTCGATCACATAGCCCAGCGCCCGATAACCCACGCGTCGCTTCGCTGCCATCCGAGCCAGAACCGGAACGGCGTTATCGACATAGTCGACGACCATCACATCTCTCTTACCATCATGTTGACGATGCAGACGACCGACATACTGCGCCAAGGTTCCTTTCTAGGCGATCGGCATCGTCAGGAATAACGTGTCGAGCCGAGCATCGTCGAAGCCTTCACCAACATAGCGACCGATCGCAAGGATCAGTCGCTCGTGATCATCCGGCACATGCAATGCGGCGGCGGATAGTCTGCGCTCGCCCGCAGACATGCCGCCCCGCAGCACCACGAGATTTTTCACGAATGGCGAGAACCGCTGCTGAAGATAATCGAGGTGGTCCTTTCGCTCCGTAAGGACGATGGGCGAACGCTTGGCCTCAAGCGATTTCAGCGCGTCGTCAAAGATCAGGTCATTCCGGCTACCGTCCTGCGCCAGGGCCGCATAGATCGCCGGCATCGACGGGCGTTCGGCCGACGCCAGGGACTCTGGTAGCTCAAATTTCGTCGAGCGGTCACGAACGCGATGGCGAATACCACGCTCGGCAGCTTGAACCCTTGCATCGACCCGCTACAACTCACCCATTGAATGCTCCCAGGTCCTGGATGTGCTTGCAAAGCCGGTCGCACGCAGGCGCAATCAGCGCCGCTGCATCCTTGCCGCTTTCGAACCGATATGGGATTGCGGTAATGCCGCTCAGGTCACTGGGAAGCTTGACCTTCTTCTCACGAGGTTCCATCAGAATCGCACGCTGGCGACCGAGCTTCCCCATGAAAAGCCCGAGTTCGAAGACGACGTTGTCGCGGGGGCTGGGCCAATCCTTACCGCGGCTCTCAGTGAAGTCGTCGGCATGTGCGATAGCAATCGCGAAGTCGGAATCGTCCACCTCGGCCTCAAGATCCTGGAGGGTGTAATTCGCTACCCGGAAAACGCCATCGGTCCAGATCGTGGTGATGAAGGGATCATGCTCGAACGCGTTGCGGACTAGGCGAGCCACGGGCAGCGCCTCTGCTGACGAAATGATGAAGACACGGATCTTCTCAGGGTAGATGCCAACGTACTTGTTACGCTCGAGAAGGCGCCGGGAGAGGGACCGGGCGATTTGCCGATACATGTCCGGATATTTCTTCGCCAACGCCGTAAACTGCTGTGAGGTCAACTTGGCTACGAGAGAAGCTTCCTCGGCGATCACGGTAGCAGAGCGACGCTGTGTCGGTTCGATCGCTGCCATCTCACCGACGTGATCGCCACGTCCACGTATCCCAAGGCGGCGACTGTTGACGTGTAAGCTGAATGACCCGGATATGATGAAAAAGATGTTATCGTCCTCCTCATTCTGCTCGATGAGAATTTCCCCCGCCCCGAGTTCCCGCAGTTCGATAATTTCAGCGAGTTCTTCGGCGAGTGCGGCGTCGTGGCCGACGATTGATTGGGAGACGAAGGCCTCGAGCCTAAGTTGCTTTCCGTCCGCTCCCTGGAAGCGATCAAACATTTTACTCACTACTTAGTTCGCCAATATGTCATGGACCAAATCCCGTCGTTGCCATGTTGCGGCTACTGCCATTGTCGTCAGCGAGCGTCATCTGGCGGCACCGTCAGCAAGAAAATTGGGCAATCAACCAGTGAGCGACGAACACGATCGGCGGGACAAGCATGCAGGCGAAGGCAAACAGAACCACCGTCCCGGCCCAGGAAAACATCCTGAATTTCCTGTGCGCGATCGACGCCTGGATCGCTGTCTGCACTCCAAGATCGCGGAGGTAGGTTGCTGTGGCGGTTTCCCCCTCTTGGGGCATGTATTCCCTCTGCACCATTTCGGGATAGTCCTTCACGCCACCTCGCACGATGTCACCGAAGTAGAGCAGATTCACCAGATCATCATCGCGTTTGTAGACTTGGTCCAGCAAGCGCGGAAGTAGCGACTTCAAACACAGGGTAGCAGCCAGAACGAGCAGGGGGAGAGCGATCTCGAACGCGTACTTGTAGCCGAAGGGGAGATTGTCCGGAGACCTGAGAAGGTTGATGATGGCTCCGATCCACACGGAAGAGAATGTCAGCAGGGCAGCATTTTTCGTTTCAGCAAATTTGACGAAATCGATCATTCTGCCGTGGTTGGCAGACATGAGCTTCTCAAAGGATTCCTGCTGGTCATTCTTTGCCATCGGTCAGTTGCTTCCGGTTGTTGTATCGCGAGCGGGCAATCATCCATCGTCCCGCAGCAAGTCTGATTGCTCAATCGTAGGTAGTCGTAGAACACTTTCTCGGCCCTTTTCCATCCTTCTAGATTGAGCACAAGGTCGGCAAGCTGGCGCCCGTGATCACCACAATCGGCAATAGGAAGGCGAAGGAATTCACCTCTGTCGCACTTGCAGCGTTGGCGAAGTGTCATCACCCGTCGCTCCTCCTGCTGAACGGTCAGCAGCCGTCGTCCGTCTTGGACAAGGGCAATCCGGTTCCGTCCTCGCCGTTTCACTCGAAGGCGGCCATCCTGCATAGCGGCTAGGAACTGGGGGCCCAGCGCTACAGCGTTCCCTTCTGCCAATGCCTGAAACCATGCAGCAGTCGGCCCGTGCGCGCGGGCATCGGATTTGCCGGGCCAGCTCCGGAGCGCTGCCGCCGAGCGCTGACGAAGAAGGAAGGTCAGGACCTTGCCCCACCAAGCCTCGGCATCCTCGCTGTTCTTGATCGCGGAGGGTTCAACCTCGCCCCAATAGAGGCAAAATGAACCGTCGATATTGATGTGCCTTTCGGCGCAGAACGAGGGTAGAAGGTTCGTAGTCTGCTCCTTGACGCTGACGGTGTCGTGCATCCGACTGATCTCGAGAATGAACTCGGGTACCGGAGCGCCGGATGGGCTTGGCGGATGGACGCCATAGATCGCTACCCCGCCCGCGGACGAAATCAGGCGGGCGTGGTGTTCTTTCGCGACGCTACTAATGTGGTCGATCGGGGACAACGAGGTGCTCAATCGAGCCTCGCGTAAGGGCGGAACGGCACTTCAGCCGCCTTGACGATGGCGGGACTGCTGGCCGCGTAGAGCGTTGCCCGTGCTGTCTTCGCAACGGAATTGTTCTCGGCCGCGAGGGCTTCGAGCGCAATATCATAAGTTAGGTTGGATACGCGGCGGGTCGATCCGAACAGCTTCCGGACCGAGGCGGGGCCATCGTCGTAAGCCGTCTGGCCGATTGCCGTCTGGACCCCATTGCAGCGCTTCTGTTCGTTTTCTGAAGCGAGCACTGACCGTCCCGTCGAGCAACGAACGCGACTTCCTTGCATGCCGAGACGCGTGATCGCTCCCGGGCCAAATTCGAAACCGATGGCGAGCCCGAGATCGTCGGTGTCGACGCCATTGTCTTCGAGGCGCTCGATGGCAAGAATGCCGCCACAGAACAGCTCTGTCGTGTAAGCGGCGCTGTTCAATGAAAAAGTGAGCAGCGCGCACCAAAATGGTTCGCGCAACAGCGGCCAGGCGATACTGTTTCGGACGATCTCAAGCTGACCGAGCCCGTAATAAACCAGGAACAACTGGACAAGCAGCGGCGTGCCGCGAAAAGCATAGGTGTATGAGAGGGCGGCTCCGGAGAGAACGCGGTTCGAGGACGCCCTGACGAAGCCTAATGGAACCGACACCGTAAAGCCGATTGCCAGAGAGAGCAGGGTCAAGCCGAGCGTTAGCAGCACGCCGCCGGCGAGAACGCCTATGCTTTCGAATATCAGATGAAAATCCACGTCCTGATCCCTTCAGTGACCGGGTATTGCAAGCCGCTGCTGGACCAGCCGAAACGACAAAAGCGACACGCTGGTGAGCAGGAGATAGAGGGCCGAAGCCGCGAGATAAAAAACAAGCGGTGCGCGCATCGAGCCGGCACCGACAAATGCAACCCGCATGATGTCGGTAAGGCCGACGACGGAAATCAGCGATGTGTCCTTCAGGAGCGAGACCCAGAGATTGCAGAAGCCGGGGAGGGCGACACGTATCATCTGCGGCACGATCACCAGAAGCCACGCCTGCCACGACGAAAGGCCAAGAGTCGCGGCAGCTTCGCGTTGGCCAGATGGTATGCTGGCGATCGCGCCGCGGAATATCTCGGCGGAGTAGGCGCCGAAGACGGTCGTCAGTGCAACCACGCCCGCCGCGAACGGGCTGATCTCGACGTAACGGCCAAACACCACGGTAATCGCGGCGGTCCCGCCGAAATAGATCACAAGGATGACCAGCAGCTCCGGCAGCCCGCGGACAATTGTCGTGAAGCCTCGTGCGATAAGTGAAGCCAGCCGGAAGCGGGAAAGCTTGATCGTAGCAACAATCAGACCAAGTGCTGTCCCCAGCATACCACTCGCCAGTGAGACGGCAATGGTCACCTGCAGACCGAGCAGAAATTGTAAGAAAAATCCAGACACGTGGTCATTCTTTCAGTTTTGTGTTTGGGTCGAGCAGATCAATACTCAAGAAAATCGGATTTCAGCGAGCGTTGTACTGGCGTACTACCGATAGTGGCATGTTAGGAAAGCGGATAATCTGCGGTAATTCTTTTCTTTTTCTTAAAATATACTTTGACTTTGCGACGTCAATTTATAAGCTGCAAATATTGCTGATAAGCGCTGCTTATAGGCTCTAAGTAGTCGAGACTGGGTGGCCGACGTCGATCCACCGATGAATATGGCCGGGGTGATAAATGGTCCGCAAAACTGCAAGCGGCGGTAGACTTCGTCAGCTACAAGTCTTTCGTGAGGTTCTTCGAGCCGGCTCCGAGCGATCCGCCGCGAAAATTCTGCAAATCAGTCAGCCGGCCGTCAGCCAGCACATCAAACAGCTTGAGACAGAAATCGGGTTCACGCTCTTTAGCCGCAGCAACCATCAATTCGCTCCGACGGAGCGTGCATGGGACGTGTTGCGCAGCGTCGACGGTGCTCTCCAGAGTGTAGACAAGATCGAAGATTTGCTGACCTCATTGCAGGGACACGAGGCCAAAACGATTGGCTTGGCGGCGCCGAGCGTCTTCAGTCTTCGCGCCATTCCAAACGCGATAAAGGCCGTTCGCCAGAGTGGAAATCTCTGTGCGTTCCAGGTGAAGTCCGGGACCTATCGGGAAATCGGAGAGCATGTTCTCAACGGTCGTGCCGACATCGGAGTTTCCCGTTTGCCCCTTGAGGAAAAGGCGTTCGATTGGGTTCCGGCGTCCACGGCAAGAAACGTTTGCCTGTTCAAAAGAGGTCATGAGCTCGGCAGCAAGAACGTGGTGACGCCCCAAGACATCGCCGCCGAGGCTATTATCGATATCGAGCCACAGTATTCTGCGCATCAGATGAATATCAACGCTCTGCGGTATATGGGTGTCGCGCCTGACCTGGCTGTTGAGTTCGATGCGAACGGTCACGACGCCGGATACGTCGCCGCCGGCATTGGAATATCCATAACCAACAATGTGATCGCGGCGGAATACGAGGCATTTGGGTTGGACCACCGGCCGTTCGAGCCGTCTGCGGTTTACCACTATGTGGTTTTCTGGCGCAAAGGGCGCCAGCTTAGTCCGCCTATGCAGCTGATTGTCGAGGCGTTGGTGAACTCTTTCCGTGTGGTTTGTCCAACCTGAGATTTTCGGATGGCGGGTAGCAGCAGCACCGCCGGAACCGTTCTCCCCAAAGCGCCTCGAACGGCATCAACGATCATCGCTAAGTCACTGATAAAACACAAGAAAATCGCATAATCTATCTTATGGAACTGAAAACTTAATTGAAACAACTCCGCGGGTGCATCATCGATCCGCACCTTCTGTCCGGTCTTGGATCACCAACCAGGATGCCAAATTTCCCGTGTGTCAGCTATGGACCCTAGTCGATGTGCCTGGCTTCCTACCCTGCGTCACGCAGGAATGGCGCCTGGAGCCAAATTCCGATCAGAGCAAGAATAGGCGGGAAAACGAAGCACCACATTCCAAGTTGGATATAGGCGAGTGCTGCTAATGCACAGCCCAATGCAAATGTGACAACCGCAACGATGAGCCTAACTACGCCAGGCTTGATCGCGGCGGCGTCATCTTCTCCTCTTGGATAAAGCAAAGCCGCAACGTCCAACATGATTTGGGTTATCATGCCCGTCATCAGTGTCGTGGGTGGAGCGCCCTTGAGGCGAACACGGTGGAAACCGTTCTGGATGGCCATGGCTGAGACCAGGAACAAACCAGTAGCGATCAACGGGAGGCCATCCGGATCGTCGAACTTGCCATAGTGAATAGCGAGTACCGCTGCCGCTGAGAGGAGTAGGAACTGGACAATAATCATTGTCACCATTGCTCTCCGTTCTAACATAGAAATCCGAAGAGAAACGGAGCGCACAATCAGGATTGTCAGACAGAATAGTGGCAGTGCCAGCAACTTGCTCAGAATGCCGGTACTCCCATGAGCTAGCGCCGCGCCGATCATGACGAAATTTCCAGTCACGTGGGCAGTGAACAGGCCATTCAGCGCGAGAAATCCTGCTGTGTCGACAAATCCACCAATAAAACTCAGAAGTACAGAGAGCGAATTTTTCATGTGACCACGTCAGTTATTCAAAATTTGTCGCAAAGTGGGCGCTCACTATATTAGATAAGTTCAGTTGTTTTCGCGCCTGCGCGTCGCACGAACATTATTTGCCTGCCTTATTACTGCAGGTTATTATTGGAATCTCGACGCGACATCAGAACTTTTAAATCGGCGCAGATGGCGTAGAAAAATCAACTGGTAACATTCCGCCGAAGAACCATCACAGCGCGCAAAGCCTGGCGATCGCACATCCTGCAAACACTGATCGTTCGTTAATAACGTATTCGGTGCCTAGTCCCCTTGTCCCAGGCACCGCTGCCTCTTGGTACCCTAGCTGCCTCGAGCGATCAGATCGGCTGCACGATATCCGATGAACGCAGTCGGCGCCATGGTATGACCCCGAATAAGGCTGGGCATCACTGATGCGTCCGCGACGCGTAGGCCAACGATCCCTTTGACCTTGAGATTCTCGTCTACTACAGCGTGAGGGTCGTCAAACGCGCCCATCCGCACGGTGCCCACAGGGTGAAAGACCGTTCCAGTGTCCGCGCGTACATGAGCCTCGAGCTCAGCGTCACTCGCATCTGCCGGGGGAAAGACAAACTCAGCCCATGGTGCGAGCAGGGGTGCGGTTGCGATCTTGTGCGCTATTCGCAAACCCTCGATCAGCGTCGCCATATCCGCTTGGTCGCCTATATAGTTCGGGTCGATGACAGGCTTGCTAAATGGGTCGGCAGACGAGAGGCGCACGGTTCCCCGACTGCGCGGCTGAAGCATCACAGCTCCAATCGTTGTACCCGAACGGCTCTGGCTATCAGAGACATCACCGAAATAAGCACCCGATGTGTTGTAGGACATGAGCAATTCGATATCAGGTGTATTGCCGCCTTCCAGGGGCGCCCAACCAACGCCGTTTTCTGGGAAATAGCTTGATGGACCTTGATGGTTCGACGTCCACGCTGCCGTGTCTGCGTCGCTAAGGCCCAATGGGGCGGAACCAGCAACACCCGCCTCGGCAAGCGTATAAACATGCGCATAAATATGATCTTGCAGATTGCTCCCAACCGCAGGCGCATCCACATGCACTTCAATGTTCAGCGCTTCCAGATGCTCGCGCGGTCCTATCCCCGAAAGCATCAGTAGCTGTGGAGTGTTGAATGCCCCTGCGCACAGGATTACTTCGCGCCCTGACGAGACAGTTTTCAGGTCGTTGCCATCACGAAATTCAACCCCCGCGGCCCGTCCGTCCTTTACAATTACCCGTGTGACATGGGCACCAGTAACGATCGTCAGGTTGTTGCGCGAGCGTACTTCATCCGTCAAAAAGTCGTCTGCAATCGTGCGGCGGACACCATCCACAAATAGCGTCTGATAACGATCCACAACGAACGGATCGGGACCGGCGGAATCTCCGCGCTCACCCAACCCTGCCTGAACAAATGCGTCGCGCAACCGTTCGGATAAGTCGCTCGGCGACGCAATGTCCTGCATCTTGATGGAGCCGTCATGACCGCGCAGGGTGTCTGGCCCACGCTCGGTATGCTCAAGCTTCAAAAAGGCCTCCAACGCAGCCGCGCTATCCCATCCGGCCGCGCCAGCCTCGGCCCAAGCATCGTAGTCCTCCGGACGGCCGCGCAACCACGCGCCAACGTTCAGCACGTTTGAACCACCGACGGCTCTACCACGTGGATGTTCGATGGACCTTCCACCCAGGCTTGGCTGAGGAGTTGTCTCGTATGACCAATTCTTGGCGGATCCCCAAGTTAGAAAAAACGCGCCCTGGCTTCTGCCAATGTCGTACGGGTTCTCCTCCCCGGCCTCGATTAGCGCGACGCTGGCGTTCGAATCCTCACTTAAGCGGGCAGCGAGGATCGATCCTGCGACACCTGCACCAACGACGATGTAGTCGAACTTAGTTATGGGGTTCTCTGTCATGTGGCGTCCTTTTGGGATTTCAGTGAATTCCGGCCATCCGACCGCAAAATAAGGCGATAGAGAGAAGCTCATGGCCTCGACCCGGAGATTTGTTCCGCACCTTATTGTTCACATGCAAGTCAGGCGGTCGGCAAGTAGCCGACGATTTACACTGAGTAGCCGAAAATTCTACAATTCACTCCCGTAAGGACTTTTCGGCGATGTTGCACTGCTCGACTGGCGCTTGAAGAAGGTTGTTGCCTGCTGGCTGGCCGCCGACGATATTTGGTGGCCAAGTCCCGCCTCAATGCTGTCCTGCGCCTCTACACCTATGGCAGCAAGTATGCCAGCGGCGCGCTGGGACTCGCTAGGAAGAATTACGGGGCCCCGAGACAATCGTGCTCCGTTCAGAATTCTCAGGCGAGACAGCCATCTACCGGCACCCTGGCACATCTTAGGCAATTGCCGTTAGACGAGACCCTATGATCAGGTGCCCCTATGGATAGCCGCCACCAGTGTGCTGCGACAGCTGAGGCTGACAACGCAATGCGACTTCGGGCGGCAATGCCGACCTTGTCCAAGCAGCGGAGGAGTAATGCATGGAAAAGTCACAGTTTTCACTTGAAGGCAGGGTCGCACTTGTGACAGGCGGCGGTCGAGGAATTGGTGCTGGAATTGCAGTAAGCCTCGCCCAAGCCGGCGCCGATGTCATCGTCGCCGATTACACCCTGGAGCTGGCAGAAGCAGGCGCGGCCGCAGTCACTGCGCTCGGTCGCAGCAGCGCGGCAATCCAGGTCGACGTGCGCAAGGCCGAAAGCGTAGGTTCGATGATCGACACGATCGAAGCGCAGTTCGGCCGTCTCGACATTGCAATGAACAATGCCGGGGTCGTCAGCCTAGGAGGGATCGAGGAACTGACGCCCCAACAGTGGGACGATGTCATCGACATCAATCTCAAAGGTGTGTTTCTATGCTGTCAGGCTGAGATCAAGCTCATGCGCAAGGCAGGCTATGGCCGCATCATCAATACGTCATCCATCGCCGGCAAAGTCGGCTTCCCGAACCTGTCGCATTACAGCGCATCCAAGTTCGCCGTCATCGGCTTCACAAATGCGATCGCAAAAGAGGTGGCGAAGGACGGCATCACGGTGAACGCCCTTTGCCCCGGCATTGTCGGCACCGGCATGTGGCGCGGCGACAGCGGCCTTTCAAAGCTGTGGGCATCTCCCGGCGAAACCGAGGAGCAATCCTGGGAACGTCATCAGCAACTCTTCCTGCCACAGGGTGTCGCGCAGACCCCTGAAGACATGGGACAGATGGTGGTTTACATGGCGTCGGCGCCACACCTGACTGGTCAGGCGCTCGCCGTTGATGGCGGCTTCTCGCTATAGTCTTTTCGATGACATAACGGCTGCCTCAGTGAATGAGGCGGCCGCATTGCTTTTGAACTTGTATGATCCAGAACAGCGACAGCACCACGAGTTTTGAAGTCAGCTAATCGCGTCGATATCAAGACCTTGCTCGCGTCTTCTGAATTTGTATCTTTCGATAGAGCGTCGCACGCGAAACGCCGAGATAGCGCGCGGTCAATGATACATTACCGCCATTGTGGCGCAATGCGGCCTCTATTCGCGACGTCTGCGACTGGGACCTAGCTGTCAGATCCTTGCGCGCGATCTCCGACACGAGGTCTTCGGGAAGGTGCTCAAGCCCGATGCTATCGTTTTCCGCGAGTACCACCGCGTGCCGTATTGCCTGACGGAGTTCACGGATATTGCCGGGCCAATGGTAGTTCAACATCACCAATCTGGCATCGTCACTGAGGCGCAGCTCCGGCCTTCCAAATTCGCGGCTCTCCATTGTCACCAGGTCGCCGATAACACTGGCCAGATCCGGATGGTTCCTGAGCGGCGGAATGTAGACAGTGCCCCCCTTCAGCCGGTGCAGAAGGCTGAACCGGACTTTGCCGCTCTTGGCCATGCTTTCGAAGTCGGAGGTGGTTATGGCGATGATGCCCACATTCTCCAGTGCCCGCCTGCCGCGGTTTTCCAAGAGGGTTTGCAGGGCAATTTGACCCGCCTCGTTAAGTTCCTCGAAACGGTCCAGAATGATACAAAGCCGATCACGCTGCATAAGTTCAGGATGAAAAACAGTCGCTTCAGCGTTTTGGCTGGTCACGGCTGCGCAGTCGATGAACAGCGTTTCCCTGTTCTCACCAAGGCATCGGCGCGCGATGATCTCGGCAAAGCAGGTTTTGCCGCTTCCGGTCTCTCCACTGACTATCAGCGGCATTCCCGCCATATAAAGCCTTTGGGCCTTCTCCAATGCATGCGACATCATTGGGTCGATCCGGAACTCTTTGTCAGATAGATCCGAACCCAGCATGGGCGTGGCGAACATTTCCGAAAGAGTATTGCGTTTGGCTAATCCAACCGAGTCCACCGAGAACAGCCGCGACCTTTTACCCTCATGCGGATTGAAAACGGCCTGCATCACTTTGCCATCGAAATGTAGGGGCACGGATGTGCCGGGTCGCACACCCGACAGTGGCACACCCATGTGCAGGATTTCTTCTGCTGAAAGCCCTACGATATCCTCGACCGCCAGTCCGGTGAGCGCGGAAACATAAGAACTGGCACCAATGATTAATCCGTTGTCGTCAAGTGCGATGCGACCCTCTTCGGCAAGATCGTTGCTTTCAAGATCGCTGAAAAGGCGGAGCAAGTTGCTTTCCCTGAACACTTTACCAAAATAACGATTCTCGATCCGTCGTGCAGACCGTTCAACGATGTCGAGTACTACGCGATTTGTACGATCATCGCTGACACGTGCCGTCGTGACATTGATGACGCCTTGAAGCGCCCGCCCCCGTCCGAGGACCGGCGCAGTTATGCACGAGAGGTTCTGAGTAGCGATACCATAGTGCTGTTTTCCGGCAATCACGACCGATTGTCCCGAACGCAAACATGTTCCGACACCATTGGTGCCCTGTCTTTCTTCCGCCCACACAGAGCCGGGCAAGACACCAATCTTAGACATGTCGCCAAGGAACTGGTGATCGCAACGAAAAAGCATCATCACGCCTTGGGGTGACGCAAGTGAAACGAGATACTCACTGTCCACCAGGCGCAGGAACAGCTTCTCGACTTCGGGCTCGGCAACAGCGAGCAGTTCTTCATAAGACCCCGCGAGGTTTCGCATCTCAGAGTAGTCCAGTACGTCCGCGCGTGGGACGTGATCAGGAGTCAGATTGTAGTCATCCAGGCATCGTTTCCAGGAGTCGGCGACGACACCGGGAAGCGGCGCGGTCGAATCATGTCCACGAGCGTGTCGCAGACGAGTTATCTCATCAATCACCGGGTCCCGCGAAGAAACTTCATCTCCCCAGAAATCTAAATCCAACATCTTGCTCCTCCCAAAGCAATGAACGAAAAACATACTTCCAGTCCGCCGCTCTATCGGAATTCAAGAACAGGCCCGATTGGCAACAGATCTGAATAGTCCAAACGATGGAGCTCCCTTACGGAAATTAGAGGATTTTCATATCACAGAATTCTTCCTTGAGGGAGCAATTCTAACGTCCAATGGCATGCTTTGTGGTCTCGATTGCGGGAAACACCACCTCAGCGAAATAAAATAGCACTCGGCACATTCAAATCCGTCTGCCAATGCAAGATTAGAACTACCTCCATTATAGTTGCTAGTTAGGCGGTGGTCCACGGCACAGATGAGAAGCTCTGGTGATCGACGACTGTCTCAAATGTGACAGTCGTAATTTTTCGTATCAAATTCAGCACGTTGATTGAAACATGAACAGTAAAAGTGTCTCACGGACTCATAGAAGCGTAAAAAAGCGCGGTGCCGGGATGAATACATCCGACATACGAAACAGCCATAGTGAGGCAAAGTCGCATTTCCCGCTTGGGTGAGCCGGCCGACGACCGACCTAGAGGTCGGCGTTTGAATCGCGCCAGGAAATGAGTTCTTCCACCGAGATTTTCATCAAACCAAACCGGCTCGCGAAGCGTTCGATTTCGTCTCCGCGCATCATGCTACCGTCGGGATTGACCATTTCGCACAGAACACCAACGGGAATGTGACCTGCTAGGCGAACGAGATCGTAGGCAGCTTCCGTGTGTCCTTGTCTGACCATTACCCCTCCATGACGCGCGCGCAAAGGAAAGATGTGGCCTGGCCGACGCAGGGCGGTAGCATCCGGGTTGTTCGCTGCAAGGACGTGAAAGGACAGTGCGCGATCTTTGGCGGATACGCCTGTGCCGCATGCTTTTGCATCGCAGGTGACTGTAAAGGCCGTCGCGTTCGGATCATCATTCTTCGACACCATAGGTGGAAGTGCAAGAGCATCGGCCCGCGCGTCATCCATGGCAGCGCAAAGGATGCCCGTTGTATGATTGACCATGAAGGCAATCATTTCGGCGGTGATCGTTGCCGCTGAAGCAATCAGGTCACCTTCATTCTCTCGACTGTCATCATCGACGACGATGACCATGCCGCCTGCCGCAATCACCTCGATGGCCTCATCGACCATGGACGTCTCCGCTCGAACGAGCGAAGACGTTGATTGGATCGAGGGAGCTATGTCCCAATCAAGTTGCATTGGATTACTCCCTGTTTTCTAGTTCCCTCAGCCTCAGGCTGCGTTCACGATCGGCAAAACTTCCTTGGCGAGTCTCCGCATGGAGAGGCGCTCGCGCTCGAGGTTGTCGCCGCTGCCGTCCAGGCCGGCCATCAGGAGCGTGCCGAAAGGTCCGGAACGTTCGCGCAAGCTGACGAGCTTGTCGGCAACAGTCTTCGACGAGCCAAAAATGACGCTGGCCTTCACGATCGCTTCGACCGTGACATCCTCGTCTTTCATGTTGATGTCGGGCTTAGCGACGATGGTATAGTTGGCACGCTTGAGCACTTCCCACAGATAGTCGAAGTAGAACATATTCGAACCTTTCGGGTCGAGCAGCCAGTCCTCTGCCTGTGCGTCGCTCTCGGCGATCAGTATGTTGCGAGCGACTGTCCAGTCCTTGCCGGTTGGCTCGCGCCCGGCCGCTTCGCAGCCCTCCACATACTTTTGCCAGTGGCTGATTACGGTGCTTTCAGGCGCGAAGTTTGCGGTCACCGGGATCCAGCCCTTCTTGGCTGCATAGGCGACGCTGCCGCTGGCAGGCGACATCGAGGACAGCGCGATCGGCGGATGCGGTAGCTGATAGGGCTTGGCCATCGATCCCACACCGAGCTCCGGAATGATCATTTCAGTCAGCTTGATCGGCCAATGCTTGCCTGGAATGTCGTACGGAGGGTCTTGCGACCAGATCTTCAAGATGGTCGAGATCGATTCGGCCATCTTTTCGTTGCGAACATCCCCGTCCAGAACTCCGAAAAGCTCCATATCCGAAGCCAGCCCGCCGGGACCGACGCCGAAAATGAACCGGCCCTTGGACATATGGTCGAACAGAGCGGCCTCAGCAGCAACGATCGCCGGATGATGGTTCGGAAGCGCGATAACGCCAGTCGCGAACTTGATGTTCTTAGTCTGCGAGATCAGCGATGCCAGAAACATCATCGGCGCAGAGATAGGCTCTGTCACACACGAGAAATGTTCTCCGATCCAGGCTTCATCGAAACCCAGCTGGTCGGCAAGGATGATCTTATCGGTGTTTTCCTTGATCACATCGACCAGCGGACGGCTGGCCGGGTGAAGCGGCATGGCAAAAGTTCCTAGTTTCAAGGTATCCTCCCTCGGGGTTGACGAAGCCCATTTGGGCATTCGAAGTGAAATTCAGGATTTCGTCGAGTAGCCGGTTGCAAGCGACTTTCGCGTACCGTTCATCCAGATGAGTGGGGCGGCGGCTTGCTCGCCCGGCGTTGGCAGCAGCACATGACTGACGCGCCCAACAAAAATTGTGTGTGTGCTGTAGTCATGCGCTGCTTCGACGGTGCACACTTGCGATGAAAGGGCCCCGCGCAGGATAGGAAGGCCTTCAGGCCCCTCCTGCCAATGTTCCTCGGTAAACCGAGTGTCGCGCAAATCGCTGCGCGAAAACCGTTCCAGTATCTCGTGGTGCACTTCTCCCATGAGATTGATGCAGAACATGCCGGTTAGGTGAATAACTGGGTGAATAGAGGCGGACCTATTGATCGCGACTATCATCGATGGCGGGCTCATCGAGAGCGAGATAGCGCTGGTCACTGCCATACCATGGTGACCACCCTCCCCGTCTCGAGCCGTCACAAGGGAGACGCTTGCAGCCGCAATTCTCATGCTCGCTCTGAAAAGTTCAGCTAGAGATTCCTGGCTAGTAGTAGCTATCATCATGGGGCTCCTCCTCCAGCGATACATGACGCCTGAAAGGGGATATGCTTTTCCCCGTGTTCGACATGCTCAAAGATATCAGAAGCTTAGACCCTGAACACTGGCCCAAATGAACCAGCGCCGTGCCGCATGGCTGTCTCACAAGAGACAGTAGTGGCATAGAGTGCGAACGCCTTATCACTATAGTGCGATGGCGCCGGACAAACGTGCGGAATGGAGGAATTTCTCTCGCCCCGATAGCGATCGCGCCATTGAGTTTTTGAGAATTTTAGTTTGGAGGAGGAATTGAAATGAAGGCACTTCGCTTTTACGCAGCCAAAAATCTGCTTGTAGAAGATATCGCAGATCCGACGGAGCCTGCGGCCGACGAGGTCGTCATCCAGAACCGGTTTACTGGCATCTGCGGTACAGACCTGCATGAATATGCCTATGGTCCGATCTTCGTACCCAAGGAACCTCATCCGCTCACGGGATCATCGGGGCCGCAGGTCCTGGGCCATGAATTCGGTGGAGTCGTGACGAAGGTCGGCAAGGATGTGACGCACGTCGAGGTCGGCGATCGGGTGTCTGTGCAGCCGTTCATCACGCCACGCAATGGCGACTACTACACGGACCGCGCAGCATTCCAGCTTTCAGACATGATGGCGCTTGCCGGCCTAAGCTGGATCGGCGGGGGCATGGCCGAACAGGCTCTCCTGAAGGGTTACAACGTCTACAAGGTGCCCGATGAACTGACCGATGAGGATGCAGCCCTCGTCGAACCCACCGCGGTGGCCGTGTATGCCTGCGACCGCGGCGGCGTGAAACAGGGTAACTCCGTGCTAGTCACGGGTGCTGGGCCAATCGGCCTGCTCACGCTTCTTGCCGCGCGAGCAGCCGGCGCCGTGCAGCTGTTTCTCTCGGACATCAATCCAACGCGCCTTGCGATTGCAAAGAAGATCATTCCGGATGTGGTTACGATCAACCCGAAAAACGAGTCCGTCGGCGACGTCGTGCGCGCGGCAACCGAAGGCAATGTAGGCTGCGACGTGGCGCTCGAATGCGTCGGCAACACTCTTGCATTGCAGGCCTGCGTCGACGCGGTCCGCAAGCAGGGCGTCGTCGTTCAAGTTGGCTTGCATCAAGGAGAGGCCCCGATAAACTGGTTCAATGTCGTCTATAAGGATATCGATATTCGCGGATCATGGGCTTATCCGGGCCAACTGTGGCCACGCGTAATGCGACTGATCGCATCCGGTCAGATACCCGCGCGCAAGGTCGTGACTAAGACCGTATCGCTTGACAACGTGGTCAAGGAAGGATTCGATCTTCTGCTGGATCCGGCCGGTACTCAGCTGAAGATATTGATCGATCTCAAGCAATAAGATTATGGAACAGAAAAGACCGGGAGCGCTTCGCTTCCGGTCCCTTCTGCATCTAGCCGGCTCCGCTACGGACGCTCGAGAAGCATGGCAACACCCTGCCCGACACCCACGCACATGGACACGACAGCGCGTCGCCCATTCAACAGTCCGAGATCGAGTGCTGCGCTGCCGGCAATGCGCGCGCCCGACATTCCTAAAGGATGCCCAAGCGCAATTGCGCCGCCGTTGGGGTTGAGACCCGGATGTTGCTCGTCGATTTCCAAGCCACGCAGGCAGGCAAGGACCTGCGAGGCGAAGGCTTCGTTGACCTCGAAGAGTTCAATGTCGCCCACACTCAGTCCGTTGTGCGCCATGAGCTTCTTGACGGCAGGTACAGGGCCGTAACCCATTATGCGCGGAGCGACACCGGCCGAGGCGGCGCCGACGATACGGGCCAGGGGTTTCAGGCCGTGTCTCTTCACAGCGCTTTCCGATGCCAGCAGCAGCGCTGCGGCGCCGTCATTCACACCTGAAGAATTGCCTGCCGTCACTGATCCCTGCACTGAAACGATGGGGCGTAGTCGGGCAAGATCTTGCGCGGACGTGTCTGGGCGCGGATGTTCGTCCATCGTCACTTCCACGGTGCGATTGCGTCCTGCGGGTGCTGTCACCGGCACAATTTCGCGAGCGAACCTTCCATTTGTCGCAGCTACGGATGCCAGCGTTTGTGAACGGAGTGCAAACCGGTCCTGATCTTCCCGACTGATCCCAAAATCCACGGCGACGTTCTCCGCTGTCTCCGGCATGGAATCGACGCCATATGCCGCCTTCATCCTGGGATTTATGAAACGCCAGCCTATCGTCGTATCCTCCATGGCTACCGTGCGCGAAAACGGACTTTCCGACTTGAGCATGACGAAGGGTGCGCGGCTCATGCTCTCGACACCACCTGCAATCGCCATATCAATTTCGCCACAGCGAATTGTCCGCGCGGCAGTGATGACCGCCTCTAGTCCCGAGGCACAAAGGCGATTGAGCGTGATGCCGGGCACCCGCTCAGGCATTCCCGCCAGCAGCGACGCCATGCGCGCGACATTGCGGTTGTCTTCGCCGCCCTGGTTGGCGCAACCAAGCCATATTTCCTCCACGGCAGCCGGATCCACCTTTGGGTTGCGGCCCAGAAGGGCGGCGATTGGAACGGCGGCAAGGTCGTCTGGCCTGACCATTGACAGGGCACCACCGTGACGCCCGATCGGCGTACGCACATAGTCACAGATAAAAACCTCAGACACTTTATTTCACCGTCACGGTTTGGTTGAGGGAATCGAAGGAACGGCCCTCACGAACGAGCGTTTCCAACAAAGGAGACACCTTCCATGACAGCGGATCGACGGCGGCAAGGCGCTGGATGTCTGCAAGAATCTTTACTGGCGTGAGATTATCGGCATAGTGCATCAACCCGCCCCGCCAGCGGGGGAAGCCGTAGCCGTGGACAAGCACCAGATCGATATCACTGGGCCGCTGAGCGATCTTTTCTTCGAGAATGGTGATCGCCTCTGCGATCATAGCCAGCAGCACGCGCTCGACTATGTCCTGTTCGCACAGAGCACGCCGAGTGATGCCTGCCTCTTCGGAGGCGCGAAGGAGTTCGGCTTCGACGACCGGGGACGGCGATGCCTTGTCGCCGGCATAGTCGTGCCACCCCGCCCCTGTCTTGCGTCCCAACCGCCCGTGGTCGTCTACAAGCCGGTCGACAATTGGCACATAGCGGATGTCATTCCTGTTGCGGAGATTCTGGCGTTTGCGATTTGCATAGGCGATATCGAGCCCGGACATGTCCTGGGCGGTATATGGTCCCATTGCCATTCCGAAGTCGCTCATGACAGCATCTATCTGAGACGGGCTGGCTCCTTCCAGCAGGAGAAGGTCCGCCGCGTGGCGATATCGCGTCAGGATGCGGTTTCCGATGAATCCGTCGCAAACACCCGACAGGACAGGCATCTTCTTGAGTTGCTTCGCCAGTTGGAATGCGGCGCCGAGAGTCTCCGGAGAGGTCATATCGCCGCGTACGATCTCCAACAGCTTCATGATATGCGCCGGGCTGAAAAAATGAAGCCCTAGAAACCGGCCGGGCATGGGAACGCGTTCAGCAAGCTGGTTTACATCGAGATAGGAAGTATTGGTCGCAAGAATCGTTCTTTCCGGCAGCGCCCCAGCTAAAGCATCGAAGATCGCCTGTTTGACCTTCATGTCTTCGAAAACCGCCTCGATCGCGAGATCGACAGGCTCTAGGTTATCGTAGCCGATCTTGTACGCAATCCTGGATTTCAGGTTGGTTGCGGCGTCGGCCGAAAGCAAACCTCGTGACGTGCCCTGCTCGACGATGCGACCGACATTTGCTTCTCCTCTATCGAGCCCGGCCTTGTCCATTTCGATGACCGTGACATCAATGCCGCTTGTCGCCAGGGCATAGGCAATCGCTGCCCCCATATTGCCCCCGCCGACAACAAGCGCATTCGCGATGTCCTTTCCCATTTTGGGAAACTGTTTGCCCTGGGAAAGCGCCGCACGCTCCGAAAAGAAGACATGCCTGAGCGCGCGCGCCTGCTTTGACGCGCGGAGTTCGAGAAATATTTTCCGCTCGCGTGCAAGCCCCTCCGTCAACGGCAGCGTGCTCGACGCGGCGACGAGGTCGATAGCTCTTGCGCGCGCATCCTGGCCGGGAAAGCGCCGAGTTGCCTGCAGCTTAGCTTTTGTGACGGAGGCGTCGTCGCTTGCCGGCGCCGGCCGGAGATCCGTTGGGACAGCCAGTTGCAAGCAAGCCCCGCTTATCGAGCGGGCCGCCTCCACTGGGACCGTGCTTACTTGATCCACGAGACCAATGGACTTAGCGCTTTCAGCGCCGACATTGTTGCCGAAGCCGATCATGTCGACCGCCCTCGCAATACCGATTAGACGTGGAAGTCGCTGCGTTCCTCCAGCACCGGGCACGACGCCGAGCGTTACCTCAGGTAGTCCCATGGTCACAACGGGCGCGGCGATACGATAGTGACTGGCGAGCGCGATCTCAAGACCGCCGCCAAGCGCAGTGCCATTGATGGCGCTGATGACACGGATGGGAAATGTGGCCAGTCGATTGAGGACGTCGTTCAGGTGCGGAGCCTGAGGTGGGGTATCGAATTCCTTCGCGTCAGCGCCGGCCGCGAAAATCGACCCTCGGCCAGTGATGATCATCCGTTCGGCCCCGGCAGCAAGCGCCTTGTTCATGGCATCGTCAAGCCCTCGGCGCTCCACCAGACCGATGGCATTTACTGGGGGGTTGTCGATCGTCACCATCGCAACGCCGTCGAGAAGCTCGAAATGTACGGTCATGGCGCACCTCAGACGATAATTGTAGAGCGTCGGGTGACGAATTTCGTATTCAGGTAACCGTCAAATCCTTCACTGCCACCCTCGCTGCCATAGCCGCTGTCCTTGATCCCTCCAAAAGGCGTTTCAGGCAAAGCGAGACCAAAATGGTTGATACTGACCATGCCAGCCTGAAGCTCGATTGCCGCGCGATCGGCACGCTCCAGAGAATTGGTGAACACATATGACGCCAAACCGAAAGGCAGGGCATTTGCGCGCGACAGCCCCTCGTCTATGCCTTTAAACCGCGAGACGACGGCAACGGGGCCGAACGGCTCGTCCCGCATCAACGCGATCTTGTCGTCGGGCGTCTCGACGATCGTCGGCGCGTAGAAGTAGCCCTTATTGCCAATTCTCTTACCACCGGTCACCACATTGGCATCGCCGCGCCGCGCGTCAGCGACGAGTTCCTCCATCGCGGCTATGCGTCCGGGATGGCAGAGCGGTCCCATCCTGGATTGTTCGTCCAGACCATCGCCCACTGTCACGGCCTCGAACGACGTGGCAAGAGCGGACAGGAAGCGGTCATAAGCACCGTCCTGGATAAAGAACCGCGTCGGGGCGATGCAGACCTGGCCGGCGTTACGCAGCTTGTTGCCCGCAAGGGCCTGCGCTGCAGCCTCGGGTTCGGCATCGTCGAACACCAATACCGGCGCGTGACCGCCGAGTTCCATTGTGCTGCGCTTCATGTAGCGTCCGCAGAGCTCCGCCAGATGCTTGCCGACGGGCACGGACCCCGTGAAGCTCAGTTTTCGGACCTCAGGGCGCGCCAGCAATGTTGCCGAAATCAATGCAGAGTCACCCCAAACGAGATTGAGGCAACCGTCGGGAAGTCCCGCCTCCTGCAGGTATCGGCCGATCGCCATGATGCCCGATGGGGTCTCGGCGGGTCCCTTCAGAATGACTGTGCACCCGGCAGCAAGTGCGTTAGCGACCTTCCGGATAGCCTGGCTCATAGGGAAGTTCCAAGGCGTGATGGCGAGGCAGACGCCCACGGGCTCGCGCATGACCTGCTGTTGCACGCCAGGGACCCGTGACGGGATGATCCGACCATAAACCCGACGACCCTCTTCAGCCAGCCAATCGACGTGATCCGCTGCTGACCGCACCTCCGCCCGGGATTCCGCCAAAGGCTTGCCCATGTCAATCGTAATCCCACGGGCAATCGCGACTTCATTGACGCGAAGCAGCTCGGCAAATCTCCGAAGAATGACGCTGCGATCCAAGGGAGATCTGAGCTTCCAGGACATGAAAGCGCTCTGTGCGGTCGTGGCGGCTAGATCCAGGTCGTCTGCCGTGACGGTCGGCATCCGACCCACCTCCTCTTCGGTGGCGGGATTGATGACAGGCCGTGACTCGCGCTCATCCGGTCCGATCCAGCGACCACCTATGAATATCTCGACGCTCGGATACGTGGTCGCGTTCATTGAGTTCTCTCCTACCCATTCATCCGGTTTTACGGACTTTTGGAATGCATCTTGTGTCTCGGGCAACTGTCTATTTTGCGACAGAGCGCTTTGGGCCCCATGATGCACCTAGCGCAGTACGCAACTGGGTAATGTCTTGATAGATCTTGTAGGACATCGATCCATGCCGGTGAAATATGCCGGAGCGAGAAGATCGGCGGACGACTGAAAACAAGGAAACACTTCAGCGATGAGTCTCGATCCAGAAACCCTCCAGCAATTTCTCGACACACTCGACCGGTTCGTGCGGGAAAGGCTTGTTCCCCATGAGGCTCAGGTGGCGGATGACGATGCAATTCCGCCGTCGCTGATCCAGGAAATTCGCGATATGGGCTTGTTCGGGATGTCGATTCCGGAGGAGTATGGCGGTCTCGGTCTCACCATGGTCGAGGAGGTCGCCGCCGCCTTCGTTCTTGGACAAACGTCGCCGGTGTTCCGGTCGCTTGTGGGAACCAATAATGGCATTGGCTCGCAGGGTATTATCATCGACGGCACCCCCGAACAGAAGGATGCCTATCTTCCCAAGCTCGCGACAGGGGAAATGATCGCATCCTTCGCGCTGACGGAGCCTGACGCAGGCTCGGATGCAGGCTCGCTGAAGACCTCTGCCCGCCGCGACGGAGATCATTACATTCTCAACGGCACCAAGCGCTTCATCACAAATGCACCCCACGCGGGCCTCTTTACCATCTTTGCGCGCACCGACCCAGCATCGAAGTCATCATCTGGTGTCACGGCATTTCTAGTGGAAGCTGGGACGCCTGGTCTCTCGCTGGGCCCGATCGACAAGAAGATGGGACAGAAGGGATCGCATACCAGCGACGTCATTCTGGATGATTGCAGGGTGCCAGTATCCGCCATCCTGGGCGGTCAGGAAGGTCGGGGTTTCAAGACCGCTATGAAAGTTCTGGATCGCGGTCGGCTGCACATCTCCGCCGTTTGCGTCGGCGCCGCTGATCGGCTAATCCGCGATAGCCTGGCCTATGCCATGGATCGCAAACAGTTCGGTGGCCCGATCGCCGAAAAGCAGTTGATCCAGGCCATGCTCGCCGACAGCAAGGCCGAAGCTTATGCTGCCCGATGCATGATAGAGGAAACCGCGCGGCGCAAGGATGCCGGCCAAAATGTCAGCACGGAGGCTGCCTGCTGCAAGATGTTTGCAAGTGAGATGGTCGGCCGGGTCGCCGACCGTGCCGTGCAGATCCATGGCGGCGCCGGCTACATCGCCGACTACGGTATCGAGCGTTTCTATCGCGACGTACGCCTTTTCCGCATTTACGAAGGCACCACCCAGATCCAGCAGATCGTGATCGCACGCAACATGATCGCCGATGCTGCGGCTTGAACCCATGGAAGAGCAACGATCACAGAGAAGAAGACAGCTCCTCCCCATGGCGTTCGCATCATCGATCTCAGTCGTGTACTGGGCTTCCATGTGCAAGCAGGCGAAGGGCTGAGGCAATCCCTGCTTTGAATCCGTCGATCTCGACGCGTCTCTCAATTGGCTCCGCCTATTATCAAGGCGGAGCCAATTGATGCCCAGGATTGATCGCGTCAGTCGATAGATATGACACCAGCCCCGGCTATTTTGTGAATCCATCGAAATTACTGAGATACACAGCACCGAAGCCGTCGAGAATTTTGCGGGCCTCGGCGTTCGGCGTACCATAGACAATGAAGCTGGAAACCGTCGCCAGCGCGGTAAATCGCTCGGCGAATTGGGAGAAAGTGTTCTGAACGTGATGAACGACGGCGCCTGAGCTTCGATAATGCTCGATGATGTGAATCTCCGTATGGTCCTCACTGACATGGTATTCGTAGGCCATGGAGCCTTCTTCTTTTCTCGTCATCTCGACGAGGGGCCGAACGACCGCTTTGAAATCGCCGAGCGTCGGAGCCTGAATCTTGAAGATGCAAACCCAGTAGATGTCTTCGCGCATTTCTTCCTCCCAAATGTACGTGGTGCATGAGCAGGGGACCATGACCGGCAGCGTCATTCAATTGCCCCTTGTAAGACACTGTTGTCTCATCTTGTTGGCTTGATTGAGAAATTCACGATGCCTCGATTTCAAATGCACTGCGGGACAAAAAAAGGCTGCCGCCGATATTCTGGCGACAGCCAATGCCCTGGGAGGACAAAGTCAAATTGGATGCGGTACGGATCTTCCGGTATCTCGATGAGAATTCACCGGGCCGGTTGACGGACATAGAATGCCGCGGCTACGACGATGACGATTCCCTTGATCAGAATTTGAAACTCGATGGGCATGCCAAGCAACAGCGCCGCATTGAAAACCACGGTCAATATCGCAGCCCCAACAAGCGCGCCGACGACTGTGCCGCGCCCCCCTGAAAGCGCGACGCCGCCCATCACCGCCGCGACGATCGAATCGAGCTCCGTTCCTTGACCAACCCAATTGTCGACAATTCCTACGAATCCCGACAGGATCAAGCCTGCCAATGCTGCAAGAACACCAGAGATCACGTAGCACATAATGGTCACGCGGTCCGCGTTGATGCCAACCAACCTTGCAGTGACGGGATTGCCACCTGTTATGTAAACTCGACGACCGAATATGCTTCTGCTGAGCAGAACACTGAAGAACGCGGCGAGACCGAGCATGACGATGAGGTTGAAAGGCACGCCATGGAGGGACTGCGAGCCAAGCGTGCGAAAGAACGGCGGAACATTGCCGGAGGGCGCACCCTGCGTGTAAGCAAACCTCATGCCCTGCAGCACAATCATCGTGGAGAGCGTCGCGAGGAACGGAGAGACATTTCGTTTAGTGATCAGCAGTCCGTTGATGAGCCCGGTGATGAGGCCCACACCAATTGCCACAGTCGCAACCAGCAAAGCGTCGCTATCCTGGCCGTTGAAGCTTGTCGCGACGACCGCACATGTAGCCATCACCGATGCCACTGAAAGATCGAGTCCCCGAACCAGAATGACTAGCGTCTGGCCGATGACGACGATACCGAGCGGTGCGATTTGCAGGAGCATGTTGGAAACATTGCCGGGACTCAGAAAGGCCGGCGAGAGTACCGCCGAGACGGCGATCAGTATGAGGAGCGCCAGATGGATCCCGTATGCACGCCCGAATGCGCGCGCATCAAACCCCTTTCCATTGGCCAGAGGCGCGGTTTCAGTAACCTGAGACATCAAATCTTCCTCTTGTTTTCGACGTAGATCGAGACAGCAAGCATAACGATCAGACCTTGCACGATCAGCTGGAAGTGAGATGAAATATCCATGAAATTCATCACGTTGTTAAGCAGCGACACTAGATAGACCCCCATCAACGTTCCCACTGCTCCGCCGCGCCCGCCCCGAAGCATGGTCCCACCGACGACAACGGGTGTGATGGATGTCAGAGTGAAATTCTGTCCCGTATATGGCTGTCCTACTCCGAAGCGGGCAACCAGGAAGATAGCGGCAAGGGCCGCCATGAAACCTGAAAACGCATAGACGAACAGAATGACGTGCTTGCGAGGAAGTCCCATGAGTTCCGCCGCGGTGGGATCATCTCCAACCGCATAGATGTGACGCCCGAAGACCGTGTGTCGCAGAAATGCTGCCGCTCCAAGGAACAGCACGAGGGTGATCAGTGCTCCGACAGGCAGTCCGAAGAGTCGACCGTATGCTAGAAAGTCAAATCCCAGTGGCATCTTGCCAGCAGGACCTTTGGTATAGAGCAACGTAGCGCCCTGAAGGACTGCTCCCATCCCAAGCGTGACGATCAGCGGATGGACTCCGAGCCAGATGATAGTCGTTCCGTTGATCAGTCCGACCACGATACCGAGTACGATCACGACACCGATCGCAACCGCCGCCATGGTGGGATCTCCGTTGGAAATGCCGGACACCAGCACGCCCGCAAAGCTGACCATCGACCCTACGGAGAGATCTATGCCGCCAGTCAAAATTGTTAGCGTCTGCCCAAGGCTTACGAGCGCAAGCGCCGTCGATTGCTCAAGGACATTTGTCAGGTTGGCGTAGGTTCTAAATCGATCGGAAATCACTGCGCCGACCAGCAGGAGCACAATAATCAGACCGACGACAATGAACAATCCCGCCTGTCGCTTGGTCAGATAGACATAGGTTGATTTTGCAATGGCCGTCATGACGCCATCTCCTCAATCGCAGCTTCCTGCGTGGCGAGTTGCATGATTTTCTCTTCGTTGATGTCATCGCCAGTGAGCTCGCCGCTTACGAAGCCTTCGCGCATCACCAAGACACGATCTGACATCCCGACAACCTCGGGAAGTTCCGAACTGATCATGAGCACCGCTAGGCCATCATTGGCCAGCGCTCGGATGATGCGATAGATCTCTGCTTTGGCGCCAACATCGACGCCACGCGTCGGCTCGTCGAGAATGAGTACTTTCCTGCACGTGCGCGCCCACCTAGAAACCAGAACCTTTTGCTGGTTGCCGCCGGACATATTGAGCACTGGATTGTGCGGGCCCCGGCATGCGATCTGATAGGCGGATATTTCAAGGTTGGCGATCCGGTCTTCGGTTCGCGGATCTATCATTCCCCGGCGGCTGACCGAGCCCAAGTTTGCCGCCGAGATATTGGCAGCCACGTCCAGCAGCATCGCAAGGCCCTGTCCTTTTCGGTCCTCGGTGAGTAGGCCGATACCCTCTTCAATCGCCCGGCCCGGCGACATGCTGGCGAAGGTCTTGCCGTTCACGGTGATCTGCCCGTTTTCGAGTGGCAGTCCTCCAAAAATTCCGAGCGCCAGCTCGCTTCTGCCAGCGCCGACCATGCCGGCCAAAGTGACAATTTCCCCGGCTCTGAGCGTTATGGATGCCTTCTTGACGCGTCCCGATACCGAGATTTCCTTCGCTTCAAGTACGACTGGTCGGTCAGAACTTCTTTGAGCTTTGAGCGGATACAGTTCGGTCATGTCCCGTCCCACCATCAACGAAACCAGAGACCTGCGATCCACATCAACAATATCCCGACAGGTGACGAACTGCCCGTCCTTCAAAACCGTCACGCGATCGCAAATCTCGAATATTTCTTCGAGGCGATGAGATATGTAGATAACTGCAACACCTTCATCTTTTAGGGCTCGAAGGCGCTGAAAAAGCAGAGAAACCTCCCTGCCCGATATGACGGCGGTCGGCTCGTCAAGGATCAGCAACTTGACCTTGTGAACCAAAGCCTTGGCAATCTCGACCATTTGCTGGTCGGCAACACTCAGTTCCGATGCACGTGCGTCGGGGTCGATCTCGACGCCCAGGCGGCGCAATAGCTCGACAGCATCGAGACGTGTCCGGCGATGATCTACAAGCCCCATGGCTCTTCTGCGTTCATGACCGAGGAAAATATTCTCGGCCACCGTCATCTGCGGAAAGAGCACGAATTCCTGGTAGATGACGTGGATTCCGGCGGCCTTCGCGTTGCCTGGTGAGGCCCAGTGCGCGATCTCTCCGTCGAACTCCATCTGCCCCTCATCAGGCTGATGAACGCCGGCAATGATCTTGGTCAGGGTCGATTTCCCTGCACCATTCTCCCCAATCAGCGCATGTATTTCACCGGCTCGCACGTTGAGTTGAACACTCGACAATGCTTTAACGCCCGGGAACGACTTCGAAACGTTGGATATCGTAAGCATACATTCCTCCTGAACCGGGGTCCCGAAGGGCCCCGGCCATCAACCTGATGCTTACTTCGGGTAATCGACGGAAAACGTTTTGGGATCGTAGTCTTGTCCCATGCCGCCCGTGACGAGAAGATCCGGAGGACCGTTCGGAACCACCATATCCTTGATACCAAGTCGGGTATCGATAGAAGGCGTGTTGTCGCCCTCCGTCACCGCAATCTGGCTGTTGATTTCCGTGATGCACGGCACCTGCGCACCAGCCAGCACTTGCAACGCCGACTTGATTGCTTCACCTGCCATGGCCGGCGGATAGCCGACTTCGAGCAGTGGCACCTTATGCTTGAGGGCCAACTGCATGGGTCCGTTCACATCCGCGGTAGTGTGCGGCGGAATGGTACCGTCTGCCCAACCCGCATCAACGAATGCTTCGATCGACCCCGGCGTCATGAGACCATGTGCAGACCACACCGCGTTGATCTCTTTGCCGTATTTTTGGATCATCGACTGCATAACCTGCTTCGATTTGACAGGGCTCCAGTCGCCATACACGGTTTCCAGAATCTTGATGTCTGGGTACTGGTTGAAGACCTGCATTGCCGTTTTCATGCGGATTTCCGATGGGCTTGACCCTGCCTGCCCACCCAGCATGATTACGTTGCCTTTGCCGTGCAGTTTCTCGACGATCCACTGGGCAAACAAACGGCCGGAGATGGCATCCGACGCAGTGACGAAGGTAACGAAATTGTCGGATGCGATGCGGCGATCAACCATCACGACCGGAATGCCCTGTTCCATCACCCGCGTTACGGCCGGGTCCAATGCCTGAGCAGTGTTTGCTGAGACGATGAGAAGATCGACGCCTCGCGAAACCAGGTCCTGAATATCTGCGACCTGCTTTGAATCATCGTGTCCTGCGTCGGTGATCAACAGATGGGCGATCTTGTCCTTGTGTTCGGCCGCAGCCTTCATCATGGAATGCAAAGCCACGACACGCCAGCTGTCGCCAAGGCCGGCATTCGAGAAGCCGATCGTATAGGGACCGTCCTTCTTGTATTGGGCGGCGTCACGAAAACAAACGTCCTGAGCCGGGTTGAAAAGGAATGTGCGCGGTGCGCCCTTGTAGAGATTGTCAGCATGTGCGGCGCCGGCAGTAGTGCACAGCAAAATTGACGCAACAACGTTAAGCCAGTACTTCATAGCTCCTCCGATCTTTTTGATATTTCGCGCCAAGGCCTCCCCCTTGAAGTGCGCGAGTGCAACTGGTGGCCAGCCTGCGGGTAAACCCTGCCAGCCTTGCCATCCCATTTGATGCGCTTGGTCGCAGTGTCCGTAAACTGTCTCTTGTGCAACATCACTGTCGCGTCAGGACGTACCATTGAAGCAGTTCACATCAGGGTGCGAACTGGGTGAGAGCAGGTCCATGAAGGCACTTGTCATCGGACCGCTACCCGGAAACAGCCGGTGCAAGCGGGCCTAACAACCAGTGGCAAGGTAGTTTGGAAATTGTGGACAGTCGCTGCGTACCGGGAAAACCGCCCGCGGCGCCTGCTAGGACATGCTACATGCCAATCCTCAGTGAGCAAAAGGCAGTGGCGGGCTACATGGTGCAGTTTCCAAACGCAAGATGGGTGAAGTCATGGAATCCGGGGAGCACTCCGTCCGCCCACAAAACAATCCTTGGAGAATCTGAGCGGCCAAAACGGATCGGCCCGGTCAGCGTGATCCGGCGACCATATGCGCGCAGACGCGTGATCAAGCACAACGGCACCTGATCGAGCAAATTACCCTTGCCGCTCGCGACCATCTTCCCACGCAGCGGGATATCGGAATGGTCGCCGTGGTCGACGATGATAAGTATCGGCCCGCCATCCTACCGGTCCTCTGTGCGAAAACAGCTAGCGGTCCTGTCGGCGGGGCGACGACGCCAATCTTGATAGTCCCGTCCGGGAATCGCCGCCCGCATCCACCACTCAATCTCGTCCAAGCCAGTGCACCACAATCAATCACGCCAGACCAAGGCCTTGCTCAAGAACCTGCTAGACGGGCGGCAGCACTGATTTGATCCTGCAGAAGGAAATCAAGCTAGCGACTTGGGGGGAATCGGGTTTCAGCGACTCTGGATCTGTTCCTATGAGGGTCACTACGGCTTGGGCTTCATTTTGCCAATCGAGAACTGGCGCTGCGATGGCAACAAGGCCCGGGATGAACTTACCTTCCACCGACGCGTAGCCACGCTCTTTTGTCCGTTTGATAAGGTCCTCAAGTCCTGATGCAGTCGGTTCCAGATCCGGTGCAATGGAAGGACTTTTCTTCACGCGTCGAATTTCCGTATCGCGTGCTGCCTTAGTAGTAGCAGGTGGTGCCCACGTCAAAAAAGCACGTCCGGTAGCGGAGTTCAGGAGGGGCAGCGTTGTGCCAAGTCCCATTGATGTCACTGTCGGCGAAGCGGCACGTTCCCAGCGGATGACAGTGGCACCGCCATTACCCCAGACCGAAAGAAGCGCCGTCATACCTGTTTCCGAGCAGAGATCAACCATTCCGTCCGCGGCAAAATTCACGAAATCATGACGGCCGATCGCAGCGAGACCCAGGTGAAGAGCGCCTTGTCCGAGCAAATACTTGCCAGATCTGCCGGTCTGCGCGATCAGCCCTGCCTTCAAGAAAGATGACAAATAGCGATGGACCTTACTCGGCGGCATCCGGCAGGTGCGTGCAAGCTCAGAGAGTGTCACAGGCTCATGGAACTCCACGACGGTGTTCAAAACCCTCAATGCCGCGTCCAGGGATTGAATACCCCCGTTTTGCCTTGTCCCCTCCTCATTCTTTGTCAATAGCTTTCAGACGCTCCCTAAGTCCTGACATGTCGGCGGCGAACATATCACCCCCGTTGCGCTTGAACAGCCCCCTGATCTCCTGAGCCCGAAAAGCTGAGATGTCGCCGACCTTGCCTTCATAGCTGATTGTGACAGTCTTGCGGCCCCACTCAATTATAGAGAGGTTAATTTCGACGCAATCGCCGTCGCGTATCGGCTTGAGGAACTGCGTCCTGGCCTCCATCAATCCAATGCCCAGGGCGCCAAGGTTCTCACAAATCTGCGCATGCCCACCAAATGGCCGTAGATAATTGTGAAGTGCCCTGTCTAACCATCGGAATACATTCGGATAAAAAACAATCCCGGCTGGATCGCAGTCTCCAAATGTAACCTCGATTCTGCTTTTTGCACTCATCTCAATTTTTCCGCGATAAAAAACTAATTGCGCATCTTGGAAAATATCGTAGAGTGAACGACATCAATTGTCGAGCGATCCTGGAGGAGGAGAGATGGCACGGCTTTCAAGTGTCGAAATTTTGGGTGGCGGTCCAGCAGGCCTCTATACGGCGATCCTGATTCGCCGGCTGATGCCGCATGTGAAGCTGCGCGTTACGGAACAGAATCCGGTCGGCGCCACGTTTGGTTTCGGGGTCGTTTTTTCGGATCAGGCGCTGGACTTCCTGAAGGCATCCGACCCCGTGATCTATGATCTTGTGACACCGCAGATGGAGCGGTGGAGGAACATGACCCTAAAGCTGCCGCAGGGCAGTGTGACGCTGGATGGCGTGGGTTTCTCTGCGATTGGCCGACTTGAACTGATCGAAATCCTGAGGATGCAAGCAGAGGCCATGGGAATCGATATTCGGTTTTCTCATCAGGTGACCGGTCTCGATGAGCTCGACGCGGATCTCGTGATCGGCGCGGACGGTCTGAATTCTGTCGTTCGGCGCGCATTTGAGCAGGACTTCAAAGCTAAAATAGACCATTTCACCAACCATTTCGCTTGGTTCGGAACGAACAAGACCTTCGACACTCTGACGCAAACGTTCATCAAAACGCCTCTTGGCCCGCTTAACGCGCATCACTACCGTTTCTCGCCGGGCCGCAGCACCTTCATCGTCGAATGCGATTCCGAGGCATTCCAGCGCTATGGCTTCGCGACCAAGACGGAAAGTGAGAGTGCAGCGATCTGCTCGGCGCTGTTTTCCGAGACTCTGGACGACGATACCCTCATCACCAACAAGTCGCTGTGGCGGCAGTTTCCAAGACTGTGGTGCGATACCTGGGTGAAAGGACGATATGTTCTGCTAGGCGACTCGGCACACACGGCCCACTTTTCGATCGGCTCGGGGACGCGCCTTGCACTGGAAGATGCAATTTCGCTTGTGGGCAAACTTTCCACGATTGCAGATGTTGATGATGCGCTTGCCGCCTATCAGTCCGAAAGACCGCCCATTGCGAAGAAGATCGTCGATGCCGCCAATACGTCAGCGCGCTGGTACGAGCATTTTGCCGAGAAGATGGAACTGCCACCACTCGATTTTGCATTCGACTATCTGTCCCGTTCGGGCCGCATGGATATGGACCGTTTGCGTAGGACAGCGCCCGAATTCATGGCTCGCTACGAAAACGCAAAGAATGACAGGCTGGTCGAAATCGCAGACCCGGTTGGCGAGGACACGCTAGGAGCGGCAGAAATCGGCTTCAATAAGGCGGATCACCCGAATTGCTCGATTGTTCTTTGGGATAATTTGGTTCGCAATCCCGATAAGCTCGCCGTTATCGGGCCAGCTGGATCTGTCACCTACGCCGAACTCATTCGTCAGGCGTCGAGATGGGGCAACGCATTCTTGGCTGCCGGCATCAGGCGCGGGGAGAGAATTGCATTTTTTCTCGATGACACGCCGGCATTTCCCGCCGCGTTCTTCGGAGCAGTGCGGGCAGGCTTCGTACCGGTTCTCATCAACATCCAGACAAAGGCCGACGTGCTCAATTACTTCCTGCAGGATTCCGGTGCCCGACTCGCCATATGCGACGCATCGTTTGCCTCGAGTTTCGACAGCTCGGTTCTCAACGGAACCAACATGGAGAAAGCCATTGTCGTCAATGGCCCAGTGCATCTGAGCAACCAGGTATCGGCCGATGAATTTTTGGGAACATACAGCGATAAGTTGGATTGCGCGGATACCAGCCCGGACGATATGGCGTTCTGGATGTACTCGTCCGGCTCGACCGGCAGGCCGAAAGGCATCGTGCACCTGCACCATGACATGGCATATAGCGAGGCCGCCTTCGGGCGGAAATTGCTGCAGCTTCAACCTGATGACATTGGCTTTTCGGTGCCGAAGGCGTACTTCGCCTACGGCTTCGGAAATTCGTTTCTCTTTCCTTTCTCGGTGGGAGCGACAAGCGTGCTGCTGCCGGGGCAGCCTCGTCCGGACGCCGTACTAGAAGCGATAGAGAAATACCGCCCGACGGTCATTTTTGGCCTGCCGACGTTGTACACTGCACTGATCCACAGTCCGAACATCGAGAACCGGGATCTGTCATCACTGCGTTCTTCCATGTCCGCCGCCGAGGTCCTCTCGCATGAGGTTTACAGCGCCTGGGAACGGCTGACAGGGCACGGGCCGACGGAAGGCCTGGGTTCGACGGAAATGCTGCATATTTATCTGTCGAACAGCAAGGACGACCAACGCATCGGCTCCGCGGGAGCGCGTGTTCCGGGCTACGAGATTCGCCTTGAAACGCCGGATGGAACGCCGGCTGCCCCCGGCGAAGAAGGTGTCATGTTCGTACGCGGGCATTCGTCCGCTCCCTGTTACTGGAACAAACCGGACAAAACGCGGGAGACTATGCGCGGAGACTGGCTCTATACGGGCGACCGATTCATCGAACGCGACGGCCACTACTATTTTCAGGGACGAGCCGACGATCTGATCAAAGTGTCGGGACAGTGGGTTTGGCCGTTGGAGGTGGAGCGTTGTCTCAACGAGCATCCCGATGTTCAAGAATGCGCCGTCATGGCGCATAAATTGCCCGATCAGCGAATGACGCTCCGCGCGGTCGTACGACTGCGATCCGGTGCGGAAGGCGATGAAACGAGATCTAGAATGCTGTCCGACTATGTCAAAACGCAGCTGCAGCCGCATAAGTATCCCCGCATCATCGAATATGTTTCGGAGTTGCCTAAGACGGGGACCGGCAAGATCGACAGGCAGGCACTTCTTGCACCAGCGCTTGCAAACTGACTGCAGTGCCAGTCAGAAAATCTTCGGCGCGGCGATTAGGCCTGCCAGCTTGAAATGAGGAATTTTCCATGACGTTTGCTTTCCCGCCCCCGCCGCAGCCAACGGTCGCAATCCACGGTTCCGATACGCGCTTCCCTGTCCGTCGGATCTTCTGCGTGGGCCGCAACTACGCCGCCCATGCCCGTGAGATGGGCAAAGACCCTGACCGAGAGGCGCCTTTCTTCTTCACCAAGCCTGCTGACGCCGTCGTGGCAGATGGAGAGACCGTCTCATATCCGCCAAAGACAGAAAATCTCCACTATGAGGCCGAGCTGGTCGTCGCCATCGGGAGAGAGGCGACCTGTGTGACAACCGACTCTGCACTCGAACATGTCTGGGGTTACGCGATCGGCAACGATCTGACGCGCCGGGATGTCCAGTTTGAAGCGCGCGACAAGGGCAGACCATGGGACGAAGGAAAGGCGTTTGACCGCTCTGCCGTTGTTGGGCCGGTTCATGCCGTCGCAACAACCGGGCATCTACTGACCGGGGCGATCACACTTTCGGTCAACGGGCAGATCAAACAGGATGCAGATCTGAAGGAACTCATTTGGTCGGTCCCGGAAATCATTTCCATCCTCTCGCATTCGTTCACGCTCAAGCCGGGGGACCTTATCATGACAGGTACGCCGGCGGGCGTTGGCCCATTATTGCCGGGCGACATCTGCGTCGTCACCATCGAGGGGCTCGGCGAAATCAAAACCTTCATCGGGCCGCGAGCTGCGTGACATGTTGAAACTGCACAACTTCTTCCGATCATCGACCTCAACGCGGCTACGCATCGCCCTCAACCTCAAGGGACTACCTTTTGAGTACATTCCTTATGTGCTTCGACGGGGGGATACGCGCCAGCCTGACTATCTCCAGATGAACCCGGCCGGACTTGTGCCGGTGCTCGAGCGGGAGGACGGCTCTTTCATGACCCAGTCGCTCTCGATCATCGAATGGCTCAACGAGGTTCATCCTGCCCCGCCGCTGCTCCCTTCAGATCCAGATGACCGCGCTCGCGTCCGTTCGCTGGCATACATGATTTCCTGCGAAGTGCATCCGCTCAACAATCTTCGCGTTCTCCAGTATATTGCAGATCACTTTGGTGCCGATGAAGCGCGGCAGAAGCAATGGTTCGTACATTGGGTGGCAGCTACTTTCGACGCACTGGAGATCCAGCTTGCAAGGGACCGTGCGACGGGCCGGTACT
Source organism: Shinella sp. OV683 (assembly GCF_057787725.1). Taxonomy (NCBI): domain Bacteria; kingdom Pseudomonadati; phylum Pseudomonadota; class Alphaproteobacteria; order Hyphomicrobiales; family Rhizobiaceae; genus Shinella; species Shinella sp. OV683. The sequence goes on from NZ_JBYMED010000002.1 coordinate 158,485, forward strand.
GCCAGGGAGAGCTGCCGGGGCTTGCGGACATATGCCTGTATTCCCAGGTCTGGAACAACCGCCGGTTCGATATTGACCTGTCGTCATGGCCCACGATCAAGCGTATTTTTAATGAGCTTGATGCGATCGCTGCATTTCATACCGCCGCCCCCCCATTTCAACCCGATTCCATCTGACGCCGACTGAACGGATACAGGAGAAATCCAATGGAGAACGCAGCACCACAGCCAAAGGCACATGCGATGGAGCCTGACGACACTTCTGAACTGCGCGAACTGTACGCGGGCTTCGAGCGAGAGCACATTAAGCCATTGTGGACGCAGATCGGCAATCTTATGCCGCGTCATCCGGCGCCCAACGCTGTTCCCTACGTCTGGAAATGGGCTAATCTTTTGCCACTGGCAAAGAGATCGGGCGATCTGGTACCCGTCGGCCGGGGTGGCGAGCGCCGCGCGCTGGGCCTCGCAAATCCGGGTCTCGATGGAAACGCCTACATTAGCCCGACCCTGTGGTGTGCAATCCAATATCTCGGGCCACGCGAAACGGCGCCGGAGCATCGTCACGCCCAGAACGCATTTCGCTTCGTCGTAGAGGGTGAAGGAGTCTGGACTGTTGTCAACGGCGATCCGGTGCGGATGAGCCGAGGCGATCTCCTTCTTACACCGGGCTGGTTCTTCCACGGCCATCATAATGACACCGACCACCCTATGGCCTGGATCGACGGTCTCGACATTCCGTTCTCATACCAGAATGACGTGGGCTTTTTCGAATTCGGAGCCGACCGAGTCACGGATTACGCGACACCTCGCTTTTCCCGCTCCGAAAGGCTCTGGGGCCACCCGGGGCTGCGCCCGTTGTCGGGTCTTCAGAACACCGCAAGCTCCCCTATTGGGGCCTATCGCTGGGAACACACGGACCAGGCGCTAAAGGAACAGCTTCTGCTCGAAGAAGAAGGCCAGCCTGCGACTATGGAACAGGGTCACGCCGCTGTTCGGTACGTAAATCCGACTACCGGAGGTGACGTCATGTCCACTATCCGTTGCGAATTTCACCGGCTTCGTGGTGGGACCGAGACCCCTGCCCGACGCGAGGTCGGCTCCTCGGTTTTTCAGGTGTTCGAAGGTCGCGGCAGTGTGGTGATCGATGAAAGGGAACATGCGCTCGACATCGGCGATATCTTCGTCATCCCATCCTGGGTGAAGTGGTCGCTGCGCGCAGAAAACCAGTTCGATCTCTTCCGCTTCTCCGATGCACCCATCATGGAGCGTCTCAATTTCGCCCGCACCCTTGTGGAGGGAGACGATCGGTGAGTAATAGCGACAGCGATGCGCGTGCTGCGCTTCGTTCGCGACAAGGCCCGGGCGCGCGCTATGACGCCCCGGCAGCTCCCGCAGTCGCGCTTGACCTAGCGCGGCGAGGGACGGCTTATTTTGCGCGCCTGCTGGCCAATCTCGACGATGCAGCACTCAATGAACCATCGGCGGTCAATGGATTCAACCGCCGGTGGTTTATAGCCTCGATCAGCCTACAAGCGAGATTGCTGGCACAAAGTATTGCAGTTTGCCGCGCTGGACTTGAGACAATGTTGCCACCAGATTTCAAGTTGGTGGTTGACGAAGATGACATAGTGTTGGCCGCGACGCTGCCGCCGCAGGCGCTGAGAAACCTTTTTGCGCATACCGAAGTCCATCTGAATGTCGAATGGCGCGACCTCTTGGATGATGGTTGGGCCGTCACTTTGCGAGACACCCGTGGTTCCGAACTGCGTATCGAGGACAGCCCTCTGGTGAGGGCACAGGCCCTCTGGCGTGCGTCGATCGAACTGAATGCCGGAGGTAGGAAATCAGATGTGCCAGACGTGTTTAAATAGTGCAGGCGGAGCACCAGCAATCGTTTCTCCATCGCAAAATCGTAAGTCCCAAGATCGGCGGCTATAGCTAGCCAAATAAGTGATTTGCCTGGTGGATCTTTGTAACTCCAGGAGTCAATCATTCTTGAAAATGTCGTGGTTCAGAGTAACCAGAGCCCGTTGGTCATTTTTCACCGCTCTTGATCTGTGGAGAGAGAAAATGGATTTTGCTTGGATTTGGATTGGAATGTTGTCCGGCATACTCGCAGCGCTTTTCTGGGTCTGGGCGGAACGATCCAAACAGAAGTAACTTGGTTGTGATGACTTTCATTTGAACTTCATGAAGCGCTCTTCGAAATTGACCATACAAACCGTCGCTAACTTGTTCTGTGGTCGATAAATCTAGGACCGTCCATCGGGACTATTTGCGGCAGCCATAAAAATGAATGAGCCGCACCGCCATCGGACGACGGTGCGGCCCAACTCTCTTCAACTCGCGAGGATTTCAGCCATTCGCTGCCCGATATGAACACATGCCGGCATGGTCGGAACGGCAACAATTCGGGGCATAATGGTGCTGTCGGCAATGCGCAGGTTGCGGACGCCGTTGACCCGAAGGTTAGCGTCAACCACGGCCTTGTCGTCTTTCCCCATGCGGCAGGCGCCGGAGGCGTGGAAGTAGGTCGTGGCCCCGTCTCGTACGAAGTTCACGAGTTCATCGCCTTCAAGCTTCTTGCCTGGAGCGACTTCGCGAACCACGAACTCTTTCATCGCGGCCGAGTTTCCAATCGAGCGGGCAAGCTCGATACTGTGAGAAAGAGCCTTGACATCGTCCGGATGGCTGAGAAATTGCATGTCGACGATCGGGCGATCATCGGGATTGCTTGACTTCAGCTTCATCGAGCCACGGCTCTTTGGCGCGACAAGGCCTGCACACAACGCCCAGCTTGTCGGTGGTGGTGCGTATTTTTTGCCTACGACATCGCTGGCATAGGGGATTTCGATCTGCACAATGCTGACATCGGGCAGTTCGAGCGAAGAGTCGGTCTTGAAGTAGCCGGAAACATTGGCCGCACTGTTCTTATACTCAAAGGCCGCCGGTGCCTCGAACAGACATCCGCCATGCAAGATGTGATCCTGCAGGTTCTTGCCGACCTCCGTCACGTTGACCAATGTTTTGATGTCAACCGCCCTGAGATCACTCTCGTCGCCGATACCGCTGAGCATCAGAAGCTTCGGCGTGTTAAATCCCCCGCTCGACAGAATGATCTCACGTTCGGCGCCAATTGTCAGCGTCTCGCCATTGTGAAGGCATTCGACTGCCACAGCGCGATCACCCTCAAGCACAATGCGGTTCACTTGTGTGTTGACCAGCAGAGTGACGTTGTCCCGGCCCAGAACGGGATACAGGAATGCGTGGGCCATATTGTAGCGTCGCCCATCCTTGATGATCTGGTTCATGTAACCGAACCCATTGCCGGTCTCTTCACGCTCTCCGTTCAGATCTTCCACGACCGGCAGGCCGACCTCGCGGCAGGCATCGAGCACCTTGGTCGCAAGCGGCAGTGGATCTGCCGCTGGCTGAACCCAGACGGGACCATTGGTCCCACGATATTTGGCATTCGGCTTGCCCTGCCAGTTCTCTACGCTTTTGAAGATCTCGAGACCGTGTTCATAGCCCCATTGCCCGTCGCCGCTCTCGGCAGCCCAGTGATCGAGGTCCGCCTTGAAGGGCCGCGCCCATATCGCCGCATTGATGCTGCTGCCGCCACCGACAACACGACCGGTATGTTCGGGAATGGCGCGGTTGTTGACCCCGGCACTGGGGATGGAAACGTCGCCCCAGTCCCGTTCCGTTCCCAGATTGGTGAACCATACGCGGGGATCCTGCACCGATGGAGCCGTATCCCAATCGCCAGCCTCGATGATGAGGACCCGAGCCGAGCCATTCTTGGCCAGCGCATTGACAAGAGAACATCCGCTGCTGCCAGCACCCACGACAATATAATCATAAGCCTTGGCAAGAGATGATCTCCGCTTGTCCTGATTTTGCCGGATGACGTCCAGTTCGTCCGCGAGAGCCTGGATTGACGTCAGGGCAAGCGCCCCCGTTGCAAGCGCTCCCCGAATGAAAGTCCGCCGATTGATCTGGCCGGTGATGAATGAATGCTCAAGCCTATTAAGCTTCCTATCCGTATTCATAGCCATTGATTTCCTCCCATTTGGCCACCCAAGTTCTGTCGCCGGCTTTCGGCAAAACAGGCATGGAATTTAGATCGGCGTGACGCGAGGCGCGCACGGACACGATCGCCGGCGTGGTGCATTTTGCGCCGCGTCACGACAAATCTGCAATTTTTGACAAAAAAATTGGCCCGCGGAACAGTCTCACGCGGGCCAATTTCGGTTAGAAAGGATACCCCTGCCCGCTGTTTTCGATGGTCAACCACTTCAATTCGGTGAACTCATCAATGACCGCGCGACCGTCGAACCGTCCGAAGCCACTGGATTTGGTACCGCCATAGGGAGCCTGCGCCTCGTTTTGCACCGTAGAGCCGTTGATATGCACCGACCCGGTATCAATCCTGCGCGCGACGTCGATTGCCCGTGTAATATCGCGACCAAAGACTCCGGCGGAAAGACCGAACTCCGTATCATTGGCGATGCGCACGGCATCCTCGGTATCTTTGGCCCTTATGATCGAAAGGATCGGACCAAAAGTTTCCTCGCCGTAGATCCGCATGGAGGACGTGACACCGTCAAGCACGGTGGCAGGCATCATTGTGCCGGAAACTCTCCCGCCGGCGACGACGGAGGCGCCTTTCGCAACCGCATCGTCGAGAAGACCGGTGAGACGTGCCGCTGCACCTTTACTGATTACCGGGCCCAGGACGCAGGCCGCCTGCGCGGTCGGATCTCCAGTGGGCAGGGTCTTGGCGCGCGCAGCAAACTTGGCGACGTATTCGTCGGCGATCTTCTCATCGACGATAATCCGTTCTGTACTCATGCAGATCTGGCCCTGGTATAGAAATGCGCCGAAGATTCCGGCTGCGACGGCATCATCGACATTTGCATCATCGAGCACAACAAGCGGAGACTTGTCACCAAGCTCAAGAATGCAGCGCTTGAGCTGACGTGCCGATTTTTCGGCGATGATGCGCCCGACGCTTGTCGAACCAGTAAAGTTGATACGGCGAACGGCCGGATGTGCAATAAGCGCATCGACCACGTCCGCAGCATCCTGAGGATCGTTGGTGATGAAGTTGAGCGTCCCAGGCGGGAAACCGGCAGCATGGACGGCTTGCACCATGACTTCGTGTGTGCGCGGGCTCGTTTCAGAAGCGCGGAAAACCACGGTGTTTCCGCAAACCAGTGGGTATGCGATCGCGCGCGCGGCCAGCACGACCGGCCCGTTCCAAGGCACGATGCTGAGAATCACCCCAACGGGCTGCCTGATGGTCATCGAAAGAGTGCCAGGCTTGTCGGTCGGAATTGTTTCTCCCTGAAGCTGCGTTGCCAGACCTGCGGCTTCACGGAAGAGATTTGCAGCAAGCATCACATTGAAGCGCGCCCACAATTCGTTAGCTCCGACCTCCTGCTTCATGGCGTTCACGAAATCGTCAGCGCGCGCTTCGATTTCATCGGCGGCCTTGAGCAGAAGCATGCGTCTTTGGCTAGGACCGCTCTTGGACCATTCCGTGAACGCCTGTTGGGCGGATTCGGCAGCGGCGACAGCGTCGGCGACACTGGCAGCAGCGCCGCGCGTAACAACGGCGTCAGATGCTGGGCTACGCCGCTCGAACGTTGCACCGGTATCAGAGGCGCGTTCTTCATTATCGATATAGAGATGTGTGTCCAATTTTTCCTCCCAGAATCAAATTTGGCAATCCGCACCGAGTACCTTTGCCTGAAGAATCGTTCAGCCCATTTACGAACCCTTGGTCGCATTTATTGAGGTGCCCGCATCCTCCAAACAGACACCGGTAAGCTACATGTTTTTTTGTTTTGTGCAATCCTTTTTGCACAGTGCAAAACTTGGAGCTTTTTTGGTAGGCGTTCAAGTGCCTGTATGGCTGCCTGGACAGCCAGCATTTTCAGGGTTTAGCGCAGTGTGATACAACTGAGATTGCGTTACTTCATTTGCTTGGATCACGGCACTCAGCATTGAATATGAAATTGATTTACATCAGCGGCCAATGCCTCAGAAAAAGCTGCAGCAACACACGATCTCTATCTGGGCGACGACCATGTCGTGCAGGAGAAGGGGCAGATTGTCGAGAAAGGCGCGACAGAGGATATTTTCGGCTCGCCACAGCAGCCTGTGCGCGCAAGCTTCTTTCGTCTGTGCCTGGCATGAACGTCGAGCACACCTGAGACGAGACTACATCCAAGTGCGCCTGTCGACTGAAAGCAGCAGATTCATGCAATACTGGATCGAGCACTTCTATTCGGAGACATCTGATGCGACCGCTTTTGCAAGCCGCCCCAGCAGGTTCAGCATGACGTGAATTTCGTCCTCGGAGAAGCCTTCGAGCATGGCCTTGCCGCGCTCTCCTATCTTGAGCCAGGTGTCTTCGAATGTCCGAGTACCAAGCGGAGTCAACGTCAGCAGTGACGAGCGACCATCATGCGCCGACGGTATCTTCGCCAGGAGCCCTTCTTTTTCCAAGGTATTGGAAACACCTGATACATTGGCGCGACTGGCACCCATCAGGGTTGCAACGAAAGAGCCTTCGATCGGCCCTGTGAGCCACACAACCCACAGCAGATGAAAGCCTGCATGGCTTAGTCCGGCGGGGCGCTGGACCTTCGATTCATGATCATAGGTGATCAAACCGCCAACTCTGAATATCATCAGGGCGAGGCGATTGGAGAGATCATCGAGGCCGTCCAGACGCTGATGCGCCTCTATCATGGCGCGGTCGATATAGCCGACGACGTCATGTGTTTCGACAAGATGCTTGAGTTCTTCCCGGACGCGCAGGTTCGCAGATCGCTTTTTTGCCAAATAGATATCCCCGATGCCCCATTCGCTGAGGTTGTTATGCCGCCGCTCCAGCGCGGTCAACTGGATGCGACGACGATATGGCCGTTACTTCCATCGTTGCAGAACCCTTGTTTGTAGCTTCTGCGTCAATCCGAATGTCGCAATGGAAATCGCAGTGGCGACAAGGCTGGCACCAAATGCCCTGTCGGTATCAAAAGTGGTCGCCGCCTGCCTGAACATGAATCCAAACCCGCTCTTGCCGATCAGATACTCGGCCACCATTGCGGACAGAAACGCCGAAGGCGCCGTCAGCCTTAGCGCAATCATCCAATTCGGCACCGCTGCCGGCAGATAGAGGTGTCGCAGGCGCGTTAGATACGAGGCGCCCAGGACACTGAAGAGCTCGTCGTGGCCGCGCGAACATGCGCGAAGACCTGAACTCGTGAAGACCAGAGCCGGAAAGAACGAGATGACCGCAACGATGACAAGCACCGTCTTCAGGTCGTAGCCGAATATGCGCGCGAGAAGAGGAATGATCGTCACCACCGGAATCGATGCGAAGATCACGCTGACCGGGGTCAGCAATCCGCTCAGGACACGAGAATGGCTGATCACAATGGCCAAGCAAGTTCCGATCGCCATGCCGAGAAAGAGGCCCGATACCGCGACCATTAGAGTGAAGGCGCCGTTTTCAAGATAGACCGACGGATTTAGGACCACGTCCATCACGACACTAGCCGGCCGTGGCAGGATCATAGCATTCAGGCCGAACAACGAGACGCCAAGCTTCCATAAGAGCAGGACCAGCAGGATTGGCCAGTAGTAGCTGAGAAGATGTTTGATCGACGTCATCGAAAGCGCCCCTGCAAGAACCGCTCGATCTGCGTCATCAAACCATAAGCGACCAGAGACACAAGGGACGTGATCACGACTGTTGACCAAAGCAGAGTAATCTGGAAGTTTTGCATCGCAGTCACCATGAGCAGCCCGATGCCGCGAGACGCACCGAACCATTCACCAAGTATTTCACCGATGAATGCCATCGGTACGGCATGGGTCAAGCCTGAGGCGAGCGCCGGCAAGGCGCTTGGCAGTTCGAGATGGATGAAGCGTGTTCCCAACGGCGCACCGAAGACCTGAAATAGGTCGCGGCCCGTCCTGGAGGTTTCCGCCAGCCCGGAGGCCATAGCGACATAGGTGATGAAGAAGACACTCATGCCCGCCAGTGCGACGCCGGTATAATCCCGGCTGGCCAGCACGATGAAAATCGGCGCAAGCGCAATCGTCGGCATACTGTGAACGAGACTTGCAAAACGATCCAGACCAGGCTTCAGCTTTTGAAAGAAATGAACGAGAAGCGCTGTTCCGATGCCTGCCGCCGCGCCAATGAAGTAGCCCAGGGCGACCATCAGCGCCGTGGCTCCGATTGCCCGTGACAACATCGCCGTTCGTTGTGGCCCGCAAATGAAGACGATAATGGCGGAGAAAGGCGGCAGCGTCATGCCAAGCCATCGCAACCGCCCTGCGACCTCCCAGAGCCCGACGAATATCAGGATACCGAGAGCGCCGAGGACGAAATTCTGAACTCGCTCCTGCTTCGACATTAGATGCTCTCAGGTTCGAGCGCGGCGGTGAGCGCGTCGGCCAGCCGGTGAAATTCTGCGCTACGCTGGATCTCCGGCAGTCGCGGGCGCGCAAAAGGCACGTCGATGATCTCTGCGATCTTTCCGGGCCTCCCCCCCATGACGATGACGCGGTCAGCAAGCAGAAGCGCTTCTTCGACACCATGCGTGACCAGCATCGTGGTGATCTTTTCCTCGCTCCATATTCGCTGGAGCTCCATGTTCATCTGCCGGCGCGTGACAGCATCCAGGGCACCGAAGGGTTCATCGAGCAATAGGACGGCTGGCTGGAGCACCAAGGCGCGTGCGATCGACACGCGCTGCCGCATGCCGCCCGACAACTGGCTGGGGCGTGCATCGGAGAACTGGCTCAATCCAACCAGCGACAGTAACGCCTGCACCCGATCGACATCGACGGACCGACCGGCCGCCTTGAACGGAACGGCCATGTTCCTGCTGACAGTGAGCCACGGCAGCAGGGCATGATCCTGGAACGCGACACCGAGCCTGTGCGACTTCGACATCTCCAACGGATCGCGACCATTGACCGCCACCCGACCGAGCGTCGGCGATTGCAGGGACGCCACCATACGCAGCAGGGTGCTTTTGCCGCAGCCGGATGGACCGATGATTGCCACGAATTCGCCGTCGGCGACCTTGAACGTTACGTCGTCGACAGCCTTGACGACGGCACCATTGTCGAGTGCGAATTCAACGGACACGTGATCCACATCGATCACATGGGCGCAGGATGCGCCTGTTGCAGGCATGTCGATTTTCAGTTCCATGATTATCCTTTGCCTAACCAACCCAGCGCGTTAGTAGAGCAGGTACCCCGGGCACTACTGGAGGCGCGGCGAGTACACTTCAACGTCGCGCGCCATTTGTTCCTATCGTGCATATCTGTTGTTCGGAACGCCAAGCCCCATGCGCTGGCGCAGCGTGCCCTCAGGATATGCCGTGTTCATCAGCCCTCTTTTCTGAAGGATGGGCACCACTTCGTTGACGAAGTCATCAAGGCTGCCCGGAAGGGAATGAAGAAAAAGATTGAAGCCATCCGCTCCGCCTTCCAGGAACCATCGCTCCATTTCGTCGGCAACCATTTCCGGTGTGCCGATGACGGATAGATGTCCGTAGGCGCTGGCAAGCCAGTGGAACGCCTCGCGGATCGACATCCGCCGGCCGTTGCGGGTGAGTTCCACCTGCTCACCATGCACGAACGCATTGATCGCCGGCACGTCCGCAAGCGGCGCGTCAAGATCATGGCCGCTGAGATCGATATCCCAGAAGCCACGGATGAGGCCAAGCCCGGCCTCGTCGTCCAGATACTGGCCGATCTCCATATATTTTCGTCTGGCTTCTTCTTCCGTTCCTCCGATGATCGGAAAGAAGCCTGGAAGAATGGCAAGCTCTTCAGGCCGACGGCCGTGAACCGCCAGAGCCGAATTCATCATCGATCGGAACGAACGACCGCCTTCCAACGTGCTGTATTTGGCATACATTACATCAGCAGTGCGCGCCGCCATCTCGTGTCCGGCCTTCGATGTTCCTGCCTGCGAAATGAGTGGGCGCCCCTGCGGCGGCCGCGGCATGTTAAGCGGCCCCTTGACTCGGAAAAATTCTCCATCGTGGTCGGGCGCATGCATCTTGCCATAATCGACATAGCGCTTGCTGGCCTTGTCACGCACAAATGCATCGTCTTCAAAACTGTCCCACAGGGCAAACACGACATCGACGGCTTCGTTCGCCCGGCGATAGCGGGCGGGCGCATCCACCTGTTCGCGATAGCCGAAATTCAGCGCCTCCTCCAGCGATCCCGATGTCACGACATTCCATCCCGCGCGCCCCTGCGTGAGAAAGTCGAGTGACCCAATCTGACGCGCAATATGGTAAGGATGCGAATAGGTGGTGGAAATCGTACTGACGAGTCCGATCTGACTGGAGACCTGGCTCAACGCGCCGAGAAGCGTCGTGGGCTCGAAATAGACGCCATTGCCCATCATTTCCTGGTCGCTTTCGTTGAGGCCAAGTGTCTTGAGACCCACGCCATCAGCCAGGAACAGAATATCGAGAACACCACGCTCGGCGGTCTCCGCCAGGCGTCGATAAAGCCCGAAGTCAAGATCGCCCTCCCCAACGCCGTCCGATTTCAACCAGCCATGTGGTCCGGTGTTGCACAGCACCGCAATCTTCATCTTGGATGGATTATCCATTCTAGTCCCGCCCAATCATATTGAATTGGAATCCAGCGCCCAGATTCGGGAAAAGCCGCTCATCGAGTGCTGGAGTCCTCGTAAGTGCACCAAACTGTCATCGTTTGAAAAATAATCAAGCACCGAATTTCTTTTTCCATTTTTGTAATTCAACTATTTGATATAGTTTATCTATTTATTTAATATATAATTTTATAATTAATTAATTGACAAAATTTTGCGATCTGCGATGGTCGTATTTAGGCATTTTTCTATTTGCACTTATTTTAGGCAAGGAACCACGAAATGGGGAATTATCGCATTCACCGACGCACATTCATGGGACTCGGCGCGGCAACGATTGCCTTTCTCTCAAACTCGAAATTAACCCGCGCGCAGCAAGCGAGGCACATACAGGTCGCGTTCGACTGGATACCGAGCAGCCAGTATGCCGGCTTTTTCTCGGGCGTGCGGACAGGCGCGTTTACCGCCAAGCAATTGGCGGTTGATTTCACACCGGGCGGTCCGAACGCGCCCGTACCTCTCGTGCTGCTCTCCGCCGGCAAGGCCGATATCGCAGCAGCCACCTGGCTGTCGACGCTAGACGCAATCGCCAAGAGCAACGACTTTGTCATCATCGGCGCGGAGTTCCCGCAGAGTCCGGGCGGCATTCTATCGCTGCCCTCCAAGCCGATCCGAAAAGCGGCGGATATCAACGGCAAGACCATGATGATTCAGGACCCCAGCCTCAGCGTCATTTTCGATGGCATGCTTGCGTTCGCGGGGCTCAAACCCGATTACAAGGTCATCCCGACCGGCTTCTCTGCTGATCCGCTTTTCGCCGGCGACGGCGACGGATATCTCTGCTTCGTCACCAACCAGCCTCTCGAGCTCGAAGGGATGGGAATGACCCCGGAAAAGGACTTCATTCTCGCAACCTTCGAAGATCTGGGATACAACATTCCTGAAACGCTCATGGTGGTGCAACGCTCTTACCTTACCAGCAAGCGCGAACAGATCGTCGACTATCTGGAAGTACTGCTTCGCAGCTGGAAGGCACACGATGCCAACCCGGATTTCGACATCAAGTACATCGTCGACACTTTCGGCCAGGACTTTGGGCTTCGATTCGATCTGGAAAAGAAAAAAGATCGTCTGCAATCAAAGCTGACCTTCGCGCCAGGCGGACAGGAGCGGTTCCAGATCGCGGATGCTCAGTTCGAAAAGATGTATGAACTGGCCAAGCTGACCGGTCGCGTCGCACCGAAACGAGAACAGATCATTGACATGTCTCTTCTCAGCGACGCTGCTGCCCGATTGAAGTAAGCATAGCGGAACAGGCTTGGCGCAAGTTGCAGACTGGCGCCAAGCGATTGGCTGAGTCGGCTAGAAAAGCACGTTTAACTCATTCGGAATGCAGCAACGCAAGCGTCCAGGCCCATTGATCTGCGTGGCCCAGCCAAGGCCATGAAGCCTTGCCGCGATCTCGCCCATCGGCGCCCTGACCCGGCTTGGCAGATGCCGGGACGGATAGACGAAATTGATGGGCTGCTTCAACGTTTCCCGGCCCGACATCACGGCAAGCAAACCCATCGATGATATCCCGATGCAGGCTGTGAACAGGAAGATATGCGATGCCCGCCACAACGCTCTGTGCTTAGGGGTGGAGGTCCATCACATCCTGAACCAGCTTGAGCAACGAGGACGCCAACGGCTCATTGAGCGAGTAGTAGATCGTCTGAGCGTCACGTCGTCTCCTGACGATTTGCGCAGTGCGAAGAACGGCAAGATGCTGTGACAATGCAGATTGGCTCATTCCGATTGTCGCCGCCAGTGCATTGACATGCAGTTCCCGTCCGAGGAGTGCTTGAAGCGTCGCCCGGCGCCGGGCATTTGCGAGAGCCTTCAGCCATCCCGCGGCAATATCTACATACTGCGGATCCGCAGCAAATTTTGAGATGTCATTCAACTGATATTTCTCTCATGTGTGGAACTGAGGAGCGGAGTCGACAGGAGAGCGGACAATAGTTTGGTCTTCTGAGAGCTGATGATAAGAATTGTGCCGCCTGACTTTGTAGCCGCCCGATTTACCCGGGCGACTGCCAGCCGACGCCGCAAACCCCGCGATCAAAACGAGAAATCGCCAGCGTCAATCGAAGCGACCTTCACGTCGTTCAATATTATCCTGTCCGCCCCCAGATCAAGAACGACATCCCCGGCTGCTTTGTGCACGGAGAGATCGGAAAAGTCGTCTATGCCTTGATAGACGCTGAGATCGATCAGATCATGCGACGCGGAGGAATTGTTCGCGTTGAAATCCGTAATCACATCGGCCCCAGACCCTTTTGTGAAAACGAAGATGTCCGCACCGGCACCGCCTGTGAGAATGTCGCGCCCCAGGCCGCCATTAATGACGTCGTTTCCAGCAAAGCCATTTAGTTGGTCAACATATCGCGAGCCCGCTATCTGATCTGCACCAGCGAAGAACTGCTTAATGACGGCGCGGTCGTCATGGAGATTCGTCACGGTTGCGGCTGCATCGGCGATCTTCGAGGCCGAGATTGACAGACCGGTGATCGTGAGGACGGTTCCATCCTCGTCCGAGGCGACCTGATACCCGGTCACTGATCCGCTCTTCAGCATTCCGGCGGAATCGTACCTCAAGTTGCTGCCAGTAAGACGGACCTCCGAATCTCCGAAATCCACAACATAGAGATCTGATTGGGTTGTATATTTGTCCGCGAACGGCAGTGACAAGAAGTTCATCGCATCGAAGGAGAATGAGTATTTCGCCGTTACGATCGCCATGGAAAACACCTTTCATTTTTGGGAGCAGGATAACAAGAGCCATCAGAAGGGACGTTGCCGTTGGAGAATTGCGGCAGCATTACGGGCATCGAATTATTTGACTGACGATGGATTCATCTGAGAATCGGGGGGCCGGAGTGAAAGCAGCGCTCTAGCTGGACGGGAAACTCGACCCGCCCTCACCTCGATCAACGACCTCAATATGGTGCTGACCAACGCGGTGGCATCGGCATCTGGCAGGGATCCGGTACGATTACATATTCACGAATGTGAAGCAGACCCCAACATTTTAGCGAGGCAAGGGTCGAAAGGCGTAATGCGGCTGCAATGCAAAGCGCATAGATTCGCCTGACCGAAACTTTAAGGTAGAGTACAATGAGTTCTCGTCGATCAGCTTTTAGATTTCTCGCCGTTAGTCTCCGGTCCATCTTTGTCCTAGCCGCCCTTCTTTCCGGGCCGTTGATCATCCTTCTGTTGAAATGAGGAGGACTGCCGGGATACCTTGGGCGAAGTGCGATCATGCCGCGACAAGAAGCATGGGAACAGCACCGGCGCCTTGAAAGGCTGGATCGCGAGTGACAGACCGGTCGACCCAAGCGACTACAACAGCCCCGATCTCACGCACATCACTCCTCCCATCGTTGCCTCAATCGACGCAATGAATGCATCTTCGGGACCGAGGATTACACCACAAATGCGAACTGTTGCGGGAAGCGGTCAATTATACCGCTGATTGAGCCGACTTGTCTTGCGGTTCATCTCCACGGGCTCTGGACCGCCCGAAGCAGGAAAACGGCAAATAGAGCATCATTCCAGGGACGATGCTGATTCCATTGTGCCTTGAACTGCCACAACGACACGACAAGCAGTTGCTTTTCGCGAACTCTTCTCTAATCAAACAATGACAGCTCCACTCGCAATGGGTAGCCGCAACCAAGAAAAAGCGGTGGTCTGTCGCCAAAACGCCGCCACCGCGATGAAGCTTACTGCTTCGAGCGACGCGTCTCACGCGCTTTCGTGTTCGTCTGCTCTTATGCGATGATCTCGGCGGATCAGGATGAGACGGTGCCAGGACGCAGTTTGACATCACCTGACTGCGTCTCGGCGTGCACGGCTTCCTCAACGTGATCGTCGGGTGCCTTCGGCATGAATCGAGCCAGGCGCCGGGTGATGCTGTCGATGTAGGACAGGATCATTGGCACCACGATCAGGGTCAGGATCGTTGAACTGATAAGGCCTCCGATCACCGCATGGGCCATTGGCGCGCGCTGCGCACCACCGCCTCCGACCGCCATACCGAGGGGGATCATGCCAAAGATCATCGCCAACGTCGTCATGACGATTGGCCGGAAGCGGATGGCCCCCGCGCTGATCAGCGCCTCGTTAAGCGTCAGACCACGCTGTCGCTCCTTGTTGGCAAAGTCGACCAGTAGGATGCCGTTCTTTGTAACCAGACCCATCAGCATAATGAAGCCGATCAGCGAGAACATGTTGATCGTGCTGCCGGCAACCATGAGGCCGAGAAGGACACCGACCAGCGACAGCGGCAGCGCCGCCATGATAGCCAACGGCTGAGCGAAACTGCCGAACTGCGAGGCAAGGACGATGTAGATGAAGATCACGGCCATGGCGAGAGCCGTCACCATGTGACCCATAGTCTCTTGCATATTTTTAGATTCGCCACCGAAGCGGATACGATAGCCGTCGGGCAGATCGCGTTTCGCGATCAGCGTTTGCAACTGGCTGGTCACGTCACCCAGCGTGCGGCCCGAGACATCGGCCGAAACCATTACCTCGCGCTGCATATCGAAGCGGCGGATTTCCGAGGCGGCGGGAACGGCACGGATATCCGCCACCTGATCGAGACGCACCATGATTGGCGCGCCGCTCGCGTCAACGCGACTGGTCGATATCATAACTTCGCCAATCGCAACCGCGTCCGATCGCTGTTCAGGTGGCAGACGAACAACTACGTCATAGGTTTCGCCGCTAGCATCTGTCCAACTGGTTACGTCTTCACCCCCGACCAGAGGCGAGAGTGAGGCGGCAAGATCGGATCTGGAAACGCCGAGATCGCTTGCCGCCTCACGCTTCAGGCGCACCGAAAGGATGGAGGTCACTTCCCTGGCGCTCGAATTGACATCGACGATGCCCGAGATCTTCTCCATGTCGTCTGCAAGATCGGAGGCAATTTTTTGAATTACGGTGCGGTCGTCACCAAGAACGCTCAACTGGATCGGGCTGTCGCCCCCGCCAAGTCCTTCCTGTACGATAGCAATCTCGATGCCAGGGATAACGGAAAGCCGCTCGCGGATGGGATTGGCGAGCATGACCGGTGTTCGTTTGCGCCGATCGATCGGCACCAGCCTGACCAGAACGGCAGCGCGGTGCTTTCCGACGGTGATGCTTGTGTTGATTGTCGAATAAATCGTCTCCACCTCAGGAAACTCCCGTAGCGCGTTTTCGACCTGCCGGACTTTCGTGGCCGTATAGTCGAGTGACGAGCCGACAGGCGTGGTCACGTTGACCTGGAAACGGCCCTCGTCAGCGTTCGGGACGAACTCCGCGCCAACCAGTGGCACCATGAACAGGCTGCTAATGAAGATGCCGACCGTGGCAAGCAGCGTCACAAGTCGGTGGCGCAGCGTCCAGGCAATCACACGACGATATTGGTCCGCAAGCGCCTCAAAGCCATGATCGAAGCGGGCAATCAGTCGCCCGATCGGTCCTCGCTTCGCGTGCGGATGTGCATCCGGATCGTACCAGATACTCGAAAGCATCGGGTCAAGGGTAAAGGCGACAAAGAGGGAAATCAGCACCGCGGCCGAGACGGTGACGCCAAACTCATAGAAGAAGCGACCGACAATTCCTTGCATGAAGGCAACGGGCAGGAAAACCGCGATGATGGTTGCCGTCGTGGCAATCACCGCAAGCCCGATCTCGTTCGTGCCGTCGAGGGTAGCCCTCAGATGCGACTTGCCCATGTGAAGGTGACGCGTGATGTTCTCGCGCACGACGATCGCATCGTCCACGAGAATGCCGATCGACAGCGTCAGCGCCAGCAGGCTCATTGTGTTGAGCGTGAAGCCGAGGAAACTGATAACCGCGAGTGTACCGAGCATGGCGATCGGCAGCGTCAGGCCGGTGATGACGGTGCTGCGCCAGGAATTGAGAAACAGGAAAACGATGGCGACGGCGAGTGCGGCACCCTCGATCAGCGTGGCCTGCACCTGGCTGACCGACTCCTCGATGGCCGTAGAGGCATCGGTGACGATGCGCAACTGGACATTTTGCGAGGCCAGTTCGGCATTGAGCTGCCCCATCCGCTTTTGAACATCCGCGACCACCTGCACGGTGTTGGCGTCCTGTACCTTGACGATATCGATAGCAAGTGCGGTTTCGCCATTGTAAATCGCGAGGCTTTCGGCATCGGCTGCGCCGTCAGAAACAGTCGCGATGTCGCGGAGATAGATAGGCCCGCCGCCGCGCTGTGCGACAATCATGTCGAGCAAGTCTTCTGGCTGCTCGATTCGGCCCTGCACTTGGATTGTGCGCTCAGAGAAGGTGGTGATCACGCTTCCGGCCGGGCTGTTCTGGTTGCCGGTGCGTAGGACGTTTATGACTTCGTTGATGCCCACGCCGAGGGCCCGCATGCGCGTATCGTCAATGTCGATGTCGATCTGGCGTTTCCGGCCGCCCACCAGCGTAGCCTGTCCGACCCCGGAGATCGTGGTCAATTGCCGAACGACGCGCTGATCGGCAATCGTTGTCAGGGCGGGGACGTCCAGCGACGCTGAACTGATAGCGACAGAAAGAATGGGCTGATCGGAGGGATTGAACCGCGATACGATCGGCTTATCGACATCGTCGGGGAAGCCGGCTTCGATGGCAGCAATTTTGTCTCGCACGTCCTGTGCGGCGACCGCGCCCTGGACTTCAAGCTTGAACTTGGCCGTGACAACTGAACGCCCTTCATAGGATGTGGACGTTATCTCATCGAGCCCACTGATCGCATTCAATGCGTCCTCGACCGGGCGGGTGACTTCGGTCTCGACAGTCTCCGGCGTGGCACCCGGATAGGTCGTTAACACCACGACAATCGGGACGTCGACATTGGGATACTGATCGAGTCCCAGCCGTTGGAAGGAGAAGATGCCCATCACCAGCAGCGCCACCATCATCATGGTGGTGAAGACAGGATGCGTCACGGAGATACGCGTCAGAAACATGTCAACCAGCCCTTTCGAGTGTCACAGCAACGTCGGGCCTGAGTTCGGGGAGAGGGACGGTAACGATCGTGTCGCCAACGTTGAGGCCGTTGGCAATCTCGATAAGACTGCCGCCGTTCCAGGCCGATCCTACCGTCACGGGTTGACGCTGAAGTTTACCGGCGTGCAGCGTGAGCACATAATCGCCGGCGTCGTCTTTCCGAAGCGATATGGCTGGAACCACGAGTGCATCGGCTTTTTCGCGGACGAGGACCGAGCCGGTTGCGAACATGCCGCCCCAGAGATGTGCATCGGGGTTGGGAAGTTCCAGGTAGACCGGCACAAAACGTGTACCGCTATCTGCAATCGGATTGATGCGGGTGACCGTGCCCTTGATAACTTGCCCTTGCATCCCATCGATCTGCAGTTCGGTTGTCTGGCCCACCCTGACGCGAAGGATATCACGTGTCGAGACAAGAACCTTCGCCTCCAAAATGCTGGTGTCAACCACAGTCAGAAGCTCGGCATCCGCGCTGACGCGCGCGCCTGTTTCAACGGTGCGGCTCGATATTATACCATCAAAAGGAGCGCGAATCTCCGCATCACGCAGCGCGACGCGGGCGATGTCGAGCTGCGCCGATAGACTCTGCACCTTGGCTGTGTTCGCCGCTACATCGCTCCTTGTCTTTTCAAGCTGTTCTTTGGATATCACGTTCTTCGATGCAAGTTGCTCGGTTCTGGCGAGCGCCTGCTTCGCCAGAACCAGTTCGGCCTCGGCGGCCTTGCGGTCGCTCTCGCGCTGCAGCAGCGTCGATTGTAAATCGTTGGTCTCAAAACGCACCAGAACGTCCCCGGCTTTCACTGCCTGTCCTTCTCGCACACTCAGATCAAGGATCTGCCCTCCAGCTTTTGTTCGGACGACGATACGATTGACCGGCTGGAGTTCACCGCTGACACGCAGCCGCTCCACCATTGAAGTGGCCTCAACGATTGCCACCTCAGCGTGTGCGAGTTCCAGCGGCTTGCTGACCGGGTTTGCAGATGCTGCCACCACGATATCCATGACGCGTTCATTCGGATCCACCGTGCTGCGGGCGGGATCGAGATAGATGACGGCGAGAGTGCAGCCGCCGAGCAGCATCCCTGCCTTGACGATTCTCACGCTCCATTTGGGGGCCATAAATGGCATCCTTCTTCTTCAAACTCACTATGGCGGCGCCGCACATTTTGCGGCCGGTGGTTCTCAGTGATAAATGTCGATAATTGCAGCAGCATTACCCGGTCGAGATTTGCTCTCCGTAATCCTGCCGCAACCTTGACCATAGAAAAGGAGAGCATAAATGGAGCGCTTGTGATGAGACTTCTGCTGATCGAAGATGAAAAGGAACTGGCCGATGCGTTGACCGTGGCGCTCAGCAAGCAAGGCATAGTCATCGACCACACGATGTGGCTCGCTGACGCCTGTGAACTGACACGACAGAATACCTACGATGTCATTCTCCTTGACCGGCGGCTGCCCGATGGTGAGGGGCTGACCTTCATCCCACAACTACGGCGCGCAGGGGTAGACACGCCGATCATCGTACTGACCGCGCGGAATGAGCCGATGGAGCGCATCGAGGGCCTGGACGGTGGCGCGGATGACTATCTGGGCAAGCCGTTCCTTGTTGAAGAGTTGATGGCGCGCCTGCGCGCGGTGCTCAGGCGGCCACCCAATCTTGTGGAGCCGCAGATTGCAATCGGGCGTATTGCTATCGATCCGCTGCATCTGAATGTGACCATCGATTCCGCTCCACTCGAACTTCCCAGACGCGAACTTCTGGTTCTCCTCGCCCTGGCCAAGCGCAAGGACAAGACCGTTCTTCGGTCGACACTCGAAGCCGCGGTCTACAACTACGAAGAAGAAATCCAGTCGAATGCGCTCGACGCACATATCTCCCGGCTGCGCAAACGCTTGTCGGACACTTCAGCAGGGGTAACCATCCACAATATCCGAGGAGTCGGATATCTCCTGAAGGAGGAGTAAATGGCTGCGCCAGATATTTCAAACGGATCCCTCTGGTGGAGGCTCAGCTGGCAACTGAGCCTGGTCTTCGTCGCAGTCGTCGCAGCGGTCGTCACCGGGCTTTGCTTCTATGGAGCCTTGATCCTGTCACCAAATGTGGGAATGCAGGACAAACTCGCCACAACTCTTGAGGAGTCCCTGGTACGTGATCGACAAGGTAACGTTAGTATCGTTGAAGGGCAGCAACTACGCTCATGGAGTGCAGAGAGTGGTCGTCTTTGGTTTATTGTAGCCATGGCCGACCGAAAGACGGCGTCCTATGGGCCGATACCTTCTGCATATGCGGATTTGGCCCCTTACGTTTATCTGATAAAGGATGCCGATATACGCGGCTCTGTCGGCACAAATGAGAATGCCTCCATAGATGTCGTCGAAACGCCGCTCGGTGAAGTCCGGGTAATGTATGGAGGCCAATCGAACAGGACTGAAACTTTCCTGATGATGCTCAGGAAGACCTATCCAATCTATGTCCCGCTTCTGGTGATCGCGCTGCCCGCAATCTTTCTCGTCGTTCCGCGAATAGTGCGGCGCGCGCTTGCCGGTCTGAACTCCGTTGTTAGCAAGGCACCAGACGTTGATCCACGCCGAGCGGGATCGAGGCTCCCGGTTGGTGATGTGCCGAAGGAAGTCGCGCCGCTGATCGTTGCATTCAATGGGATTCTTGAACGTCTGGAGGAACAGTATCGCGCAAGGCAGCGCTTCCTGATCGACGCGGCACATGAACTGAGAACGCCGATCGCCATCATGCAGATCCGGATAGAAGGAATGTCGGAGAGCAAAGAGCGTCGCAGACTAATGGATGATGTCGCGCGGCTCGGCGAAACTGCGGAACAACTTCTGGACTTCGAGCGTAACGATCAGGCGACCGGCCTGCATGAGACGGTCGATCTCGTCGATATCGCCCGAACGGTTGTGGCCGATTTGGCGCCGATGGCAATTGCGGCAGGCTATGAGATATCCTTTGAGAGCGATATCGAACGTTTCGAACGAAAGGCTAGCCCATCTGCATTGCCGCGCGCAATCGGTAATCTGGTGCGCAACGCCATTGATCACGGCGGCAACAACGGCATGATCTCCGTCTCAGTTTCGCGAAACGGCGAGATCAAAGTTTCCGATGAAGGCCCCGGAATACCGGCAAGTCAACGAGAGCAGGTATTTGAGCCGTTCTACCGTATCACGCCTCGCAGCACCGGTGCTGGGCTCGGACTGAGCCTGGTCAAGCAAATCGTTACCAATCATCGCGGTCAAGTGACGATCGATAGCACCTCATCTGGAACTACCTTCACCATTCAGTTCTAAACCGAAATGAGAGTTCTGCCGACTTTACGGACGCGGTTTCAATTACTTTGTGGGACCGTATGCGCAGTTATCGTATAGCCAAATGGATCGACGAAGGGGAAATAGCGCCCGAACGGACCGTCCTTCGGCGGGAACGCTATCCGCACGTCGCGCTCGCACAGATGAGCGTGCAATTCGTCAGCGTCGTCGCAACCAAACCAGATCGCGATGCCAACCCCCAGCTTTTCCGTGTCGTCAAAGTCTTCGATCGACGTGCGGACGGCGAATGGAATGGGATGTGTTTCGAAAACAACCGCGCCAGGAGGGGCTTTTGCCGACGGCGTAAGCCCGACAACATCCCGATAGAAGGTAAGTGCTGCGTCCAGATTCTTCGTCTGGATTCCGATGAAGTCCGGTCCAATTAGTCGAGGCATAAGCTGTCTATCCTTTCTACACATGACCCACTATTATCAGGGCACTGATATGTATCTAATGTAAGGGTCCTGATATGTCTAGCCTGATAGTCCCACCGATGGATGATACCTACCGCTCGCTCGGATATGCGCTGAAGCGGGCGCAGCAAGCGCTGCGGGGCCATCTCGACACCCAACTTAGGAGCATCGGATTGACGACACCGCAATACTCGGTACTGGCGGGGCTTGAGTTCAGCGCGGGCTTATCAAGTGCGGAGTTGGCGCGGCGGGCCTTCGTAACACCGCAGACGATGCAGTCCATCATAGCGACACTCGAACGGGACGGCCTTATTAAGCGAATGGCCCATCCGGTACACGGCAGGGTCCTTACTACCGAACTTACGCCGGACGGGCGGTCGGCATTGCGTGCGGCCCACGAGATTGTCGCTCACGCCGAAGGCCTGGCCCGAAATGCCGTTGCACCAAGTGATCCGGAGATCATATATTCAGCCTTGCTACAGATAGCAGAAGCCATGCGGTGAGGTCCTACGCTGAAGGAGCGAGTCAATTCCTCTCAGAAAGGCGTTGGTTTCAGCAGTGGTTCAGAGTCGTCGATCTTGTCAGCTCCGCCGCAAGCCCCGAAGGTACACGCGAACACCTGCGGCGACAAGAAATAGTGCGCGGTGGAATTGACGACAAACGATCACCGCGCCGGAAAAGAACGCCGAGACCGTGCTGGTATGCAATCGCAATATTCCCAGTTTTCTTGGCTCGTGTGGCCGATCTTCAGCCGATCAGCGAAATTCTAATGAACCGTGAGCTATTGAATTCAAATTTTGCAAGAAAGCTTGATGATCAAAGCGCCGACGCAGGTTGGCTCCGTCACTCTGCTCTGTCGTGAAAACGAACTTTTCGACGTTTAAGATTGGCAATTGCGTGAGGCGGCACACTGTCCCTATGTTATATGTCCTCGTAATGACAGCGTCATAACGCCTAAGCTCGATAGCTTCGAGAAATTCGCCGCCAGAACAAACCCGTGTCACCGGCATTCCGTTTGCCGTCAGCAGTGAGTTCAGACTTGTCGCGGCCTTTTCCTCCTCGATGAAGAGGATCACGATTGGTCGACTGATTATGTTTGGCAAAGAGCGTTCTCCCCCTTAAAGGCCGGGCGCCAGGATCTCACGGAAGACCTCGATCTTCCAGCGGATGGCGTGCCAACCAAACTTCTCAATTGCATCATATGTTGAATGGACTGGCAGGTCAGTCATCTGCTTCCAGTCGATCCCTGCCGGCGTTTGGCCCTCATGCTGTTCCGCAAGCAAAAAGCGCGCGCACGGGCCTTTCAAAGGCGGTGACTCACCCGTGACGACAGGAGAGAGGGATAATAACGTCGGACCCTTCCTCCTGCTTGCCGGTGACGACTGCGTTGCTCCAGACTTCGCCAGCGTCGCTTCAGAACCGGTATGACAATCCCAGCAAAGCAAAGTGTTGCACATCGTCTTTCACAACCGGACTATGCTTTGCATCCCCCATAAGGAAACCTGCGCCTGCGGCACCCGTGACCATCCAATTTTCAGTCATCATGTAGGTAATCGATGCCTTGACATCGATGCGCTTGAAACCGGCCTTGGCGTTATATTCCGGGAGGCCAGAACGCAGCGCTTGCGTGGGCGTAATTCCGAAATACGATTGCATGTGATTGTCGTCGGCCCAAGTTCCGGACACATCAGTGGAAAATATGAAGCGTTCGTATCGGTACGACGCCTTCGCCCCGAGCGCCCCAGTCAGACCCTCGCTGCCTCCGATGGTCTTGTTCAAATTTGCGTAGACCTCGAAGGGTCCTTTCTCATAACTAATGACGCCACCTATGACGCTGCCTGCATCTATATCGCCGAGGCCACGCAGATAATCTGAATCGTCTTCCTTGCGTCCGACCTCGTAGCCGCCTTTGACACCGAGCCGAAAGCCCTCATATTTGAACGCGTCGACGGTGACTCCGGTTATGTCGACATGCACCCGCTCGCCGTATTGCGCCGAAAACAACGGTAGTGGGTTAACTTTGAATTTGTCGGAGCCTTCATACTCCGGCATATAGATGGCACCCGCTCCAACGATCAGTTGCCAGTCTGCAAGCGTGTCGCGGAAGTCGCCGTAACGATTTGCATCGAATTGCTCGGCCGGAGCGGCTACAGCGTTATCCGCTTCCAGATCCGCCGCCAAGGCGGTTTGAGGAAACATGATCCAGACCGTCAGAAGCGCGGCAATCGACATTGCGAACTTGTGCGGTTCTGTTGCATTGCCCAGACGCACAACGCTCGGCGCTGCTGCGCTGCGAAATTCGGTCTCTACAGTTTGCTTCATCATTCAGACTCCTGGCTATTATCGTTTGGAGGTTATTGGGAAGGTGTCTCTGCACTTTTGTCGGTCCATTCCGGCGGGGCACCGACCTTGTCGGCCACCATGCCGAGAACACCCGGCGAGCGACCGAAGGCGTCGCAGGCAGCATATTTCGGCTTACCGCCGAGTGCGGATTTCATGCGCTGGCCGGATGGCAGCGATAGCTGGAATCCCTTTGGCTCTTTGCCGGTGATGATCATGCGGGCGAAGTAGCTGCCAAAATTTGAGGCAAGGCTGTAGGCGTCGCCGACGTCTGAGACCCGCGCATTGTTGGTGATGGAATTCGCGCCCTTCGACCAGACCACAGCGGCACGCTGCATGCCTTTGGGATCGACAGCCTCGGCTTCGATTGCGAGCCCTCCGAGCCCAGCAGGCAGACGCGGTATGCCCACCGGGAGCACAGCACTGCTACCCAGCGACACTGCTGTCGACACGCCAGCCATGGTCTTGTTGGTGACGACGATGTCTGTAACCACCGCCCTTACTGTCAAATCCGCCGGTTGGCCCGGAGCAACCACGATAAATTTGTCACTAAGAGCAATGCAAACGGCGCGATCCAAGGCTTTTGTTACCAAAGCCCTATCTTGAGGCAACTTCACGCGTGACAAGGCTGCAAGCGCAAACGTCGCTGGGACAATCGTGACTGTCTTGACGGTCGAGAGGCCGGTAGCGTCGACGTATGTTCGCGACTTCGTGAACTTCCCTTTGGATGAGCCAAGATGATCATAGCTTGTCAAAGTGCCGGCTTCCTTCAAATCAACGGAAGTACAGCCAGCGATCAGAAGCATGAGCGGCAGTGCAACTGCCGGAAGACGAATGCGGTTGATCATCGTCTCACCGCAGATCCGCAATGTTATGTTGGGCGAATAGGATTTGGCGCACGGCGTTCGGCCTCTATCTCGAATGGATTGTTCGAAAGCAATGCAAGAGAAGGATTGCCGCAACATTACAACGAGCAGGGTCGACCAAAATGACCGCGCTCGCGGGAGCGATCTTTAGTAAGTTGAGCAGTTCGAGGAACTCGATACGGAAAGCGTTCATAGGAGTGAGCCCCGGAGCGCGATTGTCCGTCGGCTAGGCCTTCCGCACTGGAGGCGCTGCTAATGCCCTATGCCGACCGGCTGACGCCGGCGCATCTGGTGTCGCAGCTTGAGAAACTGGTGCGCATTGATCTGTTCTCCTGATCCGTGCTGGTATTGCGCGGCGGAGGGTGAGTGACGGATCGGCATTCGACGATCCCAACAAGGCGAAAAGCTGAAGGCAGTGGGCTCGCCACACGCAGCCATACCAGCCAGGCGACCGGTTCCGCGCTCACTCCCACCGAAGCGCTTAGTCCTGCGGATAGGATGTTTTTGTGATTTCGGCGGCAACTTTCAGGCAACCGAAAGCACGAGCTCATCTCGGTGATGGTATGCACAAATACCTGTGAAGGTATGGTTTGACCGGTAAACTGAGCGATAAATCCTCCGATCATCTGGGAGGATAAAATGCATAATATCAAATTTCCGTTGTCGCGGCGTGATTTCTTGAAGACCAGCGGGGCTGTCAGCGTCGCATCACTCGCCAGCACATTTCCTATGCCAGCAATCGCAGCACCAAAAACGATCAAGATCGGCTTTGTGACGCCCCAAACGGGGCCGCTTGCCGTGTTTGCCGAACCCGATGCTTTCGTCCTGGAGCAGTTTCGCAAGGCAACGATTGGCGGCATCCAGATCAATGGCAGCAAGCACCCGATTGAATTTGTGGTGAAGGACAGCCAGTCGAGTTCGAACCGCGCGTCTTCCGTCGCCCAGGAACTGATCATGGGCGATGAGGTCGATATCATCACGGCCACCTCGACGCCGGACACCACCAACCCGGTGGCCGACCAAGCAGAGCTGAACGGCGTTCCCTGCGTAACCAATGACACGCCCTGGCAACCGCACTTCTTCGGTCGTGGCGGCGATCCCGCAAAGGGTTTCGATTGGACCTACCACTTCTTCTGGGGGCTCGAGGACATTATTTCCGTTTTCACCGGCCTCTGGTCAAAAACCGAAACATCCAAGGTGGTCGGCGCGCTTTGGCCCAACGATCCGGATGGAAATGCCTGGGGCGATCCCAAGCTCGGCTTCCCACCGGTTTTGAGCGCCAAGGGTTTCTCGCTGGTCGACACCGGCCGCTTCAAGGGCATGACCGACGATTTCACCTCGCAGATCTCGGCCTTCAAGGCAGCGGGCGTCGAAATCGTCACCGGGGTCGTCGTGCCCCCGGATTTTACGACATTCTGGACCCAGGCGGCGCAACAAGGGTTCAAGCCCAAAGTCGTCACGGTCGCCAAGGCGCTGGAATTTCCGCAGCCGATACAGGCGCTTGGCGAGCGTGGCGACAAATTGTCGGTCGAGGTATGGTGGTCCCCGTCCCATCCCTTCTCCTCCGGCTTTACCGGCCAGACGTCGGCGGAACTGGCCAGCGACTATGAGAAGACGACAGGGAAACCCTGGACCATGCCGCTGGCGTTCAAGCATTCGCTTTTTGAAGTTGTGATTGATGCATTGAAGCGCACCGAGGACCCGACCGATCCGGCATCCATCCGCGATGCCATCAAGGCGACCTCCTATAAATCGATTGTGGGACCGATCGATTTCTCCAAGGGACCGGTACCGAATATCGCCAAGACGCCCCTTGTCGGCGGGCAGTGGACCGTGAAGGATGGCAAGCCCACGCTTCATATCGTCGAAAACGGCGACCATCCGGAAATCCCTGTCAACGGGCAGATGGTGACCGTGGGCTGAGACAGCCCAATACCTCTGATAGGATGACCTCTGATAGGATGCGTGGTCGAGCCTAGGCTCGACCACGCTTTCATACGTCTATTTTCCGACCATGATGGTCGTGAAACCCGTTGCAATCGCAACTTTTTGCGTCTCCGGAATTTCATCGCGGCGTGATCATACTTTGGTATTGCATGATGCTTTTCAATGCATTGCACCAACCCTGGGCCTGCGATCTTGTAGCGGCCTACCGCATCTTTAGGGGAGGAGCATGCGTGATGGAATTCCTGAATATTGCTGGCGTCTGCAAGAACTTCGGAGCGCTCAGGGTCACGGACAACGTCGATCTGAGCGTCTCTGCGGGCGATGCGGTCGGCGTTATCGGGCCGAACGGAGCCGGCAAGACCAGCCTGTTTGGATTGATATCCGGCAATCTGAAGGCTGATGCGGGAACGATCTCCTTTCTGGGCGAAGATGTCACCGGACTTCAACCGGCCCAGCGCTGCCGCCTTGGCATCGCGCGATCATTTCAGATCCCACACCCGTTTGTCGGCATGAGCGTATATGAAAACCTTCTCGTCGGGGCGATCTTTGGCGCCGGCGAAACAGAAAAGGCGGCGGCCCGGCGATGCCGTGAAATCCTTGAGCGTACCGGCCTCGCGCCCAAGGCCAATCTCGCTGCGGGCTCCTTGCGGCTCTTGGATCGCAAGCGGCTTGAGATGGCGCGCGCTCTTTCTACTCAGCCGAAACTCCTGCTTCTTGACGAGATCGCCGGGGGACTGACCGAGGACGAGTGCCAGGCACTGGTGCAATCCGTGGCAAGCGTCCGCGAAAGCGGCGTTGCCATCATCTGGATCGAGCATGTGGTTCATGCCCTGCTTGCGGTCGTTGACCGGCTGGTGGTTCTAAATTTTGGACGCAAGGTGGCAGACGGCGAGCCACACGCGATCATGGCCAGCGATACCGTTCAGCAGATCTATATGGGGATAGACAAACATGTCGCGACCGCTGCTTGAAATTCGGCAGCTCGATGCCTTCTATGGTGACTTTCAGGCCCTGTTCGGGATTGATTTCCAGATATCGCCCGATGAAACCGTTGCGATCATCGGAGCCAATGGCGCTGGTAAGTCCACCCTCTTGAAATCGTTGGCGGGCCTCGTCCCCTCAAGGGGCCAGGCGCTTCTTTGGGGTGGAACAGCACGCGGCGGATGGAAGGCGCATGAGGCCGTCCGGGCGGGCGTAGCACTGGTACCGGAGGGCCGGCGGCTTTTCGCCTCGCTTTCCGTCGAGGAAAATCTGAAGGCCGGCGCCTATGGCCAGCGCAAGGGCTATTGGACGATCGAGCGCATCTTCGACATCTTTCCCGATCTCGTGGCCAAGCGAAACAACCCCGGCTCGGCCCTTTCAGGTGGTCAGCAGCAGATGGTCGCCATCGGCCGCGCTTTGATGGCCAATCCGGCCCTGATGCTCTGTGACGAGATCAGCCTCGGACTGGCTCCCAAAATCATCAAAGACATCTATCTCACACTGCCGCGGATACGCGAACAAGGCACGGCGCTCGTCATCGTCGAGCAGGATATCAACCAGGCACTCGCCGTTTCCAATCGCATCTATTGCCTCCAGGAGGGGAGAGTATCGCTGACCGGCGTGCCCGCGGAACTCACCCGCCAGCAGATCGTGGAAGCCTATTTTGGCGTGAAGGAGAAGGTATCGTGATCTGGGTCAATGCAATCGTGCAGGGGATCTTGCTCGGTGGTCTATACGCGCTCTTCGCTGCCGGCCTGTCGCTGATGTTCGGGGTGATGCGGTTTGTGAACCTCGCACACGGCGATTTCATTGTTGTGGCCGCGTATCTCACTCTAGGCGTGTGCGATACGACAGGCGTCAATCCATTCGTTGCCGTGCTCCTCATTGTACCCATCATGGGTGCGGCAGGCTATGCATTGCAGCGTTTCCTGTTCAATCGGGTCCTGGGCCAGGACATATTACCCCCTGTTCTCGTCACATTCGGGCTATCGATCATCATTCAGAATGCGCTGCTCAACTATTACGGCGCCAATGGCCGGAAATTAACGGTTGGGGGACTGGATACAGCCTCGGTTAATATCGGCCCGGATCTCGCGATCGGTTCATTGCCAGTGCTGACCTTCCTGATCGCGCTGTCGATCATCTTCCTGATCGGGTTCATTTCATATCGCACGTCGACCGGCCGGATGTTGCGCGCCACGGCCGACGATCCTGAGATCGTCGGGCTGATGGGCGCAAACAACGCTCACACGTTCGCCATCGCGACCATGATTGCCGCGGCGGTGGTGGCAATCGCCGGCGGCCTTTTTGCCATGCGAACCAATTTCGATCCATCGGCGGGGCCGGTTCGGTTGTTGTTTGCTTTCGAGGCCGTCATCATCGGCGGGTTGGGCAGTCTCTGGGGAACGCTCGCCGGCGGCATAGCACTAGGCATCGCCCAGACGGTAGGGGGCCAGATCGATCCTCGTTTTCAACTGCTTGCTGGACATCTGATCTTTCTGGTCATCCTCGCGGTTCGCCCTCAGGGACTGTTTTCAAGGAGAACATCATGACGTCATTGGCTTCCACTTCCCAAGTCCGGACGTCAGTGATGCCAGGCGTATTTGCGCACTGGCGGCTTGCGCTCGCCATTCTTGCGTTGCTGCTTCTGACTGCCGGTCCGCTTTTTCTCGGGCGATCCGAAATGCGGTTGCTGGTGGAAATATTCAGCTATTTGGCGCTGGCGCAGATGTGGAACCTGCTCGCCGGCTATGCGGGCGTCATTTCCGTAGGCCAGCAGGCCTATGTCGGCGCGGGTGGGTATGTTTTCTTCTCGCTGACAATGCTGGCGGGTGTGCCCGTGCTCTTGGCAATGCCACTGACGGGACTGATCGTCATGATTATTGCAGTTCCAACCGGCTGGCTGGCCTTTCGCCTCAGCGGCGCCTATTTCGCGATCGGCACCTGGGTTATCGCGGAGGTTTTCAGCATCGTCGCGGGTCAAATCCAGGTTCTGGGCGGTGGCTCGGGAATATCCTTGCCGACAAGCGTCGTCAAATCCATCGCAGCCAGCCGTGATGGCCGTGAAATGATTCTCTACTGGATCGCCTTCGCACTGGCCACGGCCTCAGTGCTCATCGTCTGGGCCTTGATGCGGTCGCGCTGGGGCCTGGCATTGACGGCAATCCGGGATTCCGAGATCGCCAGCGAGACGCTCGGCGTGAAGACCTATCGCACCCGGTTCATCGTCTATGTCCTGGTCGCAGGCTTCACCGCCGTCATCAGCGCCTTCATCTTTTTGCAGAAGCTGAGGATCTCCCCGGACGCGGCGTTCAACATCAACGACTGGACGGCCTTCGTGATCTTTATCGTCGTCATCGGCGGCGTCGGCACAATCGAAGGGCCATTCCTTGGCGTGGTCATCTTCTTTCTGTTGCGCGAGCTGTTGGCCGATCTCGGAACGTGGAGTTTCATCGTCATGGGGTCAGTGGCGATTGCCGTGATGCTGATCGACAAGCGGGGAATATGGGGCGCCATGCACGCAAAAGGTGTGCCTTCGATTTTCCCCACCAGGAGAATCATCAATATGGAACAAGGGTAAGACCCGTGGCGCGCCATAGCGAAGATATCGCCGGCGTGCAGCGGGGCCTCACAGTACCGCCCGCGGAGGATGGGGCGGCGTGGTATTGCCGATAGTTCCGATACTCTTTCCGAGGAATGACCATGGGGCTTTCCCGGAAATGCTCGACCACGAGCAAACCAACAGCATGTTGCTGTATTTTACAACGGAGGAGAACTAAATGAAACGAATTCTTGTGATCTTTACGGCCATCGCCATGATGACCGGCACATCAGCCATGGCAACTGACGTAAAGCTGCCCGGCTTCAAAAAGCAGGCAACACCTGAAGCCGTCGTCAGCGAGCATCTCGAGGCCCTGTCGAATTGCGACTTCGATCGAATCATGCAGCAATATCCCGAGGATGCCGAATTCATGTTACCGAACGGTGTCTGGCTCAAGGGTCGCGCCAATGTGTCCACGCTCTTCATCGGTTTTTGCAAGGATCGCAAGGACGGCGGGTTGAAGGGCGCGAAATTCACCAATGAGGAAGTCAATGTCGTCGGTGACACCGTCAACGTGTCATGGCGTCTGGATGCCGATTTCCTTGCGGAGCCCTATAAGGGTGCCGATGCCTATGTGACCAAGGACGGCATGATGCAGTCCCAGGTGACCACTTTCGACACCTCGCAGATGAAATTCAAGAAATAAGTCAGGGGCTACACCAGCCCAGACGAGGTACCATGGAAGGCGCGAGAGAACCTCGCGCCTTCCATGCACCGACGGGCGCTCCGGAAAAGGTTAGCGTGTCTTCCATCCGTGCTGAAGAACATCCTGGGTATCGGACCCCAATGTCGGAGGCGTCATCGCCGGAGACCGTTGGCCATCCAGCCGCCAGGGGGATCCCAGGAAGGGCGCGGGACTTCCGCCCGCTGTGTCCGCTCCCTCATGAATGAGACCGGCTTCCTGGGCACGCTGGTGAACAAGAGCCTCGTGCAGGCCCAACACTTCGCCGCAGGGAATGCCCAGGACGGCAAGCTTTTCCAGAAGATACTTCCGTGGAAGGGCGGCGACTGCCGGTTCGAACTGAGCCTCGAGTGCTTCACGGTTCTGCATGCGCAGGAGATTGGTGGTAAAGCGCGGATCGGCGGCGAGATCCGGGCGTTCAAGCACGTCGGTGCAGACGACCTGAAACTGCTTGTTGTTGCCGATGGCCAGCACCAGCGGTCCGTCGGCGGCCTCGAACACGCCATAGGGAACCACCGACGGATGACGATTGCCATAGCGTAGCGGATCCTGCTGCATCATCAGGGCGTCGAGGCCGTAATAGGCGCTGATCGTCAAACCACAATCGAACAGCGCCAGATCGATCCGCCGGCCGACACCACTGAGTTTTGCCGGAAGCAGGGCCGCGATTATTGCCTGGGCGGCATACATGCCGGTGAACATGTCAACGACGGCGACCCCGAATTTCAGCCTCGGCCTGCCTTCTTCACCATTGATCGACATCAGGCCGCTTTCGCCCTGCACGACGAGATCATAGCCGGGACGATCGGCTTCCGGTCCAAAGCGATCGTAGCCGGCGATAGCGCAATAGACCAGCTTTGGATTGATCTGGCGCAGCGTCTCATAATCGAGACCGAACTTTTCCATGCCGCCGTTGCGGAAATTCTCGACGACGACATCGGCTTCCTTCGCAAGTTTCTTGACCTCCGTCTGACCCTCGGGGGTCGAAAGGTCGAGCGTCAACGAGCGCTTGTTGCGATTGAACGCATAATAGTAGGACGTTTCGGTCTTGCCGATCCGCATTCCCCAGTCACGCGTGTCGTCGCCGCGACCGGGATGTTCAATCTTGATGACTTCGGCACCGAGATCGCCGAGAACCATGGTGGATAGCGGTCCGGCCAGAACGCGGGAAAGATCCAGAACGCGAACTCCATCAAGGGGAAGTGTCATGATTTCCGACTTTCAGATGGCGTTGTAGCGGCGGCAGGATTGCCTGTATACCACTTGGTGATAAAATCAGCCCCATATCGAGTCAATTGACCAAACTCAGCTTAGCCATTGTTAATATTGTAAAGTTTGAGACAACTGTCTCAAAGCTCGTATCACCGCGCTTCCTTGGAGGCCGCATAAGCTCGCTTTTCGCAAGGCTTGTCTGCCTAGAGCCGAAACAGCGGTGGGATCTCGTCCCCAGCCCCTCAGGATGCGGGCGTCACACTAAGATTGCGAAAATAGGCAATCGTTCCTGATTCCAACCAGACGCCGACACCGCCGCGCTGCCCAGGGCCGTATTTCAGGTCTTTGACGATCAGAGCGGGGCGGCTCCTGCCATCAAGATAGAGCTCTGCCCTCTGGCCCGATACCACGATCTTTAGATGGATCCAGCGTCCAAGATCGAGGTCCGCGTAGCTCTCGTATTTCTCCGGTGCCTCGCGCCTTAGCGTGTAGAACCGGTAATCCGGGTAGGCGACATATTGAACGCTGTGATTACGGCGAACCTGATCGTCGGCGCTGCTATTGGTTGGGCGCAGATAGATGCTTTCAAACCGACCCGCGCGATCGATCCGGAAGGTAAGGCCAATGAAGCCCCTGGCATAGTCTGGCGCATCCGGCACGAGTTCACTCGCCAGCTCCGCCTCCACCACGCCGTCGCCGAAATCAAGCGGTAGCCATGCCATGAAGTCGCGGTCGGCGAGTTGTGCTTTCAAGGGATCCTGTATCGCCTGGCTCGGCATGGTCATCTTGAACGCCGGCTCGCCATTGAACGTGCCGAGCTCAAGCGAGACGCCGGACAACCGAAATGCGCCGAGGGCAAGATCCGGCGAGGCACCGGACCCATGGCCGTCCGCAATGAAGGCTATTTCGGCCGCCCTGTTCAGTGTGCGTAGCGAATCCATCAAGTCCCTCCAGTTTAAATCAATGGGGCGGCTGACGTCCCATCCCTGAGTTTGGATGCGCGGCCCCGTGCCGCGAGTATAGTTTGAATTGGCCCTCGACCAGAAATTCGGACCCTACTTTTTTAACCGCTTCGGCAGCGCCAACCGCATGGCGTCTGCGTGCCCTGCGACACAAAGGCATGGGCAAAGCCCGAGACCATATTTCCTGTTCCGACAATTACGAGTTTCATCGTCATATTCATGGTTGTGGTTGTCACGGATCTTGACCTTGAAATGAATTGCGATAAATCTTGTGACGATCGCTTGACCTGAAACAGGACGTTTCAAATGGACCGACTGACGAGCATGGAGATCTTTGTCAGGGCGGTGGAAAGCGGCTCGTTCAGTGCCGCAGGTGAATCGTTGCAGATGTCATCGCAACTGGTCGGCAAGCACGTGCAGAAACTCGAGCAGCATCTAGGTGTCCAGTTGTTGCTCCGCTCCACCCGCCGTCAAAGCCTGACAGACTTCGGCCGCATCTTCTATGAACGTACAAAAATAATTCTTTCGGAGGTCGAAAACGCGGAAAACATGGCCGCAGAAACCCGCGCCACTCCAAGCGGCCGTTTGCGGATCAACGCCCCCGTCAGCTTCGGCATGCGCACGCTTTCTCCGCGACTGCCGGACTACATGAAGATGTATCCGGAAGTGACGGTGGAACTCACGCTTGCCAATCGCTCCGTCGATCTGATCGAGGAAGGCTACGATGCCGTGTTTAGGGTCGGCGAATTGTCCGACAGTGGCCTGATCGGACGACAACTTGCCCCCTATCGCCTCGTGATATGCGCCTCGCCCGCCTATCTGGCGGAGCACTCCCCGATTGCATCGCCGCGCGATTTGAAAGATCACGAATGTCTCGGATTTTCCCATACGGAGCTCAGGACCCACTGGACTTTCGACGGGCCAGACGGACGGGAAGTCGTGCCTGTAACCAGCAGTTTGATGGCCGATCACGGCGAACCACTGCTTTGCGCGGCGCTTGAAGGCCTGGGCATCATGTTGCAGCCGCTGGAACTGTTGGAGGATTACCTTGCTGACGGCCGGCTTGTGGCGCTCCTGCCTGATTACAAAGTGCCGACGCGGCCGTTGCAGATCCTCTATGCACCAGACCGTCGGCTGACTCCGAAGCTGCGTAGTTTCATCGATTTCTCGGTCGCAAGTTTCGGATCGCCCTCGATCGCCAGCAACAACCGACTCTGAGCGGCAGATGGTGACGGCTTCGTTCGCCCAACCACGCGCTCTATGCGTCAGTACTTGACGGGTGAACAAAAACCATCGGCCGGGTCGGCGATCCACTCGGCGATGTGGTCCCCCAAATAGAGTAATTCCTGCTCCTCATCGCTCACCTGTGCGAATACCGCGGAAAGCCATTGCGAGGGTAAAGCCGATAGGACCAGCAACGCGCGACAAATGCGGACAAATGGGTGATGCCAAGCTGATTGCGGCGGCCCAAGGCAGGGCTTCTCAAAACGAACATGGCGTACCCCGGTTGAAGCCACATTGTCGATACGCGAACGTCCAACGCTCGAAACCATGCTGATACCGTCCTGTGCTGTGTGACTCACCCCCTTGTCGCGTTCAACCAGAATGCGAAAAAGGGCCGCGAGAGTTCAGCAATTGAAACACGACGTTTGAAATTGATGACGAGCCATGTGCTATTCTGCCTTTTGAACTTAATCTGCGAGCTGCAGCAATAGTCTAACGGAATCGCACGATGAGCGATATCATGCGGGCAGTGGTGATCACGAAGCCGGGCGGACCGGGGGACCTGAAGGTAGAAGACGTCGCAAGGCCGCTCGCGAGGGTCGGACAGGTGCTTATCCGCGTCGAGGCTTTCGGCATGAACCGGTCGGAAATATTTACACGGCAGGGCCACTCGCCGAATGTGAGATTTCCCCGCATTCTCGGCATCGAAGCGGTCGGTACGGTAGCCGAAGCGCCTGGCGGCGAGTTCAGCCCCGGAACCACGGTTGCCACCGTGATGGGCGGCATGGGGTTGCCTTAACCGCGCACTTCGCCTCAAAGCCGGTGATCGCCTGCTGATACGCGGTGGCACGACATCGGTCGGCATGGCCGCGCTGGCGATAGCCCGGTTACAGGGCGCGGTCGTGGCCGCCACGACGCGAAATGCCGAACGGCAGGACTCTCTCAAGCGGATCGGAGCGGATCTGGTGTTTGTCGATAGCGGCGACATTCACGATCAGTTGAAATGCGTGGCCCGATGGCGCCGACAAGGTGCTCGAACTGGTGGGCACGAGGACGCTTGAGGATTCCCTGCGAGCGGCTGGAGAAGGCGGGATCGTCTGCATGGCGGGAGTCGGCAACAAATGGACGATCGACGATTTCGAGCCGATGATGGCGATTCCGACCGGCGTCTACCTCACGGCGTATTCCGGCGGGTTCGAAGACTTCAGGTCCATGCCCTTTCCGGATCTCGTGGCCATGGTGGAAAACGGCACGTTGCCGCTGATAACGGGTCCGGTCTTCCGGCGGGAAGAGATCGTGGAGGCACACCGAACCATGGAGGAGAATCGCGCAGATGGGGCGGCACGGTTGCCACCGTCAGTTGGGGTTGGTCGCCTGCATGGATGGACGCTTTTCAAACGACGCGAACCATGCGGTGCGCCTTCCGTCGCCTCCCAGCGTATCCGGATATCACAGGATCTCGCCGCCATCGCCAAGAGCCAAAGACCGGCACCTTGCTAAGTGGATTGACGGCGAGAAAGTCGGGCGGCAGGGCGAAAGGGCTTATCAGGATCCGGTCGACCCCCTTCACTTTGCTTTTCTATAATGAGAATGCCCAACTTGCGGGCAAACGGCGACTGTGGTGGGAAGAATAGTTTCATGTCCGATCTTTCAGAATGTGACGCAAATTCTGCGGCATATTTCGCGATAATCAGACAGGCTTTCGCCTCAATCCGCTCTCCTGGCTGTAGCGCCGCGCGATTTCGACGAAGCCGCGCAGTTGCGGTGAGCGATTATCCTGGCGGTAGTTGACCGACAACGCGGTGCCGGGATTGGGGCCGAAATATTTGCGGTAGCTGACCCCGGCGCGCTGGGTCGACGACACCGATTCCGGCACGATCGACAGTCCGACCCCGACAGAGACAAGACTAATGGCGGTCTGGTAATCCATCGCCATCACCGTCTTGACCGATCCAAGGCCGGCCTGGTGGCAGACATCGAGAATGTAGTCGGCAAAGCTCGGCCGCGGATTGCTGGGATAGAGGATGAAGGTCTCCTGACCTAGATCGCCCAACCTTGGAATCGCCTGGGCATTGAGCGGCGAATTGTCGGGAAGCGCCAGAATCAGCGGTTCTTGATGTAGGAACTCCGATTTCACCTCGTCATCCGTAATCGACGGGCGGGCGATCGCCACGTCGATCTCGCGCTGGATCAGCGCCCGCTTGAGTTCGGCATTGTTCATCGCGGCCAGCACCAGATCGACATCCGCATGATGGGCGCGGTAAGATTTGATCAGCGTCGGCAGCACGCCGTGGGTGGCCGAGCCGACAAAGGCGATCCTGAGGCGGCCTTCGTTGCCGGCCCCGATGCGGCGGACTTCTTCATAGGTGCTTTCAAGCGCGGCCAGCTGTTCACGCGCCCTTTCCAGCAGGAATTCACCCGCCTGGGTCAGCCGGATCTGGCTGCGGCTGCGGTCGAACAGAAGTGCGCCCAGTTCCTTCTCGAGCTGGCCGATCTGACGGCTGAGCGGCGGTTGGGCCATGTCCAGACGCGCCGCCGCGCGGCCGAAATGCAATTCTTCGGCGACCGCGATGAAATATTTGAGCCGCTTGAATTCCAATGTCGTGCTCTCGCTTCAGGCTCGTGGGGCCCCGACGAGGGCGAGCGCCCGGGCAAAATAGGGGCGGAACCGCTTGGGGTTCTCGCTCATTGGAAAATGCCCGAGTTCAGTCATGATCTCAAGTGTCGATCCTGCGATGGCCTTGTGTGTCCGCGTCGCGTCCTCAGGCGTGCAGGTGAGGTCATACTCGCCGCACAGAATGTGAACCGGTGCGATCGTGGTATCGATCAGGCCGATATTGACGATCAGGCTCTCATCCCTCGTATAGAAGCTGAGATCGCCGCGAAAGACGCCGGGCCCCGACTGCATGAACATCCACAGCGTGTTCCAGCGTTCGGCCTTCGGCGCGTGCGGGGCAATATTGGCCGAAACCAGTGACGCTCCCATTTCGCCGCCATGGGCGTCGGGCCGGTGAAACCAGTCGATGTCGTACCAGGCCGGCTGGAAATCCGAGGCCTCGATGGCAATGAAGCCGGAGAAGCGGCCTGGATGGAGGGCTGCGATCTGCAACGCGATCCGTCCGCCCATCGAGCAACCGGCGAGGATCGGGTTTTCCAAACCAAGCGCATCGGCGATCGCCAGAACCGTGGCGATATAGGTCTCGGTCGCCAGCAGATATTCCTCGGTCTCAAAACCTTCAGGCGGCAGGCTTTTGCCATGCCACGGCATGTCGAAGGCGATGATGCGGTGATCTGCAGTCAATTCGGCATCGTTAACAATGTGCCGCCATTGGCGGGTATCGGCGCCGGCGGTGTGTAGGCAGAGAACCGGACGGCCCTGGCCTGCCTCCTCGAAATAGATCCGCTGGCTACGGCCGGCAATGTCGACGGTGAGATAGTGTCCGCAAATGGCTTCGATCATCTGTGTCATGCGAGAGATCCGGCGCGGGGAATGGCGAGGACTTCCTTGATGTAGCGGAGATTTTTCACCAGCGTCAGGATGTCGCCATCAATGTTAGCGCGACCCAGTTTGACCAGGCCGAAGAGATCGTGGAAGCCTGGCGTTGGCAGCGGCTCCCAGAATTTGCGAAGGGCTTCGCCATCGGTGCGAATGGCAAAGCGCCATGGCGTCTTGCGGTTCTGACCGCAGGCGATCTTTTCCAGCCGACCGCGATGGAAGGTCAGGTAGTAGGCATCGCCATCGACCTCCAGCAGTACTGTCTCGCTAAAGAGTGCCCCCAGGCGCAACAGATGTGGCGTAGCGTCGATCGATTCGGCGATCCGGTCGAGAACGGGTTTCAGGGCCGCGTCTAGCATGGCGCTCACCGTGTTCTCGAAAGCGACCGGATGCGGTCTTCGTCGAGCGTTAGGCCGAAGCCGGGCCCCTCCGGCATATGCACCTCAAAATTTCGGTAGGTCGGACCTTCGATCACCAGATCATTGACCAGGATTTTCGGCCCGAACTGCTCGGTGCCCCATTCGAGCTTCGGGAGCGTCGAAAACACCGCCAGATGCGCCGCAGCCCCGATGCCACTTTCAAGCAGGCAGCCGCCATAGAGCTCCATGCCCATGGCCGTCGCCACCGCCGCGGCCCGTTTCATCTCAAGCAAGCCGCCGCTTTTCACCAGTTTCAGCGACAGCACCGTGCCGGCACCAGCCTTGCCTGCGCGAACGATATCAGCAGAGGTGAATACCGCTTCGTCGACCATGATAGGAATATTGGTGCGGGCAGCAACCCGGCCAAGCTGGTCGACTTGGGCGGCCGGTAGCGGCTGTTCGATCAGGCTGATGGCAAGTTCGTTGAAGGCCGGCAGCCAGCGCATGGCAGTTGCCTCACTCCAGGCCTGATTGACATCGACGATGATATCGACGTCGGGCCCGAGCGCTTGCCGGATCCGGGTCAGCCGGGCGACATCGGATTTCGGATCGGCGAAACCGAGCTTGATCTTGAAGATCCGATGCTCGGCCCGTTCGATCTTGCCCTTGGCTTCGTCGATTTCCTGTCCGGCATCGCCTGAAGCAAGCGCCCAGACCACCGGAAAACTGTTGCGCACACTTCCGCCGAGCAGCGCGGTCGCGGGAAGACCGAGTGATTTGCCGATGGCATCGAACAGGGCCGACTCGATTGCGGCCTTTGCGGCATTGTTGCGGCTCGCGGCCTTGGACATGCGCAGCGCATTGTCCTCGAACAGACCGGCCGGTCGTCCGATCAACACAGGGGCGAGGTAGGTGTCGATCACCGCCTTGATCGATTCCACGCTCTCCTCGGCCCAGCGCGGACCGCCGAGCGTCGACGCCTCGCCGTATCCCTCTACGCCGTTTTCCAGCATTACCCTAACGAGGACAAAACCCTGATGGGAGATTTCGGTGTTGGAAAGCTTGTGGCGACGCACCGTCGGTGCGTCGATGATCACGGACGAAATGTTGCGGATCGCATGATCGCGCCATGACGCGCTCTCATCCAGACGCGCGACGGGTTCGACGAGAGCCATTTGTCGGTACTCCGATATTCTGGAAAGATGCCGCGCCGATTCACACCGGCGCGGCGGGGAAGATTATTCGGCAGCCATGGCGACCGCTTCGCGCTTTAGAACGAAGTTGAAGTCCATGATGTAATCTGTTTTCGAGCCGGCCGGTGCCTTGACCAGGTTGCCGATCAGATCCTGCTTGACGGCGAAGACCGAGTCGTTGTCGAGATATTTGGTCTCGGAATCGAAGATCTGCGAGATCAGCGGACGATAGCTGTCCTTGGTGATCATGAAGTGGATATGACCCGGCCGCCACGGATGATGGCCCATGTAGTTGAGGAGTTCGCCGGCCGCCCCGTCATAGGGGATGGGATAGGGAACGGGGCGAATGCCGACAAAGGCGTAGTGGCCGTTGACGTCGGTATGGAAGCGGCCGCGGAGGTTGTAATCCGGCTGGTCGGGATCTTGCTGCTCGTAAAGACCGTTCGGAGCATCTTCCCAGACATCGATGACGACGCCGGCGAGCGGCTTGCCGTCGGTGCCAAGGATCTGGCCCTGGACCAGCACGGTTTCCTGCTCGGGAAAATCCTTCTGGATGATCGAGGCGCCGTTCGGCAGGACGGGAGGATTCTCACGATAGAAGGGGCCGAGCACTGTCGAACAGCTCTCGCCCTCGGTTACCGGGTGGTCGATCATGTCGACCAGCACTTCGATGCCGAGAATGTCGGAAATCAGGATGAATTCGTTGCGATTCTCATCGGAGATATCGCCGGCCCGGCGCAGAAACTCGCAGGCCTCAAGCCATTCGTGATGAGTGATGTTCACTTCCTTGCAGAAATCATGGGCGTGGCGGATCAAGCTCACCAGGATTGCGCGGCGGCGCGGCGCGATATCACCAGAAAGCGCGCCGATGACGACATCGGAAATATTTTCGATCGTGACGTTTCGCATGTTTTCCTCCCACAGCGTTCGATAGCAGAATGCTTGACCGAGGGAATTCCAGACCTCAATGCCCGGAATGATATGCGATCATACCTCGATACGATCGGCCGCTGTCTGAGCCTGCTGAATGGGCGGTATTCTCACTCAATCTTCGGATGCACTCTGGTCTGTTGAATGGCTCCTGCCTTCCATTCTCTGCAGGTAGTCGATGAATACACGCACCTTGGCCGACAGGAATTTTCGACTGAGGTAGAGCACATAGACATTAAAGCTCTCGCTGGTCCAGTCGGTGAGAATCGGCGTGAGGCTTCGCGATTCGATATGCCGCTCGACCATGAAATCCGGCTCGTTGACGATTCCCGCGCCGCGGGCTGCCAGTTCGCACAGCATGTCGCCGCTGCTTGCGAGGACGGACGGTCGCACGCGCACCTGGCTCTCGAGCCCGTCGGCGTTGTGGAAAGCCCACTGGCTGCCGGTCGACAGATACGAATAGCTCAGGATGTCATGATCGACGAGATCGGCTGGCACCTGAGGGCATCCCCGCGCCGCTAGATAGGCTGGCGACGCACAGACGATTCGATGAACCGAGGTGATCCGGCGGGCGATGACATTGGTCGCAGCCGGCCGAAGGGCGATGCGCACAGCGACGTCTATGCCGTCATTGGCCAGATCAATCTGCCGATCGGTCAAGTCAAGCTCGACGCGCAATCGTGGATAGGTGGCAATGAAATCCGGAAGCCAGCGCGACAACCGGTTGATCCCGAACGAGAGCGGAGCGCTGATCCGCAACAAACCTATGGGCTGGGCAGCTCTTTCTCCGGCGACAGCTTCAGCCTCCGCAACGTCGGAGAGAATCTGCTTGGCCCTCGCGAAATAGTCCTGCCCGACATCGGTAAGGGACAGCCACCGGGTTGTGCGGTTGAGCAGTCGGGCGCCGACATGGTCTTCCAGCGCTGCAAGCTGTCGCGACACCGCGGCGGCAGACGTGCCCAGTGCCTTCGCTGCGCGCACGAGGCTGTTCTGTTCGACAACAGCGATGTAAACGGTCATTGCGCGCAGGACATCCATGCGCCGAATTATTACACAAGGCGTATCAATCAATCAATTGCTGCGCCGTTTATTGTCCTATGTGGATGCAATAACGTCCTTCCAGCGGCACCAATGTGGAGGCCGCCTCTAATGGAGAACACGATGAAATCCATGATATTGATCGCCAGCATTGCCACTCTCGTCGCCAGCCAAGCGTTCGCAGACAGCCCCTGGCTAAAGCCGGCAACGCCGGCGCCCGCCCACGAAGTTCAGGCGGCCGGAGTCGAAGCCAATCTCAAGATCTTTGACACGCTGGATTTCGACGTCTTTTCGAACCAGAAATGGGACCGGCTCGCCGAAAGCCATGCCGACGACATCGTCGTTACTTGGCCGGACGGCCATGAAACAAAGGGCATTAAAAAACATATCGAGGATTTGAAGGCGCTTTTTGTCTTCGCGCCCGATATTGCCATTAAAGAACACCCGATCCGGTTCGGGTCCGGTACCTGGACCACAGCCACTGGCGTTATGACCGGCACCTTCAGCAAGCCCATGCCCATTGGCAAAGACAAGTCAATCCCAGCGACCGGCAAGGCCTTTGCCCTTGGAATGGTGACCGTGGGCCATTGGACCAATGGCAAGATGGACCATGAATGGCTGTTCTGGGACAATGGCGACTTCATGAAGCAGATCGGGCTTGGCCAATAAAAGTCTCGACTCGCGACCGTTACGCCGCGCTGGACATTCCAGCGCGGCTAACCCTGTTCACAATGGTAGAGCGTGCAGTCTATCTTGCTTTTATGCGGCGCTAACTATCTATTCCCATCCTCAAGATTGCCGAAAAGCGCTCTTATCAGGATGCTTGATGGGAATCGAACGGTAGACTAGGGAATAAGTCGTAACGAAAAGAGCACAACACTGGACCTTGGTGGCGAGCTATTAGCATCGGTTGCCGAGACGGTTGCTATAATTTGGAATATACTGCTCCTTGGCGTTCCAAAGCCACGATCTCACTGGGCTCAGGTCCTGTTGATGCCAGAATGCAGTGGCCCGGAGAATCCCGCGCGAAATCAATGAAGACGCACGAGACGTAGCCTGAACAATCGCCGCGACTCCGGATTATCAGCGCTCCCCGTCACCAGCCGGAAAGCATCGTCGGGGTCGATACCGCCCATCCTCTCCTGCTCCTGAGTTCCGAGTGTGGACAAAAACTCGATAGCCATTCAGACGTATCGGGTTCACCTTCAATGTGGTTTTGATATTCGGCGAGGGATCTTCGCCCAGCAACTGCAATCTAGAGCAAAGGATTGAATGTCTTGGACCGCCTCGAATGCGACCGCATGTTTGCCGCGGTGATTGATACAGGTAGCTTCGCAGCAGCAGCCATACGCTTGGGAACCAGCACTGGACAGGCATCCAAACTTGTCTCTCGCCTCGAGAGAGAACTGGGTGTGCAGCTAATTATGCGAACAACCCGGGCTTTGTCGCTGTCAGAGGTTGGGCGTGCTTACTATGAGCGGATAAAGGCCCTTATTGAGGATTTCGATTCCCTCGACGCGTCTGTGCGTAACGCATCGGGGGCACCATCCGGCAGGCTCCGGATTACTGCACCCATCACCTTTGGTACAACGCAACTGACCCCAGTCCTGATCTCTTTCGCCGCAGCTTTCCCGGACATCCAGCTGGACGTCAGCTTTTCCGACCGCCTCGTCAATCTTGTTGACGAGGGGTTCGATGCAGCAGTCAGGATCGCCATGATCTGCGCGTCGCTAAATCGTGATGTCTTCATCGGAATCTTCTCCAAAATCATTGTGAGAAAATTCTACTTTTAAACCCAGTTAGTTTGCGGGAGGATTACCGTGGCGTCTCGTTCATATCTCGACGTTCGAGGAACGCCGGTGATCCCGAGCCAGCTTGTCGAACACGACTGCATAGTAGACACTAATTTTCGTGACCCGCTATCGTGGCGATTTAGAAATGGACGCGATCAGCAGCCACTCTCTGCCGAAGTTCGCGGACGCCTCCATTTTTCAAATGCCGAAGCGTGTGTCGCGGCGGCCGAAGCGGGCCTGGGTATCGCTCGTGTGCCCAGTTTTGTTGCCGGGGTCAGGTTGCGGGCAGGATTGGTGAACCCCGTTCTAAGCCTGTATGAAGACGATCCGCGTGGTCTCTATGCCGTCTATCCTCCGGCACGGCACCTTGCTTTGAAGGTGCGCGTGTTGGTGGACTTTCTGGCCAATGTCTTTCGCGGCCGACCGAAGTGGGACGACGGATGGTCGTAATCGCTTCCGTTTTGGAAACAATTACTCTCTGTTTGACGGGATAATCGTCGATCTGGAATTGCGCCATATTCCATCTCAGGAATTCACCCAATGAAAGAGAAACGATCATGATTGACTCCCGGACTGCCCCTTATGCTGCACTCATCCTGCGCCTCGCACTTGGCCTGCTTTTCCTGGCTCACGCCGGCCTGAAGAT
Source organism: Shinella sp. OV683 (assembly GCF_057787725.1). Classification (NCBI taxonomy): domain Bacteria; kingdom Pseudomonadati; phylum Pseudomonadota; class Alphaproteobacteria; order Hyphomicrobiales; family Rhizobiaceae; genus Shinella; species Shinella sp. OV683. The sequence goes on from NZ_JBYMED010000002.1 coordinate 202,214, forward strand.
TTTCGTATTTACCCCAACCGGCACTGCCGGCTTCTTCGCGTCGCTCGGCCTTCCCGGTTGGCTTGCCTACGTCACCATCGTTTGGGAACTGGCAGGCGCCGTTGCGCTCATTCTGGGCATCTGGCCCCGCCTTGCTGCCATCGCGGTCATTCCGATCCTGCTCGGTGCAATCTTCACTGTTCACGGCGCAGCAGGCTTCTTCTTCAATAATCCGAACGGTGGCTGGGAATTCCCTGCTTTCTGGATCGTGGGCCTGATCGTTCTTGCATTGACCGGCGACGGCGCAATGGCACTCCGTCCCACGCCTGTCCGTAAGTAGGACCCAAGCGACGATTGTGAACGGAGGAAGCCATGAGCACGGCACATAGTTTGAAGACTGGAATCGGCAAAGTGAGCTTGACGGTCAATGACCTCGACCGAGTGAGTGGCTTCTACCAGGAGGCTGTCGGCCTCCACCTGCTTCGCACTGATGCATCGACGGCAGAGCTTGGCGTCGAAGGAAAAACGCTTCTGGAATTGCGACGCGATCCGGCAGCGCTCCGCCGTTCGCCCCGCGAGGCAGGGTTGTTTCATACGGCTTTTCTGCTTCCCTCCCGCGCCGATCTTGGCCGCTGGATCAAGCATGCGATGAAGACCCGGCCGCCGGTGGTGGGCGCATCCGATCACAGTGTCAGCGAAGCGCTTTACCTTTCCGATCCGGAAGGCAACGGCGTCGAGATCTACTCGGACCGGCCGGTTCTGTCATGGCAATGGAAGGACAGACTGGTCCATATGCCCAGCGACCCGCTCGATCTCGATGATCTGGTCGCCGCAAGCGGCACCGGTGAATGGAAGGGTTTTCCCGAGGGTTCGACGGTCGGCCATGTGCATCTGCAGGTCGGCGCTCTCCCCACGGCGGAGACCTTCTATAGCAATGTACTCGGCTTTGCCGTCACATCTCGCTATCCCGGCGGGACCTTTTATGGAGCTGACGGATACCACCATCATCTCGCAACCAATATCTGGAATAGCCGCGGTGCCGGTGTGCGCTGCTACCCGAGTACAGGTCTTGCCAATATCGAGATCGTCGCGAACCCGGATTTTCTGGCATCCGCCAGCGCGAAGTCCACAGACGCCGGAATTTCAACAGCCGATAAGCCACAGGGTCTGACCTTGAGCGATCCATGGGGGACCGAGATCAGCATCGTCACATCGGCCAAAAAGAACACTCCGGAGTAAGCAATGCTTGTAGAAGGTAAGTGGACTGCCGACTGGCACCCGGTGCAGGCGAGCGACGCCAAGGGCGGATTCGTCCAGCAGATATCGGGTTTCCGCAACTGGATCACGCCTGACGGCAGCACCGGGCCGACCGGCGAAGGCGGCTTCAAGACCGAGGCAGGCCGGTATCACCTGTATGTCGCGCTCATCTGCCCCTGGGCATCCCGCGCGCTTATCGGCCGCGCTCTGAAGAAACTCGATGGCGCCATCTCGGTATCCGTCGTGGAGCCGGCGCTTTCCGACCAGGGCTGGCGCTTCGGCGATTATCCGGGTTCCGATCTCGACACGCTCAACGGTGCAAGTTACATGCACCAGATCTATACGACTGCCGATCCGGTTTACACCGGCCGGGCGACCGTACCGGTCCTATGGGACAAGGAACGTCGCATCATCGTCAACAACGAGTCCGCCGATATCCTGAGAATGCTCAACTCCGGGTTCGGAGCGCTAGCCGACAACAGTATAGACCTTTATCCAGAGGACCTGCGCGCGGATATCGACGCGTTGAACGAGCGGATCTATCCAAAGCTCAACAACGGTGTCTATCGCACGGGTTTTGCGATCAAGCAGTCTGCCTATAAAGAAGCGTTTGTAGATGTCTTCGCCATGCTCGACGAGCTGGAGGCTCGTCTGGAAAACCAGCGACCGTATCTGTTCGGCGATCGGTTGACGGAAGCAGATGTACGGCTGTTCGTCACCCTTGTCCGCTTCGATGCCGCCTATAACGGCCTGTTCGAGTGCAATCTGCGCAGGCTTACAGACTATGCTCGTCTCAGCCGGTACGTGGAGCAAATCCTCGCAATCCCCGGCATTCGCGGCACGGTGAACATCGACCACATCAAGCGTGGCTATTCCTCGATCAACGCGCTCAACCCCAACGCTATCGTTCCGGTTGGCCCTCAGCTGCCGTTCGAGCTGGCATAAAAAAGGACAAATCCGATGTCGCCAATCGCGGCTAATATTCTTGTCATCATGCTCCACGGCGTTGGCTCCAGCGGCAACGACCTCGCGCCGCTTGCCAACACCTGGAAGACCGCCTTGCCCGGCGCCGTCTTCGTTTCCCCCAATGCACCCGCCCCTTCCAGCTTTGGTTCTGGTTACCAGTGGTTCAGCGTCGCCGGCGTTACTGAAGATAACCGTAGCGAACGGATTCTGGATGCGCGGCTATCGTTCGACAAGGTGCTTTCCTCGATCATTGCGGAAAACGGATTTACCGACAAGCTCGATCGCGTCGCATTTGTCGGGTTCTCGCAAGGCACGATCATGGCGCTCGATGCGGTCGCATCGGGCCGATGGCCAGTCGGTGCCGTGGTCGGGTTCTCAGGCCGCCTCGCTTCGCCGCTTCCGCTTCAACCAGCGTTGAAGACGCCCATTCTCCTGGTGCATGGGAGTGCCGATCCGGTGATCCCAGCGACCGAAAGCAGCAAGGCCACAGCCACTCTTCGCGCACTCGGCGTCAAGGTTGAAACGCTCACCTTGCCGGGCGTGCCTCACACGATTTCAGCCGAAGGCGCAGCACAAGCAGGCAGTTTCCTGGCGGAGGCTATGGCCAAGTAAGAAGGCAGCTGTCATGGAGATCGGACTTTACACATTCGGCGACCTGCCCGTCGGCACCCAGAGGCCGGCGGCATCGAACCGTCGTCTGCTGGAGATCGTCAAAGCGGCAAAGCGTGCCGAGGCCTCAGCGCCTTCGGTATTGGCGAGCACCGCCGGCCGGACGACACGATCTCCTTCCCGGGTGCATTTTGTCGCCAATGAAATGGTTGCCGGTCATAGCCTGAACCAAGCGTTTCGGACACGGCGACAACGGGCGCGCCCTGGCTGACCAAAGGCCTGCCGGGCGCCTTCTAGATCTCAGCTCCGGCAGAAGATCGGCAGCGTCGGCAGATGCAAAGTCAGACCGGGGCGATGGGGAGTGCAAAGCCGACGAGAGGAGCCATGAACAAGGCCCCAAACGACTCGAGTTTCGTCCGCAGGTCCGCAGGCAGCTCGCCGTAGACATAAAGTCGTTCGATTTTCGCCAGCTTGAGAAACCGCTCGGCGAAAGGCTCAAAAGTGCCCTCCACATGCGGCAAAACGGCTTCCGTCAGATATCGCTCGACGATATGAACCGTGCGCCCGTCTTCGCCTAGCGAATATTCATAGATCAGCGTATCGGGCTCTTTGTTCGACAGCGCGACAATCTCGGTGATAAGGGTCTTAAATCCTCGAGTGCCTCTGGCTCTACGGTCATGTGGAAAACGTTGGTGATGTAGGTCATCGGCGATGCCCCCGTATCTGATGTCACGTTTGAAATTCAACGCATCGCAGAGAGGTCCCGGCAATGCGTTGTGCTTAAGCATTGTACTGGCCCGGCTGGCGTTGATCGCCGGCACGGTCAGGCGCCCGCCTCGTCCAGCCGAGTAATCGCCTCATCCGAAAGCGAAAGCCTTGTGGCGCTGGCCAAACCGGCAACCTGCAGGATGCTTGTTGCACTGGCTATGGGCGCGGTAACTGCTTTCTTGCTGAGCAACCAGGCCAGGGCCACCTCAGCCGGCTTTGCGCTCGCGTCGGCGGCCACCTGATTGAGCGCGACAAGAATTCGGAGTCCCTTGTCGTCAAAATATTTCAATAGGCCGTCGCCGCGGGGGCGGCCTTCGATATCTGCCTTGGACTTATATTTGCCGGACAGAAAGCCTGACGCGAGGCTGTAATAGGTGATGACGGCGATCTCCTCCTTGGAGCAAAGATCAGCAAGAGGACCTTCAAATCCGGCACGATCGTAGAGATTGTATTCCGGCTGCAGCACATCATACCTTGCAACGCCGTTGGTCTTTGCCGCGTCAATCGAATCCTGTAACTGCTGCGCATCCAAATTCGAGCAGCCAAACGAACGGATCTTTCCCTGCGCCCTCAATTTTTCATAGGCGCCGAGTGTTTCCTCATAAGGCGTCTCGGGATCGTGCCAATGCGAAAGATACACATCCAGGTAGTCGGTCTGAAGGCGGCGCAACGATGCTTCGACGGCCTCTGCTATATAGGCCGCTTTCAACCCCTTCTTGCCCTCGCCCATTTCCGAGCCAACTTTAGTGATCAGAACAACTTTATCACGGGATACAGTTCCCCGCTTGAGCCACTTTCCGATGATTGCCTCGGATTCCCCGCCGACATTGCCCGGCACCCAGGAAGAATAAACATCCGCGGTGTCGATCGTATTCAATCCGGCATCGAATGACGCATCCAGCACGCTAAAGGAGGTAGCTTCATCAATCGTCCAGCCGAATACATTGCCGCCGACAATGATCGGCGAGACCTCAAGACCTGTTCGGCCTAGGCGTCGTTTTTGCATAGCTATCTCCATTTTTAATCAGGCGCCGAATATACCGCACGCGATGGCTGGTCGCTGTAAGGAAGGCGCCACACACGGGGAAGTCGGAAAAAAGTAAACAAGATACCCTGCTCGGCGGATGGGATACGCGTCATTCAACAACGCATACCCCCGTGCCAAAGGGAAGCTGTGTTAAGACTTTTCGTTCTCTTCTCCGAATACCTTGCCGGCGCCCGCCCAGTTCGACGGTGCAACGTCTTCAAAGATCACGTAAATGTAGCTCGGGTCGGTTCCGGTGTTCTTGACGATGCTGTCAGTGATTTCAGCAGCAACGGCCTTTTTCGCTTTAGCATCTTTACCGCTGAACCAGCTTACGCGTACGACAGGCATGATAGTTTCCTTTGAAAGTGACGGTCAATTTCCGCCTCGTGGGTTAAGCCCGGTAGCCAGGTTAGCGCTCCAGGAATGATGTAAGATCGTCCGTGAACTTCATGGGATTCTTGAAGGCGAGAAAATGGTCGCCCTGTTCTGCAGCCGGATAGACGTACAGCTCTGAGCCCGGGATCACAGACTGCATCCATCTTTGGCTCGGCACATTGTTGCTGTTTTCGCCGGTAAAGATTGCTGTTGGCACATTGATCTTGTGGCTGACCACGTCACGCCAATCGTTCACGGCATGATCGAACAGAACGAGGCTCATAAATTTGGGATCGCTTTTGATGAACTCGCGAGCGAACGCTTCGGAGTTTTGGAAGGCCGGCGAGCCATTTTCCATGTAGCGGTGCATTGCGTTCATATCGACGACCTGATCGTTTGTGGGAGCGCCGCCAAAGGCCGCGATCATCCGCTCAGGCGATGTGGTCATGCCGCCGGCATCCAGGCGCTGCTGCTCCGACCAATCCGCATGCGTGTAAATTGAGATTGGCTCATCGATGAACGCGGCTTTGCGGATATTCTTTGTGCCGAACAGATCAATGTAGCTCCAGACCACAGACGCTCCCATGGACCAGCCACACAGGTTCACCTTTTCGACGCCAAGATGATCGATGAACTCTTTCAGGTCCGCTCCAAAACGGGCGATCCGGGTTCCGTATTCGACATTCTGAGAGAGGCCCTGATTGCGGGGATCGATCACATAGACGTGATATTTCCGGCTGAGGAGGTACATGACATTGACGTACTCGGCCCCGTTGGCAGACCAGCCCGGAACGAAAATCAGCGGTTGACCACTTCCAGCCTCCCAATAGGACAGCTTGACGCCATCGCTCGTCTGGAAGCTATTGATCTGTAGTTCCTTGAAATCAGAGAGTTTCGCTGGAAGACCTTCGATTATGTTTGGAAAGACATAGTCTTTGCCGAGCACTTCAACGGCCGGTCCCGCGAATGCTATGCTTGCAGACAGGACCAGTCCGGATAGAGCGCTGATCACAGAAGAAGACATTCGAACCATTTTACGAACCCTGCGAAATTGGATGGTGAAGCCTGGGCTCACCAGAAATCGTTGCCGAAGACAGTGTGGTAATGTAAATCCTGAGCATGATAAACAGCTCGAAATCTACGGTGTGTAGAGGGGTTTTCTACAATGGCTCAGCTAGAGCAACTCAATGGTATCATCAGCTTTGTCGAAGCGGGAACACTGCTGAGTTTCACCGCAGCCGCTGACAAACTCGGCATTACAAAGTCAGCCGTTGGCAAAAGCGTTGCTCGGCTGGAAGAACGGCTGGGCACGAAGCTCCTGCATCGCAGTACACGTAAGCTGACCTTGACGCCTGATGGTGAGGCCTATCTTGCAAGCTGCCGTCACGCTCTCGAAGAAATTGGTTCTGCAGAAGATGCGCTCGCAACGAAAAGCCAGCAACTTGCGGGCCGGTTGCGGATCGATGCCCCTGCCGCCTGGGGGCGACAGGTTCTGCTTCCGGTACTCGCTAAGATTACGAAGCAACATCCGGGGCTCACACTGTCCTTGTCGCTCACCGACAGGATCATCGACCCTGTCGAGGAAGGCGTGGATCTTGCTATCCGATTCGGCGAAACCAAAAACACAACCGGGCTGATCATTCGCAAACTGACCGAACAGAGAGCCTTGATCGTCGCATCACCCGAATACCTCAAAGCTCGTGGAGAGCCTGCCTCAATAGAGGACTTGCAAGAGTACGACTGCATCGTTGGATTTCGGCGTGATATTCCCAACACATGGCGGGTCAGGGCGACAGACGGGTTGGTTTATCGTGTCGCACCGCCTCCAACCCATGAGATCGGTGACGGCGCAGCCATTATCGATGCCGCTGTCGCCGGTCTTGGGTTCGCCCAGATGCCAAGTTCGCTTGTTGCGGACCACATCGCGGCGGGAAGACTTGTGTCGGTTCTTGATGCATTCACAAGTGCCAAAGTCGAAATCTCCGCCATCTGGCCGTCGACCAAGCACCTTCTCCCTCGCGTCCGGCATGTAGTTGAAGTTCTTGCACAGGAAGGCCGTCGGGGAAATTTGGGGGATTAGTCGAGCGGAAATCATACATACCATGCTCGGCGCCGTATGGCGTTTCCGCCATAGGACCGCGCCACCAGTGCTGTGCGACGCCCGCGGCCTTGGTACGTGCGATCTCATCGGCGCGGCTCAACAAACGACCCTTCATTGCGACACGCATGTCGTAAAGGACCGGCGTCGATGGTAGGTCAAGGTTCCAGACGTCATGGTGAACCAACTGAAAGGTCCAGCGCCCCTAGCTGTGTGGCATCGACGGCGAAGAGAGAACGCCGACGCGGTCGGTTTCCGGTGGGCAGATATCCCGCATTCAGTTGAGGATCGTAGCTCGGGTCGCCTACACATTCGGAGTGCTGCGGGTGTGGCTTTGACCTTCGGCTGGAGGATTCGGCTGTCCAGGACGGCCCACGTCCCAAGCCATCACACGGGCACCGACAGCAAGGCCGGTTTGGTCCCTGAAGGCAGAGCAAAAATCGAAGGATGGCGATCGAGGTCGAGCGCGGCCAATTCTAGTAGCCAATAGATTCGCGCCTCAACACTTTGGCCCCTTTGCACGTCGGCACCGCCCAGTTCGGCAAGACTCCGTGCTACATTGCGAAGAGCCTCAGCGGCGCTCATCGGGTCGGTCATGGGCATGCCCGTAATGCGAATTGCTTCGCTAATCGAGACGAGACCGCCGTTGGAAACTGCTAGATCGGACTGCATTTCGCCAAGTCGATAGAGGGCGTGACCGAGCGACAGCGCAGCAAGCGCGTCTTCTGACTCTCGGATATCTCCTCGGGACCGAACAGCCAGGCTAAAGACAAGATAACGAAGACGCGCCAGATGGCGTTGCGCCCACGGGGTTGCAGCCCGAAGTGAAATTGCAATGATCTCGCGGCGGATCGCTTCCCTGATATGCCGACGACGTCGTTTCGTATCTATTGGAAGTAGCCAGCGATAGAAAGCATAGCTGAGGGCGATTCCGGCCAAAAGCATGACTTCGATCGCAATCAAACTCGTGGCCAAGTCATGGTTCACGTCCACCGGGCGGGCGAGAACCGCAAAGAGCATATTGAATGCCAGACCGATAAAGACGGTGCCACTCCGAGCTTGTAGAAGGGATGCCGCAAACAGAAAGGGAATTGCCAGACACAGGGAAATCCAGCCGTTTGCGACTTCGGGAAGAACTGCTAGCCGCCACACTATTGCAGCTATCGCCGCCGCAATGCCGGCGAAAAATACCTGCTTCACGACTGCCGCCGGTTCGTCGACGGCTGAAAACAAAACAGTGAAAATGCAGGTGCCGAGGATAAGGTATCTCGACTCTTCCCACGGGAGAATGAGCCAGGCTAACCCAGCAATTCCGGATGCAAGCCCTCCTCTGACAACGGCCAGCCTCAGCCCCGCCAGATCAACGTGAGGTGAGGACCACTTCACTGCAGGCGGTAGGTCGGTCGATCTTAGCCTGTTGTAGCCGTCTTTGGCACGGGTCAGCAACGCTCTCATTTCTTCAAGAACTGGTGAAAGGACGGGGTCCGCAGCTTCGAGCTGTATCGACGCTGCTTCAATCGCATCTGTCTCCAGTATTCCGTGCACGGCAAGAGCCTTCGCTGACGAAATGAAGGCTTGCTGCAGCGAACCGATGCCTGCCCGATCGGAATCCTGTGTATGGGGCACTCGGGAGCGAATAGCGCGAGCGACAACGATCAAATCCAGAAGAAATGCGAATAGCGCGTTCAGGTCCTGAAGTTTGCGACGGGAAACCATCGAACCTGCAACACTGTCTTCAGCCGAAGCCTGAAGCGATGCGAGCATTGCCAGGAACTCGCGTTCCCTGACCGTCGATTTATCTTCAGTGTTCACCAAAGCGTCAGCGATCAGCGTCATGGCTTGCGCGACAGCGCTTTTGGCCTGGTTCGCAATCACTGAACCGGGGGATTTCGGCCCCAATGCGATCGCGACAAGGATAGCAGAGCCCACTCCGACGAAGTTATCCAAGGTCCGAGCAACGGCGAAACTGATTGGGTCCAGGGATGATGCAAACGTCAGCGAAACGACCACGGCAGATGTCAGGCCACAAAGTGCGGCGCTATACGCTCGCTGATGTCGCATCGCATTGGCAATCCCGCAACAGATAGAGATCCAAAGCGTAAGGCAGATCGCGGCAACAGCAAGTGAAGGCGAGGCTAGGACGATGCCCGCGCCCGCAACCGCGCCCAGAACAGTCCCAACCAGCTGGGCAAGGCTCCGTTCAAGCAACAGCCCTCGCGGCGGCTGACCGATCATCCAGACCGCCATTGCTGCCCACCACGGATTGTGGAGCGACAGAATATTTGCGGCGGCCATTGCAGTCGTCGATGCGAGAGTAAGCCGAATGGCTACGTTTCTACCCGGTGGGTCGAGAAAAGCTGAAACGAGGGTCTTCACTGTTTTACTTTTCTCGCTGTTCAATAACACCGCCTATCAAATGCGCTGGAATGGCAAGGAGGCTTGCCGATAGGTGATAACGTTGGCCGATCCACCACATGTGGTGGCAGTAAACTGGCTTGTAGTGCTAAAGTGACCTCGATGCTCAGAAATGATAGGCCTGAGCGGGGTCCTCCAGAGTGATCCACTGGATCTCGGTGAACTCTTCTAGAACGGCTTTGCCATCGAACCGGCCATAGCCGCTACTCTTCATGCCGCCATAAGAAAGCTTGGAGGCCGCGACTTCCGCCGCTATTACACTGCAGAATTTGGGGACCTTCTCTTCGAGAAGAGCTGCCGATTCGACGGCGGCAAGCGCGCCCCTCACCTATGCCGCCGCTGCGAGCGTTACAAGTCTGCCAGTCACCAGATGTCTGCGCTCAAAGGTAGCGACTTGCTCCGCTTGGCGCGGAACATTATCGATTGCAGGTTCTGTTCATACGATCGGTCACTTTCATCTTTATGAAACACTGCAGCTGAAGCAGCCTTATGCGGCGGCTTCTGAGAAGCGCAGAATTGGCTTGATGGTGACGCCGGCCTCACTGTCGGCCATGGCTTGGTTCAGTTCCTCGAACCGATAGAATTTGACGAGGCGGTCGAAGGGAAAACGGCCCTGACGATACAGTTCGACCAGTTCGGGAATGAACGTGCGGGAGACAACGTCGCCTTGAACGATACCCATGATCCGTCGCCCCGGGATCATCACGTCGTTCACGTTGAAACTGGCCTCGGTCCCTTCCCGGGTGGCGCCGACGATTCCGCAAGTTCCCAGCGTGCCCAGGCTATCGATGGCTTGGCGCAGAACTTCTGCTCGACCACTGCATTCCAAGGTAAAATCGGCGCCGCTTTTGGTCATTTTGCGAACTTCGGCGACCGGATCTGCTTCGCGGCTGTTAATCGTATGCGTTGCACCGACTTCCATTGCCAGTGCGAGCCGCTCGGGATTCACGTCGACTGCGATGATGGTGGTTGCCCCACCTACCCGAGCGGCCATGACCGCGGCCAAGCCAACAGCGCCTGTACCAAAGGTGGCGAAGGACGACCCGGCGTGAACTTTCAGCGCATTCAGGACGGCGCCTGCGCCGGTTTGGATACCGCACCCCAGAGGTCCGAGCAGCTCCAGCGGAACATCTTTTCGTACCTTGACGACGTTGCGCTCATTGGCGATGGCGAACGTTGCAAAAGAGGACTGGCCAAAAAAATGATCGCGAAGCTCGCCGCCATTTGCGTCGCACGCCGAGCATGTCCCATCCATTCTGGACCCACCAAAATTGAGCAGTGCCATATGATCGCAATGCGCGGGGTGTCCCGCTACGCACGGATCGCAAATGCCGCACGACATATATGTCATGACGACGTGGTCACCTGGTACCACAGTCGTCACGTCGCTACCGATCTGCTCCACGACCCCAGACCCTTCATGTCCTAAAATAATCGGCATCGGTGTTGTAAAAAGCTGGTCGCGCACGACAATGTCGGTGTGACAAACACCGCTTGCCACGAGCCTCACCACGATTTCGTTTGCGCGCGGTTCGCTCAACGACGCATTTACGAGGTGAAGTGGTTCACCTTTGCTATGCAAAACTGCGGCACGCATCGGCCGGCGTAAACTGGTCGTTTGCATCAGACTTCTTCCTTTACGTCGACTTGGCAAAATTTGACTTATCGATGGAGAAACGCTTACGAGCCTGAACTTGGTTTTGAAAACACCGTTTTGGTCTTGATCATATCGATTTGATATGATCTTCGTCGCCCTACAGCATTTTTTATTGAGTCGATGGCGGATCATCATATCCGAACAGGGATATCAAATGGACCTCAGGAGGCTGAGATATTTCGTGACCGTCGCGCGTATGGGGAGCTTTACGCGGGCGTCCGCGCTCCTGCGAATGGCGCAGCCCCCTCTAAGTCAGCGTATTCGAGAACTGGAGCTCGAAATCGGCTCCATCCTGATCAACAGGGACTCACGGCCTTTGACCCTAACTCCCGCAGGACGGGTGTTTTTCGACCATGCAGTACAGGTTTTGCAGAAGACAGACGCGATGATGGCGACCATGCGGCGGTTGCTCACTGACGAACGCCGTACACTTAACCTCGGCGTTGTGCCCGCGAGCTTTCACGGGAATCTCGCCAGTGTCATTCGGGAATATCGGCGCGCATTGCCAGATGTCGATGTGCATATCCTGGAGATGAATAGCATCGAGCAAGCAGACGCCCTTAGGCAAGGACGGATCGACGCCGGTATCAGTCGAGTTGAAGTTGTTTCGGACGGTGTTCGGCGCATCGTTTTACGCCACGAGCCAATGGTAGTTGCCCTACCCTATGATCATCACTTGGCAAATCAAGAGGATTCGATGCCGCTCGAGGCATTGAGAGATGAGCCGTTCATTGTTTACACCAGCGATCCTCGTCCTAGCTTGGCAGACCATGTCCTCGGTCAGTTTGCAGAGCGCAACATAGTTCTTTCGAACGTTATCGAGGTCAGGCAATACGAAACGGCAATAATACTGATTGCGGCGGGAAGCGGGCTATCGATCGTTCCAGCATCCGCTCGTTTGGTTGCTTTACCTGGAGTAACCTACCGGAGTCTGACAGAGCAGATTACCTCGCCAATAGTCTTTTGCCATCGAGAGGATGATACCTCAATGGAACTTCGTGTTCTGCACTCAATTGTCACTCAGCTGCTAGATGTTTGATCCGGACTGTGATGTCTTGTTGATCCGGATCGGGTGCGTAGAATTATCCGGCAAGAAATCTCCTCGACGTTTGACGAGCGAGTCCAGGACGTCGGCGGATTTCCGCGTCAACGCTTGAACCCACAGCGTGTCATCACGCAACATCCATGCCGCGATCTACAAAGGAATGAGGTACATGATGGCGACCTGAGCCCCAGATGCACGTTACGCGGACCGAGACCAGTGTTAGCGATTGGGCCGATTAGCCCATAGCTGGCCGAGCAATCGTCACGAAACGCAATCGGCGAACCGGTTATGCTCGGCGACGGTGTCCTTCTAACCTCCATGATGCCTCAGAACACTGTCAGCCATGGATGTGCTTAGAGATTAAGTCCTGAAACGCAATCTGATTGCGTGTTTCGTTTTCACAAAGATCGAGATCGAATTCGATCTCGATCTTTGTGAGCCTGTAGCGCAGGGTGGATATGTGAATGGATAGTCTTTCGGCTGTCTCCTGATATTTGCCGCCCGTTTCTGCGAACACGAATGCTGTCTTGATTAGCTTTTTGTCAGCCTTCGCCAGAAACCGTCCGACAACCACCGCGTTGGCGGTCTCGAGTTTGATAGGTAGACGTCGATACTCCTCGAGGTCGCGATCGAAGCGCTTCAGTTCCGCCTCGCGCAACATCGCCATCGCCAGACAGCGTGCAACGGCCTCGATGTCGTGCAGGATGAGGTCTGAAAAGTCGATCCGTTCGCGGGAATGAACCGTCAGAACGAAGGTCGCCGCATTGAAGCGCGGCAGCTTGGCGATCAGCACCGAATGATAATTTAAGATCTCGGCGTCGAGCCGGTAGAGCGGAAATTGGGCCTGCTCCTGGATGTCGGATGTGAAGAATGCCCTGCCTGTCTCAATAACGCCGCGTGAGGGGCTGAAGGTGAGCGGCCACCGTTTCGGCGTGCCGTCGAACAATGGGCCTGTTCTTCCGAAACTGTCGATCAGGTCGATGAAGGCGCCCTCCTCGTCGAGCCGGAGCAAAGCGGAAACATGCCAGCATTCCCAGCTCTCGCAGACGAGGCGAAGCGCGGTCTCGATCGCTGGCTGCCCCTGCAGACAGGCATCGAAATACTCCTTGACGAAGGTGCTGATGATGGCGCTTCTCCTACGATTCATAGGAAAAATAGCGTGAAGTCTTGAAACAAACAAGCGATGCCATCGCGCACGAAAACTGCGAGCTTCGTTGCAGACGCAATCATTGCCAGAAAGCGACCGGTGCCCATGAAGAGAAAGATGCATTTGCTTGCATATTTGAAGACTGGCCCCACCGCGTTTCACACCGGCGGGTGGAGACACCCTGAATCGACCCTTGACGACATCTTCGAGCCCGCACGCTACGAGCGCATCGCAGGCATTCTCGAGGATGCCTGTTTTGACGGCTGCTTCTTTGCCGATTTGTTCGGGCTTTACGACATCCACAAAGGCAGCCCTGAAACATATGTCCGCAGCGGCGGCCAGATCAGCTTCCTCGACCCGTTGACGGTCCTGCCTATCATGGCGCGTGCGACCACCCGCCTCGGCCTCGGAGCAACTCTGTCCACCTCACTGTTTCACCCTTACTATCTCGCACGGACACTGCTATCGCTGGACGTGCTCAGCAAGGGTCGCGTGGCATGGAACGTGGTGACCTCGGCAACAAATCTGGAGGCGCAGAACTTCGGTTTCGATTCGTTGCCTGACAAGGATCAGCGCTATGATATGGCCGACGAAGTCGTTGAAGCCTGCATAAAGCTCTGGCACAGCTGGGACGCCGACCCGTTCGTCTTCGACAAGAATGCAGGGTTCTTCGCCGACCCCACCAAGGTCCACTATGCCGACTACGAAGGTCGGTACGTGCGCACCCGCGGGCCGCTTTCGATACCTCGCAGCGCACAGGGCCACCCGGTCATCATGCAGGCGGGTTCGTCGGATAGGGGCCGGCAGTTCGCCGCGCGCTGGGCCGAGGTGGTCTTCGCCGCCCAGCTCGGCAAGCCGAAGATGCAGGAATTCTATGCCGATCTGAAGCGGAGGATGGTCGCCCGAGGCCGGCGGCCGGAGGATTGCGCCATCCTGGCACAGGTGACCTGCATCATCGGCGAGACCGAATCCATCGCGCGCGAAAAGGCCGATTTTATCAACGCCCTGGCCACAGAAGACCTCAAGATCGCCACCACCTCCAGTTCCGTGGGCGTCGATATAAGCCGATATAGGGAAGGCGACCAAATCTCGGCCGCCGCGGGTAGCCAGGGCATGGCAGGCGCCGTCGACATGCTGTCGCAGACCCAGTCGAACCTGGGGCTTTCCGTTACGGAAGCGGCGCGGACACTGCCCCCTGACCAGATCGTCGGTACCGCGGAGATGATTGCGGATCGACTGGAGGACCTGTTCCTGTCGAATGCCTGTGACGGCTTCGTGCTGACGCCAGCGACGTTTCCGACCAGCCACGAGGCATTTGCCCGCTCCGTCGTGCCGATTCTTCAGCAGCGCGGGGTATTTCGCCGATATTACTCCGCCGCCACGATGCGCGGCAATCTGCGGGGAGACATGCAATGACGGAAGCAACCCTCCTGTCCAGACAGGACGAGTGCATCCCGGATGCGCTGCGATCGATATTCAGGGATGCGATGGCTCAACATGCCAGCGGAGTCACGCTCGTGACGACCGATGGTGATGGGGGCAAGGCAGGATTTGCGGCGACTGCGGTCTGCAGCCTCAGCGACAGGGTTCCGAGCCTGCTGGTCTGCGTCAACCGGGCGTCCTCCGCCCATGCCGCCATACGCACCAACAAGGTGGCTTGCGTCAACATACTTGGCGAGGAAGACCGGGAAATCTCCAGCCTGTTCGGCGGCAAGACACCCATGGACGAGCGCTTCCAAGCCGGAAGCTGGACTGTCTGCGCCAACGGGTCGCCAGCACTTTCGAGCGCCATGGTCAGCATCGACTGCGCGCTGATCGAAGTTTACGACGGCGCCACACACGATATCCTGATCTGCAAGGTCACGGACATTTGCCAACGGGGCGGAAATCCCCTCGTCTACTTCAACAGATCGTATCGGCAACTCTCCTGAACCCTGCGTGGTGAAAGGTGATCCGATTGTGAAACCTGGAAAGGAACGCGACACGTTTTGAATGCTGCATGCAAAGCATGCCGTCGTATCGGAAACACGCGGTGGGCCGCGACGTCATCCGACACGACGGACGCGTGAACAACCAATGCACAATCCAAGAGGGGAATAAAGATGTATACGAGACGAGATACACTCGGATTGATGAGCCTTTCCTTGATCGCCGGCGCAAGCGCAAGCTTCCTGCCGAAGCGCGCGCAGGCCGCGACCGATATCACCGTGCTGAACTGGCAGGGTTACGGAACCGATGAGGCTTGGTCGCTCAAGAAGTTCGCGGAAACAACCGGCATCAATGTCATTCATGATTACTACAGTTCGGAATCCGAGGCACTGACCAAGCTTCATACCAATCCAGGTCAGTACGACCTGGTGGTTTTCAGCGCATCCCGCGCTCTCCAGGCGATTTCCGAGGACCTGCTGCTGCCCATCGACTTCTCAAAGGTCGCGAACGCAGCCGGCGTCGATAAGTCTGTCATCGAGAACGTGAACTTCATGGCTGACGGCAAGGGCTATGCCGTTCCCTGGAATTGGGGACTCACGTCGATTACGTATCGTGAAGGCATGCCCGAACCCACCAGCTACCTGACCTTGGCGGACAAGCAGTTTGCCAATCGCGTGTGTTTGATGGATGACGGCATCACCGGCGTGGCGATGGCTGCGCTGATGACCGGCCAGGACATAAACAATCCAAAGGATCTCGGCGCGATCAAGGACATGCTCAAGTCCCTGAAACCCAATGTGAAGCTTTTGTGGAGCACCGAGGATCAGTGGAACAAGGCGTTTGCCGCCAAGGAATTCGATATTTCCATGTTCTGGTCGGGCTCTCTGGTGCGTTCGAAGCGGAACCTCAAGTTGCCGGTGAACTTCACGGTGCCCAGAGAAGGCGGAATGGGTTGGCTGGCCGGGCTCTGTATCCCATCGGCATCGACAAAGGTCGCTGAAGCGCATGTCTTTGCCAATTGGCTGATGGATCCCGCATTTTACGTGGAATGGGCGACGAAGGTCGGCGCGCCTGCTTCGGTCAGTCAGACCATCATGGATGCCCTTCCGGCCGATGATCTAAGCCGTCTGTTCCACAAGCCGGAATATCTGAAATCCATGGCCGTGATGTCGGCACTACCGGATGAAAGACTGCAGGCTTTCACCGATCTATGGTTGGAAGTGAAGGCATACTATGCCGAATAGACGCGCTAAGCCTCAGGACGGCCGTGGGGCGACCATGCAACAGCATCGATCGTCCTCGGCACCCTTTCGTTTGGCTTCACCCTGGACTCTGCAACAGAGATCCGACTTGGCCCCTACGGTCAATACGACGCAAAAGGGAATATCGCGATGATGGATGTCGATCAGCAGGAAGGATGTGGGCTGCAGGCGGTGGGGACCGGCCTACCTCGTTGCCACTTGCCCGGAACCATCGAGCATGTATGACGCAAGGAATAGCAACGCGCGAGAAGGTGCATTACCCGGCCTAAAGGTAAGTCGTCCTCCTCTTCCCGCATGGCTCTCCACGACTGCACTACTGCTCCCGACATATGCATGGCTGATGCTTGCCATTTTCCTCCCGCTGCTGGCGATGCTTGCCTTCTCCTTCATGGCAGCGACGCCCATCGGCAATCGCCCTGTGGTATTCACCTACAAGCACTACCTCGCCTTTATCAACCAACCTTATCTCGTTGGCATCGGCCTCAATTCGATCGTGATCGGCCTCTGGACAACGTCGATATGTGCGGTACTCGGCTTTCTGGCAGCGCTTGCACTTGTTCGGACGACAGTGGGCCGTAGCCGCGAGACCCTGCTCGTCCTCATTCTACTGCCGTTCTGGACCAATGGTCTGGTGCGGATCTTCTCCTGGACGATGGTCCTGCGAGAGAACGGCTTCCTCGACAATCTCTTCCACCTGATCGTGCCAGACGGGGGATCTATTGCGATCTTATATTCGCGCTACGCCATCGTCGTGGGCCTGGTGCACGGCTATCTGCCCTACATGATTCTGACCTGCTACATAGCCCTTCTGGCGATTGACGAGACCCTCATCGAGGCTGCCGCCAGCCTGGGCGCGCGATGGTGGGTCGTGCTGGGGAAAATCCTCCTGCCCCTGGCCATGCCGGGAATCATGTCCGGCGCGGTGCTGATCTTCATCCCGGTGATTGGATCCTTCATGGAAGCGCGCATCCTTGGCGGACGTGTCGGGGTGACGATGGGCACAGTGATCGAGGATCAGTTCACGCAGGCGTTCAACTGGCCCCTCGGCGCCTCCCTGTCATTCACCATGCTCGTCGTGGTGCTGGGCATCTTGGCGACATTCTCCGGCGTACTCCGCCGCAGTCCAGCTACGTGAGGGTATAGATGAGAATCCTTGGACGTCTCTTCCTAGTCCTGATCCTGTTTTTTCTGTACACACCGATCCTCGTGATGGTGGCGATGGGCTTCAACGCCTCCCCGCTCTACGAGCTTCCGTTCAACTTCAGCACGACCTGGTACCAGCAGTTGATGGGCAACCGGCCATTGCTGGCGGCGGGAGCCAACAGTATCATCATCGCATCACTTGCGTCGGTGCTTGCTACGACGATGGGAACAATCGCGGCCATCGCCCTGTCCCGACGCCGCTTTCGCGGCAAGTGCTTGCTTCGCCTCCTTCTCCTGCCGCCGATCGCAATCCCCTGGCTCATCACCGGCACCGCAATGCTGATCTTCTTCTACTGGGCCGGGATTGGCCGGGGATTCCACGCACTGCTCATCGGCCATGTCGCGCTCGCCATACCCTATGTCGTTCTGCTCGTCGGCACCGGACTGAGTACGATTCGTACGGATCTCGAGGAGGCGGCGATGAGCTTGGGGTCGACCCCTGTCCATGCTTTCTTTGCGGTTACTCTACCGCTCCTCTATCCAAGCATTTTCGGCGCGGCACTCTTCGCCTTCGCCGTCTCCCTGGACCAGTTCGTGATTTCCTATTTCCTCGCCACGCCTGGCTTCTCGACCTTGCCTGTCCAGATCTACTCGGCGATCCGGAAGGGTTTCACGCCGGAGATCAACGCGATCTCGACGCTGCTTCTCTTCGGTTCGATGACCATCATCCTGATCTTCACACGTTTTACCAAGCCGGGAGTACACCGTGACACGCGTTGACCTTCAAACCGTTGCGAAGAAATACGGCCCGATCCCGGTCCTGACCGGCATTACCGCGGAGTTCGAGGAGGGGTCTTTCACGAGCTTGCTAGGCCCGTCCGGCTCAGGCAAGTCGACGCTGCTGCGGATCATCGCCGGTTTCGTGCAACCCGACCAAGGCGTGGTGATGATCGGCGGACGGAACGTGACGCGGGTGCCCGTCTGGGGACGCAATATCGGCATGATGTTCCAATCCTATGCGCTTTTCCCACAAATGACGATCGCACAGAACGTGGCCTTCGGTCTCGAACGGCGCGGAATGCGTGGGCAAGTCGTCCGCAAGGAGGTCGAACGGGCGCTCGACTTGGTGCGGCTTCCGGACTTCGGCGACCGGTTTCCCAGGCAGTTGTCGGGCGGACAACAGCAACGGGTGGCGCTGGCGCGTGCGATCGTCATCCGGCCGAACGTGCTGCTGCTGGACGAACCCCTATCTGCCCTCGATCGCAGACTGCGCCAGGAAATGCAGGTGGAACTGCTTCGCATCCAGCGCGAAAGCGGCCTGACGACGATCTTCGTGACCCATGACCAGGAGGAAGCCCTGTCTCTCTCCGACCGCGTGGCGATCATCGACAAGGGCCGCATCGTGCAGATGGACAGCCCATCCGTCGCCTATGAACGCCCGAGGACCCGGTTTGCAGCCGAGTTTCTCGGCGATTCGAATTTTCTTTCGGGGATGACACACGAAGGGGCAGTCCGGCTCGATAGCGGGTCCCTGATACGGTTGGACGGTCCGAGGCAGACTGATGGACGCCGTGTGACACTGGCGATCCGGCCCGAAAAAATGTCGATGATTCCCTCGGCGGATCAAAACAGTATCGCCGCCCGTGTGACCGCCACCATCTATTCGGGGCCGACGCTGACATATCTACTGGAGACGCCCGACGGCGCGCCCCTGAAGCTCCTCGTGCAAAACAGCAGCGGCAATCACCGTATCAAGGACGACCGGCTGACACTGTATTGGTCGCCTGGACACACGGTTGTTCTTGAGGATTAGTCCAGCTAAAAGTCCAGCTAAATCAGTAGGGTTGACCTCAGGTCAGAGGCTCTTCGTTCGCGCTTGTGCGAGAATACGTTCATAAATCTGCTTCCCGATCTCAGTGAGATACTGGCGGCGCGTCGTACGGTTGATGAGCTTGACTCCCAGATGGTTTTTCCAGGGCCAGCACGTGTTCACCGACCAGATGAGGCGACATACCAAGCGCGTCGGCGGCCGCGCTGAACGACCCGAGGTCGATCGCCTTTACGAAAATCGCCGTGCGCCAAACGATCCATTAGAAACATTCTGTTGTAAGTGTTGTTACAAAATACTCATTTATCGCAGTTTCGTTTTAATCGCACCTTTGCGGCAAACTGAGACGTGATCGAATGAGCGAGTCATTATGAAGGCAGTCGTTATTCATCAGCCGGGCCTCGCCGAGGTTCTGAAGATCGAGGAACGCCCTGTTCCCACGCCGAGATCGGGGTGGGTGCTGATCAGGGTGAAAGCCTTCGGACTGAACCGTTCTGAACTCTTTACCAGACAAGGACATTCCCCGAGCGTCGTCTTTCCTCGTATCCTCGGAATTGAAGCTGTCGGAACCGTCGCTTCCGCTCCCGACGGAGAATTCCAGGAAGGCGACACGGTCGCGACGGCAATGGGCGGGATGGGCCGTGCGTTTGACGGCGGGTATGCGGAGTTCACGCTCGTTCCCGCGGCGAACGTACAGCGCCTGACCAGCTCGCTTGCTTGGGACATCCTCGGCGCGCTGCCAGAGATGGTGCAGACCGCATGGGGCGCGATCGAGACCGCTCTGCACCTCAAGCAAGGTGAGACCTTCCTGATACGCGGGGGGACCACATCCGTCGGCTTGACCGCAGCGATACTCGCAAAGCGCCGGGGTGCCCACGTCATCGCGACGACGCGTCGAAGAGAGCGCGAAGAAATGCTTCTGGCCAACGGTGCCGATGAGGTCATCCTTGACACGGGCGAGATTGCCACCGATGTGCGCCGTCTACACCCCGACGGTGTCGAGAAGGTGTTCGAACTGGTCGGCACTACCACATTGACGGACAGCCTGAACTGCGCGGCGAAGGGCGGCAGCGTCTGCATGGCGGGCATGGTCGGCGACGCCTGGGAATATCAACGCTTCGCTCCTATGGAGGTGATCCCCTCTACCGTGAACCTGACGACTTACACGGGCGGAGCTGACGATTTTGCGGCGACGCCGCTGCAGGAAATCATCGACGAAGTCGAGACCGGACGGTTCAAGCCCCCTATTGGCCGCGTCTTCGCCATCGACGAAATCGTCGAAGCCCACCGGACCATGGAAGAGAATAGGTCGGGCGGCAAGATCGTCGTTCTGACCTGATCCGTTTCCTGGCTTCCGGTAGTTCACCGAACCTTTTCGAGAGAACAATTCCCAATTCCACTGGAGAAAACAACCTCATGCCGATTAACTTCAAGCTTCTGGACGGTCTGCGTGACGGTCGTAACGACCACGACAACAATCTAATTGACGGCCTGGTTTCGGGCCGCGTCAACCGCCGCGAATTCCTTCGCTTTGGCTCCGTTCTCGGACTGTCGGCCCCGTTCATGGGAAGGCTCCTTGGAGCGGCAGGGATGGGTGCTGGCACATCAGGCTTGGCACTGGCCCAGACACCGGGCGGAACGGTACGGGTCGCCCAGCTCGTGCCGACCGCAGCGATCGAACCTGTGAAGCTCGCCGACTCCGGCGGGATCGTGGTATTGAGCCAAGTCGCCGAGACACTTGTACTTTCAGGCGCAGACCTCGTGGCGCGCCCGCTTCTGGCCGAGAGCTGGTCACCGAACAAAGACGGCACGGTCTGGACCTTCAAGCTGCGCAGCGATGTCAAATTCCACGACGGCAGGCCCATGACGGCCGACGATGTCGTCGCCAGCATCAACCGACTGGCCGATCCGGCCAACGGTTCGAACGCGCTATCGGTATTCGGCGGCGTGATGTCTAAGGGCGGCGCGAAGAAGGTCGCCGACCATACCGTCGAATTCCACCTCGACGCGGCGAACGGCAATTTTCCATACATGCTGTCGACCGACAATTACAATTCCGTGATCCTGCCAGCAGATTACGATGGCGATTTCGAGACCAAGATGATCGGGACCGGACCATTCAAGCTTGAATCCTACAAGCCCAAGGTGGGTGCGTCGTTCGTCCGCAACGAAAATTACTGGAGCAGCACGCCAATTCCTGACCGCGTCGAACTGAGCTTCTACGCCGACTATCAGCCACAAATCTTCTCGCTCCAAGGCGGAGAATGCGACTACATCCACCAGCTTCCCGTCCTGCAGTCGGCGGCCCTTCAGAACGATCCCGCGATTGTGACGATGGCGATACCGTCCACAGCGCACCAGCTCGTCCACATGCGGACCGACAAGGCACCATTTACCGACAAGCGAGTCCGGCAGGCGATCGCGTTGTGCCTCGACCGGCCCAGGCTCGTCAAGGGTCTAATGAGGGGCAAGGCCGTCGTCGGCAACGACAACCCATTTGCCTCGGCATATCCCTCCACCGACACAGGCGTGCCGCAGCGCGAGAAAGACATCGCCAAGGCGAAGGAACTGATGGCGGCGGCCGGGGCGGGAGGCGGATTTGAGATTTCGCTCACCACAGCGAAATATCTTGAACTTCCCGACTACGCGGTGCTCATCCAGAACGCGGTCAAGGAGATTGGCATCACTCTGAACCTCAACTTGATGGATCAGGGCGCTTATTATGGAGACGCCGTTTTCGGCAAGTCGCCGTGGCTCGATTCAGACATGGGCATCACTGACTTCGGCCACCGGGGCGTTCCCAACGTGTTCCTGACAGCTCCCCTCAAGAGCGAGGGGACCTGGAACTCCGCCCATTTTAAAAACAAGGACTATGACAGCTTGGTTTCCACCTACGTGGCCGCACTCGATATCGACGCCCAGAAGAAAGCAGCCGGAGAAATTCAAAGGCTCCTCCTTGAGGAGAATCCGACAATCATCAGCTACTTCAACGACTTTGTTTCAGCGGCAAAGAAAGGCGTTTCCGGCATTGAACTGACGGCCATGGGTCATCTGTTCCTTCGCAAGGCATCGGTCTAGGCGAGGACATCCCATACGGATTGATGACTGTGCCCGCCGTCATTCCGGCCATGGAATCCCGGGTGAGATCCTGTCTCCGCCATGCTGACTGAAGCCAGACACTTATCATCAGGCAGTTGTTTTTTACGGGCCTGATAGGTCCGGCACCCCCAATGTTGTCGTCGCGCGGATGTCGCCAGCCGAAAACCCGACCTCGGCATGCCAGCGCCCGGACACAGGCACCCAGTCCTGCGCGCCGTGGTCCCATCGTTGAAATGACCGGGCGTCGGTGTGCAATGTGACCGTTTCGGCCTCGCCGGGGTCGAGCGTGACCTTGGCGAAGGCGCGCAACTGCCGACGCGGGCGACCTTCGGGGACCGGTTCGGGGCCGAGATAGAGCTGCACCACGGTCGCACCCGTGCGCTTGCCGGCATTGGTTACACGCACATGAAATTCGGCGCCTTCGCCGGTCGCCTTTCCAGACAGATCGTCGAGCAGGAAAGTGGTGTAGCCGAGACCGTGACCAAAGTGGAACAAAGACACGATTCCGGTGCGGTCATGGTGTCGATGACCGGTGAACAGGCCCTCTTCATAGCGGACCTTACCATCAAGGCCGGGGTAGATTTCCGGGTCCTGGCTATATGTGGGATTGTCCTCTAGCCGGGCCGGAAAGGTCTGCGGTAGCCGCCCGCTGGGCTCGGCGTCACCGAAAAGAACGTCGGCGATGGCGTGGCCCGCCTCTTGCCCCGGATACCACGACTGCAGGACGGCGGCGGCCTGCCCAATCCACGGCATTTCGACTGGCCCGCCAGATTGAAGCACGATCACCGTACGCGGATTCGCGGCCAAGACGGCTGCGGCGAGGGCGTCTTGCAGGCCGGGCAGGCGGATGTCGCCAAGATCACTGCCCTCGGTATCCCATTCACCCGACCGTCCAAGGCACAGAATAACGGCATCGGCCGAGACCGCAATTTCCACCGCTTTGCTGATGGCGTCGGAACCCAGAGGCAGGCCGATGCCTGCGCGAAAGGCCGAAAAGTCCAGGTTGGCACCGGGCTTGGCGCGGAACTCGACAGTGACGGCATAGCTCCGGCCGGCCTGCAGCGCCACGTCGGCGGTGATCTCGTCATTGCCTTCCTCAAAGAAGGTGTGGCCGGGCTTCCAGTCGGACCAGGCATCGGCGGCGACCTTGCCGTCAACCAGCAGGCGGATCGGGCCGGTGGCATGAATGCCGACCCGGTAGGTCGCAGTGCGGTCCGGTGTGAAGCTGCCCGAGATGCGGGCCGAGAAGGTGCGCGGATCGACCTTCCCCCCGGCAATCGGTGGCACCCAGAATTGCACGGCGTCAGTCATAGATTCGCTGTACACAGGCACGCCGGACAGATCGGGCGAGGTGAAGTAATCCACGGTCTGCGCTCCGGTCCACAACGGCTCCCACCGGTGATTGCTGCAGCCCTCGGCAAAGACCAACCGTTCCTCGCCCATCCGGTCGGCCAAGCCTTCCCACGTGCTTACGGCGCGGTGCGCGTTCAACTGGGCGGAGCCGCCGCCCATTATCCGGGCGCTGCGGGCGTTCGGGCCGATGACCGCGATTTTTCCGACAGTAGAAGGCAGCGGCAACAGCCCGCCGTCGTTCTTCAGCATCACCGTGCCCTCGGCCCCGGCCCGGCGGATCAGGGCACGATGCTCCGGAACGTCGGCCTCACCTTCGGGTGGCCGGGTGGCCCGGTCGAGCGCCCCGGTGCGCTGCATCAGGCGCAGCATCCGGCGGGCCGAAGCGCGGATCGGTGCCGCATCCACCCGGCCCTCGCGCACCGCTGCCGCTAAGGCGGCCCCGCGGTCACGGGTGGGGCCCGGCATTTCAAGATCAAGCCCCGCGTCAATCGTTGGCTCCATGCTGCGCGATCCGAACCAGTCGGACATGACCAGCCCGTCCCAGTGCCATTCGTCGCGCAGCACGCCGGTCAGCAGCCAGTGGTTTTCGGCGGAATAGGTCCCGTTCACCTTGTTATAGGACGACATTATTGCCCAGGCCCCGGCCTTGGTCACCGCCTCGAACGGCGCGAGATATGTCTCGCGCAAGGCAACCTCGGGGATCATCGAACTGACTGTGGTCCGCTCGATCTCACTTTCATTACCGACGAAATGTTTGGGTGTCGCGCCCACGCCGGCATCCTGCAATCCCCGCACATAGGCGACGGCAAGTTCGGCGGTCAGCCAGGGGTCTTCGGAAAAGCATTCGAAGTTGCGCCCGTTCGTCACGCTACGATGGATGTTCATTGTCGGGCCAAGCAGGACATCGGCCCCTCTTGTTCGTGTCTCTTCGGCCAGCGCCGCGCCGACCTCGGCAACGAGGGCCGGGTTCCAGGTGGAACCTAGGGCGATGCCGCAGGGAAAGCAGGCGGCCTTTGGTCCCCCTACCAGTCCGCCGCCACCCCGCGCGCCGTTCGGGCCGTCGGACACGACAAGCGCCCCGATGCCCAGCCGCTCGACGCCCGCCACCGACCAGAAGTCGGCACCCGACAGAAGGGAGACCTGCTCTTCCAGGGTCATCGCATCCAACAACGTCTCAATTCGGTGATCTGTCATAGTCTTGGTTCTCCAAACTAATGATAAGCATCGGACGTTCGGTCAGTCGCTACTGCCGCGGCCGGCTGACCTTTCGTGACGACAGTCGGCCCTACCGATGTTCCTGTGGGGCGATCCGATAACCTGTAAGCCCGAATAATCGAATTTACTCTGAAATCGCAGGGCGAAACGTTCCAGCCCAAGAGTTAGCCACCGCCCAACTTGACCAGATCCCGCATGGCTGCGACCACCAGCCTATGGTCATCGACATCCGGGAGGCCGCTGACGGCCGCCGTGCCGATCAGGGTTCCGTCGCGCAGGATCAACGGGACGCCGCCGCCGCTGGCGACATAATCGGCCTCGGGCAGGCGGAAGCGGGCGTTGAACTCATAGCCCATTTCCTCTGCCTCAAGCCTGATGGCCAGCGAGGAGCGTTGGAACCGGTACACCACGGCGCGTTTGCGGGCCGCCCAGTCGAGGTTGTCGAGGGTCGCCCCCGGCAGCAGGGTTGAAAAGATGACCGTGGTCCCATGGGCGACGGTGATGGCCACCGGGGCGGCATCGCGGACCGCAAGGTCGCGCATCCGGGTGCCGAGCGCCCAGGCGAAATCATAGTCGAAGCGGTTGAGAAGAAGCTCCTGCTGCTCGGCAGCGAGTTGGTCCGGCGTATAGATCATGTCAATGTCCTTTGTATTCTGGGTATGGAGCGACGGGGCCTAGCTGGCCGCATCCACGGGGTATGTGACATAGGCAAAACGGGCATTGTCGGGCGACCAGCTGTTGACGTTGAGCGTTCCCTGCCCGCCGAAAAGCCGCGCGGCGGTCACCGCCCTGTCCCAATCGCCGCCCCGCACGACCTTCAGTTCCACCCACAGGTCGGCCGGATGACCTCGCGTGCCGAGCGGATAAGCGAGGTAGACTGCCGTCTTGCCATCGGGCGACAGATGCGGGAACCAGTCCACCGTGAGCGACGTGGTCAGGCGTTGGGTCTCCGTGCCATCGGGCCGCATGCGGGCGATCTGGGCATGGCCGGAAAAGGCCTCGGTGTTGAAGTAAAGCCAAGTGCCGTCGGGGCTGTATTCCGGGCCATCCGCCGGCGCCCCGCCCGAGGTGATCTGGGAAAAGCCGCGACCGTCGGCGCCGATAGTGCAGATCTCGGCCGACAGGAATTTGAAGCTGTCCTCGGTCATCTCGGCCTCAACACCGACGAATGCAAGCCGGCGACCATCGGGAGAGACGCCGTGCAGGAAATGCAAGAGACCGTCCGGCCCCTCCTTGCCCGTCACCCGCACCGCCCGCCCCCCGGCCAACGGCGCGCGGTAAATGTGCCAATCGTCATAGGCCGACAAGAAGATATGCGTGCCATCCGGATCCAGGACGTGATCGTTGTTGCAGGGTGGAAGGCCGTCAATCTCGATGGGCAGCAGAGCCGGGTCCGCGACGGGCACACGCCACATCATGCCGCCGCCGTTCAGGACTAGCGCATCGCCCTGAAGGGTCCAGTTCGGCGCCTCGAGCAGCAGATCGGTCGTCTCGAAGATCAACTGGCTCTCACCGATCCTCGTGTCGTGGATCCATATCTGGCAGCGCTGACGGGACGCAAGCTCGCGTGGGGGAACTTTCATTTCGGGGCCGTTCCTTTGGCATCGGCCACTGCTTGATCCAAGACCCGTAGAACGGCAAGGGTCAGATCAAGTGGCACCAATGGGCTTTCCGCGAGACCGGCACGCAGGCAGCGCCCGGCCTCTTCGATTTCCCAGCGATAGCGGCTCTCGCTGGTAGGTTCGGTCAGATCCTCGACCCCCACCGGGGTGCTGATCTGGCCTCGCCCGGGGTTGAAGAGGTTGTCTGTGACGCAAAACCATCCCTTGTCGCCGATCAGCTGGAAGCCGGAAGGCCCCGCGCCTCGGCCGCCGACCACGAAGCCGCCACTCATGGCGGACATCCCGGCCGGGCTGGAAAGCTGGATGGCGGCGCTGGTATCGACACCGCTCGCACTGCGCACAGCCGAGGCGGAGACGGCGGCGCCCGTCATCAGAGCAGGGGCAAGGGTAGCAAGGATGTTCAGTGGGTAGACAAGGCATTCCAGAATGTAGCTACCGCCCAGCGCCGGGTCATCCACCCGGTGCCCCTGCGGCACGCCGATCGGTCCCAGCAGGGCCGAGAAGGCCTGAGGTGTGCCGATCTCGCCCGCGCGAACCCGGGCAGCGACGTTGCGCAGCAGCGGGTTGCATAGAGTCCACATCGCATCCATCAGGAACAGGCCGCGCTGTCGCGCGAGTGCGATCAGCGCCGCCCCCTCGACTGCGTTCATGGTGAAGGGCTTTTCCAACAGGACCGGCTTGCCCGCGTCCAGCATCATCTTAGCATGAGCAAAATGGTGGCTGTGCGGGGTTGCAATATAGACAATGTCGATCTCCGAATCGGCGGCCAGCGCCGTATAATCGCCATAGGCGCGGGCAATGCCGTGGCTTGCGGCAAACGCTACGGCCCGCGTCTCATCGCGCGAGGCCACCGCGACACATCGCGCACCGGGGGTGCGTGCCAGATCCTCGGCAAAGAGGCCCGCGATGAAGCCGGGACCGAGGATGCCCCAGCGGATGTCGGATTTGGCAGAAACGGCGCTCACAGCTCCTTGATCCGAACGTTGCGCCAGCGGCAGGCAGCGCCGGGCCCCCAGCGGCCTTCCTTCAGCATGCCGTCATTGTCATGCACCTCGAAGGCGATATGGCCCTCCCTGCCCAAGGCAGCAGCGACGGCGTCGGCATCATAATTGGGGAACTGCAACGTCGCGAGGTCGATTTCCGCCGTCATTTGACCATTGATCCAGACCGTCGCCTTGGGCTTGGCGCCGACGACACGGACGCGGAAACTGTTCCAGCCTAGGAAATTCCATCTGGCGAGGAAATCCTGTACGTTGCCGGCCTCAACCAGCAAGTCGCGCTTGGCCTGCGACCAGGGTTCCACCGAGGTCGCCGAATTGTCCTCGCACAGCCCCGCCGGTTTGCCGGCCGCCTCACGCGTCACGTCCAGGGCAAAGGGAACTGCGTGGAAACCGCTGATCCCGTTGCCATAGAAGCCGCCGATCGAGCCCGATTGCCGGTGATCCAGCAACACCTGCAGCCCGTGGAAACTGTGAGCCTTCTTGCGCAGCATGACGCCAGTGTCGGCTGGCCAGTCGGGGTTCGCCTCGAAGGTCAGTTCGAAATCGGCATATTTCCGGTTGCTGACCAGATAGCCGCCCCAGCCGCTGCCGGGCGTGTCCTGTCGTCCGACGATGGTGCCGTCCTCGACCGTCCAGACCGCCGGGTGCCTTGCAGCCTGTTCATTATAATCGTCAGGGAAGAAGCCCGGATAGGCCTCTTGCACCGTCGGGCCGCCCGGCCACATTTCGTTATACGTGCGCGGTACGGCAAACCAGCCGTCCAACGTCTTGCCGTCGAACAGCGAGACGAATCCGTCCTGATCATTCTCGGTCATTGTGTCCTCCTTCTATTGTGCTGACTGCGGAACGGTCAGGCACTAGTTGCGGCCATTTCGCCGCCCATGATGATCAGCGATAGCACGTGGTCCTTGGTGGCCTCGGCAGTGTTCAGTCGACCCACGACCTTCCCGTCCGCCATGACCACGATCTTGTCGGCAAGTTCAAAGACGTCGTGGATGTCGTGGCTGATGAGAAGGATCGCCACGCCTTCGGCGCGCAACCTCTGGATCAGGTCCTTGAAGAGGCGCGTCTCGCTCGGCCCAAGCGCGGCCGTGGGCTCGTCGAGGATCACCACACGAGCCTTGAAGTGGACGGCGCGGGCAATGGCGATAGATTGCTTTTGTCCGCCCGAAAAGGTCTGCACCAGGTTGTCGATGTTCCTGAACCGCGGGTTGATGCGACCCAGGACCTCTACGGCGGCGGTGCGCATCTCGGCGACGTGGCGGAAGATGCCAAAGCGCCGCAACTCGCGCCCCAGAAAGATGTTCGAGGCGGCATCAAGGTTCCCGGCCAGCGCCAGTGTCTGGTAGATCGTCTCGACTCCGGCCTCGCGCGAGCTGCGCGGGTTGGTGATATTAACGGGCTTGCCGTCGAGCTCGATGATGCCTTTGTCGCGCTGTACCGATCCAGCCAGCACGCCGGCAAAGGTTGACTTGCCTGCACCGTTATGGCCGAGAAGCGCCACGACCTGCCCTGCGAAAAGATCGAGGTCGACATTGTCCACGGCATGAACGCCTCCGAACAGAACGTCAATTCCTCGCATAGAAACAATAGGTTGTGTCATCTTGACTGTTCCAACTCTCGGCGAATGGCCCGCTTGGCTATGCGGTTTTGGATATGGGTGGTGCGTGAGTCGCTGTAGAGCGCGAGCAGGATGACCAGGCCCTGGGTTGCGGTCTGGAAGGTTGTGGGAAAGCCCACCAGGTTCAGCCCGTTGCTGATCATGCCGATGGTCAGAGAACCGAAGACGGTGCCCAGCACCATCAGCCGCCCGCCCGCGATCGGCGTGCCGCCGATGACCACCGCAGCCACGACCAGCAGCAGAAGGTTCGAACCTGCGCCGATCTGAGCCGAGGCCGAACGCGCCGTCAGCAAGATGCCCGCCAAGCCCGAGAACAACCCCATCATCGTGAACAGCTTGAAGCGCAGCCAGCCCGTGCTGATGCCCGACACGCGGACGGCCTCGGGGTTGTTGGCCAGCGCCACGACGTGCTGGGCAAAGACGGTGCGCTTCTGCACCACCACCATGATGGCGATCAGCGGAAGAAGGATCAGCGTCGGCGTGGAAAACGGCCCGATGCGCCCCTGGCCCAGCAGGGTGAAGGCTTTGGGCAGGCCGGTGATCGGGGTCATGTTGGTCAGGACATACATCATGCCCTGGAAGATCGCGCCGGTGGCCAGCGTTACGATGAACGAGGGCAGGCGCAACGTGGCGATGATCCCGGCATTCAGCATGCCGCAGACCAGGCCCAAAAGCAGCCCCGCCAAAACAGCAGCCGGAACCGGCCAGCCGCCGGTGACCATCAGCCAGGCCACGACCGCGCCTACCAGGGGCACCACGCCAATGATCGAGAGATCGATGTCGCCGGCACCCAGGATGAAGGTCGCCGCCAGTGCCACGGCGGTGAAGACCACCACCTGATCCATCAGGTTGATCAGGTTCTGCGACGTCAGGAAATATGGGCTTGCGATTGTCAGCAAGATGGCCAGAGCAACGGCAAAGAACGCCGCGCGGTTGGCCAGGACGACCTTGAGAACAAAGGCTTCGCCCAAGTCTGCCAGTTTGTTTTGCATGATGGATCCCTGTCGGTGAGAATGCGTCGGGCCCGGCGGAAGCCAGATCCGACCAGGTTTAGCCCGCTCAGGGCGCGAGCTTCGGAAGAATTTCGGCGGCATTGGCCGCGCTGACGACATAGACCGGATTAAGGTCAAGTGTGCCACCATAGGTGCCTTGCGAGATTTCCACGGCGGCCTTGAGGATTGCCCGGCCGATGGTGCGGAATTCCAGACCCGTGGTGAACGAGATCTTGCCGTCGATGATGGCCTGCACCGTGGGTGCGTCGATGTCATAGGAGCCGACCCAGATCTTGCCGATCATGCCTGCGCTGCCGATCGCATTGGCCGCGCCCATCGCCATCTGGCTGTTTGCCGCCACGACCAGGTTCATGTCGGGATGCGCGGTGATGAAGTCGGCGGTGGCGTTCTGTGCCACTTCCAGCGACCAGTCGCAGAATTTTTCGGTCACGACCTTCACGCGATCGGGCCTTTCGGTGGCCAGCGCCTTGACCACATCGCCACGGCCGAGCTGTTCTTTCTGCGCCGCACCGCCATAGAGGATCGCAATTTTCAGAACCAGGTTCGGATCGGCGTCCAGCAGGCCGTTCATCCAGGTCTTCATGTTCGCAGCATAGGGGGTTTCGACTGAGAAAACGAACTTGCCATCATAAAGACCTTCGGGGTCGCTGTCTGCGGGACGAATGTTGAACAGCTTGATGCCAGCCGCTTTGGCCGCTTCCACCGCCGGCAGCACGCCAGCTACATCCACGGGGTCGACCAGCAGGATGGAAGGCGCCTTGACCGTGGCGGTCTGGATGTCGGAAATCTGCTTGTCGACGTTCATGCCGGCGTCTGAAACGTTCAACGTGATCTTGCCGCCGATGGCGGCTTCCATCTCCGGCGTCGAGTCTTTCATCGACTGGATCATTTTGGCCCAGTTCGCGTCGACAGCACTGGAACTGAACTCGATGTTCACATCCCCTGCCAATGCCGGCGCGGCCACGAGGCCGAATGCGGCCACGGCTACGCCAAGAGCAATCGTCGTCAGTTTGGACCGCGGCGCGGTCATCCTTGAATTCACCATGTCAAATTTCCTCCTCATCTGATGCTGCGCGTAGGCAGCGGTCGTGTCGTGTCGCGGTGGCTGGACGATCAGGCGACGCTGCCGGGCGGACTTGCCTCTGCTGCTTTCTCGCCTCCCGCCGCCCGCCCCCTCATCCTTCGCCCGGATAGCGCAGGCCGATCTGTGCGCGGATTTCATCCAGCGTTCTCATGATCTCCACGGTCTGCGAAGGCGGCATGATCGCACTGGCGGTGTGCCCGGCGGCGATCAGGCGCTCGGCCTCCTCGGCCTGAAACTGCATCCCCCGCCCCTCGGCCGCGCCGTCAAAGCTTTCGATAAGTTCATTGTCGTTGTCATAGACACGGAAGGTGGTGGGCGAATACCAGATCCGGTCAATTTCGATCCGACCCTTGGTGCCGACGATGCAGGCCCGGTTCGGCCCGGCACTGTCGCTGGAGGACAGGGAGGTGGCGATGGCACCGCTATCATAACGAAAGATCGTGGCCACCTGGGCATCCGCCCCGGTTTCGCGGAAGGTCGCCATGGCCTTGACGGCGGTCGGGCGACCGAGGATGTCCCAGAAGAAAGAGAGCGGATAGATTCCCAGATCGAGCAGCGCCCCGCCACCCAGTTCCAATGCGTTCAGGCGATGCTTGGGGTCGTCGGGCAGTTTCTGCCGGTGGTCAGCCGTGATTGATCGGATATCGCCGAGTGTCCCTGCTGCGATAATCGCACGGATCCGGTGCATATGAGGCAGAAAGCGCGTCCACATCGCCTCGAGCACCAGAAGATTCTTGCTTGCGGCAAGGGCGACAATTTCTGCCGCCTCGTCGGCGTTGAGCGTGAAGGCCTTTTCAACAAGTATATGTTTTCCGGCATTCAGCGCGAGTTTGGCGGCGGAAAGATGTTGGGGATGGGGCGTCGCAATGTAGACGATGTCGACATCGGGATCGGCGACCAGCGCCTCGTAACTGCCGTGGGCCGTCGCGATACCGAATTCACTGGCAAAGCCATCGGCGCTGGCCTGGCTGCGCGATCCGACAGCAGTCACCGCATGGCCGGTCAGCAACAGGTCCTTCACAAACATCCCGGCAATCCAGCCCGTTGCCAGAATGCCCCATCTCGATTTTCCCGTCATAGGCTGATTTCCTTCCGTCTCACATTGTCGATCTGTCGCGCGTTGCCGTCACGACAGGGTTGCCTGATTGAAGAATTCCTCCAGCGCCACGATCCGCCCGTCCAAATTGAAGGTGAACAGGCACAGGAGCGGCAGCTTGCGCACCGATCCATCCGCCTGTGTATGGGTAACACCGAGATGCACCAGGGCCTTGAGCGGATCGGCCAGCGGCTGGGTATGCACGTCAAGCTCGATATGCAGCCGGTCTATGAATTTCTGCCGGGTGATGTCGCGCAGGGTTTCCAAGCCCCGGATCGGGGTCATGGAAGGATGGGAGGCGAAAGGAAAGGTGATGACATAGGATGGGTCCCACATTTCCATCCAGGCGTCGAGATTCTTCGCCATCTCAAGGTCGTAGAGACGTTTCACCAGGGTGACGAGGTCGACCGCGCCGAGAGCAGGTTGGGTCATATGGCTCACCATGGCTCCTTGGTCCGATTGCGATAGCGATCAATGGCCACCGCGATGATCAGCACTGCACCAATGGCGATCAGCTGGTAATAGGCCACGACGCCGATGATCACGAGCCCGCTGATCAGAATTCCGGCGAGCGCATTGCCCCAGAATGTTCCCATGATGCTCACCTTGCCGCCGGCCAGCGCGGTGCCGCCGATCACAGCCGCGGTCACTGCCGCCAGGGAGTCGCTGGAATGGCCAAGCGATGTCGTTGCGGCATAGTGACTGAGGTTGATGAAGCCCGCGAGACCAGCCAAGCCCCCAGCGGCGGCGGTGAGTTGCACCATGTGGCGCTTGACCTTTAGCCCGGCCCGCTCGGCGGCAAGCCGCGAAGAGCCGATCGCCAGCGTGTTCAGCCCGAACCGCGTATATTTGAACATGGCCCAGATCAGTACGGCCACAAAACAGGCGACTATGGCCGGCAGGGGCAGCAGGCCCTCGACCTTGTAAAGCCCGAAACCCGACTGGATTTCCGGAGGAAGCCCACCGATATCGCCACCGTTGGTGATCACGAAGGCCACGCCGGTGCCGATGCTGAGCGTTCCAAGCGTCGCAATCAGCGAATTGACGCGCAGATGGGCGATCAACACACCATTCACAATGCCAAAGACGACCCCCGAGGCCAGGCAGGCCAGAAATCCGGCCACAATTGCCATCGGGATGTTGTGCAGTTCAACAATCTCGGCAGCCTGCAAGGGCTGCGCATCGCCCCCCGCCACTTTCAAGAGCACGATGGCGCCTATCACCGAGGACAGGACGAGGTTAGCGCCGACCGACAGGTCGAACAACCCCGCCCCGAGAAGCATCGCCATGGCAAGGGCCAGAAGCAGCCCTTCCGCGCCGTTAAGAAGCTGGTTCTGCAGGTTTTGCACCGAAAAGAAGACGTGCCCCGGCGACCACACGGTGAAGACGACGATCAGCGCCAGATCGAGCAAAAGGACCCATGCGCCACCGGTCATCAGAACGCGTTGCCAGGCAGCACGTTCGGCTCGGCCCCGTGTGTCGGTGCCCGGTGTGACCTGCGCGGAGGAAAGTTGGGCGTTTGTTGTCATGCTGCTTGTCCTTTATATCCCACCATGGTCGCAACCACCTCCGGCACGGTCAGGCCCGCACTGGGGGCGTCTAGCGCCGTCTCGCCGCGCCAAAGGATGACCACCCTGTCGGCGATCTTCAGTGCGCGCGGCAGGTCATGCGACACGACCAGAACACCCAGCCCCCGCCCGGCGACCGTCCGGATCAGGTCGCAGACAATTTCGCTTTGCCTTGCTCCAAGCGCCGCTGTCGGTTCGTCCATCAGCAGGGCGCTTCGAGACCACATGACGGCCCGCGCAACTGCCACCGCCTGACGCTGCCCGCCCGACAGATCGCCGACCGGCAC
Organism: Shinella sp. OV683; assembly: GCF_057787725.1. Taxonomy (NCBI): domain Bacteria; kingdom Pseudomonadati; phylum Pseudomonadota; class Alphaproteobacteria; order Hyphomicrobiales; family Rhizobiaceae; genus Shinella; species Shinella sp. OV683. The sequence goes on from NZ_JBYMED010000002.1 coordinate 236,678, forward strand.
CCGCAGCGAAGGAAGCTTGATTGACAGGCTCTTGAGCGCCTCATCTGCCTTCAGTTCCATGTCCCGGCGCGAAATAACCCCAACAAGCCCCAAAAGCCCCGAGCGCAAGACCGTATGGCCCAGGAACATGTTGTCGACCACCGAAAGATCGGGTGCCAATGCCAGATCCTGATGTACGCAATCAACACCAAACCTTTGGGCGTCGCGGATGCTCTTCATCTCAACGACTTGATCATTCACGACAATTTCGCCGCCATCGGGCTTGTGTATGCCCAGAAGCGATTTCAGGAACGTGGACTTACCGGCACCATTGTCGCCAAAAAGTGCAACGACCTCTCCCCGGTGCACGGTCACGTTCGCGTCGATCAGCGCGCGCACATGCCCGAATTCCTTTGCAATATGTCGCCCCGCAATGGCGACCGGGCGTGCATCATCCTTTGGTCCGGACATGGCATTTCTCCCCTGAAGACTGTGGTTCTAGATTGGAAGATTTCCAGCATAGCGGCAGGCGATCCTGCCGCTATGCTGACTGGAACGCGATCCTCAGGGCTCACATTTCGAGGAGTAGATGTAGTTGACCATCGACGGGTCACCGACATTCTCCTTGGTCAACAGACCCAGTGGCAGATACTCCGCTTCGTGGGTGGGCGTCACTGCCCCGCCTTCGGGATGGGCCTTGATATAGTCGACCAGCGCCCGCACCTGAGCCGCCGCCACCACGCCGGGCCCCTGCGCACCAAGGAACGTTATCGTTCCATCCTTCAGAGCTGCAATTTCCGCCGGCACGGCATCAAAGCCGACAACCATGATCTTGCCCGAAAGGCCCGCCTGCTTGACGGCCGCAGCAGCCGCCTGGCCGTCGGGGCCGGAGGAAGCGATGATGACCTTTAGATCGGGATGCGCCAGAATGGTAGCTCCGACCAGCTGCGTCCCCTTTGTGACGTCGAAATTGTCAAGCAATTCCGGCAACCAGGTCAGTTGGGGGTTTGCAGCGGTCAATGCCTCCTGTATCGCGCCATAGCGCTGTTCCTCCCAGGAGGCAGAAGCGGCAGGCAAACCGTTAAGCACGACCGCCGTGCCCTCCACATCCTTGATCATCGCAATGATCTGGTCCTTGTAAAGGCTCCCGTCCTGCGAGGTCTGGATGATCTTCCACATCGTGTCGGGTTCCAGCGGGCTTTCGCCAATCACCGGAATGCCCTGAGCCATGATCTCGGCAACCTTGGTTGAAAAGGTCTTGGAATCCGCGGGCGCGAATAAAAGCCCCTGCGGCCTGGTCAGCAGGGCCGTATCCAGAACCTGCGAAAGCTGCGTGTTGTCATTGGTGGCGATCGAATAGACGTCCAGCGTAACGCCAAGTCGCTTGGCCTCTTTGCCGGCTGCGCAGATCGCCGTTACCCAATAGGCATCCGCCGTATTCCGATAGACCCCGGCAATCCTGATTGGCTCCTCGGCCAAGGCCCCCGTCGCGGCGAACACAACAGCGATCGCGGCAGCCAATTTTGCGGCACTCTCCCAGTTGCTCATGCAGGCATCCTCCTGTGCACCAGAGCGATCATGCGGGCTGGCGTATCTCCTCCGTCGCCGCATCTGGCGAAAACCTACTAGCATTCAGTTTTTAAGTCAACGGCTTCGTTGAACCACAATCGCGTTCCCGGCGCGGGGTTGAACAGCCCGCGCAAAGCAGGTGGACGATTGGCTGACGGTCTGTTAGCGGTCGGGGCCGATGTTTGAATTCCCGTTCGCCTTGGTCATGGCATAGATGCCAAGCGCCGGGTTGTCGCCGCTGCAGATCGACCAGCTAACGGAATAGAACTTAGAGGTGAAGACGGCATGGCCCAGCGAGGTTCCTATCAAAAGGGCAAAATCAAGCGCCGCGAGATTCTCCTCGCCGCGATCGAAGTGTTTTCGCGGCGTGGCTATCGCGGCGCCTCCATCCGCGAGATCGCCGAGACCGTGGGCCTGACCACCACCGGCATCTTCCACTATTTTGCCTCCAAGGAAGAGTTGTTCGTCGAGGTGTTGCGTATCAGGGAAGAACTTGGCGAAGCGCGTGCAAACGACGTTCTGGAGGCCCTGCGACTCAGCATTGATCACAACGCCAAAGTCGAAGGCCTTGTGCATCTATTCGTCACCGTCTCGGCGGAAGCTATCGACGAAGCACATCCGGGCCATGACTTCTTCAAGAACCGTTACAAGCGACTGATAGAGCTCTTACGCATGCGCATCCAGATGGGCCAAGATAACGGCAGTTTGACCAGCGTCATTGACCCGACTTTGGCTGCACAGGCACTGGTGGCCCTTGCGGATGGCCTGCAGTTCCAATGGTTGCTTGATCCCGATAGCACGCAGATGCTCAAGGTTTTCGACACCTTTTATCACTTGCTGCTTGGCACAACTAACGATGCGCACAGCGTCCAACCTCCCGACCTGTTGAAGGATTGATGGTCAAGGGTGGCCAATGGTAGGCTGCTTTTGGGGGCAACGTCTTGCCCCTTTCCCGCGGCCCAGTGGACCGGTACCCACAAGGCCATGCCCTCTTCGCCGATGCCACGAACGACGTGATCGATACCGATCATGGTGTCATTCTCGACGTTGAAGCGACGCGCGCGATCCGTCAGGCCGAGGTCGGTGCTTCCCGGACGATGATGCAGAGAACGGAAGATCGCTTCGGCCTCAGGCCGGAATACGTCGTCGCCGACAGCGCCTATGGTTCCGCGGAGAACCTTGCCTGGCTGGTCAAGGACAAGAAGATCACGCGCCACATCCCCGTCTTTGACAAGTCGCAGCGGACAGATGGGACCTTCTCACGCTCAAATTTCACCTGGGAGACCGAGAACGACCGCTACATCTGCCCGGCAGGCAAGGAGTTGAAACAATTCCATCGGACTTACGACACACCGAGTCAGGTATCACCGCCGAGGGTAGACAAGCATCGACACGCCCACGGTCGATCAAGGCGACAGCCGACAATCAGCAGGATGCCGGTATCCTTGGCCGCCTGATGGGCGCGTACGATGCCTGCAAGCCAGTTGTGATCGACGATCGCCAAGGCCTCGATGCCGAGTTCGGCCGTCCGCTCGAACAATTCCTCACACGAGGATTGGGAGAAATCGAGGTCGATTGGGATGACATTGAAATCGCCAATCAAGGCAACGAGAACCTCCAGGAGCTCCGCCGCATAGTTATGAAATCGCTGGAACCAGCGGAGCTTACAGTCGAACTCGGGCCAGGAGCAGGATTCCCGTTTGGTCGATCGAGGCAACCGATGAACGGTTCGAAGTTGGAGCCGTCGATTTGACCTAGTCTCCAATTTTAGCCTCGAATGCGAAACGGCCTGCTTCGTCATACTTAAACTCCGCGCGGCCGGCCTCCGCGCTCACTAGGGTAACCACTCGATTAAGGGAAAACTGTGCTTGACGGTCAATCCGGATGCACTCACCACTGCTAATCATTGTGCGGCGCAAAATATCCGGGATAGTGGTGAATGACGACATTTAGAGCGCGGGTCGGCGGGGAGACATATCGCTTCTCCGGGCTTGGTTCAGTTCTTGCAGCGGCATCGCCGCGCCGGGCCGGCGACGAATTGGCAGGACTGGCCGCCGAGAGCGAAGGGCAGCGTGTGGCAGCCCGATTCGCTTTGGCGGATTTGCCTCTGGTGGGATTTCTCGAAGAAGAACTCGTGCCTTATGAAACGGATGAAGTGACGCGGCTGATCATCGATACTCATGACAGGGCGGCCTTTTCAAGCTTCCGATCGATGACGGTGGGTGATTTTCACAATTGGCTTCTCCCGCCGGAAACGGACACGGCGGCTTTGGCTGCGGCAGCACCTGGTCTTACGCCCGAAATGGTCGCAGCGGTATCAAAGCTGATGCGCAACCAGGATCTGATCGCGGTGGCCCGCAAATGCACTATCGTATCCTCGTTTCGCAACACGCTCGGCCTTCCGGGCCGGCTATCGACGCGCCTGCAACCCAACCATCCCACCGATGATCTCAAAGGTATTGCTGTCTCGATCCTTGACGGCTTGTTGAATGGCGCCGGCGATGCCGTGATCGGCATTAATCCGGCTACGGACAATCTCCAAAACGGCATGCAGCTGATCAGCATGCTGGACGATCTTCGCCAGACCTACAAGATACCGACGCAATCCTGCGTGCTGTCGCATGTGACCAACTCGATACGGTTGATGGAAATGGGGGCACCGCTCGATCTCGTCTTTCAGTCCATCGCCGGCAGCGAAGCCGCCAATGCCGGGTTTGGCGTCAACCTGAATGTCCTGCAGGAAGCCTATGAGGCGGCGCTGGTGCTCGATCGCGGCGATATCGGCCAGAACGTGATGTATTTCGAAACCGGGCAAGGGTCGGCCCTATCCTCCAACGCCCATCATGGTATCGACCAGCAGACGATGGAAACGCGGGCCTATGCCGTTGCCCGCCACTTCAAGCCGCTGCTGGTGAACACCGTGGTAGGTTTCATCGGCCCCGAATATCTTTTCGATGGCAAGCAAATCATTCGAGCCGGTCTGGAAGATGTATTCTGCGGAAAGCTGCTCGGCCTGCCGATGGGGTGCGATGCCTGTTACACAAATCATGCCGAGGCCGATCAGGACGACATGGATACGCTGATCACGCTTCTGACTGCCGCCGGCACCAACTTCATCATCACGGTTCCCGGATCCGACGATGTGATGCTCAGCTATCAGAGTGCTTCCTTTGAGGATCTCATCTACCTGCGCAGGACGATGGGTGTGCGGGCGGCGCCGGAATTCGAGGCGTGGCTGCAGGACATGGAGCTTTTTCGCTCCGTAAGCGGCACGGCGGTCCCGAGCTACCAGCCGCGACGTCTGCAAGGCATGGTCGACCAACTGGGGATCGCGTGATGACAATCGAGAATCGCCTTCTCGACCGCTTTGGCGCGATGACGCCGTCACGTGTCAGCCTTGGGGCCAATGCCGGCGTCGCCAGAACCAGCCAGGTGCTGGATTTCCAAATGTCCTATGCGCAGGCGCGCGACGCGATCCATGTCCCGATGGATGCTGCCGCTCTCGCCGCAAGGTTCGCGCCTCACCCCGCGCTGATCGTGAAAAGCCGCGCTGAGGACCGCAGCATTTATCTCAGGCGCCCCGATCTCGGCCGGCGGCTATCTATGGCCTCTGAAACCGAGCTGCCGCGCGTCGATTGCGATGTCGCCTTTGTCATCGCGGACGGTCTGTCCTCACGGGCCGTCGAGCGACATGCGTTTTCGGTTTTTCAGGCGGTGACGGAGCGCCTTTCCGGCTGGTCGGTCGGACCAGTGGTTATCGCGCAGCAAGCCCGCGTTGCGATCGGCGATGACATCGGCGCCTGCCTTGGCGCCACCTTCACCGTGGTGCTTGTGGGCGAGAGGCCGGGCCTCAGCGTGTCCGACAGCATGGGTGTCTACATCACCCGTTCTCCGCAACCCGGGCGCATGGATTCCGAGCGCAATTGTATTTCGAATATCCACGGCAATGGCGGACTCAGCCGTCTCGAAGCTGCGTTCAAAATCGTCTGGCTGCTGAATCAGGCAAGAAAGCTTGGCTTTACCGGAATTGATTTGAAGGACGAGATGAGCCAACAGCTCGTTGATGGCAGCGCCTCCAGGCATATTTCGACATCAGCACGCTCCGGCGAAGAATGTGTTGAACTGTTAAGTCCAAACGCCCGCGGCTGTGAATAATGCCCCAATCAAAGCTTCGGCATCAAGCCACGCTAAAAAAAGGGGTTCTCTTCATGGGCAGAAAAATCGGACTTGGCAGTGTCCTGCCACTGGCTGCGGGCTTGACGCTTTCGGCAGTGATCAACCTGGCGACAGTGTCTCAGAGCCGGGCGGACGATGCGTGCACGCCGCACTCTATCGACCTCGGTGAAGGCAAGTCGGTGATGGGCGGCTGCGCGCCGCTGAAGATCGCCTTCCTGATCGCGGCCACGAACAACACGCATCTGCAGGCGCAGATCAAGGGCGCCAAGGAAGCGGCTGCCGAGATCGGTGCGACGCTGGATGTCTTCGATCCCAACTGGAGCCCGACGACGCAGTTCAACCAGGCGCAGAACATCATTTCCGGCGGCAAGTACAATGCCATCCTGGCCGAAATGAACGACGGCAACCAGGCCTGCACGATCATGACCGAGACGGCGCGCGAGGCTGGTGTGCTGGTCGCTGTCACCAACCAGCCGCTCTGCAATCGCGGCACCAAGGAAGGCGATGAACTCTGGGCTTCGGGCACGCTGAATTTCGTCGGCGGCTCGCAGGGCCGCACGGCTTTCCGCCACTGGATCATGCAGATCGCCAAGGACAATCCCGGCCCGCAGAAGGTTGCTGTCGTCACTGGTCCGGACCTGAATTCCAACACGATCAACACCGACCTGGCGCTCGAGGACGTACAGAAGCAATATCCCGATTTCCACGTCGCCGCCGTCGTTCGCACCGACTATTCGGTCGTGCAGGGCAATCAGAAGACGCTGCCGCTGTTCCAGGCCAATCCCGACATGACGATCTTCATCTCCAACTATTCGGACATGACGCGCGGCGCGGTGCAGGCAGCCCGCCAGGTGGGATCGCTCGGCAAGATGAAGGTCTATGACAGCGGCGGCAATACCTGGGCTTTCAAGGCCGTTGCCGACGGCTTCATCACCAGCACGCGCACCATCGAGCCCTACACCGAGACCTATCTGGCAGTGAAGCAGCTGGGCGACGCCTGGGCCGGCAAGCCGGTGGCGCGCTTCACCCCAACCAAGTCGATCAAGATCGACAGCGAGACGGTCAAAAGCAACGAGCCGCAATATTGAGCCACCCGGCTCGTGCAGCCACAGGATAGAAGCAATGCTTGATGCAAATTCCGCGGCTCCGGCAGCGACTGTGATTGATCCGCCTTCGGCGGGTCAATTCGCCCTGCAGGCCACTGGCGTGCAGAAGCGCTATGGCGGGACGATGGCGCTGAAGGGCGTCAGCCTTTCGGCGGAGGCCGGAAAGATCCATGCGCTGGTGGGCGAAAACGGCGCGGGAAAATCGACCTTTCTCGGCGTCATCGCCGGGCGTGTCGTGCCGTCCGCCGGCGAAGTCACCATTTTCGACCAGCCGCATGTGTTCGGCCAGCCACGGCAGGCACGACGGCTGGGCGTGACGACGATCTACCAGGAACTGACGATCATCCCGCGTCTTTCGGCGGTTGCCAATGTCTTCCTCGGTCAGCCAATATCCCGGTCCGGCATGCTCGACGAGAAGGCGATGCGGCGGGCCTATGACGTTCTGTGTCAGCAGCTCGATGTCAACATCCGCGCCGATGCGCTGGCCGGCACGCTGTCGGTCGCCGACCAGCAGATGCTGGAGATCATGCGCGGCATCCAGTCGGGTGCGCGGCTGCTGCTGTTTGACGAACCAACCACGTCGCTGGCGCCGCCCGAGCGCGAGGCGCTGTTCAAGATCATGCGCCAGCTCAAGCAGCAGGGCACGACGATGATGTTCGTCAGCCACAATCTCGAGGAAGTGCTCGACATTTCCGATACGGTCACCGTGTTCCGCGATGGTTCGTTGTCGGCCAGCGGCGATCGGGCCGACTGGACCAAGCCGGACCTGATCCGCGCCATGGTCGGCCATCACGTGGTGGAAAACCGCAGGGTGGAACGCCCAGCACCCGCACCCGGTACGCCGCTGTTGATGCAGGCCGATGAGGTCACGGTGCCGGGCGCCATCGAGAATATCGCGCTGACGCTGCAGCCCGGCGAAATCCTCGGCATTGGCGGTCTTGTCGGCTCGGGTCGCAGCAGCCTGCTGCGGGCGCTGGCCGGGCTGGAGCCGCGCAGCACCGGCCGTCTCGTGGTCAATGGCAAAGGCGTCTCCTGGCCGAACGACCCACGCCAGGCGCTCGCCGCCGGCATTTCCCTGGTGCCGGAGGATCGCAAGGCTCAGGGCCTGGTGCTCGGCATGCGCGCCATGGACAATGTCGTGATGGCTGGCATGAAGCAGGTGTCGCGCTTCGGTTTCCTGTCGGAAGCGATGATCCGCGATAAATCGAAGGGCATCGCCCGCGAGTTCGGCTATGCGGAAAACCGCATCGAGACCATTGTGCGACATTTGTCCGGCGGCAACCAGCAGAAGGTGCTGCTCGGCAAGGCGCGGTTCCGCTCACCGCTGGTGCTGCTCGTCGACGAGCCGACACGCGGCATCGATATCGGCGCCAAGGACGAGATCATGAACACGCTGAGAAAACTCGCCGACGAGGGCGTCGGGATCATTGTCGTGTCGTCCGATCTCGAAGAGGTGATCGCCATCAGCGACCGCATCATCGTCCTTTCGGAAGGCCGGGCCGTCGCAGAACTCGACCAGACACAGTCTCCGGTAGCCGTGGGTGATATCCTGCGCGCCGCTTTCAAGGTACACTGACATGAACGCACAAAATCCAGCGGCCGGCGTGGCCGCACCAAGCAAGCGTGCAGCCTTCTTCAGCCGTGACGTCATGCTGCAATACGGCGTGCTCTGGGCATTCTTCCTGCTGCTGATCGTCAGCGCCTTCCTCTATCCGCGCGTGTTCGAGCTGCAGAATATCCAGAACATCCTCAGCCAGTCGGCGCCGGTCGGCATCGTCGCGGTCGGCATGACCTTCGTAATCATCGGCGGTGGCTTCGACCTTTCGGTCGCCTCGATCTTCGCACTCGGCGCCGTGGTGTTCGCCAACCGGGCCGATGCCTTCGGGATCTGGGGTTCGGCCGCCACCGTGGTATTGGTCAGCGCCGTCTGCGGCGTGATCAATGGCGCCATCGTCACGAAGCTCAAGGTCAATGCCTTTGTGGCGACGCTGGGTTCCGGGTCGGTGTTCGGCGGCCTCGCCTATCTCTATTCCAATTCCGCCCCGCAGGTGCCCAACGAGTTCGCCTTCGGCGATCTCGGTATCGGATCCTGGTTCGGCTGGCCGATCTCGATCTGGATCCTGTTTTTCATCTTCGCGCTGGGCGCGGTGATCCTGTCGAAAAGCGTCTACGGCCGGTCGATGTATGCGCTTGGCGGCAATGAGGAAGCGGCGCGCCTGTCGGGCATTCCGGTCGATCTCTACCGCGCCAGCACCTATGTGCTGACGGCGATCTGCTCCGGCCTCGGCGGCATGATCCTTTCGTCGCGGCTCGGCGTCGGCCAGGCCGATATGGGCGGCACGCTGGCGCTTGATGCCATCGCCATCGTGGTGATCGGCGGCACGTCGCTGCTTGGCGGTGAGGGTGCGCTTTGGCGCACCGCGGTCGGCCTGTTGATCATTGCGACGCTGACCAATGTTTTCGACTCGCTGGCGGTCAACACCAATTACCAGCTCGTCGCCAAGGGCCTGATCGTCATCGCCGCCGTCGCGCTCGACATCTATGCCCGCAAGATGCGGACCTGAACCGCAACACCTGCCCAGATCATTTGCAAGGAAAGAGAAAGTCATGACCAAGGACGTCAGGATAGCGCTTACATTCGATTTCGATGCCTATTCGCTGTGGATCGGCACATTCGATTCCAATTCGCCGAGCATGCTGTCGCGCGGCGAATTCGGCCCGGTTGGCGTCCGGCGGATTCTCGCGGCGCTGGAAGCGGAAAAGATCCCCGCGACCTTCTATATTCCCGGCCACACCGCCTGTGCCTTCCCCAAGACGGTGGAAGCCGTCGCCGCTGCCGGCCACGAGATCGGCCATCACGGCTGGGTGCACGAGAACCCGGCATCCGTATCGCCGGAGAAGGAACGCTGGATCCTCGAAAAGGGTTTTGAGGCGCTCGACAAGGTGGCCGGCGTCCGTCCCACCGGTTACCGCTCGCCGGCCTGGGACAACAGCCCGCAGACGGTGCCGCTGCTGCTCGAACACGGATTCGAATATGAAAGCAGCATGATGGGTAGCGACTTCCAGCCCTATTGGTGCCGCATCGGCGACAGCTGGAGCAAGGATGGCCCCTACGAATTCGGCAAGCCGGTCGATCTGGTGGAAATGCCGGTTGCCTGGCATCTCGACGATTTCCCGCAATTCGAATATGTCGTCGGCAAGAGCAACACCAACCAGGGCGTGCTGACGCCACGCGACTTGCTGCAGATGTGGAAGGACGAGTTCGATTACCTCTACGACCGCATTGGCGAAGGCGTGTTCATCGCCACCATGCATCCGCAGACTGTCGGCCGCGGCCATCGCATGTTGCTTCTCGAACAGTTCATCGATTACGTGAAGGACAAGCCGGGCGTCAGCTTCACCCGCATGGGCGATTATGTCCGCCACTGGAAGACGGGCAAGACGCCGAGCCTGCCGGCCGATACGGCCGACAGCCAGGCTTGAGCCATCAGGATCGCAACGCGCGGGCGACCCCTCGCGCGTTTTACTTTGTGCCTTTGCTGCAATGCCAGCGGCCAGGACAGGACTGTCATGAATCTCGACACGAAAACGCTTCCCGGACTCAGCGCTGCGGCGTCCATATCGATCGACAAATGGGGCATTCCCCATATCCGCGCCGCCAGCAAGCGCGACGTCTTCTTCGTGCAGGGCTACAATGCGGCACGCGACCGGCTGTGGCAGATCGACCTGTGGCGCAAGCGTGGGCTCGGCCTGCTGGCTGCCGATTTCGGCCCTGGTTATCTGGAGCAGGACAAGGCGGCACGGCTGTTTCTCTATCGCGGCGACATGCAGCAGGAGTGGGATGCCTATAGCGACGACGCCGAAGCGATCGCCACTGCCTTCGTCGATGGCATCAACGCCTATATCGACAGTATTGCAGAGCGGCCCGATGCGCTGCCGCCGGAATTTTCGCTGTTCGGCACGCGACCGGCGCGCTGGGAAGCCGCCGATGTCGTGCGTATCCGTAGCCATTCGATGATGCGCAACGGCCTTTCCGAGGTCATCCGCACCAATGTCATCAGCGGTGCCGGCGCCGATGTCGATCTGCTGCGGCAGGGGCTCGATCCCGTCATCGACCCGTTCGTGGCCGATGGCATCGCGCTCGACGAGATCCCGCTTGATGTGCTCGATACATTCAAGCTGGCGCTGGCGCCGGTGAGTTTCGACGAGGCGCGGCTGGCCTCGAGCGCCGACGAAGCCGGGCTCTGGCGCAAGGTGACGGGCACCGACGAGGTCATCCGCGATGCCGCCGCGCAAGGCTCCAACAACTGGGTCATCCATGGCAGCCTGACGGCGACCGGGCGGCCGATCATGGCCAATGATCCGCACCGGACGCATGCCGTGCCGTCGCTGCGCTATCTTGTGCACCTGACCTGCCCGGAATTCGACGTGATCGGCGCTGGCGAACCCTGCCTGCCGGGCATCTGCATCGGCCACAACGGCACCAGCGCCTTCGGCTTGACGCTGTTTTTCGGGCACGATCAGGAAGACACCTATGTCTACGAGATCTCGCCCGACGACCCGGATCTCTACCGCTATGGCACAGGCTGGGAGCGCATGACCGTTGTCGACCAGCAGGTCGCGGTCAAGGGCTGTGGCAGCGCCACGCTCACCCTTCGCTTCACCCGTCATGGGCCGATCGTCTATGCGGACAAGCCGCGACATCGTGCCTATGCCATCAAGTCTGTCTGGTTCGATCCGGGCGCTGCCCCTTACTTTGCCTCGATTGCCTCGATGCGGACCAGGAATTTTGCCGATTTCAGTACCACGATGAGCCGCTGGGGCGTGCCGGCCACCAATCAGGTCTATGCCGATCAGGGCGGCACGATAGGCTGGGTCGTGGCCGGTTTCAGCCCGATTCGTCCGAACTGGGATGGCCTGCTGCCCGTGCCGGGCGATGGCCGCTACGAGTGGGACGGCTATTTCCCGGCCTCAGAACTGCCGGTTGTCAGCAATCCTGAAAAGGGTTTCGTCGCCACGGCTAACGAGCCGAACCTACCGGCCGACTGGGACCATGAGGCAAAGCCGATCGGTTACGAGTGGCTCGAACGCTCGCGCGCCAACCGCATCCATGAGGTGCTCGGCGCCGGCGGTGGGCATACTGTGGCATCGTCCGGGGCATTGCAGGCCGACAGCGTGTCGCTGCCCGCCCGCCGGCTGACGGCGCTGCTTGGCACCCTGCCGGCCGAGACTGTCGGCGAGGCATCGGCGATTTTCGCCGGCTGGGATCATCGGCTGGATGTCGACAGCGCCGCTGCCGCCCTGTTCGAGGTGTGGTGGAGCAAGCATTTGCGGCCCGGCCTGTTTCGGCTCGTCACCGACGATCCTAAGATCCAGGCGCTACTGATGCCGGGAGATCCCGAAACGATCCTGCCGTTGCTCGAGCAGCCTGACGGACGGCTGGGCAGCGATCCGGTCGCAGCACGCGATGGCCTGATCAAGTCCAGCCTTGAAGCAGCCCTATCGGAATGCCGCGAAAAGCTCGGCCGCGATCCGCAGGTCTGGCGCTGGGGCAGCCTGCATCAGGCGCATTTCCTGCATGCCACCAGCCGCGTCTATCGGGATAGACCCCGTCCGGATGGCGATGTCGGTCCGCTGGAAAAGGGCGGCAGCGATTCCGCGCCGATGAACGCGTCCTACCGCATCTCCGATTTCCGGGTCACGATCGGCGCTTCGGTGCGGGTCGTGGTCGATGTCGGGGCCTGGGACAACAGTCTCTGGATCACCACGCCGGGCCAGTCGGGCAATCCGACATCCAGCCATTATGGCGATCTCGCCGAACAATGGTCGCGCGGCGAATTCGTGCCGATGCTCTATTCGCAGGCGCGGGTCGATGCCGTCGTCGAGCAACGCATCGATCTCGTGCCCGGTTCATAGACAGGGCTGAGATTTCATAAAACGGCTGGGTTATAAAAATGGCCGGGCAACCTCTCATCGGGTTCCCGGCCTTTCTTTTGTCACAGCGCAAAAAAAATGCCCCTTGAAACAGGGATTTCAAGGGGCAAGTGCCGGCAGGTCGTGCCTGCCATCCTCGGGGGAAATCAGGCGAGCATGCCGCCGTCAACGAGGATATCGGTGCCGGTGATGTAGCGGGCTTCATCGGAGGCAAGAAAAGCGACGGTCGCGGCGATGTCGGTGGGCTGGCCCAGCGAGCCGAGTGGTACCGATGCCAGGAATTGCGACAGCTGCGCCGGGTCGTTCTCGTAGAACATCGAGGTGTCGATAATGCCGGGGCAAATGGCGTTGACGCGGATCTTCAGCGGTGCGAGTTCGCGCGCCGCCGAGCGTGTCATGCCGCGCACGGCCCATTTGGCGCCGGCATAGGCGAATGTGCCCTTGTAACCGACCATGCCGCCGATCGACGACAGGTTGATGATCGAACCACCCAGCGACATCAGCGGTATCGCGCATTTCATGCCCCAGAAGATCGAGAACTGATTGACCTCGAACATGCGCCGGAAACCATCGGCAGACTCATCCTGCAGGCTTGCCGGGCCATAGATGCCGGCATTGTTGACCAGGATATCGAGGCGTCCGACGTCGCGGGCGATGCGTTCCATCAGGGCTGCCCATTGCGCCTCCGATGTCACGTCCAGCGTCTGGAAGACGCAGCGGCCTTCAAGCCGTTCGGCCAGTTCCTCGCCCTCCTGCTCGAGCACGTCGGCCGCATAGACGAAGGCCCCCTCGTGCACCAGCCGCTCGGTGACAGCCGCGCCGATGCCGCGCGATGCCCCGGTCACGAGCGCAGTCCGTCCCGCCAGCGGGCGATAGTCCGTAGTGTCGGTCATGTCATGTCCTATTGTGCTGTAAAGCCGCCGTCGATCGGCAGGATTGCGCCTGTGATGAAGGAGGCGTCATCGCTGGCAAGAAAGACGACGCCCTTGGCGATCTCTTCCGGCAGGCCGATGCGCCCCATCGGTGTCAGCGAAAGCGTGGCGGCATTCATTTCCGGCTTCTGGGCGCGCACCATCTCGGTGTCGATCAGGCCGGGCAGGATGGCGTTGGCGCGGATGTTCTGCTTGGCATAGGTGATGGCGACGTTGCGCGTCATGTTGATCACCGCGCCCTTGCTGGCGTGATAGGCGATCTGCCCCGAACCGCCGACCAGGCCCCAGATCGAGGAAATGTTGACGATCGAGAGTGGCCCACGGCCCAGCATCATCGCACTCGCCATGCGCATGCCGAGCATCACGCCGGTCTGGTTGACGCGCAGGATGAAATCCCAGTCCGCCATCGCGATGTCATGCGCCCCCGATTTGGTCGGTGCCACGCCGGCGGCGTTGACGAGGATATCGATCGTGCCGCCGCCGTTGCGGAGCTCATCGGCTATTGCCTCCCAGTCCGCTTCCGAGCCGACGTCGCATTGCCGATAGGTGATGCCGGCGACGTCGTAACCCGGATCGCCCGCCAGGATATCAGTGGCGATCACGGTTGCGCCCTCACGGGCCAGCGCCTCGGCGCAGGCGCGGCCGATGCCGCGATAGGCGCCGGTGACGACGGCGAGCTTGCCTTGCAGTTTCATGTCTCTTCCTCCCCTGTTATGCGGGACTTCGTTAGGCTGGAGGGTAGACCAATGCGCGCGCCATGGATTGACATTTCAGCACTCAATTCAGCCGCCGGGCGCTGATCGGCGCTGGGCCCTTGGCTTCGATATTGGCTCGAACCTTGGAGGGGGAGGCATCGAACCAGCGGACGCAGGCTCGGCTGAAGGCGCTGAGCTCGGAATAACCGAGGATGCTGGAAATATCGTTGATCAGCAGATGCGCCCCGCCGAGATAGTGCAGCGCCAGGCGACGGCGTGTTTCCTCCACCAGCGTCGAAAACACCTGCCCCTCGGCGGCCAGGCGCCGCTGCAGCGTCCAGCGCGTCATCTTCAACTCGTCGGCGATATCCTCGATATGCGGATAGCCGGCCGGAAGCTGGGCGCGAATCTCGCCGGCTATCCTTTGCGTCAAGGTCAGCGCGCCGGTGCTGCCGGTCAATTGCACCAGCGCTTCGCAGAGCGTGCGGATCTGGTTTGTATCCCAGCCGCTGGTCGCGCGCGCCAGGTTCTTTTCCTTGAACACCAGCGCGTTGGTCCGCATGTTGAAATAGACCGGCGCATTGAAGACGGCTTCGTGATCGCGCCAGTTTTCCGGACGCGGATGCTCGAAATGCACCTCGTCCGGCGACCAGGTGGGATCGAGGACCCGGCGGATGACGTTGAGATACATGCCCATCGTCAATTCGGCATCCTGCCGGCGCTGCATGATGAAGCCGTCGAGGATGCGGTATTCGAGAAACCAGAACTCGTCCTTGCGGCGGAACGCCGTGAATGTGTTTTGCTGGTGATAGGGAAAATACTTCACCAGATTGCCCAGCGCATCGCCGAGCGTCGGCGAGGAGATGGCGATCTCGCCGATCAGCCCGAGACGCTCGGGTGTGAAGTCGCGACCGTAGTGTAGGCCGAAATTGTCGTTGGCGGTTTTTCGTGACGCAACTTCCAGTAGTTCACAATAGCGACCGAGGTCGAGGATTTCGCGGTCCTTGCGTGTGTCTGTTTCGAGAATGCCAACCGACCAGAGAATTTCGTGCGGGCTGTTGCCATGGCTGGAAATGAAGTCGGCAATACCATTTGCGGCAGATGACAGGATCTTGGCAATGGGCCGCGATGGCGAATTCGTCGCTGTTGGGCCTGATGCGATTGTATTGAAGGCTTGCATTTGTTAGCTTCCCACTCTGGAAGGCAATACATCTTTTGCGTGCATTTGTGCCTTGGACAACATTTCGGCTGGTTTTCCGCCGAAATGCCAAAGTGCGGTAAATGCGCGAGAGGCGAAATACGTAAACCTGCCGACACGGGGCGGAGGTTCACCAGAGCGGCATGGCGGTGTTCGGCCACCGGATGGAGTTGAGTTCATGGTTGTGAGACTGGTTGCGCAGAAGAACGAGTTGGCGGCGAAACCCGGTGAAGACATCGCCGACTACTATCGGGCAGCCGTCACTGAGGATGGTGCGCTCGAGGCTGTCGAGGGTAGCGCGGCCGTCACCTTTTTTGATCTCCGCCGCGAATTGGTCGATTTTGCCTCGGCACTGATACAGAGCGGCCGCGACCTGGTTCGGTTCGTCTGGATCGATGCGGACAAGATCTGGTATGCGATCCGCATCGAGCTCCAGACATTGGCAGCGGGCGGGCACAGAAGCATTTTGACCGCCAAGTCTATGCCCGCACCGTTCGGCCTGACGATCCGCGAACTCGATGTGCTGACGCTGATCGCCGGCGGCCTGTCGAACCAGGACATTGCCAGCTGTCTGGAAACCAGCCACCGGACGATCACCACGCATAATGAGCGTATCCTGATCAAGCTCGGCCAGGTCAGCCGCACGGGGGCGGCGACGCTGGCGACCGATCTCGGTCTGCTGCGTCTGCCGACACCCGGAGGTGGCCGAAATCTTATGCCGCTGACCGCAGGCCTGGTCGACAGCCGTGTGCCTCTGCCGAAAAACACCACGCACAGCTTTGTCAGCACGGCCTTCAACAAGCGGCCGATCCTGATCGGCACGCCATTGTCGACCCAGGGCCTTGCCGCATCCGACGCCTATGAAATGCTCAACGGCGCTCGCTTGGCCGTGGACGAGATCAACCGCCGCGGTGGCGTTGCCGGCCGCCGGCTGGAACTGAAGGTCGCCGAATGCGATGTCGGCGACGAAGCCGATGTGTTGCGTGCCGTCGAGTCGCTGATCGAAGCCGAGGTCGAGGCGATCACCTCCGGCTACAGCTGTGCCGAGGAAGGCATTCAGGACATGCTGGCCGATTACGGCGCGCCCTACCTGCACTGCGCCACGATGGAGGCGATGGTCGACCGGGTCCGGCAGGACCAGCACCGGCTCAGAAACGTCTTCCAGCTCTGCCCGAGCGACGTCAATTACGGCCCGCGTTTCATCCAGTTCCTGTCTGGCCTGGAAAAGAGCCGCAAATGGACGCCGCATTCGCGCCGCATCGTGGTGATCCAGCCACGCTGGTCACGCATGGATATCGGTTTTCTCACCCTGGAGCGTATGGCAAACAAGGCGGGCTTCAAGATCGATCTGCTGGAGGATTTGCCGTTCCGCAACATCGACTGGAACGCGGTGATCGACAAGCTGCACCAGAGCGATCCGGCGGCGATCTTCCTCGCCTATTATTTCCCGGAGGAGAATATCTCTTTCCTGCAGCATTTCCTGGCGCGGCCCGCCAATGCTCTGGTCTATACGCTCTATGGACCATCGATCCCGGCCTATCGCGAGCAATTGGGCGATAGCGCCGAGGGCGTGCTCTGGGCGACGACGACAGGGCTCTATTCCGACCAACTGGCGATGGGCTTTGCGGAACGCTACGAGCGCATGCATGGCCAGAAGCCGGGACATTCGCATGCAGGTCTTGCTTATGACCGGGTCAATATCCTGGCGACGGCCTGGACGCGTGCCAATAATCCGCGCGCCTTCGACAAGGTCATCCCGGAAATCCGCTCGGTCATCCATCGCGGCGTCAACGGCGCCTATTTCTTCGACAATGCCGGCCAGTGCGCGCAATCCTACCCGGATACGTCGGTGGACCCATCGATCAGCCAGGCGCATCTGATCTACCAGATCCAGGGCGGGCAACAGCGTATCCTGTCGCCCGCGCCCTATGGCCAATCCGCCTTCGTCATGCCGCCATGGCTGAAAAAGAAGAAGCTGGCCGTATAGTGAGACCCGGGCCGGCGCTGCGCGGGCCCTTGCCTGCCATCAATATTGCGGCTTGTGATCGGCCACTGTCTTCTTGTTGATGTCATAGGCTGCCAACGGCACGAAACGCGGCGGCTTTTCGCCCTTCCATGCCTGGCCGAGCGCCTTCACCGCCTCATACATTTCTGTATAGGGAAGCAGGGTGCGGGTGCTGTCGATCAGCCCGTCATTGACGGCCTGGAACGCCCAGACATTGCCGCCATTGTCATAAATCTTCATCTTGCCGAGCAAGCCGACCTGGCGAGCCGCCTGGACGGCGCCGCGAGTCATGTCGGAATAGTTGGAGATGAAGATCGTCAAGTCCTTGTTGGCCTGGAATAGCGGCAGCGTCTTCTGATTTCCCTGCAGCACTGAATAGTCCGTCTTGACCACGGCTGCGATCTTGAAGTCAGGATATTTCTCCTGCACGTCCTTCAGTGCCAGCTCGGTATTGATCGTGTTGGCGTTGAGATCCGGTCCGGTCAACACCGCGACCTTCTGGGGTCCGGGATTCTGTTCGGCAATTGACATGATCCAGCTGCGGAAAGCCTCGCGGCCCTGCGAGCCACCGACGAAATCCAGCGTGCCCGGCGACCACAGCGCATCGCCCTCGTTGGTGGCGCGATTGCACAGCGGCAGGTTGGCCACGGCCACCAGCACGCCCGCCTTGGATGCTTCCTCCGTAAGGATCTTGCAGGCTTGGTTGCCATCGTTCATCTCGGCGACAATCGCATTGTACTTGCCACTCGAGAGCACGTTCTGGGCCTGGTTATATTGAACGGTGGGGCTCCAGTTGGGATCGAATACATCGATCGTGGCGCCGATTTCCTTTGCAGCGTCCTGCGCACCCTTTATGCCGGCCTGCAAATGTGTGTTGTTCGTCGCCGCCGTCAGGAAGGCGATTTTCAGCGGGCCGCAGCCGCCCTCGATGATCTTGCCTCCCCCAAGGTCGATCATATGCGGCTTGCAGGCGGCGTCCTCCGCCTTTGCAGGCGCTGCAGCCGCTAGTGCGAGCATTCCGCATGCCAAGATTTTGCTGACTATCCAATCGGGTATTCTGCGCGCGGGCCGTTTTTTCATTTACTGTTCCCTTCTCTTGCCACACGAACATCGCGTGACGACATCGGAAGTTTCCACAAAGGAGCCGGCAGCAACTTATCTTCTGAACACAAGAAAGCGATTGTTCATGCTTTGTATTGCAAGCGATGAGATCATGACCCCCGTAGGGCTTTGGAATTGTCATCGATCTGGCCATGCACCAATAGCGGCGGTGAGCCGGCAAGTTCGATAAGTGGTACGCCGACATCGCAGCCGATCTGCAGACTGAGCTTTCAATGACGGCAATGGCAGCTCGAAGGCCTTTCGGTTGTCGCCCACCGAACCTCCAATTCTCCTAGCGGGTATTATTACAGAATTGTCCACGGCGCTCCTCTCCTCGGTGCGGTCCATCAGACGCACTGCGGCCTCAATAGATTTCGGAGCCAAACTGATGCGCCTTGCATCATCGCGCTGTGGAAGACTATCCGGGCGTTCAGCATACCCGTCTCTGGCGAACTCGTCGATGATCCGCTTTTCACCTATCACCCTTCGGAACGGATCGTCGTCACCCAGGCGACCCGCAGTCGGACCAGCACAGCGCCGTGCGCGAATATGGCCGAGGTTTTCGACGCGGCATCAGGACTTCTGGCAACCGTCTATCCGTTCGAACGGCCCTGCGCCTGTCGGGTGTGACGCTATCGTCGCTGAGCGACGATCAGACCGGCGCGACCGAGGGGCAGCCGCAACTCGATCTCAACCTGTTGCAAGGCAAGGCTCCGAACACGAAAAAGCCTGCCGCGGGAGGAGGTGCGGCAGGCTTCTCCAAAAGAACCGAACGGCGACTGGAAGGAGGTGTGTCGCCGTTTCAACAGACGTCCCCTCGCTCCTGTAGGCGGGCCGGCCGGTCGGTCGGATACGCAAGCACTGGCGCGGGCCTCCGAGATGGCCGCAAAATCGAGGCTCTGAACCATCGACACAGATCGATACGAAGCAGTTTCGGCGCCGAATTACTCTTTGACTTCAGACTTTGTGCAAAGTGGTCGAGATTCGTCGCTGATTATGGAATCTGGACGGTAGATCTTACCGAGACTTGTCACCTGCAAGAACCCCCGCATGCGCACGCAGTCTCTCTGATATGAACTCCGTGAACAGGCGGACACGCTTGGTCTTTCGCGTCTCGCCCTGTGTCAACACCCAGAGCGTTCCATGGGGGCCGAGACGTGTCCCGGGAACTCTGACGAGCAGCGGCTCAGCATCTCCAACGAAGCTGGGAAGCGCCGATATCCCTAAGCCCAGGCGCATCGCCTCGAGATGCGCTGCATCTTCTTGAACGCGGAACGGGGCTCCGGTAATTTCGACGGCATCGCCATGGGCCCACTCGGGCACGCCCTCTATGTTTTTCGATATCCACCTGATGTGGCCCGAATTGCCGGCCTTCCAAGCCGCGAGGAGGTCGCTAGACATATAGACACCTACGGAAAGGTCTGGGCCTTTTACGCCGTGAAGGTTCTGCGGCAGAGAGTTGCGGTTAAAAACGACTCTCAAGGCAACATCGGCTTCGCGATTTGTCAGGTTAACATTTTCTAAAGTGGAGTGGATCTCCATTTCGATTTCGGGGTGCCGTCGTGTAAACGCAGCAAAGTCAGGCATCAAGAGATGTGTCGCCAGGGTGGGCGCCATTGTGACTCGAAGGGGACCACGCACGGCTTGATCACGGCCGGACACGCGGCTTACCAACATGTGAGACGAAACCTCCATCTGTTCTGCGAGCTCCTGCACCTGTTCGCCAGCTTCCGTGAGGCGATAGCCCGCCGGCAGTTTTTCGAACAACTGCGCATGGAGCAGGGCCTCAAGCTGCGCGATGCGCCTTAGTACCGTCGTGTGATTTACCTCGAGGTGATGGGCGGCAGCGCGGACAGAACCGTGTCGTGCCACCGCGAGAAAATATCGAACATCATCCCAATCGATCGTCATTGTGTTCCTGGCAAAATCGCAATGCTGATGCCATGAGGCGGTGCAGTAGCACAGATCCTATAATGCAGACGGTGTTATTTTGCACCACGCTTGTGCATCTTTCCACACTGCTGGTGCCGCACTCAGCATCCTACCTGCATGGCGTAAACAAGGCGGGTCCGTGCGCTGCCCCCAAGCATTTCTCCAGCTTCCGCCCAACTCCAACAAAGGATGCACAAATGACTAAACTGAATGGCAAGACCGCGGTGATCACTGGCGGCGCTACCGGTATCGGCCTGGCCGCTGCAAAGCGCTTCATCGAAGAGGGCGCCTTCGTCTTCATCTTCGGCCGCAGGCAGGAAGCGCTTAACGCCGCTGTGGCCGACCTCGGGCCCAATGCCCGCGCGGTGAAGGGCTCGGTCTCCGATGAGGTCGACCTCGACCGTCTTTACGCGGAGGTGAAGGCCGAGCGCGGAACCCTCGACATCGTCTTCGCCAATGCCGGGGCAGGAAGCCCGCTTGCGCTCGGCAAGATTACCGCCGAGCACATTGACGAAACCTTCGACACCAATGTGAAGGGTACGATCTTCACGGTCCAGAAGGCTCTGCCGCTGATGGGTCCGGGCGGTTCGGTCATCCTGACCGGATCGAGCGCCGGCACCACGGGCGCGCCGGCATTCAGCGCCTACAGCGCGAGCAAGGCGGCAGTGCGTAACCTCGCGCGGACCTGGGCGGAGGACCTGAAGGGCACCGGCATCCGGGTAAACGTGCTGTCGCCCGGGGCGACGGCGACCGAACTCGCGAAGGAAGCGCTGGGCGAGGAGGGCCAGATGGTTTTCGCCTCGATGACTCCGCTTCAGCGCATGGCCGATCCGGCGGAGATCGGAGCGGTGGCCGCCTTTCTTGCCTCGTCGGACAGCAGCTTCATGACCGCCAGCGAAGTCGCCGTCGATGGCGGTCTAGCACAACTCTGACCCACTACGCCCGGCCGGGCGCTCCATTCGATCGCTCGGAGCGCCGAAGGGCGTGATAAACCCAAGGAGAATGTATATGAACTACGCAATTATCGGCTTCGGCAATATCGGCAAGGCGCTGGCCAAGGCGTTTGCCCGTAGAGGCATCGAAGTATCCGTTGCAACCGCCCGCGACCCGGAAAGCTTTGCATCCGATGCGGCCGCGATCGGGCCCACGATCATTCCCAAAACACTGGCGGAAGCCGTCAAGGCGGACATCGTGTTTTTGGCTGTCCGTTTCGAGACGCACCCGGATGTCGCAAAGGCGCTTCCCACCTGGCAGGGGAAGACCGTCGTCGATGTGACCAATGCCTACGGCGTGCCCCCTGAGGAATTGGGAGGACAGCCTTCTTCCAAGTTCATCGCGCAGGCCTTCACGGGCGCAAGACTGGTCAAGGGCTTCAACCATTTGGTCGCTGCCGTCCTTGACCAAGATCCGGCCGTACATGGTGGCAGGAGAGTCGTGTTCCTGGCGAGCGACGATGACGCTGCCGCAGCGGAGATTGGTGCGCTTGCGGAAAATCTCGGTTTCGCGCCGATCAAACTTGGCGGGCTTTCGGAAGGTGGACTGCTTGTGCAGGCGCGCGGAAAGAGCTGGGCTCAACTGATCTTCAAGGACTTGATCAAGTTCGACTGACCAATCGAGATCGCAAATTTCGATGCGATCCCGCCTCATGGACCACAACGTGTCCGACTAGGTCGGACACAATCCGACGTAAGGAAAACGGAGAGATATTTCCACGGTGATGTTTATCGTCGGGGTGCTGGCTGGAATCGCAATTTGGTTGCCTCCAAGCTTCGCTCCAAATTACTCGGCTCTCGCTGCGTCTAAAAGTAACAGTCTACTAGGTCTTGACGGGAATCGAACCGCTGCGTTTGCCCTGCGACATCACGCGAGCCGTCGCCAGCGTTGAACGGCAGTCGCTCGTTTCGCGTACATGGATCTCACGAGACGCATCAATTCTCATACCGCCTATCGTGCCGCAAGCGAGTTATCTCTTGGACTCGGATGCAGCGTTTGGGTCCGCAATTTCAAGCAACCTTCGCCTCAATCGGGGCACCGCGAAATCCAGAAAGCGCCGCATCTTGATCGGCATTTGGCTGCGTGCGGCATGCACGAGGCTCACCGGCACCGGTTCAGTCTCGAACCGCTCGAGGACAATTCGCAGGCCATTGGCCTTCACCGCGTCCGCAACCTGATAGTGCAAGAGTCGCGTCGCGCCCACGTCTTGCAGCGATGCCCGAACGGCGGCTTCCGCCGTTGTCACCGAGAGGCGCGCCTCAATCGGCACAAATATGGGCTTTCTCGTTTTCGGATCGATGAAGCGCCACCCCGCCATGGGCCCGGGACCATCGAAGGTGACGCAAGGAATTGTCTCCAGGTCTTGGGGGGTCTGCGGCGTGCCGTGCAGGCCCAGCAATGTCGGGCTGGCGCAGACGACGGCGCGCATCGCGCCCACTGTTGTCGAAATCATCGCACTATCGGGCAGCTTGCCGATGCGCACAGCCATATCCACCTGGTCTTCTGCCAGATGCATGTTTCGATCGAGCAACAGCAGCCTGATCATGATCTCCGGAAACGCAGCCAGGAAATCGATCACGATCGGCAGCACATGGAGCTGGCCGAACTGAACGGGTGCGGTGATGACGAGCTCACCCTTGGGAATGGTGAACTCTCCGGCGACCTCGCGCTCGATCTCGTCGACCTGATCAAGTATCCGCCGCGCCGCCGCGAGGTAGCTCGCCCCAGCATCGGTCAAGGTGAGTTTGCGGGTGGTGCGGATCAGAAGCTCGGCGCCCAGGAGCGCCTCCAGATTCGATATCTTCCGCGCAATTGTTGTTACTGGAACACGAAGCTGCCGCGCAGCCGCAGAGAAACTTCCGCTCTCCACGACGGCGCTCAAGATCGACATGGCTTCGAGTCTATCCATTCATCTTCCCATTTTTCGGAGAGATCATCCCCATAATTACCGGATTATGTCAAAGAGGAACAAGTCCCATATTCGCGATGAGCCAACACGGAGGGTGAAATGGCATACGGATTTTTAGACATCGCCATCACGCCAAGCGTCAGGGCTGCCCAGGCCGAGATGGGCGCCGACGATATATGGTCCGACTTCAGTGGGCATAGGGAGTTCGACCGATTCACGGATGCCGAGAAGGCATTCATTGAGGGGCGCGACAGTTTCTACATGGCCTCTGTCTCGGAGACGGGCTGGCCCTATGTGCAGCATCGAGGCGGGCCGCGCGGCTTTCTCAAGGTGCTCGACCACCGGACCCTCGCTTTCGCAGACTATCGAGGCAATCGGCAGTATATTAGCACCGGCAACTTCGCGGCCAACGACCGCACCTGCTTGATTCTGATGGATTATCCCAGCCGCAGCCGTTTGAAGATCTATGCGCAGGTGGAGAAACTGAGAACCGACGAGGACCCTGCCCTGACCGAACGTGTCACCGACAGTGCTTACAAGGGCAAGCTTGAGCGCATTTTCCGGTTGAGGCTCGCAAGTTTCGACTGGAACTGCCAACAGCATATCACGCCGCGCTTCACCGAGGCGGAGGTTGTCGCGGCGATTGATCCGCTGCGCAAACGCCTTGCTGAACTTGAAGCGGAGAATGCCGAGTTGAGGGCACAGACAAGCTGATTTCCGCTGTGGTAATTTCAAAATCGCACTTGGGGGGGAGGCGACAACGGCGGCGGAAGTCATCACTCTTGGGGGTCACAGCCTTGCAGTAGCGGATCTCGACTTGGCTTGGATGGAAATGACCGGTTTGGGGCCGAAAGCCGTCGGTCGGCTTCCGGGCTCCGATTTTCGAAAGCAGATCTTGAGCCTGGCGGGCGCGTGATCTGACGCGAAGTGGACGCTCGGTCGCCCTCGGCCGAACGCACGCGCCGACGACCCCCTTCGTAAGTCCGAAATCCTTGGTTTCAGTCCCATCATTTCAGCTATAAGGTGGGAGACATCGCCCAAAGGGGATTCAAGGCCAATGCCTCCAGAGAAGAAGGACCGTTCGCCTGTTGCGCTGGAACAGCGCGACATAAGCGTCGACCAGCGCATGTTCTCACCTTCCGTTGCGCGAAATTCGGCGCCGATCCTCGCGGTCCTAAAACGTGTCCTTCCAACACGTGGCGCCGTGCTGGAGATTGGATGCGGGACCGGCGAGCACGCCGTGTGTTTTGCGGGAGCAATGCCCAACATCACCTGGCAGCCGAGCGATCCGGATGCCGACGCCCGCACCAGCACGTCTAGCTGGATCAAATTCGCAGGGCTGAAGAATGTGCTGGCACCGCGGGATATTGATGTGTGCTCAGGACAATGGGGCGTTGAACAAACGGGGCATTTTGACGCCATCGTGTCGATCAATATGATCCATATCGCGCCATGGGCGGCAAGCTTAGGATTGTTCGCAGGAGCTGGCCGTTTGCTTCACGCTGGTGGGCTTCTTCTTCTCTACGGCCCATTCATGCGCGACGGGGCACACAACGCCCCCTCGAACGCTGCTTTCGATGCGACTCTAAAGGAGCGCAACCCATCCTGGGGTGTGCGTGATATCGCTGATCTTGAACAAGTGGGTGAGGCCGCTGGACTTAATCTCCGCGAGACGATCGAGATGCCTACCAACAATATGTTGCTGGTCTTCTCCAGCGGTAGTGCCTGCACGACAAGCGGGCGCGAAAGAGACGTGGGCCTATAGCAGCATTCGGGCCCTTTGCTGCCGTTCGAGGTCGATCCGAGGAACGTGCGGTAGGTGCTAGAATGCGGCCCGAAGGCAGAATGCGACAGACGCACTGCGAGGGGCGGTGTGATCGTACCGGAATTCGCGCAACCGAGAGCCGACGTTGTGCTCTTGGAAGGGGAGACGAGGACGATGCCGACACCACAGCAACCCAGTCTAATAGTTCGACAGAAATCCCCACAGAACATCGAGTTTCCGTTTGCATCGCTCTCCGATTGGCTGATCCCAACCGAGCTGTTCTTCGTGCGAAACCATTTCCCGTCGCCGGACCTCGACGCGCGAGACTGGAGATTGCGCGTTGGCGGGGCGGTGGAGCGGCCGATCGAACTTGACCTCGACAGCATCAAGGCGATGCGGAGCACGACTTTAACCGCCGTCGTCGAGTGTGCAGGGAACGGGCGCGTCTACTATGTGCCGCCGAAGGAGGGGTTGCAGTGGCAGAACGGAGCCGTCGGCAATGCCGCGTGGACAGGTGTTCTTCTGCGCGAGATTTTGGAAATGGCGGGCGTTAAGCGAACCGCACGTGAGGTTCTGCTCGCAGGCGCCGACAGCGGCGTCGTCGACACGAACAAGAAAACGGCTTCTCCCGGCCCCATCGCTTTTGCGCGCAGTTTACCGCTTGAGAAGGCCATCGCTGACAGCACGATCCTTGCCTATTCGATGAACGAGGAGCCGTTGACGCGCGATCACGGCTACCCGCTACGCGCGGTCGTGGGTGGCTGGTTCGGCATGGCTTGGGTCAAGTGGATCACGCATATCACGGTTGTGGAGCAACCGTTCCTTGGCTACTGGCAGGCGCGCGACTATTTCCGTTGGGAGCGCAGCCTCGGGGAACCTAGGCTGGTCCCCCTTGCGGAGATGGAGGTCAAAGCGCAGATCGCGCGTCCCGTACAGGGGGAGCCACTCATCGTCGGCCAGCCGTACCGGATTTTTGGAGCCGCCTGGAGCGGAGAGGCTGTTATCCGGCAGGTGCACGTCTGCACCGGAGATGGCAGGGGCTGGCGCGAGGGAAGGCTCCTCGAAACAGAACGTCCCTTTGCATGGCGCTTGTGGGAGTACATTTGGACCCCTGAAGAAGTGGGGCGATATGAACTGCGATGTCGCGCGATCGATGACGCGGGGTGCGTGCAGCCCGACCTCCCGCGTTCCGACTGCGAGAGCTACGCGGCCAATTGGATCGTTCCGGTGGAGGTTACGGTCGTTCCCGAGCCACAGACGTACGAGGAAGAATTCGTGATCTAATCACCGGCATGGGGCGGAATGGCGGCTTGGCGCAACTGTGACCCGCATTGTCACTGCGTCATGTCCGCTTTGCAGCAACAGCGACGGGTGGCTAGATGACCACTATGGGGGCGCAAACCCGCCTTGCCGTTAATACGCCAGCATGTCTAATATTGGGGGAACCTAGGCGGCGCCTTCAATGGCCGAGATGCGGGCGCATTGCAGATCGGTCGTTGCCGAACCCTAGCTGTTGCTCCACTCCCATCTTACCCGGCGCGCCACGTTCTCACTGCATCAATATTTGTCGTAACTGCGTTTACCCCGATGCAGTCGGTAAAGGCCCAAAGTCCAGATGACGGGACGGCTTTGCCGCGACCTCTGCCAACTTTTCAGGGAAAAATCGAAAAGTCCGTGAAAGACTCGATGCCAGACTTCCCCCAGCCCCGCCACGCCACCCAAGGCACGCCGAACGTACTCATTGTGCTTCTGGATGATGTCGGCTTCGGCGCGGGCCAGCACCTTCGGGGGACCGATCAACACCCCGATTTTACAGGGCGGCGCTTGTCTAATCGGCGGGCGCCTACGGTCCGCTGGTTTCGTTATTTCTTCTTCGCTTGATCGTGATGCCACTTGATGGCGAAGAACATGCCCGTGCCTAACACGAGAAGCTTGAACGGAAAGAAGACTATAGGGAACCAATCCCACATTTCAGATATTTCCAGGCTATTACTTGACACTATCTATCGTGAGGGAGCACTACCTCAAAACTGCTGCATACAACATCAGCCATGTTGACGCAGATGAGAACATAATATTCCCATCGCACGCCATGAGTGGGCTTGCCCCGTGTCTCCGGACAGGTTGTTTAACCTAACAAACTGGTGACCGCTTCTGCCGGCGCATTGGTGCCGTCGGAGCGTATCATCACCGACGTCTGCTTTCAGGGAGGCGCAACTTCGGCCTACATGACCGATATGGGGGCGCGAAGCGGATATTTGAGTGTCCGGCCGCTATTGGTTTCGAAGCACGCCGACGAGAGCCCTTCCGTCGGTGAAATAGGGATCACCGCCGCCGTTGCGACCTTCCTTGGTAGCTCCGATGCCGTCGATCTCATAGCTCGAGAAGAGTTGTCCGGCCTTGAGAAGATCGCTGATGATCAGGTCTCGCTCTGCGTCAAGATCCGGGCCGATATGATGCGTGACTTGACCGGTATCGTGACTGAAGCCGACACCCCGATCAAAACTTGCCGAGCCGAGCCAGAGCGGGCGGTTATTGGGGCCGTATTGGTTGGTCAGCCAGAAACGAACGTGGTTGCGTTCGTCGGCGCTTTTGCCCACAGCCTTTTCGAAGGCCAGATCCTGTTTTCTGCCCTCGAAAAACAGTGGGCTGACGGGCGCATCGAGATCAGGCCGATCAAGCACCACGCTCAATCCGATATCGACTGAAGTGCGCAAGGTAACTTTATCGGCGGGATCCCATCCTGCCGCCGCGAACGCCCGGATTGCTTCTTCCTTGGAACCAACAAGTCCGACATTGATGGGATCGCCCGGAATACCCTGCGCCGTGGTCGTGACCATGCGGCCAGCTTTATCAATGCGCTCCGCATCGTGAAAAATCCAGATCTCGGGAATGACGAAATAGGCGAGCAGCAAGTATGCGAACAACACGGCAATCACGGCGCCTATCGCCATGCGGGTTTTCGCGCGCATTGGAATTCGCCCACCCTCAAAAGATTGTCCACCAAGATCATACGCCGAACTTGCCGCGGAGACATCCAGAACTAGCTTCGGCAGCAATTGCCTCAGACCGCATGTGGCGCAACTGCAACCCGCGTGGTCCCGGCACATGTCTGTTCTGCAGTACCGGCGACCGGTGGCTCGATGACCATCAGCCCGCCTTATATGGCCGCTCCCACCCGAAACACCGGCAGTTCCTGCCGCACACCTCGAAGATGTGCAGTTCTCGGCTCGACCGAGAAAGCCGCCAGTCCGTCGCGAACACCGATGGCGTCGTAAACGTCCTGGCTGACAAAAATCTCGTCGGCGTCGGCAAGGCCCTGGACGCGCGAGGCAATGTTCACGGTCTGGCCGAAATAGTCGAGGCGCTCGTTCAGCGTGACCGCAATTGCCGCGCCTTTGTGAACGCCGATCTTGAGGATCAGAGCCTTGTCGGGCTGCCGCTTGTTGAACGAGGCGATTTCGCTGCGCATGTCGAGCGCCGCCCGCACGGCATCGGCAGGCCTCAGGAACGCTGCCATCACCGCATCGCCGATCGTCTTGATGATCGCACCGTTGTGGCGGACCGTCACGTCCTGCAGCCGGTCAAAATGCTGCTGTACAAGTGCAAAGGCATTCAGGTCTCCGATCCGGTCATAAAGTGCAGTCGAGCCCTTCAGGTCGGTGAAAAGGAGAGCGATGTCCTTGACGCCGAGCCCTTCGTGGCTGCGGATCACCTCGGAGCGGAAGAGGTCGCGGAACGTCTGGGTCGTGAGCAACCGCTTCCCCGAGAGGAACGGCGCGAAGTGGAGCGGCGGCGGCCTATCGACGCCGGGCGGCAGTTGAAGGATCCCGAACTCGATGCGTTTGTCCGCGACATTGGACATCTCGAAAATCACCCTGCCGGCCGCGATGGTGCCCACGTCCGGCGTGCTGGACTCAAGGTCAAGGCGGATTGCAATGCGCTGTTCGGCAGCCGGAAGCGCGGGATCGACAATGAATGTGATACCTGCGTCGCTGTCGGAGCTGCTGCCATGTAATATGCCAGCCTCTGCGATTATCTCAAACGCGGTCGTCTCGCCCGGCTCGATATAGGCTAATCCGCGGCTCAGCATCTCCCTCAGGTGGACGAAAGGCGTTCCGTCCGGGATCAAGCCCTCGTTCGTCGAGCTGTAGCGGAATAGATAATCCTCCGCGGTCAGCGTCTGCGGATCGTGATAGGCGATGCGGCGAATGGCCGGGTTCACGGTGAAGGTTATCGCGATCATGTCGTCGAGAGCCGCCACGAAATCCAGATGGCAGTGGGTGCAGCGGCAGTGACTGCCGAGATTCTTGAGAGTGCGGAAGCTATCGATGACGCAGGAGCAGACCGGACAGATCAGAATCCAGGTGATATCGAAGAGACCTAGCGCGGTGGCGTGCAGGAAGAGAGCAATCGTCTCCTCCTCGTTGAGGCTCTTGTCGGCGGCGAATTTGATCGGATTGATGCGGAAGAGCTCGGCGTCGCTTGCCGAACGGATGTTGCTCTCGAGCTTGGATACGAGCCGCGCACTCCAGGTCCGGGCCGATTCCAGCGCGGTCAGCTTCTCTTCGAGGTTCTTCTCGTCGATCGATGCCATGGCGACCTCCTCCCCGGACTGCGCTATTGTCAACCGAACGAGTTCAGTTGATCGTCCACCATCAGCGGTTCTACAAGTTCGCAGCCTTCTAGGTCTACCATAGCGAAAGGCTTCATTGTAGTGGGAAGCGCTCAGGATCCCGGGACGTGCAGGAGTTGGCGCCGACGAGCCTTTCCGCCGACCCACCCATTTGTCGACATCGGGACGGGTCAAGCGGACCGGCAGTTTTTAGATAATCGCCGAGGTTGCGCGAATGGCTGAAATGGAGGGGCATAGCCGCCGTTCGATTATTCGATCTCCAAAGTCCGTTTGGGGCCAAAAGTGGAAGATCGATCACTTCCGCAAAGCGCTGGGAATGGTCCGCGACCCTAATCTCAAAAGGAACCCGTTTGATCATCGAGATATCCCTATAGCCAAGAATTCATGCCGCCGCTTGTGGTGTAGCTGGGATCTCATAGCCATTAGTGTTTTCCGGTAAGGTCGGGTTGTCACCACATCAAACTCGCAGAAACGGTACCGGGTGGCGAGCCAGGGCCTGAAGCCACAGAGACTTGTAACTTCGAGCGGAGCGGCCGGTGATATTTGGAAGTAATTTCCCACTACGCTGTAACAAAACGTCGGTACCGACTGACTCAAGCCACAAATAGAACAGTAAAATCGGCTTCGCGAGCGGCCTTCACCCCATCTGGACCGACCCGAACTTGTTCCGCCGATGACAATAATCTTGTTAAAAATCCGATACTAGGGCACAATATGTAAACGCATCTGAAGTGCGGCGCTAACTCAGATCCTCGCGCCGAACGACAGTTCGCGCTGGAGAGCGTCGATGGGTCAGGGGTTCTTTCTTCTGTTCGCCACGGCGGCTGTGATCACAGCCCTGACGGTAGTCCTGGCGCGAAATCCGGTTCACAGCGCATTGGCGCTGATGGCCTGTTTCCTGCAGATCTCGGCAGTCTTCGTCTTGCTCGAAGCGCCGTTGCTCGCGGTCATCCAGATCTTCGTCTATGTCGGCGCGATCATGGTCCTGTTCCTATTCGTGATCATGATGATCGATGTACGCGAAGCGGCGTTGCAGCGGTTCTTGCCGGGCGGCAACCTGCCCGCTCTGGTGCTGCTTGTCCTGCTTGGGGTCGAGATGCTTGTGCTGGTGCTCTGGAGCGACCGTTTTTCGGTCACAGAGCCCATCGCGATGCGCGACGGCGATCAAGTCAGGCAGCTCAGCAAGACACTTTTTGCCGACTATCTGCTGCCGTTTGAAGCTGCCTCCGTGATCCTGCTGGTGGCTCTTGTCGGCGCAATCGTACTGGCGCGGAAGGAGCAGCGGTGATGGTTCCGCTCTCGTGGTACATTTTGCTCGGAGTGGTTCTGTTCGTGATCGGCGCGGCGGGCGTGCTGCTCAGGCGTAATATTCTGGTCGTGCTGATGTCGCTGGAGCTGCTGCTCAACTCGGTCAACATCAATTTCATCGCCTTCGGGCGTTACTACGACGATTTCCGCGGACAGATCTTCGCGATCTTCGTCATTGCAATCACCGCGGCGGAGGTTGCCGTCGCATTGGGCATCCTGGTCGCCCTCGTGAGGAACAAGTCCACCCTCAAGGTCGACGACGTGACCATGATGAAAGGATAGCGGCTTTGGACCCGGTTGCATCGATCCGGCCGCTGCTTGCTGTCGCCGTCCCAGGGCTGGCGGCTCTTGCAGTTCTCCTTCTGAACAAGCGCGAGAAACTCCGCGATGTCGTCTCCCCGTTGGCGGCGATCGCCCTGTTTGCGATTGTCGCCTCGATGGCGCCCACGGTGCTGGCGGGCGGCACGGTTGATTTGCGCCTGTTCGAGATTCTGCCGGGCATCGACTTTGCTTTCCGCGCCGATGCGCTCGGCATGGTGTTCGCCACCGTTTCGTCGCTGCTGTGGATCGTGGCGGCGATCTATTCCATCGGCTACATGCGGCACTTGAACGAGCACGCGCAGACCCGATTCTTTGCCTGTTTCGCCACCAGCCTCGCGGCGGCTGTCGGGGGGGCTTTCGCCGCCAATCTGTTTACGCTGGTGATCTTCTACGAGGTGCTCAGCCTCGTTACCTACCCGCTCGTCTACCACCACGAGGACGAAGAAGGGTGGAAGGGTGGCCGCAAGTACCTCGTCTATCTGATGGGCGCGTCGAAAAGCGTGCTGCTCGCTGCGCTAGCGCTGACCTATCACATTGCGGGGTCGCTCGACTTTAAGGCGGGAGGGCTGCTGGCGGGGAGCGATGCTTCGGCGGCGCTGCTGACAGCAGTCTATTTCTGCTATCTTTTCGGCTTTGCCAAGGCTGCGGTGATGCCGATGCACGCCTGGCTGCCGGCTGCCATGGTGGCGCCGACACCTGTCAGTGCGCTCCTGCATGCTGTTGCCGTGGTCAAAATGGGCGTGTTCTGCTTGCTGCGGGTGGTGTTCCATGTTTTCGGCACGGGGCTGGTGGGCGGGCTGGGCCTCGGCATCGCCACGGCCTATCTGGTCTCGTTCACGATCCTGATGGCGTCGATCTACGCCCTGACGCGGGACGACCTGAAGGCGCGGCTTGCCTATTCGACGGTCAGCCAGCTCTCCTATATCGTGCTGGGCGCGGTTCTGCTCTCACCGGTCGCGATGGTCGGCGGGATCATCCACATCGCGGCGCACGCCTTCTCCAAGATCACCCTCTTCTTCTGCGCCGGGTCGATCTTTTGCGCATCCGGCAAGCGCAACATCAGCGACATGGCCGGCATCGGCCGGAGGCTGCCCTGGACGATGGGGGCATTTTTCGTCGCTTCTCTGAGCATGATCGGGGTGCCGCCGACGGCGGGCTTTGTCAGCAAATGGTATCTGGCGCTGGGGTCGGTGGAGGCGGGGCAGATCGCGTTCCTCACCGTACTCCTGGCGAGCTCGATCCTGAACGCCGCCTATTTCCTGCCGGTCAGCTATACCGCCTTCTTCGCGGTAGAGAAGCAGGAGAGCCCGGCGACGGTGCGTGAAATTCCGATGGTAACAATCCCGCTGGTCGCGACCGCCATTCTCTCGGTGCTGATGGGTATTTTCCCCGACTATTTTCTCACCCTGGCGAACGGAGTGGTCAGATGATCAAGCGTGTCGTCGACTTCTTTGGCGACGAGGAATATGCGAGGCCACGCCGTCGGCTGTTCTATCTGGTGCTCGTTCTCATCGTCATCGCCGACTTCCTGGTCTTCCGCGAACACGCCGAATACCTGTGGGACCGACTGCCGGGCTGGTCGGCCGTCTACGGCTTCGGGTCTTGCGTGCTGCTGATCTTCGTTTCCAAGTTCCTCGGCCATCGGGGTGGGCTGATGCGGCGAGAGGACTATTATGACTGACTTCATCCATCCGGCCCTGCTCTTCATTTTCGGCGCTTTGCCGATCCCGTTCCTCCGTGGGTCGATCCGCAAGGCCTACCTGCTGATGATCCCGGCGCTGGCGATCATCGCCGTGCTCACGATGCAACCGGGCAGCTACGGCGCGACGCAGATCATCGGGCAGGAAATCCTAATCGCGAAGGTCGACAAGCTGAGCATCGCCTTCGCCACCGTTTTCACCATCATGGCGCTGATCGGAACGGTCTACGCGCTGCACCTGCCTCGCCCCGGCCAGCATGTCGCGGCGTTCGTCTACGTCGGCAGCGCGCTCGGCGTGGTGTTCGCCGGCGACTACCTGACGCTCTACCTGTTCTGGGAAGGCATGGCGTTTGCCTCTGCCTATCTCGTCTTCGCCCAGGGTGGTCGGCAGGCGATCAGTGCCGGTTTCCGGTACCTCATGATCCATATCACCGGCGGTGTCGCCCTCCTTGGCGGCGTCATTCTCTATGGGCTCTCGACAGGCTCGTTGCTCTTCGGCCCGATCGAGGGAGGGATGGGAGCCGGCGCCTACCTGATTCTTGCCGGGTTTCTGCTCAACGCGGCGGTGCCGCCGCTCAACGCCTGGCTGACAGACGCCTACCCGGAGGCGACTGTCACCGGGGCGGTGTTCATGAGCGCCTTCACCACCAAGACAGCCGTCTATGTGCTGGCGCGAGCGTTTCCGGGGACCGAGCTTCTGGTCTGGCTCGGCACCGCGATGGCGCTCTACGGTGTCATCTACGCGGTGCTGGAGAACGACTGCCGGCGGCTGTTGGCCTATCACATCGTCAGCCAGGTGGGCTACATGGTGGCGGGCGTCGGCATCGGCACCGAGATGGCAGTGAACGGGGCTGCCGGCCATGCCTTCGCGCATATCCTCTACAAGGCGCTCCTGTTCATGGGTGCAGGCGCGGTGATCCACGTCACCGGCCGTCGCAAACTCACCGAGCTTGGTGGGCTCTACAAGACAATGCCACTGACAGTGGCGCTCTATATGGTCGGCGCCTTCGCGATCTCGGCATTTCCATTCTTCTCGGGCTTCGTCACCAAATCGATGGTGATTGCCGCTGCCGGACAGGATCATCGGGCGTTTGTCGTGCTGGCGCTGACGATGGCATCGTCCGGGACGTTCCTGCACACGGGCTTGAAGCTCCCGTATTACATGTTTTTCGGCGTGGACCGGAAACTGGAGGCGCGGGAGCCGCCGCGCAACATGCTGGTAGCAATGGGCATGGCGGCGGTGCTCTGCATTGCAATCGGGGTGTTCCCCCAGCCGCTTTATGCGCTTCTGCCCTATCCGGTCGACTTTAAACCCTACACGGGCCTCCATGTCACGGAGAGCCTCGGCCTGCTGATGTTCACCGCCCTGGGATTCGTGGTTTTCCTCAGGGCGCTCGACCCCGAGAACTCAATCAGCCTCGACACCGACTGGTTCTATCGCAAGGGCGCGCGGCTCTTCATGTGGTTCGCCGAAAAACCGTTGGCACGCTACGAAAAGGCGGTGAGCGACGTGTCCGAGACCGCAGTGCTGCCCTTGCTGCATGGGGCGGCACGGGCGGGATTGTGGATCGATCTCACCGGCGTGGACGCCGTCGTGAACTGCGTCGCCCGCTCGATCCTGCGCGGCGGCGGGGTGCTGCGGCGGCTCCAGACCGGCGTCGTGACCCATTACGCGCTGGCGATGATCGCTGGTGTGATCGCAGCCACCGTCGTCTTCGCCGTGGTGTGGCGGTAGGGGGTGCGATGGGATTCCCGCTGCTTAGTCTCATCGTGTTCACGCCCGTCGCAGGGGCAGCGGTTCTGCTGTTTCTCCGCAGCGACGATGCGGTGCGGTGGACTGCGCTGGGTATCACCGTCCTCGACCTTGCTCTCTGCATCACTATGCTGGTCAACTTTGACACCACGACCCGCGCAATGCAGTTCACCGAGACACACCCGTGGGTGCCCGTGCTCGGGATCACTTATGCGCTTGGCATCGACGGAATCAGCGCGCTCTTCGTTTTCCTGACCGCGCTGTTGGGCTCGGTCTGCGTGCTCGCCTCATGGGTCGCGATCGACCGCAAGGTGAAGGCGTTCATGATCAGTCTTCTGGTCATGCAGGCGCTGATGCTAGGGGTGTTCTGCGCGCTCGACCTGTTCTTGTTCTACGTCTTCTGGGAGGCGATGCTGATCCCGATGTACCTGATCATCGGCGTCTGGGGCGGCGACGGCCGGGTCTATGCGGCGTTCAAGTTCTTCCTCTATACGCTGGCGGGCAGCGTCCTGTTCCTGATCGGTCTCATCGTGCTCTATTTCAACGGCGGCGAGACTTTCGACATCCTCGCCCTCACAGCGCAGGATTTGCCGTTCCGGGTCCAGTCCTGGCTGTTCTTCGCCTTCCTGATCGCCTTCGCGGTTAAGGTGCCGATGGTGCCGGTCCATACCTGGTTGCCGGACGCCCATGTGCAGGCACCGACTGCGGGTAGCATCATCCTCGCCGGAGTGCTCCTGAAGATGGGTGCCTACGGATTCCTGCGGTTCTCGCTGCCGATGCTGCCGGCGGCATCGGTATATTATTCGACACTGATGCTGGCGCTTTCGGGGCTTGCGATCGTCTATGGCGGGTTGCTCGCGCTGGCGCAGGACGACCTCAAGAAGCTGGTTGCCTATTCGAGCATCAGCCACATGGGCTTCGTGACAATGGGGATTTTCGCGCTGAACCTCCGCGGGCTCGAGGGCGGCATCCTGCAAATGTTCAATCACGGCGTGACGACGGGTGCCCTATTTCTGTTCGTCGGCCTGATCTACGAGCGGACCCACACCCGCAGCATCGCCGACTACGGCGGGCTGATGAAGGTGGCGCCGGTCTATACCGCGTTTCTTGCCTTGTTCATTCTGTCATCGATGGCGCTGCCGGGAACGAATTCGTTCGTGGGCGAGTTGCTCGTGCTGTCGGGCGGGTTTGCGGCCAACCTGGCCGTCGGCGCGACCGCCGTTTTGGGCGCATTGCTGGGCGCGGCCTATCTACTTGGCATGTATGGGAAAGTCGCGCTTGGTCCGGCCAGCGACGGCGCCCGGTTCAAGATACGTGACGTAAATGCCCGCGAGATGGCTGCGATCCTGCCGCTGGCCGTCTTCGTCCTCTGGGTCGGGCTCTATCCGAAGCCGTTTCTCAACATCATCGACGCCTCGGTGAAGCATCTGCTGGTGCGCGTGCACGGTCAAGGGGGCGGCCCATGACCGCCACCGCGCTTTTCCAGTCGATCCTGGCGAGCCTGCCCGAAATCGTGGTGGTGACTGGGGCCTGCATCCTGCTGATCCTGGGACAGTTTGTGCGAAAGGGGCAGGAACATTTCCTTGTCTGGGCTTCCGTCGCGGTCGTGCTGATTGCCGCCTCGGCGACACTCACGCTGGCGAGCGAGGTGCGGCCGGCCTATGCGGGCATGTTCATCGCCGACCGCTTCGCGATCTTCTTCAAGTACGTGTTCTACCTAGCCACCGTTCTGACATTCCTCCTTTCGCGGAAATATGCCGATATCGAAGGGATCGGGAGCAGCGAATACTATGTTTTGCTGCTCTTCGCGCTTTCGGGAATGATGATCATGGCCTCGGCGACCGATCTCCTGTCGATCTATGTGGGCCTCGAACTGATGGTGCTCTGCACCTATGTGCTGACCGGCTTCCTGCGGCGTGAGCGACGGTCGAACGAAGCGGCGCTGAAATATGTGATCCTTGGATCGGTCTCGACCGGGATTTTCCTTTACGGTGTTTCGCTGGTCTACGGGCTCACCGGCACGACGCAGCTGGACGGGATGGCTGCGGCGGTGACCGGCGATCCGCTCGATCCCGGATTGCTGCTGGCGGTGGTCTTCATCGTCGCGGGGCTGGTCTTCAAGGTCGGCGCAGTCCCGTTCCATATGTGGGTGCCGGACGTCTATGAGGGAGCGCCGACGACGATCACCGCCTTCATGTCGGTAGGCCCCAAGGCGGCGGGGTTCGCGGTGATCCTCAGGGTGTTCCTCAACCCTCTGGTCGCAGCCTCGGACGTTTGGATCATCGTCGCGGCGATCGCGGTGGTGACCATGGCGCTCGGCAGTTTCGTCGCGCTGGTGCAGGATAATTTCAAGCGCCTCTTGGCCTATTCCAGCATCGCCCATGCCGGGTTCGCCCTTTTCGGCGTGGTGGCCGGCGGTGCGGACGGGATCGCCAGCGTGATGCTCTACCTGCTGATCTACTCTTTGATGAATCTCGGCATTTTCGGCATCGTCATCATGATGCGGAACGGCGATTTCTCGGGCGAGGTTATCGAAGACTACGGGGGTTTCGCCAAGTCGCATCCCGGGCTGGCGCTTTTGATGCTGCTTTATCTGTTCTCGCTGGCCGGCATTCCGCCGACGGCCGGGTTCTTCGCCAAGTTCTATGTGCTGGTCGCCCTCGTCGAGCGAGGTTTCGTCATGTTGGCGGTGATCGCAGTGCTGCTGAGCGTTGTCGCCGCCTACTTTTACATCCGCATCGTCATGGTGATCTACATGCGCGAGCCGGAGAGCACGTTCGACCCGGCGCTGACGCCCTTGGTGCGCGCCACGCTGGCCTTCACCGCCGCCGGCACCATCGGCATCGGCCTATTTCCGGCGTCGTTTCTGAGGCTTGCTCAGCATTCGGTGTTTGGCGGCTGATCGATTGGATTTGCAATGACCTGCCCAACGGAATAAACTGGCAGTTCAAGAAAGGATCGCCCAAGCCGCTTCCCGGGGCGACCGCATTACCGGTCCCGAACGGGGTCGGTCGCGGCCTGAGGAAGGCCCCGGTGGGTGACCGGTGCAATGCGTTATGACTGCAATGGAATTTTTGCCGGTTCTTTTCATGGTCGCCGGAGTTGTTCTGGTGGCGGGAGCGACGCTTTTTGTCTCCTCGCTCCTGCGCCCATCCAATCCCTATCCCGCGAAGAACATGCCGTATGAATGCGGCATGGACGCGGCGGGCGAGGCCGCCGGGGGGCGCTTCAGAGTGCCGTTCTTTATCCTCGCGATCCTGCTGGTCGTCTTCGATGTCGAGACGATGTTCCTCTTTCCCTGGGCCGTCGTCCTGAAAGACATCGGGGTGGTCGGCTATGTCGAGATGTTCGTCTTCATATTGCTGCTTCTCGTGGGCTTTGCCTACGCCTGGCTGAAGGGAGCGCTGGAATGGGAGGAGTAAACAACGCGATCCGCGACAGCGTGCTGTTCACCACGGCCGAAACTGTCATCAATTGGAGCCGAAAGTCGGCGCTGTGGCCTGAGACCTTCGGCATTGCCTGCTGCGCCATCGAGATGATCTCGGCCGGTTGTGCACGCTATGATCTCGACCGGTTCGGCGTGGTGTTCCGGCCATCGCCCCGCCAGTCCGACGTGATGATCATTGCCGGCACAATAACGCGGAAGTTCGCGCCTGTGGTGCGCCGGCTCTACGACCAGATGCCGGAGCCTCGCTGGGTTATCGCCATGGGCACCTGCGCCATCTCGGGCGGGGTCTACAATACCTATGCCGTGGTTCAGGGGGCGGAAACATTCGTGCCGGTGGACGTGCACGTGCCCGGCTGCCCGCCAAGACCCGAGGCGCTGATGCACGGCTTCCTCCTGCTTCAAGAGAAGATCAAGAGGTCCCGCGCGCTGGCCGGGACGCCTCTGGATCGGGTTGCAGTGTCATGAGTGTGGAGCCGTCTCTCAATCGCGCTCTGATCATGGAGCGTTTCGGGGGAGCAATCGAGGACCTCGGCGCAGCGCACGGCATTGACGTCTTTGCTGTTCCACCTGAGAAGATCGTTGAGTTCTGCCGGTTTCTGAAAGAACACCCGGCGCTGCAATTCAATTTCCTCTCGGACATCTGCGGCGTTGATCATTACCCCGAAACGCCGCGCTACGAGGCAGTGTACCACCTCTATTCGCTGCCGAACAAATGGCGAGTCCGTATCAAGTGCCGGCTTGGCGATCCCCCGCAAGTTCCCTCGGTCACGATGGTGTGGCGCACCGCCAACTGGCATGAGCGCGAGGCCTGGGACATGTACGGCATCCGGTTCGAGGGGCATCCCGATCTGCGCCGGATCTACATGTGGGAAGGCTTCGAGGGCTTTCCCCAGCGCAAGGATTTTCCGCTGCGGGGCTACAAGGACGAGTTGAACCCCTTTGGTGCTGAAGGTCCGCCGCCAACACAGCCCGATCTTGCCACCCGAGACATCCCAGGAGGCCGCTCTACGCCGGAAAATTGAGATGACCGAAGTCACGGAACTGAGCAGGCCGGAAGGCGAAGCGCTCAATACCAAGGAGGTGCTTCTCAACCTCGGCCCACAGCACCCCAGCACGCATGGGGTTCTTCGGCTCGTCCTGGAACTGGATGGCGAGTACGTCGAGCGCCTGGATCCGCATATCGGCTACCTCCACCGCGGCACCGAAAAACTGGCGGAGAGCTTCACCTATACACAGATTTTCCCGCTGACGGACCGGCTCGATTATCTCTGTCCGCCCTCGAACAACCTGGCCTTCGCGCTGGCCGTGGAAAAACTCCTGGGTATCGAAGCGCCGATCCGTGCGCAATATATCCGGGTGCTGATGGCCGAACTGGCACGGATCTCCGGTCATCTCCTGATCACCGGCGCGCTGCCGCTAGACCTGGGCGCCATGACCGCGTTGCTCTACGTCATGCGCGAGCGCGAAATGATCATGGACCTGTTGGAGATGATCAGCGGGGCAAGGATGCACACGTCCTTCTGCCGGGTCGGCGGTGTGCGCGAGGATCTGCCCGACGGGTTCTTCCCCAAGATCCGGGAGTTTTGTGACATCTTCCCGAACCGGATCCGCGACTATGAACGGCTAGTCGACAACAACCGGGTGTTCCTGAAGCGCACGCAGGGGATCGGCGTGATCTCCGCAGAGGGCGGTATCGATCTCGGCCTGAGCGGCCCGAACCTGCGCGCCTCGGGCGTCGATTGGGACATCCGCCGTGACGAGCCCTACGAGATCTATGGCCGGCTTGATTTCAACGTCATTACCCGCACAGAGGGCGATTGCTACGCACGCTGGCGATGCCGCGTCGATGAGATGCGCGAGAGCGTCCGGATCATCGAGCAATGCCTCGATCAGATGCCCGAGGGCCCGTTCCAGATCGACATGCCGACAATCGCCTTCCCGGTGGACAAGGATCGGGTGCACTGCTCGATGGAGGCGTTGATCCAGCATTTCGACCTGTCGGCCTATGGCTTCAAGGTGCCGAAGGGCGAGGTCTATTCGGCGATCGAGGCGCCAAAGGGCGAGCTGGGCTTCTACATCATCAGCGACGGGTCGCCAAAACCGTTCCGCATGAAGGTACGGGCGCCCTCGTTCGTCAACCTTCAGGCACTCTTCGGGGTCACAAACGCCCGCTATCTGGCTGACATGATCGCCGTGCTCGGCAGCCTCGACCCGGTGATGGCGGAGGTGGACAAGTAACAGGGATTTGGAAGCGATGACCATGCGCGAAAAGATCGAAGAGGCTGCGGCGCGGTATCCCGACCAGCGCTCGGCGATCATGCCAGCACTTCTGATCGCGCAGAGAGAGCATGGCCATCTGCCTGGTCCGGTGCTGGAAGAGGTCGCCGGCATTCTCGGAGTCGAGCGAATCTGGGTCTATGAGCTGGCGACCTTTTACACACTCTTCCATACCGAGCCGGTGGGCATGTTCCATCTGCAACTCTGTGACAATGTTTCCTGCATGCTGTGCGGATCCGAGGACCTGCTGAAATACCTGGAAACGGTGCTGGGCATAAAGAAGGGAGACACCACTCCGGACGGGCTGTTCACGCTTTCCACCGTCGAGTGCCTCGGCGCCTGTGAGATGGCTCCGGTGATGCAAGTCAGCGACGATTACCACGGCGACCTTGACGTCGCACGGATCGACGCGCTTCTGGACAGGTTGCGGACGAAAGCCGGGCAAACGACTGGCGTCGAACTCGCCCCCGCAGGGTCGCCGGGAGAATAGCGCCATGTTCGAACAGATCCTCCTCAGGAATGTCGATAACCCCGACGGCCATCTCATTTCCACCTACGAGGCCGGCGGAGGCTACCGGGCTCTGGCCAAGGCGCTCCGTGAATACACGCCTGACGCGCTCGTCGAACTCGTCAAGCATTCCAACCTGCGCGGTCGCGGCGGCGCCGGATTCCCTACGGGCATGAAATGGAGTTTCGTGCCGAAGCGGGCCGATAAACCGACATATCTCTGCTGCAACGCCGACGAGGGCGAGCCGGGCACCTTCAAGGACCGGATCCTCATGGAGCGCGACCCGCACCAGCTCATCGAGGGGCTGGCGGTAAGCGCCTACGCGATTGGGGCTAAAACCGCGTATGTCTACATCCGCGGAGAATATGTCACGGCGATCCGTCGCCTGGAGCAGGCGATCTCCGAGGCTCACGCAAAGGGTTATCTGGGAACGAGCATTCTGGGCTCGGATTTCGATTTCGCCGTCCACCTCCACTGCGGAGCCGGAGCCTATATCTGCGGCGAGGAGACTGCCATGCTGGAGTCGCTCGAGGGCAAGCGGGCGCAGCCGCGATTGAAGCCGCCGTTTCCAGCCGTGGCCGGGCTCTACGCCAGCCCTACAGTGATCAACAATGTCGAGACGCTCGCTTGCGTGCCGCATATCGTCATGCGGGGGCCGGACTGGTTTCGGGGCATCGGCCCGGATAAGAGCCCCGGCCCGAAGCTCTACTGCCTCAGCGGGCAAGTGCGCAAACCCGGCCTCTACGAGTTGCCGATGGGCCTACCGCTGCGCGAACTAGTCGAGAACCACGCCGGCGGCCCGCTACCGGGACGCAGAATCAAGGCGGTGATTCCGGGCGGGGTCTCAGCCCCGGTCATCCCCGAGCACGGGTTGGAAGTGGGGATGGATTTCGACTCGCTGGCTGCCGCCGGCTCGATGCTCGGTTCGGCTGGCGTTGTCGTGATCGATGACTCGACCTGTATGGTCAGGGTCGCCACCCGGATCATCGAGTTCTTCCACCATGAGTCCTGCGGCAAGTGCACGCCTTGCAGGGAAGGATTGAACTGGGTCGTGAAGGTACTGCGCCGGATTGAGGCCGGGGACGGCGCCCCCGGCGATCTGGAGCAGCTGGAGATGCTCTGCAAAGGCATTTTCGGCAATACGTTTTGTGCCTTGGGTGACGGCGCAGCGATGGGATTGCGAGCCGCACTCGCGCATTTCCGTGACGAGTTCGTCGCCCATATCGAGGACCGGAGGTGCCCGTTTCACTGAAGGAGTGCGCTGGGATAGGACTGCGAGGAAGTATGGTTAGCGTTACGATCGATGGACAAACGCTGGAAGTTGAGGCTGGCTCGACAGTGCTGCAGGCCGCCCAACGTTTGGGCATCGACATCCCGACCTTCTGCTATCTGAAGCGGCTGCCGCCGCTGGCCTCCTGCCGCATGTGCCTGGTGGAGATCGAGGGGCAGCGGCGGCTGCAGCCTTCCTGCGCCACCGCGGTCACAGACGGCATGGTGGTGCGGGCGAACACGCCTCTGATCGAGGAAACGCGCTCGTCCATGCTCGACATGCTGCTCGCCAACCACCCCCTCGACTGCCCGATCTGCGACAAGGGCGGTGAGTGCGAGCTTCAGAACCAGGTGATGGCCTACGGGCCCCGCGAAAGCCTATTCCGCGATGACAAGCGTGTGTTCCACTCAGAGGACATCCGTCTCAGCCCGGTCATCATCATGAACGTCAACCGCTGCATCCAGTGCCAGCGCTGCGTCCGGATGTGTGAGGAGGTCGTTGGCGCGGTCGCGCTCGGCACCGTCGAAAAGGGCATGGATACCGCCGTCACCGGCTTCGAGGGCAGTCTCGCGAGTTGCGACCAGTGCGGCAATTGCGTCGAGGTGTGCCCGGTCGGCGCGCTGATGAGCTTCCCCTATCGCTACAAGGCGCGGCCCTGGGATCTGGTCGAGACCGACACGGTCTGCCCGCATTGTGGCACCGGTTGCCAGCTGACGGTGGGCACGCGCAAGGGCGAGTTCATGCGGGTGCGCTCGAAGTGGGACGAGGGAGTCAACCGCGAAACGCTCTGCGTGCGGGGACGCTTCGGCCTCGATTTTGTCGCAAGCCGGGACCGGATCAAGCGGCCAATGATCCGTCGTGATGGCGCCCTGGTTCCAGTTTCCTGGG
Organism: Shinella sp. OV683; assembly: GCF_057787725.1. NCBI lineage: Bacteria > Pseudomonadati > Pseudomonadota > Alphaproteobacteria > Hyphomicrobiales > Rhizobiaceae > Shinella > Shinella sp. OV683. The sequence goes on from NZ_JBYMED010000002.1 coordinate 280,080, forward strand.
ACGAAGCGGGTGACTATCTGCGCCGGCGGCTGTCGGCTGTCGAGAGCAAGGCTGCCGGCGGGCTGGCTTCGCCACGTCTGCCCAATGAGGTGCTTTATCAGTTCCAGAAGCTGATGCGGACTGTGTTCCGGACCAACAACATTGACTGCTCGACGCGCTGGTCCACGCCCTTCGATACGCTCGGTCCGTTGGTGGCAGGCTTCTACAGCCGCACACCGCTGGACGAAGTGATCGGCAACGACTGTGTGCTCGTCGTCGGCGGCAACGTAACCGAGGGGAACCCGGTCACCGAATACCTGCTGCGGGACGGGGTGCGGCGGCGGCAGACCGAATTGCTCATGCTCTCGGCGCGGCCATCCCGTCTGGACGCCGATGCCCGGGTGGTGGTTCGCGTCCCGCCGGGCGGAGAAGCGGCGAGCCTTGCGGCAGTGGTAGCCGAGCTGATGGCGGCGGCCGGCCAGACCTTGCCGGGCGACGCTGTTGCGGACATCGGCGCGACGATCGGCAGGCCGGCGGCGAACACCGGCAGTGACGGGCCGAACCGTCTGGCCACCGCGCTCAAGGAAGGCCGCAGCGTCACGGTGCTTGTCAGCGTCGACCTTCTGAGATCTCCCGAAGCCCGCGCGACGTTGCAGCAACTCAACAACCTGCTGCGCGTTCTCCGCCTGCTCGGCAAGGATCCGGCGATGCAGTTTCTCTTCGATCGCGCCAACCAGATGGGCGCCTGGGACATGGGGGTTCTGCCGACGGCTCTGCCCGGGCTGCGGACGGTCACTGATGATGCGGCGCGCGCCACCTTTGCAGGGAACTGGAATGCCGAAATCCCGTCCGAACCCGGCGCGGGTCTCGACGCCATGCTGGAGCTCTGCGTCGGTGGGCGTATGGGCGCGCTCCACATCACCGGAGCCGACCCCCTGATCGCCTATCCCGACAGGGATCTCGTGACGCGGGCGCTTGGCGCCGCCGATCTACTAATCGTGCAGGACGCTTTCCTCACGGATACGGCGGGCCTGGCCGAGGTCGTGCTGCCTGCGGCGAGTTACGGTGAGGAAGCCGGCACGTTCACCAACAACGAGGGCCGAACCCAGAAGGTCCGCAAATTCCGCGAACCTGCCTTCGAAGCGCGGAGCAATCTGGCGATCTTCGACTTCGTCGCGGCACTCCACAACCAAGCGCTGCGGCCATCGACGCAAGACGAAATTTTCGGCGAGATAGCCAGGCTGGTTCCTGCCTATCAGGGGTTGACGCAGGACGGGCTTGGCGCCGACGGCGCGTTCACCAAGGCGGTTTCGACGCCACCGGCTGGCGAGTTCTTCTCGCCGCCGCCTGCCCCGAAAGCAGCCGACCGGCTCATGCTGATCACCGGCGACTGCCTGTTCCACAATGGGTATCTTTCCGAACGCTCGGAGATCCTGAATACGGTCGCGGATGACCCCTATGTCGAAATGAGCGTGCAGGATGCCGCACAACTTGGCCTTTCAGATCGCGATCAAGTGGTCGTGCGATCCGCTCAGGGCGAACTGACGGCAAAGCTCAAGGTCAGCAGGCGTTTTCCCAGGGGCCTCGTGTTTGTTCCCGAAAACTACAGGGCCCTGCATCTCAACGGGCTGATGCGGCGGGGTGAATATCCATGTCCCGTGGACGTTCACCAGGCCACGGCCGCCGCCCGCCTCCCCGACTCTGCGTCGAGCACTGTGGATCTTGAGCACCGTACGGCCGGTGGCTTGCCTGACCCTGCATCGCAGCCTGGCTGATGCATGTCGCCCAAAAGTGTGCAGCGGTTTTGGGATGACGACATGCACAAAAAAACAACGAGTTAAAGCGCGGCGCAAACGTTCGATTAGACGCGACGCGCTTTAGCGTAGTTAGTGATACCTGGTTCCGCTGATGTAGTCCTGCAGATCCTGCTCCGTGCGCTGCGCTTCGTCGAGTCTGTGCTTAACCACGTCGCCGATGCTGACCACGCCGACAACGTCGTCACCATCCGTGACCAGCACATGACGCGTACGCCGCTCGGTCATGATCGCCATCGCGACGGGCAGCATATCCCGTGTCGAACAGGTCGCCACATTTCGGTTCATGACATCAGCGACTCGCATCGCTGCCGCCTCGGCCCCGTGTTTCGCCACCGCGTTGCAGCAATCCCGCTCCGATAGCGAGCCCATGTTCTTGCCATTCGATTTGCGGACGACGACGAAGCCGATATTGTTGTCGCGAAACAGCCTCAAGACCTCGAGCATCGTCTGATCGGGAGTGACGGCGATGACACCGGCACCCTTGTTCTTCATGATTTCGCCGACACGCATCTGAGTCTCCTGTCTGCGCGCTCCGGCTTGACGGATAGCGCGCGTTCACGTTTTTCGGATATTCCGCCACCAGTTGTAACCCTGCGACTGGCTCGTCTCGACCACAACGCCCTGTTCGGTGTTCAGGCGCGTAGAGACTACGCCGCCGCCGGTCGCAGCCTTGCCAGGCTTGCCGAGCAGATCGTCACGTCCGATCACCAGGTCACGCGAGGAAAAGCTCGAGAATTCGTACTGCTGGCCAAGCGCGATCGCATCCGCCGGGCAGGCGTCCTCGCACAGCCCGCAGAACAGGCAGCGGGCCGTATCGATCTCGAATTTTGCCGGGTGACGGTTGCCCTTCTCGTCCTCGTAGGGGACGACTTCGATGCAGTCGCAGGGACAGATCCGCGCGCAGAGTTCGCAGGCCACGCACTTGATCTCGCCCTCTTCATCACGCGTCAGGAAGTGATGCCCGCGATAGCGCGAATAGGGCAACCATTTTTCCTTGTCCGGATACTGCATGGTCACGGATTTTGAGAACATGTAGCCGAAGGTCAGAGCCAAGGCACTCGCCAGATCGGCGAAAAACGCCCAGCCAATCCATGTTCCAATTCTGTCCTGTGCGCGCGACATCGCCGCCTCGCTACGGAGCCACCACGGCCCCTAAAAGTACGCCAGTGATGATTATGTTCGCCATCGAAAGAGGAAGCAAGACTTTCCATCCGATCGCCATCAGTTGGTCGTAGCGGTAGCGGGGGAAAGTGAAGCGGAACCAGATAAATACATAGACGAAGAATGCGACCTTGAGCAAAAACCGGAGGAGCGGTGGCAAGGGGATCAGCACGCCGTTCCAGCCGCCGAAGAAAAGGATCACCACCAAGACCGACACCAGCAACACGATGGCATATTCGCTGACCATGAAGAAGGCAAAGCGGATACCGCTGTATTCGGTATGGAAGCCGGCCCCCAGGTCGCCTTCCGCTTCCGCTAGGTCGAAGGGAATGCGCTGTGCCTCGGCCAGTCCAGCGACGAAGAACACGAAGAAGCCGACCGGTTGGAAGACGATGTTCCAGACATCGGCTTGCGCCCGCACGATGTCGAGCAGGCTCATGGATTGCGCCAACATGACCACGCCGATGACCGCGAACCCCATCGGGATCTCGTAGCTGATCATCTGCGCGCAGGTCCTGAGGCTGCCCAGGACAGCGTATTTGCTGTTAGCGGCCCAGCCGCCAAAGATGACGCCATAGACCTCAATCCCGATCACCGCGAAGACGAAAAGGAGCGCCACATTCATGTTGGAGACGTAGAGCGTGACCTCGGCGCCGAGGACCGAGACGGTTTCGCCGAAGGGAATCGCGACGAACACCACAAAGGGCGGGGCGAGCGCCAGGATTGGCGCCAGTTTGAACAGGAAGCGGTCGGCCTCGGCCGGGATGTGGTCCTCTTTGGTTAAGAGCTTGATTCCGTCCGCCACCGGCTGCAGCAGCCCGTGCCACCCCACGCGCATCGGCCCCATCCGCTGCTGGATGTGCCCGGCAATCTTGCGTTCCAGCCAGGTTAGCGGCAAGGGCAGCAACAGCAGGATCGCAATCAGAAACGCGACCTTGAAGACGATCAGGCTAAGGGCGACGATAAGCTCCATGATCCACGGCTACTTATTCATCGGGTTGAAACGCGCGCCCGGACTTTGGCTCCAGCTATACACTGAGGACTTTTGCGCACTTGTCAGGCTACATGATACAACGGCGACGCACCTCATACAATGCCATCACAGAGGTCGTATGGACTTGCTTCGGAAAAGTGGAGAGATTTTCTTGAATTGAAAGGAAACTGACCTATTGGACGTACGATCGGCGGCAGGCGCCATCGGATACGTTCGTCGATCCCTATTCCATCGTTGATGCCGAGATCAGCAATGTCATTCAACTGCCAGGCAACCAGAAGAATCCCGTTTTCATGATCTGCCTGCTTGCCAATTCAAAGAACCGCATGGGTGGCTAGGCCGGGCGAACATTCACACAATTCTCGATGCACGCCGATGGCGTCATTTTTGATGCGATGTCCAATTACGTCGTCGATCAGAACTGCGCGCCGATCGCCCATCGACCATTCACCGAGCTCAATCTCTTACGCGCATGATGTTCAAACCCTGGTGATCTCTCTTCAGTGTAGGCAGCTTATGGCAGTTGTAATCTCGGTCATTTTTTTCGCCATATTGGATAGCCCCTAGAATTGTAGACGCCGGTGTGAAATTTCATTTGTCTTGTTGAGCATAGCACTCCTCCCTAACCGGAGGAAAACTACGTCACGTCATTGGCGGGCGCATTGCCGAGCAGGACCGTTTCCTGTTCCCAGCAGGCACCGCTCTCAGTGACTCCTGAGTTCACTCGGCATCATCCCGAAATGCTGGCGGAATCTCTTCGCGAAATGCGATGTGTTCTTGAAGCCCCAGCGGAAGGCTATGTCGGTGATGATCTAGTCCCCGGTGCATGCTTGCACGCGGCCGAGGTATTGGAGCGGAAACTGATACTGCTCCGCCGGGCTGTTGTCGTAAATCGAATCCGAGCGATGGATGAAAACCCCGAATCCCATTCGCCGTCCAGGTCCCGGTTTCCGAAATCGGAGAGGTCAACCCGATGCCGCTCAATGCAGACAAATTCGGCTCACCACACCAGCCGACGACGCACAACATAAAGATACTTTTCCGACAGCTCTGAAGCGGCATTCATTGTTGCTACCAATATGCTCGACTTCTCGCGACCGACGTCTGAACCTCACAGTCAAATTTCGTCCTGAGCCACGGCTTATCAAATGGCGAACCCCCTGAAAGGTCATGAATTGCAAACCTGACGGCTTGAGGCAGTGATGAAAAGCCGGGGCCGCCCCTGCTGATGGAATGTCGGAGACGGATTAATCGCCAACATCGAACACGATCGATGCCAATGATCCCACGCTTTACAAAATGAAGGTGGTTCATGAGCGGTGATGGCAAAGGACAATCCATGAAATACTCCGATGTCAGCCATGAGCCCCCGATCGCATCAGGAAATCGTTGCTAGCCAATCCGTATTTCAAGACACTTAGGGGCCTAACTAACGGCGGGACACCGTCAGATTAGGAAATGACCCGCCTGAAACTTCGTGTCCGCGTGCCCGGTCAATACCAGCATGCTGCCATCATCTAAGGTGAAGACAGCGTCCTCGCCAGCGACCGAGAGATGGTGTTTGACGAGATCTCTCATGCTGTCGACGCCGGACACGCGGCGGAGGTCGATGACGTCGGCGCCAATGCCATCGGCGGTAAAGTCGACGATCGTGTCGGTGCCGTAGCCCTTGGCGAAAACAAAAACGTCGCTGCCGTCGCCGCCCTGGAGGCGGTCGTTGCCGGCGCGACCGTCGAGCCTATCGGCACCCATGTCGCCGTAGAGGGAATTCGCAGCCGTATTGCCGAACAGCCGGTCGCCGAACCAGCTTCCAGAGACATTCTCGATCGACACGAACGTGTCGCCCTCGGCTTCGCCGCCGCGCGCCCTGCCTTTCGCAAGGTCAACTGCCACGGCGGCGGAATTCGAATAGGAAGCGGTATCGCTTCCGAGCCCGCCATCGAGCCGGTCGGCACCGAACCCACCTTCGAGCGTGTCGTCGCCCGCGTAGCCGATGAGGCGGTTGCCGCCGGAATTGCCCGCAATGACATTAGCGAGCTCGTTGCCTCGGCCGGCGGAATCCGCGTCGCCATCCAGAATCAGGTTCTCGAAGTTGGTGCCCAGCCGCCAGTCGAGATCGGTCACGACCAGATCGGTATCCGTTCCCGATTCGACGATATTGGCGCTATCGACCCTGATGACATAGATATCGCTGCCCGACATGCCCTGGACGAAGCCGTCCATCGTGCCGCCGAGGATTTCAATCCTGTCATTGCCAGTGCCCATCAGGATATTGCCGGTCTCGTGGCCGCCCTCGTGAAGCGTGAAGGTGTCGTCGCCGGTGCCGAAATCGATCCCGCCGTCATGTTGTCCGGAGTTGCTGAATGTGTCGCTCCCGAAGCCCAGCATGATGAGGCCCTTCACAAGCCCGAAATTGGTAATGGCCTCATTGCCCGTCGAGCTCCCGATCGCGAGGTCGGCGATGATCCTGCCGGTGTTGACGATGGTATTGGTCTGGCTGGCCTGCGTGTCGATCATCAAGCCGCCATTGATGACACCGTTGTTGACGACGCTGGTCGTGCCCGGCGACGCCGAATAAATGCCCAGTGCGCCGTTCATCGTGCCGTTGTTGACGATTGCATTGTTGTTCGAGCGGCTGACCACGGAACTGAATCCGCCGATCGTGTCGTCATTGGTCAGCTTGAACGAATCCATATAGGCGTAGATACCCTCCGAAAGACCGAAAATATCGCCCGAATTGCGAATGTCGACGTCGCCCGCTCCGGGCGTGTAGATGTTGATCCCGGACGACGAGCTGCTGATCGCCCCATTGGAGCCGACCACGATCCTGTTGAGACTCCCCACGCCGAGCGCGATACCGGCTCCGCAGTCGGCCACGACATGGCCCTCGATGAAGAACGTGCGATAGTCGGCTTGCGCCGTGGCATCAATCGCGGTGCCCGTTGTCGCGACGCTGACGCCCTGCTGGACAAGCCAGACGTCGTTGGCAGTGTCGGCGGTGATCGTAGTCGTGATATCGGCGTCGATGCGGTGGAGAGTCATGATCATACCTGTTGAATGCGCAGTTCGCCGCTGAGTTGCGAACCCGCGGCACGATTGTCGTTGTTTTCACAGCACAGTGGAGCGCCGGCCGGAAAGCCAACTGGCGAATCAAACCAGCCAAGCCCTCGCACGGCATCTGCAGGACGCGCTTAACGAGACAATTATTCGCGTGCAAATAAATTTTTTGAACAAAATGTTCCGAAGTTACTCAGATTCCTCGTTCCGGCCGCGCCGGGTGACATCCGGAAAAGCCGCGCGAAAGTGTCGCTTCAGGGATTTGGGCAGTGTGGCAGTGTCGCTGCGCCGAAGGCATTTTCGCCTCCCGCTTGCATGAGAGGACCCAAACCGGCTGCTGAGAGGTTCCCTAACGTCAGTCCCGACGCAATCCACTACGAGGCTGATATGGAACCCGGTTCTTCGGCCGCGGCAGTGTTCAATAATCAATGGGATCTGGGGCAAGTTCGCCTTGAAGGGATCTGAACCTACGACGTCGACGCTTGCCCTGCTCTCGGTCGAATGCGCGGCCTATTCCCTTGATCGCGACACAACGCGCAACATGGACCGGCAGGTCAAAACTCCTGACGCCGGTGATCACCATCTCTGGGCCGTCGATGGATCGGTTGGCCTCCATGCAGTTTTCGTGGGTTTCGACTGTGAGCGTCATGACTGGGCGCGGACTTCTCCTCGCCACCGCAACTGCTCCGCCATAAAACGCCGGGACGCGACCTTGCGTCCCGGCGCTTGTCTTCGGTTTCAAACTGCGTCCCATATTTGAGTGCGGCTCCACGAAGCACCATCGGCAAAGTTGATTTTCTCAATGCCCCAGAATTCGCTCTCAGAGTAGAATTCATCATGGATGGTTATCGTGCCAGACGCACCGTCAATGCTGATTACCAAGTCATTCCCCGACTGACTGAACGTCAAATCGGAAACGTTTAGGTCCTTGAACACCAAGACGTCAGTGTTGTCAGTGAAGCCCGCCTCATCGTTGATCAGGTCGCTGCCATCACCCAACGCATAGACATAAATGTCGCTGCCAGCACTGCCCAGCAGCACATCGTCGCCGGCAAAGCCGCGAATAACGTCATCGCCGAACGTTCCTTCCAACGTCTCCGCGGCAGCGGTGCCGGGGACGGTGACCAGATAGTCGACCTGGGCTGCCGCTTGGATCTGACCACGATCCCAGGAGCTGCCATCGGCAAAGTCAATTTGATCGAGGCCCCAGTACTCGGTTTCCGAATAGAACTGATCGTGGACCGTGATGGTCTCTCCGGTTGCCGTCACGCTGACGGCGAGATCATTGCCATACCGGATGAAGGTCAAGTCCGTGACATTGAGATCCTTCAACGCTAGAACATCCACATTGTTGGTGAAGCCCGCGTCATCGTCGATCAAGTCATTTCCATCGCCGGAGGCATAGACATAAATGTCGCTGCCGGCGCTGCCGAGCAGGACATCGTCACCGCCAAAGCCTCGAATCACGTCGTCGCCCCATGTACCTTCCAGTGTTTCTGCAGCAGCGGTACCGGGCACGGTCACCAAATAATCGGCCTGTGCGGCCGCTTGGATCTGGCTGCGACCCCAGGAACTGCCGTCGGCGAAGTCAATCCGCTCAAGTCCCCAGTACTCGGTTTCCGAGTAGAACTGGTCATCCACCGTGATGATTTCACCGGTTGCCGTCACGCTGATGGCCAGATCGTTGCCATACCGGACGAAGGTGAGGTCCGAGACGTTTAGATCTTTCAAAGCCAAGACGTCAGTATTGTCGGTAAAGCCCGCCTCGTCATCGATAAGATCGTTTCCGTCGCCCGAGGCATAGACGTAGAGGTCGCTGCCGGCGCTGCCGAGCAGCACATCATAGCCAGCAAAACCACGAATGATGTCGTCGCCCCATGTGCCTTGCAGGGTCTCGGCCGCAGCTGTCCCTGGAACCGTGGCCAGATAGTCGACTTCGGATTCCGCCAGGATTTCAGAGCGTCCCCAGAATGAGCCGTCAGCAAAGTTGATCCGATCGATGCCCCAGTGGTCCGTAGCCGAGTGGAACTGTTGTTCGATCGAAAGCGTCTCTCCAGTAGCGACAACGGTAATGACAAGCTCTTCGCCATATCGCGCGAATGTCAGGTCGTCGGCATTCAGATTTCTCAGGTTCAAGACGTCGATATTGTTCGTGTAGCCTGCGTTGTCATCGATCGTGTCGTTGCCATCGCCGGAACCGTAGTAATAGATATCGCTTCCTGCTCCACCACTCAGATGGTCGTTCCCTGACGAAGCCTTGAAGATATCGCGATTGTCGGTTCCCGTAAGCACATCGCTTCCATTTGAGCCGGCGAAGATCGTAAGATGTCCGGCCTGAGAGGCAGAAAGAATTTGTGACCGGTCCCAGGAAGAACCGTTGGCAAAGTCAATGCCAGCAATTCCATAACTGCCGTTGGTGAGTTGACCGGTGATGGTGATTGTTTGCCCCGTGCTTTCCACTGCGATCAACAAATCCGACCCGGAATTCACGAATTCCAAATCGTTCGCGAGCAGATCACCGAATACAAGGCGATTGGTCGATGTGGCTGAATTCCAGAAGCGGTAGACGTCGTTTCCATCCCCTGCGTCGTAGTGGACAGTTTCCGCAGAAACATAGTCAGCGTAGACGGTGTCGTTTCCGGCGCCCAAATCAAAAACAAAGCTTGAGGTTTTGAATGGTGAGCTAACTGTCCCGACTATGTCGTCAAATTTTGTCCCTGCATTGTTGAACAGGGCGCTTATAGTTGCCCGATTCCAGCTGCTGCCATCCCCGAACACTATTGCGTCGATGCCGCCGTCACCTGTTCCTATATTGCTGGCAAGATCGATAAAGCTGACAGCAGCGGTACCGCTGTTGCTACCCTCGATATAGAGGCGGACATGGTCGCCGTAGCGCACGCCGAACACATCAGAGGATGTTATGCCATTGAGACGCAACACATCTGCAGATCCAGAGGCGTCGGTGAGCGTGTCGTTGCCGTCACCCCAACTGTAGTGATACGTATCCGAGCCGCTGCCACCGTTGATGCCGTCATTCCCATGGCCACCCGAGATCGTATCATTGGTATTGAAGCCGGTGATGGTATCATTGCCCACCGTCGACGACTGAGCGAGCAGCATCTGGCGTATCTGTGATATCGTCCACTGCGTGCCGTCGGCGAACGATACCTTCTCGATACCTCTGCTGTACCAGTCGTCAAGGGTGTCCTTGATGAGAAACGAACCGCCGTCGCCTGCGCCGGATGACGACTCCGACACGACGAGGGTCAAATCGTTGCCGCTCCGAGCGACGGTGACGTCGGCGGGGTTGAGGTTTGTGAATTTAAGAAGATCCGAGCCGCGATTTTCGGCCTCGGTGATGGTGTCATTGCCATCGCCCCGGCTGTACAGGAAAGTGTCGTCGCCTGCGGCTCCAGTCAGTGCATCATTTCCCAGTCCGCCCGACAGAGTGTCGTTGGTCGCAAAACCGCTGATGGTGTCATTTCCTGCCGTGGCAGATTGTGCGAGCAGCATTTGCCGGATCTGGGCGATGGTCCAGGTTGTGCCATCGGCGAACACGACCTTCTCGATGCCCTCATCATAGGAGTTGTCGAGCGTCGACTTCAGGAGGATGGAGCCTGCATTGCCTGCCCCTGGCGCAGACTCGGCGACGACGATCGTCAGGTCATTGCCCGATCTCACAAGGGAAACATCCGAAGCGTTCAGGTTAGTGAAGCGCAGCTGATCGTTATTTCCTCGATTTCCACCCTCGACAATCGTGTCATTGCCGTCGCCGCGGGCATAGATGTAGACGTCATCGCCACCTTGACCATTGAGCCAGTCATCACCTCCGGCGCCAATGATCGTATCTGCGTTTCCACTTCCGGTGATTGTGGTGCTCTGATTGGCGTCCGCGGTGTTGATGAGGTTCACATAGTCGGCTCGAGTCCAGACAACTCCGTCCGAAAACTCGATCTTTTCGACACCGCGATCATTCACCCAATCCAGGGTGTTTCTAATTGTGATGGTTTCACCACTGCCCGCTCCGCTAAGAGGCGGGATCATTGCGAGCAGCAAATCGTTGCCCGAGCGCGAAATCGACACCGCCGTCGAAGCAACGTCGACAAAGACCAGCCGATCGTCCGAACCCTGACTCTCGAGATCGGCTATTAGGTCGTTTCCATCGCCCAAAGCGTAAATATAGGTGTCGTTGCCCGCACCGCCGTTTAAGGTATCATTACCCAGTCCGCCTTCAACGGTGTCGTTTCCGGCATCGCCACTGATCGTATCATTTCCAAGCCCACCGTCTATGGCATCGGCAGCAGTGAAGCCAGCAATGACGTCATCGCCGCTCGTGCTGACGCTGGTAAAGTAGCGGCTGCGCATATCGTCCGCAGTCCAAACGATACCGCTGTCAAAGAGGATTTCTTCAATTCCCGAATCGTAAGTGGGCGATCCGGTGCCAATCAAAGTGATGCGGCCGCCGTCACCAGCTCCGGGAATACTTTCGGAGACCACCAGAATGAGATTGCCGCCGACCCGTTCAAAGGAAACTGACGCTGGAGCTATACCGTGCAGCAGCAGTTGATCTTGGGCGCTGCTGAAGTAGCCGCCCTCGGTAATCGTATCGTCACCATCCCCTCGGGTGTAGTGATAGGTATCAGAACCGCTGCCGCCATCGATGATGTCGTTACCGTGACCGCCGGTTATCGTGTCATCCGTGTTGAAGCCGACCAATGTATCGGCACCCGCAGTCGCGATGTCATTGAAATAATGCGTCCTGACGTCATTAGCCGTCCAGACAGTTCCGTCGTCAAAATTGAAGGTCTCGACACCAGAGTCGTAGTTAATGTCGCCGTTGCCAACCAGCGTGATGCGTCCGCCATCGCCGGCACCATTGGAACTTTCCGCAATCACCATGACCAAGTTGCTGCCGGATCGCTCAAACGAAACGGACGCTTGGTTTATCCCATGCAACACCAGCTTGTCCTGGGCGTTGCTGAAGTATCCAGCTTCCGTAATCGTATCGCTACCGTCATCGCGGTTGTAAACATAGGTATCGGATCCGGCCAATCCGTCGAGGATATCGTTGCCCAGTCCGCCTTGAATCGTATCACTGGCACCGGTTCCCACAATTGTGTCACCGAAGCTTGTACCGGCCTCGTTCAGGATGAAAGCCCGGATGTCCGCTCGGTTCAGCACGGAACCGTCGGAGAATTGGACCAGTTCAATGCCCTGATCTATATAGTCGGTAAGGGAATTCGAGAGATGGATGACACCGCCGCCATGGGCGGAGGATATGGTTATCAAGATATCATTGGCATCCCGCCCGAAGGTGACATCGGAAAGCAATAGATCATCAAGGACGATCCTGTCCTGCGTGCCATTGTTGACCACATCGACAAATGTGTCGCTGCCGCCGCCTGCCGAATAATGAAAAATATCGGACTTATCGAAGCCGTAAATTGTCTCGCTGGCAGACGTACTTGTTAGAAAAATAGACCTCAGAGTATCTTCGGTGACGATAGTTCCATCAGAAAAAACGAACTCCTCGATATCATTCATATCGAAGTACCCGTTGTAGAATTCGCCGTTGATCCTCAAAGTTTCGCCGGTTGTGTTTAATGTTACCAAGAGGTCGCTCGTATTGGCTATTCTTGAGAAAACGACGTCGGACTGAGTTATCCCAGGTCCAAAGACAACCTTGTCGTCATCGGGATAGAGGACGTTGTTCCATTGATCCTCAACGGTATCGTGGCCCGATCCATATCCGAAGTGATAGGTGTCGCTGCCATCTCCACCGTAGAGCACGTCATCGCCTGCACCACCGTTGAGCGTATCGTTGGAATAAAAGCCGTAGATGACATCGTTGCCTGTCGTCGTCGCGTCCGCAAGATAGCGCTGACGCAAGTCTGCGGATGTCCAGACTTCTCCATCTGAGAATTTGAAGAGATCAACGCGATCAGGCTGATAGCTGATAGATGTATACCAAACCTGGTTTATCAGCGTCAGCGATTCACCGGTACTATTCAGAGTGATGACAAGATCGTTGGAATTGCCATTTCGACTAATCGAAATGTCATCCGAGGTAATGGAGCCCTGGAAAACAATGGTGTCGTTTTCGCCACCCAACATGGGATCGGCGCCACCTTCTTGGATGCGATCGTTTCCATAACCCGCACCCCAGACATAGATGTCTTCGCCATCGCCACCGGAGAGGAAGTCATCGCCGGCACCGCCGTCGATGACATCGTCGAGGTCGAAGCCGACGATTGTATCGTTGTCAGCCGTTATCCAAGAACTGAGCGCCATCTCGGCCAGGTCTTCATACGACCAGACCGTGTTCGATTCATCCGAGAAACGAACCGTTTCTATGCGGTCGAAGAACAGTGCACCAAATACAAATGCGTAGGTGGACGCATATTGACCGAGCAGCTTGACGCTGTCGCCGGTGCTGCCAATTCTGAGAATGAGGGAATTGGCGTCCCCTTCCACGCGGTCGAAAACAATGTCACTCGAGGCAATGCCCGCACCGAAGACGAGAGTGTCGTCGCTACCCGACAATATGTTCGTCAGATTGTCTTCATAGACGTCGTGACCGTCGCCGAGATTGAAAACATAAGTGTCCGACTGATTGCCACCCGAAACGTAGTCATCACCTTTACCGGCGATGAGCACGTCCTCACGGTTCATTCCATAAAGGGCATCATTTCCGCTGGTCGAATAAGTCCGCAGCACCAAGCTCGCCAACTGGTCGAAAGACAGGCTGCTGCCGTTGTCAAATGTATAGACCTCAATGCGATTCTGATACCAGTTTCCATAAACACCAGTATAGGTAGCTCCGAATAATCCTTCGATGGTAATCTGGTCGCCGGTATGACCCTTGAGCTTGATAACGAGGGTTTCGTCGGCGCCATTACGCTCGAACATCAGGTCCGAAATGCGAATTCCGTCGAGGAATTGCAGCATGTCGTTGTCGTTGCGGAAGGCGTTATTTTCGAGGTCGTTGATTGTATCGGCTCCGTCACCGAAGCTGTAGCGGTAGATATCTGTATCCCCGCCGCCTTCAAGCCGGTCGTCGCCATGCCCTCCTTGAAGAACATCAATATCCGCGGTCCCGATCAGCGTCGTGGTATTGTTGTCAATTTTTGAGACGGCAAGCGCGATATCAGTCTTCGACCAGACCGTTCCATCGGCAAATGTGATCTGGTTGATGCCATAGTCGAAGGAGGCGTCGCTGATCGTCAGGCCGGGCCACCGGCCTTCGAATTCGTTGGTGATGCGGATCGTTTCGCCAGTTGCCGCGTCGGTCAGTAGCAGATCGGTACCGTCGCGCGTCGCGATGATATCGTCTGCATTGTGAGCGGAGAAGCGCAACGTGTCGAAGTTTGCATCGAGAGCGCCATCCTCGTCGTAGATCTCGGTCGTGCCGAAATGCTTGCCGACGATATAGTTGTCTGCACCCGAGCCACCGCGAACCAGAACCTCATCGCCATCTAAGAGGATGATGTCTTCGATATTGCGACCATCGACGGTCCCGGACCCGCCGGACACAAGGCCATCGGGTAGGCCAAAAGCGTCCGCAAAATCCGCAACACTGATGCCGCCGCCATCACGCTCCACCGCATTCATCATCTGCTGGACGAGATAGCCGTAGCTGACCGGCAGATTGCTGCCTCCGCGGGAATAGTCCGCAAAGAAGACATCCATGAACGGCTTCCATTCCGAAAGCCAGGAGACGGGGCTGGCGCCGGCCTCCGCATCGACTAGCAGCGCGTGGAACACATCGGAAATATGATGTCCCGCTTCGCTGACGAAGCCATTTCCGGCAACATCATAGTCGATGGAGTCGAAGTAATGCGCGAGGGGTCCGCTTTGCACCGCGATGCGTACGGCGAATGTGTTGAGAGTGGTGTCCATCTTGGAAATGAGGGCTTCAAGCGCATCATTGCCGCCGGCGGCATTGTCCGGTTCCTCGAAGAACGGTTTTAGGGATTCCCCCATGACCCGTTCGTAAAAGGAGAATTCATTCGCCGAGATTCCGGAGAAGCTGGCGTCAATCGACAGCCTGTGACTGCCGGTGCCGACACTATTTGTCCACGATGTGGTCTGGTAATTTTCCAGCAAGACGACACCATCGCCATTCTGGAAGGTGACTGCCTTGCTCGGCGGATTGGGGCCGGAGATAGACAATGTCGCTCCGCCATCTGTCGAGAAGAACTCGTTCAGAAGATCTTGCAGGCCACTTTGTACATCGGCGTCAGTCATAGCCGAACTGTAGTCCAACAGCGTAACTGTGAGCTCCGCCCCGGAGGCAAATGTCAGCACAAGTTGGCCACCAGACGTGACGTCGCTGATCGATGTCGTATAGTCACTGATCTGGGCGCCGATCTTGATGAAGATCATGTCATCGTAGTCACCCGCCGACATCACGCCCGTCTGAACGACGCCGTTGATCTTGATCGGCGATCCCAGCGCCCACGCTTCCAGCACCGGCTGCACGAGCACGCGCAGCGTCGAGAGATCGGGCGTATTGAGTTCGGCGATAGCCGCGCGGACCTCCGCCTCGCTCTGAGGCCGCACACTCATCGCCTCATGCAGCGACACAAGCGTTCCATAGCCCTTGAGATCGGCGAGATCGGCGACGCTTGCGGACACCTCTATGTCCTCGCCGACATAGGTGGTCGTATGGTTTTCGACCTTCAGGATGACGTCGGCAATCGTATGCGTCGTGCCATCCGCCTTCGTGTATGTCGCTGTCTGGTTGATAATGTTGCCGTTGATGACTGCGGGGTTTTCCGCCTCGCCGGGTGTGATGATCTCGGACGGAACCTCGAAGGAGGTGATCCCCCATTGCGTCACGCTCTTCAACTCGCCGACATCGGTGCGCAGATCCTGGTCGGCATCCTGCCAGATCAGCAATTTGTCGAACGTGTCGCTCGCATTGACCACGCCGTTGCCGTTGAAATCGGCAAGGCCGTTGTCGGCGGCATCAACAACGCCATCGAGATTGCCGTCGAGCGCCTTGAGATACTCGAAGCCGGATGTCGTACCCTGGCCGAACATCTCCGAGGCGTCGTCGATTTTGCCATTACCATTGATATCGCGGGCGAGCACACCGTCGTCTTTGCCGACGAAGCCTGTAGCTTCGGCATAAAGATCACCGTCGATGTCGAAATGATTGTTGGCGCGGTCGAGCGCGGTCAACTCGATCCCGTCGCCGTCGAGATCGAGCACAAGTGGATCTTGCCCGCCGAAAACAGACGGGCCGAACATGACTTTCATCATCCAGCCAATAAGGTCGTAAGCACCAGCGCCCAGTGCCGAGGCCTTGCCGATCTGGTCCTGTGTGATATCGCGGAACAAGACGGTCTGCATTTTGTATTCGAGCAGGAAGATGCCGCCGGCTCCCATCTGACCGCCGCTCGGGGTATCAATCAGGGTGTCCTGGAAATTCAGGATATAGGTGGTGGCAGCTTCCATGACCGGCGTGCCGGTTTCATCCTTGTGGGAGACCTGCCAAAACACGTTGCTGATGACAAGCTCGCCTTGCGGATTAAGTCCATAGGCCGTGCCATAGGGACCCCAGGCCCATGGGCTCTCCGACCAGCCGTTTTTCAGGCCACCATAGAGGGTGAAAACCCCCAGCAACGAGATGCGGTCTTCAGTGCTGAGATCGGCGATGGCAACGCCGTCCTGGAAGTAGATCTTGTCCGATCCACCGCCAGTGTAGACGATCGAGCCATATTCAGCGCTGACCAGCACGTCATCCTTACCGGTGAGAATAATCTTGTCGGCCCCTTCCACGTGCAGCTTGTCATTGTGGCCAAGCAGGCCGCCAGAGGCATGATCGGCAATCGCTTCGAGTTCCTCGGACAGACCTTCCGTCGTGAAGATGTGGTTGAGGGACACTTCTGAGTGGTGATGGGTCACGCCGTTGATGTAGATGAGACCGTGATTGATCCCGGAATAGTCGGCAACGTCAACGCTGGTGGTGAAGGCGTTGTCGGCCAATGTTTCGCCTTCAGGCAATTCGCTCTGGACGCGCCCGGATTTGCCCATGTCGATTTCAATCGACATTCCAAGCTCTGTTTCACCGATTTTGAAGGCATCGGCCCGATCTGAAAGTTCAATTCTCTCGATGCCGACCAGAATATCTGCACCGGAAATACCGGTCTTCTGATCTTGCACCGTAACCTTCAGCGCATCAGCATCACCGAGCTTAGTTAGTTCAATTCCGGTAAGATTTATCCCTTCTTTCTGGAGTGCGCCTTCATCCTCCGGCGTTTCTGGATCATCTTCTTGGAAAGAATCGACGGTATATCGGACCACATCAGTTTCACCAAAGCCCTGCCTCCATAAGCGAAAATCGGTTTCGATGTCTGAGACGACATTGGAGCCTATGTAGATGTCTTCTGCATTTTGTAAGCCCTGCAAATCTATTTGGCCGACAGAATCGATAAAGATATCGTTTCCATCTCCGCCAATCAAAACGTCTTTGCCCTGAGCACCATTCAGAACATCGTCGCCAGCCGCGCCAATAATCAGATCGCTGCCTCGCGTGCCAGTAACAGTCTCATTCGAGGCAGCGCCGATAAAGACATCAACCCCAAATTTATCGCCACCACCGAGATCTATATCCTGATCACGCTGTTCGAGTTGTATCACACAGCTATCGTCATCGACTCGAAGATGAAAGCGGTCAAAAATCTCTGGCGTCGAGCCATTCCACAAATTCGATATATAAGAAAAACTCTCGTACTCCGCATCGCTACCAAAAATGCTGACTAATATTTGCGGAATGTCATTTCCGGAGGTAAGAATACCCCTCGTGATCATTTCTTTCCAAATCGGATCAACTTGATCTTCCGAATGTAGATTATTTTTCCACATGTAGTCGGAAAGATCCAAGGACATTACGTTTCCCGCGGAATCTAAGCCTAAAATTCCTTCGCGCGGACCGGATCCATCGAGATAAGAGATAACTTTATTGTTAGCTAAAACGCCCGCATATTGAACAACGGTCTGCACGATGAGTTCTCTCATAGTGATGTTATCACTTAAGTTGAACCAGCCGGGCAGATCATAGCTCTCATCAAAAAGAGGATTATGTTCAGAGTTAGCGATTACGGTTCCCAGTTCATCGGCATCGTCAAACAAGGCCCGAATGGCTGCATTTCCATAAACGTACTGGTAGCTTAGATCGTGTTGGTCAGCATCGAGCACCGAGTATGCTATAGCCGCAAGCATCTTCGAGGCGGCGCTGTATGTGCCGTTCGTGTTTGCAGGGTCGAAGCCAGCCGCAAGACCGATACTCTCATCGAACATTGCGTTCACAAGGTCCATGCCCACGGACGCCCAATCGGTATGGTGGTTTTCCTCAGCGAATTGTAAATTGATGAGGAGAGACTGGCTATGCAGATCTATGGGGTTACGTAAGCCGCCATTGGTGTCAAAAGCATGCTTAACTGCATAAGAATCCAGATATGCAGTTGCAGCCGCTTCCGCCAGTCCGAATACGCCGACAAGCATGCCGGCCACTTCACCCATAAGCACAGATGTCGCCGTACCTAGGATTGCTCCCAAACCAACCTGCGCCGACCCATTGCGAATGGCCTGAAGAGCTTCACCCGTGGTATAATAACCTTTGAATTGCGTGAGATCGAAGCCATCGGTGGAGGCGATTTCGATATCATTGTAGACCGCATATGCATATTCCGCGTATGCAGCGATGCCAAAAGGCATATAGTCGAAGCCATAACCTGCGGTTCCCGAAAGTGTAGACACCAATCCCGCGAGCCCGCCGCCCAGCGAATGGCCGGTAAGCACTGTATTCGCCTGCGCTCCGTCCCATACCGAGTGGCCGGTCACCAACTGGTAGAATTGAAGTGCCAATCCCGCCTGCGTGCCCGCTCCGGTGTAGCCCGCGCCAATCGACCAGCCGCTCCAAATGTCACTCGCGCCCGCGCCCGCGCTGCCCGTCAAGGATGGATTATCCGTCCCCCGGTAGGAAATGACCGTCTGACCATTCCAATCATACGCGACAGCATAGAAGCCTGCGGGCTGTGCCGTAGAACCCAAGTCAAAACTAGCAAGATTCTTGAAGATTGTGGCTTGGCCGATTTTGGTGTCTATCGACGAGCCGAGGCCATCTTCTCCAGAGCCAATTCCGTAGTTGTATCCGCGATTGTAGGAGTCCATCGACAGGACGGCCATGAAGAGATCTTGCGAAACCGACATTATCTAGCACTCCTAAATTCATTTCGGTCAATTGGAATAGTCAGGCCATCGTCATAAACTGTAACCGGGTTCTCGCCGTTTCCGGCCGCCAGGAATTTTTCTCTCGGCCAAGTCAACCACTCCAACACACTATCGACCCTTCCCTCCGTCATCGGTTCGTCGGTGATGGTCATGGTGACGGAATTGAGCCTGTAACCGGGGCCGAAAGTTGCCGCCAGATTGGCGGGATCGATGCGCTTGACGCTCTTAGGCTCGTTGATGTCGGCGAAGGTGACGAGCAGCGGAAATTGGTCGCTCTTCAGTTCACGTGTTTCGCCCAGACTTTCCAATCGAGGGCCGGCCACTTCCATTGGCGTCTTGCGCCCGAGAAAGACATCCCAAGCCAGTGGCGTTCCTTTTAGCAGAGCAAAGAGATACTTGCCTGCGCCGACCTCAAGAACCACGGCCTCGCCCTTTAGCGCCGTGCCACCGCCATAGCCCCATTGCCGCTGCCACCAGCCATATTTCTCGATGACGCCCCGCTGGACACTCGATGCGACTTTGAGGCCGTCTGGCGTGACAACCGAGACCGTCAGCTTTTGGTGCCAGGTCCAGCTTTCGCTGCAACCGGAAAGGCCAGGCATAAGAGCTAGAAGGGCGATCAGGCGCAAAACGCGTTTCATGCCACGCACCTCTCCAGCACCGCCCACTTTCGGTCCATCGCATGACCGGCCGGGCTAGCATTTCCGATCAGCGGATCGATTTCAGACGCCCCTGTTAGAGCCTGCAAAAAATGCATTATGAGACTGCTGACGGCCGTGCAGATCAGTAGGCGGCCAGCCGATGCGACATCCGAATAAGATTTCAAGCTCATGAAAGCCGCACCCCCGTGCACATTTCGGCGGTCGAAGCAGCCGCCATTGAAAAGCTGTCGGTTATGATCGCTTGCTAGCCGTTACCCCCGACCGCTGGCGACCGTCTGAGCTTGGCGAGAGTCTCCCTATCAACCAGCCCCCTCACCACCGGGTGAATATTGATCTCGTCCTTCTTGGCCACATGCCGAAAGCTCTTCAACACCTCAGTCGCCATCCTCTCGCTGGGCGCGATGACGTCGAGCAGCCAGACATGCTCGCCGCTCGCCCAATCCTCGGCCTTCAGCCGGAGCGGGAATACCCCTGCGGAAATCTGTTCGCGAATGCGCTTGTCGGCATCGTCCGACACCGATGCCCAGATGGCGATGGTGGCCGCTGCGGCGGCCGCCTGCGCACCGCTGTCCGGAGCTTCGGGAAAGGCAATGACGATGCGGTCCTTGATCAGGGGGTCGATCACCAACTGCTGCAACTCGGAGAGCATCATGTGCCGATAGCGGTTGACGGCAGACATGGCCAGGACGACCTGTCCGAATGTCGATTGTACTTTGGTTTTGACCTCAGCAACCCTCTGCAAGAGGTCGGGATCAATAGTTTTTTCAATCTTTGCGGTAATATTTTCACCGGCCATATCAGTTGCAGCATCAGTCGATTTCGTCATTTCGTCCTCAATTTGCAACTCTGCATCGATTACGTCTAGTTAAGCGTTTCCAAATTGGCAAGTACAGGAGCGAAGAAATCTGGCCGCGCTGGCGCTGCGATAAAATCTTTGCATGAGAAATTTTATTAGCATTTACAAAACAATACAACGGAATTGGCTGACAGGACCGCTATAGCAGCTAAGATTTCGCCTGTTTAGCCGCCAACGGTGGCGGCGTCACGATGCAATAGCATTCGCCGCAATCAGCTTTATGCCGTACGTACTTATAAGTTGCAACGAATACAGCCCGTCACAATGGAAGCTGATTGTCCAAAAAATACCCTTCTGATCGTTGACGAAGGGTCCCGGACCCATGTCCGGAGCGTGCGATGCCTGCTCATACGTACCGAGGTGCGCTTACAGAAGGAATCGAACCGAGCACCCGCAAGTAAGTGGCAGGTGGTGTCTCCTCGGTAGTCGCAACCAATCAACATCCTGTGGTCAGATCGGACCAGTCAGGCAGTTACCTGGGATAAGCGGCTTGCTTGTATGGAATACGAACCTGACATCAAATCCTGTAAGGAAACTATGTCGGTTTGCACATGGACTTGGCGGCAGGTGGTCACTGGGGCAAAACCGACGCGCGCACCTGAGAAGCATTTGATTTCAATCGGTCAACGAAAGCTTTGCAGGATCCCAGCGGGCATGCGCGAAGTTGCTTGGTACAGGGTCCCAGAGCCGGTGCGTACGGTCAGGCTGGATGGTTCGGTTGAATACGAGACGAGCGACGGAGAGGTGCGCCACGTTCAGGCGGGAAGTTTCGTGTTAGTGGAGGACACTCACGGTAGAGGTCATCTGTCACGTCATTCCCCGGAGTCGAATCCTGTAAGGAAACTATGTCAGGTTTGACAGTCCAGATTATGTGCACAGGCCTCTTCCTACCTTGCCGGAATAGTTGTGGTGCTGTAAGACAATTCTCGCGACGACACATTCGCCAGGGACGGCACAGGCTCCAACTTCATGCGACGCCACGGGTGCGGCAACGTCCGGCGATCAGCCAAACCCACTTCCTGCGCCGGACGCGGGGAGACTGTAATGTCGCGAAATCCATGCCGGTCCGAGAGACCTGACCAACAAAGCCTGGAAGCCGCCAACCAGGATAATTCGGCCGATGACACCATCATCGACCATGCCCTGGCTCTCTACGGTAGCCAAGCAGCGACAGCCGTCGCATTTTGTGCGCTGGATGCCTGGTTCGAGGGTGAAGAGTCCGAATATCGTCGCCTGGCTGGAATGTTCCGGCGGCTCAAGAATTAGGCGCTTCGAGCGTCATGCGATCGGAAGCTGCAGAGCGTAGCCGCATCCCCGTACGGTACGGATGAGATCCGGACCCGTCGCGTCCATGGCGCGGCGAATGTGCCCGATATGGATATCGACGGTACGCGGCTCGACTTCCACATGTTCTGACCAGCAGCTCTCAATGAAATCGTCGCGTTGGCAGACGACTGTCGGCTGTTGCAGCAGGCGCCGCAACAGCCGAAACTGTAACGCCGTCAGAGCCACTTCCCTGCCGGCCCGGTGAACCTTTACCGTGGCAAGGTTCATTTCGAGATCCGCAAAGCGCAGCACTGTTCCTGGAGCATCGGCATGATCGGAGCCGAGATGCCGCAAAAATCCAAGCAGAATGGAGGGATTGAACGGACGAGACAGGACGAGTTCACAGGCGGAGG